>NZ_JBYMTH010000001.1:0-2500 GCF_057773065.1 Pseudoxanthomonas sp. 134C1
AAAACCCCCAGCCAGTTGGCTGGGGGTTTAGGGGTAAAGCCCCTGGCGATGACCTACTCTTGCATGGCTTAGGCCACACTACCATCGGCGCAGCTGCGTTTCACTTCCGTGTTCGGGATGGGAACGGGTGGGACCACAGCGCTAATTTCACCAGGGAGACGGTTGGAGCGTCGCCATCCGAAGGGATGAGGCGCCTGTCTCACATAGGGTCTTGTGACGTAGCGGGCATTGGATTCTCATCGACGTTGCCGTCGAGTCCAAGGCCACTTGAGGTTATATGGTCAAGCCGCACGGATCATTAGTATCAGTTAGCTCAACGCCTTGCAGCGCTTACACACCTGACCTATCAACCACGTAGTCTACATGGTTCCTTCAGGGGGCTTGTGCCCCGGGAAGTCTCATCTTGAGGCGCGCTTCCCGCTTAGATGCTTTCAGCGGTTATCGCTTCCGAACATAGCTACCCGGCAATGCCACTGGCGTGACAACCGGAACACCAGAGGTTCGTCCACTCCGGTCCTCTCGTACTAGGAGCAGCCCCTCTCAAACTTCCAACGCCCATGGCAGATAGGGACCGAACTGTCTCACGACGTTCTGAACCCAGCTCGCGTACCACTTTAAATGGCGAACAGCCATACCCTTGGGACCGACTACAGCCCCAGGATGTGATGAGCCGACATCGAGGTGCCAAACACCGCCGTCGATATGAACTCTTGGGCGGTATCAGCCTGTTATCCCCGGAGTACCTTTTATCCGTTGAGCGATGGCCCTTCCATACAGAACCACCGGATCACTAAGTCCTACTTTCGTACCTGCTTGAGCCGTCGCTCTTGCAGTCAAGCACGCTTATGCCTTTGCACACAGTGCGCGATGTCCGACCGCGCTGAGCGTACCTTCGAGCTCCTCCGTTACTCTTTGGGAGGAGACCGCCCCAGTCAAACTACCCACCATACATGGTCCCCGACCCGGATTACGGGCCTAGGTTAGAACGTCAAGCACATCAGGGTGGTATTTCAAGGTTGGCTCCACCACAGCTAGCGCCATGGTTTCATAGCCTCCCACCTATCCTACACA
The DNA here is from genome assembly GCF_057773065.1 of Pseudoxanthomonas sp. 134C1. Taxonomy (NCBI): domain Bacteria; kingdom Pseudomonadati; phylum Pseudomonadota; class Gammaproteobacteria; order Lysobacterales; family Lysobacteraceae; genus Pseudoxanthomonas; species Pseudoxanthomonas sp. 134C1. The sequence goes on from NZ_JBYMTH010000001.1 coordinate 1,072, forward strand.
GACGAACTCAACGTTCAATGTAAAGCTATAGTAAAGGTTCACGGGGTCTTTCCGTCTTGCCACGGGAACGCTGCATCTTCACAGCGATTTCAATTTCACTGAGTCTCGGGTGGAGACAGCGCCGCTGTCGTTACGCCATTCGTGCAGGTCGGAACTTACCCGACAAGGAATTTCGCTACCTTAGGACCGTTATAGTTACGGCCGCCGTTTACTGGGGCTTCGATCAAGAGCTTCGCCTTGCGGCTGACCCCATCAATTAACCTTCCAGCACCGGGCAGGCGTCACACCCTATACGTCCACTTTCGTGTTTGCAGAGTGCTGTGTTTTTGATAAACAGTCGCAGCGGCCTGGTTTCTGAGGCCCTCTTCAGCTCAGCTGCGCATGCAGCCACCAAAAAGGGCGCACCTTCTCCCGAAGTTACGGTGCCATGTTGCCTAGTTCCTTCACCCGAGTTCTCTCAAGCGCCTGAGAATTCTCATCCTACCCACCTGTGTCGGTTTACGGTACGGTCTTCGTGAGCTGAAGCTTAGGAGCTTTTCCTGGAAGCGTGGTATCAGTGACTTCGCTCTAATGAGCTCGTCTCGGTGCTCGGTGTTAAAGGAACCCGGATTTGCCAAAGTTCCACACCTACCGCCTTTCCCCGGGACAACCAACGCCCGGTACACCTAACCTTCTCCGTCCCTCCATCGCACTCACGCGAGGTGCAGGAATATTAACCTGCTTCCCATCGACTACGGCTTTCGCCCTCGCCTTAGGGACCGACTAACCCTGCGTCGATTAACGTTGCGCAAGGAAACCTTGGGCTTTCGGCGTGCGGGCTTTTCACCCGCATTATCGTTACTCATGTCAGCATTCGCACTTCCGATACCTCCAGCAGCCTTCTCAAGCCACCTTCGCAGGCTTACGGAACGCTCCTCTACCGCGCACACATAAGTGTGCACCCCAAGCTTCGGTTTAGTGCTTAGCCCCGTTAAATCTTCCGCGCAGACCGACTCGACCAGTGAGCTATTACGCTTTCTTTAAAGGGTGGCTGCTTCTAAGCCAACCTCCTGGCTGTCTGTGCCTTTCCACATCGTTTTCCACTTAGCACTAAATTTGGGACCTTAGCTGTGGGTCTGGGTTGTTTCCCTTTTCACGACGGACGTTAGCACCCGCCGTGTGTCTCCCATACAGTCCGTCTTGGTATTCGGAGTTTGCCATGGTTTGCTAAGACGCGATGTCCCGCTAGCCATAACAGTGCTCTACCCCCAAGAGGATACATATGAGGCGCTACCTAAATAGCTTTCGAGGAGAACCAGCTATCTCCGGGTTCGATTAGCTTTTCACTCCTAATCACACCTCATCCCCTACCTTTGCAACGGGAGTGGGTTCGGGCCTCCAGTACCTGTTACGGCACCTTCACCCTGGGCATGACTAGATCACCCGGTTT
>NZ_JBYMTH010000001.1:12500-856693 GCF_057773065.1 Pseudoxanthomonas sp. 134C1
CGGGTGGGGCCGACGTGAACAGGCGCCGACAAAGTTGAACATCTGGTTAAAGCGAAGTTAAGCGTGATGCTATTCAAAAAAGCCAATCGGCTCAATGGTTTGACGCGAACTGTTAGTGTGACTATGTTACGCCGATTGGGGTCCCGTCTTGGGCCCGAGGTTCGGCTAGATGCAGACTCATGGGGACGGCAGCCGCCGTAAGCAACAATTCCAGCAACGCCTGGAACTCCTTCGCGATTCGGCCCTGCATCAGCGGGTGAAGCAGCATCTGCCGACTGGCCGATGGACCCGCCGCCACTGGATCCACGCCAGCCTGTTCACCACGATCGGCATCATGCTCGCCACGATCGTGCCGGGCTTCTCCAATGCGATCCAGCCACCGTCCGCCACCGACGCGCGCGCCACGCTCACCCTCAAGCTTCCCCAGTTGTCGCGCGAGCGCCTGGAAGGTGTTGCCGGCGACAGCTGGCAACTGGTGCGGGTCAAGCCGGGACAGACGTTGGGTTCGATCTTCGAGGAGCTGGACATTCCGGCGGCGACCATGCATTCGCTGCTGGAAAACGCCAACGCCAAGCAGGCGCTCACCCGTCTCAAGCCCGGCACCGAGCTCGCGTTCGACCTGCCGGTCACCGGCGAGCTGCGCACGCTGCGTTACGACCGGGATCCGCAGCACCGCGTGGAGTTGAGCGTCGATGGCGAAAAGGTCACCGAAAGGGTGGTGGCCCGCGAGACGACCACGCGTACCGTGGTGCTCAGCGGCAAGGTTGGCCGTTCACTCAATCGTTCGGCACGCAAGGCCGGCCTGACCGCCGCCAATGTCAACTCGCTGACCGACGACATCTTCAAGTACGACATCGACTTCAACTCCGATCTCGGCCCGGACGATCGCTTCAGCGTGGTGGTCGAGCAGACCTGGCGCGAGGGCGAACTGATCAGCACCGGACCGGTGCAGGCCGCGACGTTCACCGTCGACGGCAAGCTGCACTCGGGCTTCCGCTTCTCCCGTCCGGGTGGCAAGCCGGAGTACTTCACCGCCATCGGCCGACCGCTGAAGAAGAACTTCATCCGCATGCCGATTCCTTATGCGCGCCTGAGCTCGAAGTTCGGTGCGCGCCGTCATCCGGTGCTGGGCACCATGCGCATGCACAAGGGCGTGGACTACGCCGCGGTGACCGGCACGCCGATCATGGCCGCCGGTGACGCGCGCGTGCAGTTCGCCGGCTGGCAGAACGGTTACGGTCGCGTGGTGATCCTGGATCACGGTCGCGGCCACACCACGCTGTACGGGCACATGTCGCGACTGGGCAAGGTCAAGGTCGGCCAGCGTGTCGCCCAGGGCACCGTGATCGGCTACGTCGGGTCCACCGGCCTGGCCACCGGTCCGCACCTGCATTACGAATTCCGCATCAACGGCGTGCACCGCAATCCGCTGTCGGTGACGATGCCGCCGCCGGAACCGCTGGCCGGCGCGCAGCTGGCCTCGTTCCGCACCTACACCGCCAATGCGCTGGCGCGCATCCGCACGGTGGAGAACATCATCTACGCCGACGTTTCCCCGGCCGAACCGGCCAAGGAAACCCAGGTCGCCGAAGCCAAGAAGCCGGCCGGCAAATCCAAGAAGAGCTGAGGCCCGAACCCGGCTCCCGCCTCCTCGCGGGAGCCGATGGCGTACGCTTTGGTACGCCCGGCGCATCGTGCGCATTCTCTACGGAACCCCGCATGTCCCCTGTCGAACCGGCATCTCCGGCGCTTTTCCTGGGTCTGATTTCCGGCACCAGCGCCGACGGCATCGATGCCGCGCTCGTGCGTTTCGAGGGAAGCGGAGCCGCGTTGCAGTGCGAACTGGTGCTGGGACGCACCTATCGTTGGAACGAGGCGACACGCGCCGCGCTGATCGCCCTGGGACAGGGTGGCGAAGCCCCCTCCCTGGATGAAGTGGGTCGTCTGGACGCGCTGACCGGGCACCATTTTGCCGAAGCCGCGCTTCGCCTGCTCGATGAGGCCGGTGTCGGCGCGGCGGAGATCCGCGCGATCGGCTCGCACGGGCAGACCATCCGCCATCGGCCGCATGCCGATCCGCCCTTCACCTGGCAGATCGGCGACGGCAACGCGATCGCCGAACGCAGCGGGATCGACACAGTGGCCGATTTTCGCCGCCGCGACGTCGCCGCTGGCGGCCACGGCGCACCGCTGATGCCGGCCTTCCATGCCGCGCTGCTGGGTTCGCCGGACGAGGACCGGGCGGTGCTGAACCTGGGCGGCATCGGCAACTTCACCCTGCTCCCCCGCGCCGGGGGACCGCCGGTGCGCGGTTTCGACACCGGCCCCGCCAATGCGCTGATGGATGCCTGGTGCGAACGCCATACCGGCGCCGCTTTCGACGCCGGCGGAGCGTTCGCCGCCAACGGACGTCCCGACGAAATCTTGCTGGCGCGGTTGCGGGAGGAACCCTGGTTCGCGCTGCCGCCGCCCAAGAGCACGGGACGCGAACAATTCCATCTGGCCTGGCTGGAAGCACGGTTGGGCGACAGCGCGGCGTCGCCGGCGGACGTCCAGGCGACCCTGCTGGAACTGACCGCCGCGACGGTGGCCGACGCCCTGCGTGCCAGCCAGCCAGATACCCGGCGGGTGCTGGTATGCGGCGGTGGCGTGCACAACGCACAGCTGATGGCCCGGCTGGCGACCTGGATGCCGCAGGTGCAGGTCGAATCCACCGCCCTTCATGGGCTGGATCCGGATTTCGTGGAGGCGATGGGGTTTGCCTGGCTGGCGCGGGAAACCCTGGCGGGTCGCCCCGGCAACCTGCCCGCCGTCACCGGCGCGAGAGGGCCGCGGGTGCTGGGAACTATCTTTCCGGCGTGATGTTCGCGGTCCGGATTCCGCTCAGAATCCCTTGCCGGCGGGGACGTCCCTCAGCGCGTTGATGGCCGCGGTCAGCGCGTCCACTTCACCATCGTCGAAGCCGCTGCGGACTTCCACCTCGCAGTGGAACAGGCCCTGTTCGATCAGGTTGAACAGGGTGTCATGCATGTTCCAGCCACGGGCGACGGCAATCCGCCGGATCCGTTCGGCCAGCAGCGGATCGATGTCCTTCAGCACGATGTCGGTCATCTCGTTCCCCCAGTCCCCTGCCCAGCACCGTTCCCGATCAGCCTTGCGGATGCTCAGGATGAAGTGCTGCCACCTTCATTCTCACGGATATGCTTCCACAACCAGGCCAGCAGCAGCAGTGTCGGGATGACCGTGAGCGCGCTCATCAGGAAAAAGGCGCTGTAGGACGTGGCCTCGACGACGTAGCCGGAAACACCGCCGATGAACTTGCCCGGCAGATTCGCCAGCGAGACCAGCAACGCGTACTGGGTGGCGGTGAAGTTGCGGTTGGTCAGCGATGACATGAACGCCACCAGCACGGTGCCGGCGAATCCCTGCGACAGGTTGTCGGCCGTGATGGCGGCGTAGAACGCCCAGATTTCGGAAGGATGCTGTGCCATCAGCAGGAAGGCGATGTTGGAACAGGCCACCGCGATGGCCGCGATACCCAGCATCCAGCGGAAACCGAACGCGGCGACGCAGACGCCCCCCAGGAAGGCGCCGGCGATGCCGGTCCACACCCCGTACAACTTGGAAACGGTGGCGATGTCGGCCTTGCTGTAGCCGGAGTCCAGATAGAACGGCCCGGCCATCACCCCGATCACCTGATCCGGAAACTTGAACAGGCCCACGAACAGCAGCAGTACCACGCCCAGCTTCAGGCCATTGGTCTGGAAGAAGCTGACGAAGGGTTGCCAGAACGCGCCGATGAAGTCGATGCGCCGGGTTACGGCGGCTTCGGGCGCGGCCGGCTCACGACTGAACAGCGTGGCGAGGATCGGCAGCAGCATCAATGCGGTCATCGCCAGGTAGGCGTCCTTCCAGCCACTGAATTCGGCGATGTAGAGCGCGCCGGCGCCGGCCAGAATCAGGCCGATGCGATAGCCCAGCGTATAGGTCGCGGCGAGCGCGGCCTGTGCCTCGGCCGGAGCGATCTCGATGCGGTAGGCATCGACGACCGAATCCTGGGTCGCGCCGGCGAACGACGCGAACAGCACCCACCCCACCAACGCGCCCACGCCGAGTTCGGGACGGGTAAAGGCCAAAGCGAACAGACCCGCCGCCACGGCCACCTGCGCCACCAGCAGCCAGGAACGCCGACGCCCCAGGAAGGCGGTCAAGGGAAACGCATAGCGATCCACCAGCGGCGCCCACAGAAACTTGAGCAGGTAGAAGAAGCTGGCGAGGCTGATCAGGCCGATGCTTCCCAGATCCAGCCCCACGTCGCGCAGCCGGGTGCTGAGGGTCGCCGAAGCGATCAGCAGGAACGGCAGGCCGCTGCCGAAACCGAGCAACAACATGGTGAAGGCGGCCGGCGTGGCGAACGCTCGCCGGATGCCGCTCCAGCCCTTGTAGGACACGGGTGCCTTGGCCGCCGTAGGCGCGCTCATCAAGCGTAGTCCACCGTGAACGGTGCATGGTCGGAGAACCAGCTGTCGCGATAGATCGCACAGCGTCGCAGGCGATCACGCAGCGACGGGGTGACGAACTGGTAGTCGATGCGCCATCCGACGTTGTTGGCGCGCGCGCCGCCGCGATTGCTCCACCAGGTGTAGTCCTGGCCTTCCGGATGCAGGCTGCGGTAGGCGTCGACCCAGCCGCTGTCGTCCACGCACATGCCATTGAGCCAGTCACGCTCGGCGGGCAGGCAGCCCGAATTCTTCTGGTTGCTGGTCCAGTTCTTGATGTCCAGGCGTGTGCGCACGATGTTCCAGTCGCCGCACAGCACGTAGTCGCGTCCGCTGCGGCGCCATTCGTCCAGGATCGGCGCCAGCCAGTCCATCACCCTGAACTTGAAACCCTGACGCAATTCACCTGAAGAACCTGAGGGAATGTAGAACGACACCACGCTGAGATTGCCGTAGCGCGCCTCCAGGTAGCGGCCCTCTTCGTCGAACTCGTCCCAGCCCAGCGCGGTGCGCACTTCATCCGGCTCGCGCCGGCTGTAGATCGCCACGCCGCTGTAGCCCTTCTTGGTGGTGGCGTCGCGGAACCAGGCCTTGTAACCCTCGGGCAGGAAGGCCGGACCGCCGAGCTGGTGTTCCTGCGCCTTGGTCTCCTGCACGCACAGCACGTCGGCATCCTGCTGGCCGAACCATTCGAAAAAACCCTTGTTGGCCGCCGAACGCAGGCCGTTGGCGTTGAAACTGATGATGCGCATGTGAAAACCGGTTCGCGGAACGGGAAGGGAGTCGCAAGAGCGTACCGCATGCGTGGAGGCCGGTGGCATGGAACGGCTATGCTTTCCCCCTCGCCCGCCGAATGCACCGCCCATGTCCGATCACCGCGCCCGCTTCCTCCAGCTCGCCCTGCACGCGCAGGCCCTGCGCTTCGGCGAGTTCACCCTCAAATCCGGTCGGCTGAGTCCCTACTTCTTCAACGCCGGGCGGTTCGACAGCGGCGCCCGGTTGGCCGAACTGGCGGCCTGCTACGCCGACGCCGTGGAGGCGGCCGGCCTGCGGTTCGATCTGCTGTTCGGCCCGGCCTACAAGGGCATTCCGCTCGCCACCGCGGTGGGCTGCGAATACGCGCGCCGCGGCCGCGACGTGCCGCTGGCCTTCAACCGCAAGGAGGCCAAGGATCATGGCGAGGGTGGCCTGCTGATCGGTGCGCCGCTGGACGGTCGCGATGTCCTCATCGTCGACGACGTCATCACCGCCGGGACCGCCATCCGCGAGGCACTCGGCCTGATCCGGGCCGGTGGCGGCCGGCCGGCCGGCATCGTGGTGGCGCTGGATCGGCAGGAAGTGCTGACCGAACCGGACGCCGGCGAAGGCGGTCCACGCCTGTCGGCCGCCCAGGCGGTGGCCGCCGAGACCGGGGTGCCGGTGGTGGCCGTGGCCAACCTGCATGATCTGCTTGATTTCGCCGGAGAAAGCGCGGAACTTGTCCACCACCGCGAAGACCTGCTCGCCTACCGGGCGCGCTATGGCAGCGGTTCGTCGGATTGACGGCAGCAGGGGGCTGCACATGCGGAGTTCCATCTTCTGGCTGGCATTGCCGGTGGGCCTGATCTCGATGGCGATCGCCAGCGCGCAGGACAAACCGGCCACCAAGAAACTCTACTGCTGGAACGAGAACGGCCAGCGCGTGTGCAGCGATGCACTGCCCGCCGAGGCCGTGACGCGCGCGCGCGAGGAAATCAGCGCCGCCAGCGGCCTGCGCACCGCCGAAGTGGATCGGGCGCTGACCGAGGAGGAACGCGCGCAGGCCGAAGCCGCGAAGATCCAGGCGCAACTGGACGAAGCGGCGCTGGAAACCCGCCGTCGCACCGAACAGGCCATGCTGCTGTCCTACCGCAGCGAGGAAGAACTGCGTCGGGTGTTCAACGAGCGTATCGCCATCGTCGACAACAACATCCGGACCGCGCGCTACAACGTGGTCAGCCTGCGTGATGGCCTGGTGAGTCTGCTGCAGACCGCCGGCGACCGGGAACTGGCCGGGCAGGCGGTGGCGGCCGAAGCCACCGCCAGCATCCGCAGCCGGCATGCGGATCTGATGCGCCAGCGCCAGCTGCAGGCCAGCTTCGAGCGCCAGCGCGCGGAACTGGATGTGGAAATCGCCGACATCCTGCAGCACTACCGCCAGATGAAGGGACCGGCGCCGTCCGAAGGCGCGCCCGCGCCCGGAACCGAACCCGCAGCAACCGCCACGCCGCCCGGCTCCGCCTGAGCATCGGCGAACCCGCGCGCGGCAGACGACTGCCGCGCGCCAGGTGGCAGCCCTTTCCGATCAGAAGGTCGCCGTGAGATCCGGCGCGACCAGCGCCAGATGGGCGCGGAACACATCCTTGATGCGGGCCAGCGCCGCATCGTTGTCGGCCTCGAACCGCAGCACCAGGATCGGCGTGGTATTGGAGGCGCGCAGCAGACCCCAGCCATCGTCCCAATCCGCACGCAGGCCGTCGATGGTCGCCACGCGGGCACCCTCGAAGCGTGCCGTCTCGACAAAGCGCTGGACGATCGCATGCGGCGTTTCCGCCTCCACCGGCACCTTGATCTCCGGCGTGGCGATGCCATCCGGGAGCCCGGACAACACTTCCGAGGGCGTCTCCCCGTGCAGCGCCAGGATTTCCAGCAGGCGCGCCGCCGAGTACAGGCCGTCATCGAAGCCGTACCAGCGCTCCTGGAAGAAGAAATGGCCACTCATCTCGCCCGCGAGTTCGGCGCCGGTTTCGCGCATCTTCGCCTTGATCAGCGAGTGCCCGGTCTTCCACATCAGCGGCGTGCCGCCATTGCGCAGCACCCAGCCCTGCAGCTTTCCGGTGCATTTCACGTCGTAGATGATCATCGCGCCGGGATTGCGCTCCAGCACGTCGGCGGCAAACAGCATCAACAGGCGATCCGGGAAGATGACCTCGCCCTCCCTGGTCACCACGCCGAGGCGATCGCCATCGCCATCGAAGGCCAGGCCAAGATCGGCGTCGAAGCGCTTGACCATCTGGATCAGATCTTCCAGGTTGTGCGGCTCGCTGGGATCGGGATGGTGGTTGGGAAAAGTGCCATCCACTTCGCAGTACAGCGGAATGACATCCGCTCCGATCGCTTCCAGCAGGCGCGGCGCGATGTCGCCGGCCACACCGTTGCCGGCATCCACGACCACCTTCAACGGGCGCTCCAGTTGCACGTCATCGGCGATCCGCTGGATGTAATCGACGGTGACGTCGCGCTCCTGCAGGTCGCCCGGGATTGCCGCTTCATGCAGCCTGCCATCGCGGATGCGCTCATACAGATCGGTGATGGTGTCGCCGGACAGCGTTTCGCCACCCACCACGATCTTGAAACCGTTGTAGTCCGGCGGGTTGTGGCTGCCGGTGACCGCGACGCAACTGCCGGCGCGCAACTGGTAGGCGCCGAAATAGGCCACCGGGGTCGGCACCATGCCGATGTCGATGACGTTGCGGCCGGCGCGGCGCAGGCCGGCGATCAGGCCTGCCACCAGTTCCGGGCCGGAGAGGCGACCATCGCGCCCGATCACGATGTCGGTCAGATCCTGTTCCTGCATCACGCTGCCGATGGCCTGGCCGATGCATTCGGCGACATCCGCGTTGAGGGTCTTGCCGACGATGCCTCGGATGTCGTACGCGCGGAAGATGCCGGGATCGACCTCCACGGGAATTCTTTCTCTGCTCATGCTGCCTGTCTGTGGGGAGGAAGGGGGTGATCTTGCCGCCACCGGCAACGGATCCCGCTCCAGGGCCTGGCCCAGAGTGGGTTCATCGTCTCCGGTGGTGGCCGCCTCGCCTCCCCGCAAGGCCGGAATCTTCAGGCCGCCCCGCGCGGTCAGCCAGGCCAGCACCGCCAGCGCGACCGCCAGCACGGCGCCTATCGAACTGCCCAGCGCCCCCAGCCCGAACGGACCGGGCGCGCTGTCGGGTTCGGCGGCGGCCACGCGCAGGCCGGTCTTGCCCACGGCATGCGCCATGACCTCGGCCCCGTCGGCCAATTGCGTGCTGCCGCGCTGAACCACATTGAAGCTGCCCTGCCGCAACGCCAGATAGGTGCCGGGCGGCAACGGCACGCCCTCGAAGCCCGACGTCAATCGGGCCAACGGCAGGCGCGCATAGACCACGCCCTGCGGCACATCGACCGCCAGGCCAAGCACGGCCTTGCCGCCATCCCGGACCACCCGCGCGACCACCGCCTGTCCCTGTTGCGCGGCTTCCAGCAACGCCAGCCGGCTGTAGCCGAACGCGGCGGGATCGGCATAGGCCTGGCCCAGATCACGCGACATCACTTCCACGTGCTCGACTTCGGCCCATCCATGCCGGATCGCCTCGGCGGCCACCGCTGGATCACCGCTGCCCAGGGCGGTTTTCACCGCGTCGGTGGACATGCGCCGGGTCAGCTGCGCGATCTGATCGCGGTACGCCGATTCCAGCGCGGCCACGCCGGCGTCCCTGGCCTGCTGCAGGGCCTCGGAGCGATCGGCGTCACGCCATTGACGTACGCCGCTCCAGCCCAGCCAGATGGCCAGGAGGAGACACAGCACCACCAACCCGGGCAGGGCCCGCGAAAGATCGCCCAGCGGCAACCGACGTCCACCTTCGCTTGATTTGCTCATCCGTGCCCGTCCCCTGTCAGCGCAAACCGGTATGGCCGAAACCACCGCCCCCCCGGGCGCTGTCGGCGAATGCGTCCACGACCTGGAAGCTTACGCGCACGACGGGCAGCACCACCAACTGGGCGATGCGGTCGCCGGGCTGGATGGTGAAGGCTTCGTGTCCCCGGTTCCAGACGCTGATCAGCAGCGGCCCCTGGTAATCGGCGTCGATGAGGCCGGTACCGTTGCCCAGCACGATGCCGTGCCGGTGCCCCAGTCCCGAACGCGGCAAGACCACCGCGCACAGCCGCGGGTCCGACAGGTGCACGGCGATGCCGCTGGGCACCAGCGCGGTGTCGCCGGGTTGCAGGGTGAGGGTGGCATCCAGCGCGGCGCGCAGGTCCACGCCGGCGCTGGCCGCGGTGGCGTAGGCGGGCAATGGCCACTCGTCGCCGAACCGGGGGTCCAGCAGCTTCAGTTCAACGGATTGCGTGCCAGCCGGGCTCATGCGTTCAGTCGCTCCACGATCAGATCCATCAGGGCATCGGCCAGCCGGGTCTTGGGCGCCGAGGCGAACTCGCGCTGACCGTCTTTCCAGTAGGCGGTCAGCGCGTTCTGGTCACTCTCGAAACCGCCCTCGGCGATGCCGACCCGATTGGCGATGATCATGTCCAGGCGCTTGGCCTGCAGCTTGCCGCGCGCATAGTGTTCAACGTTTTCGGTTTCGGCGGCGAAGCCGACCACCAGCTTCAGCGCCTGGGTCTGCGCCGCCACTTCCGCCAGGATGTCCGGCGTGCGCACCAGATCCACCTCCAGCGTCTCGCCGGTCTTCTTGATCTTGTTGGTGGCCGCCACCCGCGGGGTGTAGTCGGCCACCGCGGCCGCGCCGATGTAAATGTCGGCCGGCAACGCGCCGAGCACGGCTTCGCGCATCTGCGCGGCCGAACGCACGTCCACCCGGGTCACGCCCGCCGGCGTCGGCAGGTGCACCGGTCCGGCCACCAGCACCACCTCGGCGCCGCGACGGGCCGCGCTGGCGGCCACCGCGAACCCCATCTTGCCGCTGCTGCGATTGCCCAGATAGCGCACCGGGTCCAGATCCTCGTAGGTTGGACCGGCGCTGACGACGACCCGCACGCCCTCCAGATCCCGTCCCGTGGCCGGCAACGGCGCCCGGCCGGCGGCCAGCGCGGCCACGATGTCTTCCGGCTCGCTCAGGCGGCCCGGCCCGGATTCACCCTCGGCCAGCGGCCCGTCTTCCGGCCCGATGATCTGCACGCCGCGTTCGCGCAGGATGCGCAGGTTGGCGACGGTCGCGGGGTGCTGCCACATGCGATGGTTCATCGCCGGCGCCGCCGTGATCGGCGCGGTGGTCGCCAGGCACAACGTGGTGACCAGATCGTTGGCGAAGCCATGGGTCAGGCGGGCCAGCAGGTCGGCCGTGGCCGGGGCGATCAGAATGCGATCAGCCCAGCGCGCGAGTTCGATATGGCCCATGGCGGCTTCCGCCGCGCTGTCCCAGAGACTGGTCCGGACCGGATGCCCGGACAGCGCCTGGAAACTGAGCGAAGTGACGAACTGCTGGGCGCCCTCGGTCATGGCGACCTGGACGTCGGCGCCGGCGTCGCGCAGCCGCCGCACCAGTTCCAGCGACTTGTACGCGGCAATGCCGCCGCCCACACACACCAGCAGGCGCTGGCCCTGCAGCGGCCGTGGCTCGAGACTTCCGGTCACGTCGGGTTTCCTACAGTCGAACAGGGGATTAGCTTACCCGATGGCCCCGTCAAGCCTGATGGCCGCACACGGGTGCCCGCGGCATCGTGGTCATATGCACATCCGAGACTGGCCCGTCCACGAGCGTCCCCGTGAAAAGCTGTTCACCCGGGGACCCGCCGCCCTCTCCGACGCCGAACTGCTGGCGTTGTTCCTGGGATCGGGGGTGCGTGGCCAGGATGCGGTCGCGACCGCGCGCGAGCTGCTTTCCGCCCATGGCCCGCTGCGGCGTCTGCTTGATCGTCCGGCGGCGGAACTGGTCGCCTTGCCCGGGCTGGGGCCGGCCCGCGCCAGTCGGATGGCCGGCGCGCTCGAAATCGGCCGCCGCCATCTGGCCGCGGATCTGGAACGTGGCGAGCAGTTGACCGATCCGACGATGGCCGGCCGCTACTTCAGCCAGCGCCTGCGCGGCCATGATCACGAGGTGTTCGCGGCCCTGTTCCTGGATGTCCGTCATCGCGCGCTGGCGTTCGAGGAGCTGTTCCGGGGCACCCTCGACAGCGCCGAGGTGCACCCGCGGGAGGTGGTCCGGCGGGCGCTGGCCCACAATGCCGCCGCGGTGATCATCGGCCACAACCACCCGTCCGGGCACAGCGCGCCCTCCGAGGCCGACCGCCTGATCACCCTGCGGCTTCGGGACGCCTTGTCGCTGATGGACATCCGACTGCTGGATCACTTCGTGGTCGGCGATGGTCCACCGACGTCGCTGGCCGAACGCGGCTGGCTCTGACCGGCTTGCCATCCAGGTCAGCCGGACGTCACGGAACGCGTCATTCAGCCCGCGCCGGACGACCTCGCCGGTTCCGCGTAAAATGCCCGGTCCCGCAACATCCGCAGACCCTCCGTGAAAGCCTCCCTACGCGCCTTGATCGCCCAGGGCATCGATGCCCTGCGCCAGGCCGGCACCCTGCCGGCCAACACCGCCACGCCGGATTTCGTGGTCGAGCGACCCAAGACCCGCGAGCACGGGGATTTCGCCACCAACGCCGCCATGCTGCTGGCCAAGGCCGCGCGCAGCAATCCGCGCGCGATCGCCACCGCCCTGGTGGCCGCATTGCCGACCAGCGACGACGTGGCCAAAGTGGAGATCGCCGGCCCCGGCTTCATCAATTTCCACCTGGCCACCGCCGCCTACCAGCGCGAAGTCGCCACCGCCCTGGCGCAGGGCGCTGCCTATGGCCGCAATCAGAGCGGCGCAGGCCGCGTGGTGGGAGTGGAATACGTCTCGGCCAATCCGACCGGTCCGCTGCATGTCGGCCACGGTCGCGCCGGCGCCATCGGCGACTGCATCGCCCGCGTGCTGGCGGCCAACGGCTGGAATACCCGCCGCGAGTTCTACTACAACGACGCCGGCGTGCAGATCGACAACCTGGCCAAGTCCACCCAGGCACGCGCGAAGGGCCTGACTCCGGACAGCGCCGGTTGGCCGGAGGACGGCTACCGGGGCGACTACATCGGTGACGTCGCGCAGGCCTATCTGGCCGGTGACAGCGTCGAATTCGAAGATCACGTCGTGGACGGCGGCAAGGACCCCGACAACCTGGACGCCATCCGCCAGTTCGCCGTGGCCTACCTGCGCCGCGAGCAGAACCTGGATCTGGCCGCGTTCGGCGTCTCCTTCGACGTGTATTTCCTGGAAAGCTCGCTGTACGCCGACCGCAAGGTCGAGGAGACGGTGGGCAAGCTGATCGCTTCCGGCCACACCTACGAGGAAGGCGGCGCGTTGTGGCTGAAGTCCACCGACTTCGGCGACGACAAGGATCGGGTGATGCGCAAGTCCGACGGCACCTACACCTATTTCGTGCCGGACGTGGCCTACCACCTGAGCAAGTGGCAGCGTGGCTACGGGCGCGCGATCACCGAACTGGGTGCCGACCATCACGGTTCACTGGCGCGCGTGCGCGCGGGCCTGCAGGCGTTGAGCGAAGGCATCCCGGCCGGCTATCCGGAATACGTGCTGCACCAGATGGTCACCGTGATGCGCGGCGGCGAGGAAGTGAAGCTGTCCAAGCGCGCCGGCAGCTACTTCACCCTGCGGGATCTGATCGATGAGGCCGGGCGCGACGCCACGCGCTGGTTCCTGATCGCCCGCAAACCGGATTCGCAGCTGACCTTCGACATCGATCTGGCCCGCCAGCAGAGCAACGACAACCCGGTGTTCTACGTGCAGTATGCGCATGCCCGTGTGTGCAGCCTGCATCGCCAGGCGACGGAAAAAGGTTACGCCTACGACCAGACCAACGGCCTGGCCCACCTGGCGCGACTGGACGACGAACTGTCGCTGGCGCTGATGGTGGAACTGGCGCGTTATCCGGAAGTGGTGGAGAACGCCGGCGAATCGCTGGAACCGCACGTCATTGCGCAATACCTGCGCGAGTTGGCCTATGCTTTCCACACGTGGTACGCCGGCACGCCGGTGCTGATCGAGGATGCCGACGCGCGCGACGCGCGCCTGGCGCTGGCCTCGGCCGTGCGGCTGGCGCTGGCCAACGGCATGGACCTGTTGGGCGTGAAAGCGCCCGAGAAAATGTAACTGGAGATTTGTTGAATGGCGGCACGTCGCGGCAAGAGTCAGGCCACCCGTAATTCCAGCCACGCCACACCGGCCTGGGTGTGGCTGCTGCTGGGCCTGCTGATCGGCCTGACGATTTACTTCATCGCTCCCGGATTGATGAAGAAGGACGGCGACGGTTTCTTCCGGCCGCAGCCGAATCCGGACGCGCAGCCGGCGCCGGTGGCCTCGGCCGATGTCGAGGCGGTGGTGCCCGAGTCGGCGGCCAGCGCGTCCAGCCCGACGCCCGCGACCGGCACGGACGCGCAGGCGCCGGCCAAGGAACCCCAGTACGACTTCTACACGCTGCTGCCCGGCAAGGAAGTGCAGATGTCCGATGCCGAACTGGCCGCCAGCGCGCGCGAGGAAGCCGCCCGCAAGGCGCGCGAAGAAAAGGCGGCCGCGGCCACCGGCGCGGCGACAACGCCTGCCGGCGCCACGACGCCCGCAACCGCCGCCACGCCGTCAACCTTGCCGCGCCCGATCGACGAAGCACCGGCCACGGCCGCTGCGGGCGCCTCCAGTCCGGCCGCGGCTGTGCCCTCGGGCAAGCCGACGCCGCCGCGCACGGTGGCCGACGCGGACACCAGCGCGCGCTACATCCTGCAGGCCGGCGCGTTCGGTGCCTCCGGCGACGCCGAGGCCACCAAGGCCAAGATCGCCCTGCTGGGCCTGAGCGCGAGGGTCGAATCCGCGCAGATTGGCGGCAAGACCGTCTACCGCGTGCGGATGGGGCCCTACGGCACCGCCAGCGAACTGGCCGAGGCCAAACAGAAGCTCGCCAGTGGCGGCCTGCCCGCGATGGCCATCAAGGCCCAGTGATCGCGCCGGACTCCCGCAAGCGCCGAGGAGTCCGCATGCCGTATCCCGTTTCGATACCCGCCCGCCACGCGCAGCCCGCGTGGCGGGCTTTCGTTTGCATCCCCATCCGCGCGCCGCAATCTCCGCCGCGCTGAATTCAGAAGGAGCCTCCATGACCCGAACCGCCCTCATCACCGGAGCGACTTCCGGTTTCGGCGCCGCCGCCGTACGTCGTTTCGCCACCGACGGCTGGCGCGTGATCGCCACCGGCAGGCGCGCGGATCGCCTGCAGGCGCTGGTGGACGAACTGGGCAGCGATCGCGTGCACGCGGCGACCTTCGACATCCGCGACGAGGCGGCGATGGATGCCGCGCTGGCCGCGCTGCCGGAAGCCTTCCGCGATATCGACCTGCTGATCAACAACGCCGGGCTCGCGCTGGGCACGGCGCCCGCGCAGTCCGCCGATCTGAACGACTGGCGCACGATGATCGTCACCAACATCGACAGCCTGGTCACATTGACGCGGCGGCTGCTGCCGGCGCTGATCGCGCGCAAGGGCGCCATCATCAACATCAGTTCCATCGCCGGCAGCTATCCCTATCCCGGCGGCAACGTCTATGGCGGGACCAAGGCGTTCGTCACCCAGTTCTCGCTGGGCCTGCGTTCGGACCTGCACGGGACGGGCGTGCGGGTGACCTCGATCGAGCCGGGCATGGCCGAAACCGAATTCACCCTGGTGCGCACGCATGGCGATCAGGGCGCATCCGACAAACTGTACGCGGGCGCGTCGCCGATGACGGCCGGTGATATCGCCGAGACCCTGTTCTGGGTCGCAACGCTGCCTCCGCATCTGAACATCAATCGTCTGGAGTTGATGCCGGTGACGCAGTCGTTCGCCGGGTTCCAGGTGCATCGGGGCTGAAGTTTGCGGGGGCATCGTTTTCCGGACGGCCCCCGTCCGGCGCTGCGCGCCCCCTTCCCCCGCAGGCGGGGGAAGGGCAGATTCGTGGCTTACGCCAGCGGCTCGTCCGACAGGTAGGTGTAGCCGGTCAGACCCGCTTCCAGCGCCGCCGCCATCGCGGCGGCTTCATCGGTCGGCAACTTCGCGTCGGCGACGCGGTTGCGGTAAGCGGTGCGCAGGTCGTCCAGGCGATAGCCGACATAGTCCAGCATCACGTCGGTGGTGTCGCCGCGGCGCTGCTGGGTGAGCAGGTAGCCGGTGCCGGCATCGGCGCTGACTTCCACCGCGTCGGTGTCGCCGAACAGGTTGTGGATGTCACCGAGGATTTCCTGGTACGCGCCGACCAGGAAGATGCCCAGCCGGTAGCTTTCGCCGGACCTGAGCGAATGCAGCGGCAGCGAGGTATCCAGCCCCTCGTTCTCGACATAGGTTTCGACCATGCCATCCGAATCGCAGGTCATGTCGGCAATCACGCCGCGGCGATCCGGCGCCTCGTCCAGGCGCTCGATCGGCAGGATCGGGAAGACCTGGTCGATCGCCCACACGTCCGGAATCGACTCGAACACGCTGAAGTTGACGAAGTACTTGTCCACCAGCCGCTCATTGAGTTCATCCAGCAGGTCGCGGTGGCTGCGCTCGTCGCTGCTCAGGCGTCCGCGCACGGCGTGCGCGATGGCGTAGAACAGATCGTCGATGCGCGCGCGATGGACCAGATCCAGCTGGCCCAGTGCATAAAGGGACAGGCCCTCGCTGTGGTGGTGCTGTGCTTCATGGAACAGCTCCACCGCCGGCCGTTCGTCCAGCTCGGTGTGGATCTCGCGCAGATGGCGGATCACCGCCGGCTCGTCGTCATGCGCGGGCGGCACGCGGCCTTCCGGCGCCTGTTCCACCTCGGCCACGTTGACCACCAGTACCGCGTGGTGCGCGGTCATCGCGCGGCCGCACTCGGTGACGATGCGCGGCGGCGTCAGCCCATGCTGCTCGCAGGCATCGGCCAACGGCTGCACGATGTTGCTGGCGTACTGGTTCAGGCCGTAGTTGATCGAGCAGTAGCTGCGCGAACGGGTACCTTCGTAGTCGATGCCCAGGCCGCCGCCGACGTCGACGTGGGTGATGCTCGCGCCGAGCTTGGACAGTTCGACGAAGTAGCGGGTCGCCTCGCGCATGCCGTTGGCGATGTCGCGGACGTTGGAGATCTGCGATCCCATGTGGAAATGCAACAGACCCAGGCAGTCCTGCAGCCCCGCGTCGCGCAGGTACTTCCACAGATCCAGCACCTGGCGCGGCGACAGGCCGAACTTGGCCTTGTCGCCGCCGCTGTTCTGCCACTTGCCCGCACCCAGGGTGGCTAGGCGCATGCGCACGCCCAGACCCGGCTTGACGCCCAGCTTGCGCGCTTCCTCGATGACCAGCGGCAGCTCGGAGGGCTTCTCCACCACGATGAAGGTCTGCAGGCCCAGCTTGCGCCCGATCAGGGCCAGGCGGATGTATTCGCGGTCCTTGTAGCCATTGCAGACGATGAGTCCGCCGGGGCGCGACAGCGCCAGCACCGCCATCAGCTCCGGCTTGCTGCCGGCTTCCAGGCCGAAGCCTTCGCCGGCGTGCGAGGCCAGCGTGCCGGCCACGCCACGATGCTGGTTGACCTTGATCGGGTACACCGCCGTGTAGCCGCCGCGGTAGTCCCAATCGGCCTGCGCCTGGGCGAAGGCGGCCTGCAGCTTGCCCAGGCGGTCGCCCAGGATGTCCGGGAAGCGCACCAGCAGCGGCAGCTTGGCGCCGTTGGCGCGGGCGGCGTCGACCACGTCCGGCAGCGGAATGACCGGTCCACCGTCACCCTTGGGCGAGACCACCACGCGTCCGGCGGTATCCACGTCGAAATACCCTTCCGCCCAGTGCGGGATGGAATAGGTCTTGCGGGCCTGGTCGGCGGACCACTCGCTCATCGCGGCAACTCGGGCAATTCAAAAGGGCGTGCATTCTAACGCCCCCGCCGCGTCGGTCCGGTTACCGCCGCCGGTAGATCGGTTCTCCCGCGCGTTGGCGGAGCTGGCGCCCCGGGCTGTCGCGCCCGGTGGTGGAAAGCACGGTGAACGGACCGGGCAACGTCAATTGCGCGGCCAGACGCGGGATCCCGGCGGTTTCGCTGACGACCGAGCCCGCCCAGTCCACCACGACCAGGTAGTGGGTGGCGGTCGACAGCCCCGTCTCGGGGCGGGACGCCAGCCAGGCCATGGTGACCTTGTCATGACCTGCCAACATCCGCCGCAGCGTCTGCACCTGGGTGTCGTCCAGTCCATGCGGGAGTACCGCTTCGGCCATCGCCGTGCTTCCGGCGGCGTCTCCCTGCCGGCCCCACTGCACCCGGAGCCGCGCGGCCACGTCATGCAATGGGGCATCGTCGGGAAGCCGCCGGACGCGTTCGTGAAGCGCACGCAGTGCAGGCTCGCCCAGGTCCGGGCTCAGCGACACGGCCCGCTGCAGGTGTTGCAGACCTTCTTCATCCTCACCCTGCCGCAGCAGCCATGCCCCCAGCCGGTACCGCGCCATGGCGTGCGAAGGCAGGCTTTGCAGGCCTTCGCGGTAGTGCGCGGCGACGTCGTATCCCGGGCGGTGGTCCTCCACCAGCGCTGCGTATTCCAGTCCTTCGGCGGGCGAGCGCCGTGGCATGTCCTCCAGCGCCCGCAGGCGCTGCAGATCGTCCTGGGCCTGACGGTACCGCTGTTCCCAGGCCGGTTTGGCATCGGCCCGCCACTCACGGCTGAATCGCTGCTCGAGCCGATCCAGCAGGAGCGGATCCATCAGTGTCCGGGCCGCGGATTGGTCGCCATCCAGGCGCACGTCGGCGGGCTCCATGCCCAGTGCCGAAAGGCGCTGCGCCAGGCCGGGATGGGTATCGTCCACGGCGGGCTCGTGAACCAGCAGCCAGCGCGGAATCCTTCGCCACTCGCGTGCATGCGCCTCGATCTCCTGCACCAGCCGCGCATGCACCTGCACCGGTGGATAGGCCTGCGCCTGGGCACTGCGCTGGATGTCCGGCCAGAACTCGCTTTCCAGCCAATCGTGGGCCAATCCGATCTTCGCCAGCGAGCGCGCCATGGCCGCCGCGCCCACCGCCGCCATCGCCGCTTCGTCGGCCGCGTGTTCCTGCCGGCGCGCCAGCACGAAGCTGCGGACATCGAAGTAGACCGCATACCAGCGAAAGAACCACCGGAACAGCAGGGTGGAAGCGAATCCGTGGTCGCCCAACCCGGCGAGAACCCGGTACCAGCGCATCCGCAAACCGTAGATCCAGGCAGCGAAACGCCCATGCCGATCCTGGAAATGACCGAATTCATGGGCGATGATCGCGGCCAGTTCCTGCCGGTCCAGCAGGTGCAGCAATGGCAGGCCCAGCACCAGGTAGTGGTGCTGCCGCAGGGACCCGGGGCCGTGGGGCACCTGCGCCGCGGCGGCGTTGAGTTGCGCATCGATGATGATGCCCTTCAATGGCGCGGCGCCCAGCGCGCGGCACACGCGTTCCACTTCCTCGCGCAGCGCCGGCGCCTCGTCGGGCGCCAGCAGATGGCCGGCCGGTGCGTCGAACCGGATCCAGACGGCTTTCAGCAATACTGCGCCCGTCATCGCCAGCACCAGGATCGGAATGACGATGTTCCAGTTCCCGGGGGGTCGGACAAGGCAGTAGGCAATCAACGCGATCGCCAGCAGCAGCGTGAAGACGAGCGCGAAGCCGAGCACCGCATAGCCCAGTCCGGCCAGCAGCCCCAGTCTCCAGCGATAGCGCCCCGGCGCCTTTTCGTAGTCGCGTTCCAGCCGCTCGGCCAACTGGCGACGTGCCTCTTCCTTTCGCATCCACATCCCTCCCCGGAGTCCGGATGCTAAAGGATTCCCGCCAGCCCATCACGCCCGTTCCGGTACAATTCGCCTCCCCTCCGTTCACCCGAACCGCCGCAATGACGAACGACAACTGGTACATCGAACACTTCCAGCCCACCGGCTCGGCCATCGGCTATCGCATCACCGGCAAGCTGGACGAGGTGCAGTCGCCGTTCCAGAAGATCGAGATCTACGACACCACCGACTGGGGCAAGTTGATGATCATCGACGGCGCGGTGATGCTGACCACGCGCGACAATTTCTTCTACCACGAGATGATCAGCCACCCGGCGCTGTTCACCCACGCCGCGCCCAGGCGCGTGGTGATCATCGGCGGCGGCGATTGCGGCACCCTGCGCGAGGTGCTCAAGCACCCGGGTGTTGAAAGCGCCACCCAGTGCGACATCGACGAGCAGGTCACCCGCATGTCGGAGAAGTATTTCCCCGAACTGTGCGAATCCAACGGCGACGCGCGCGCCGAACTGCTGTTCGACGACGGCGTGGCCTACATGGCCAACTGCCCGGCCGGCAGCGTGGACATCGTGATCGTCGACTCCACCGATCCGGTCGGTCCGGCCGAAGGCCTGTTCAACAAGGCCTTCTACGAAAGCTGCTTCCGCGCGCTCAAGGACGACGGCATCCTGGTGCAGCAGTCCGAATCCCCGCTGGCGCTGCTGGACCTGATCAAGGAAATGCGCGGCGAGATGGGCAAGGCCGGCTTCACCACCTTCAGGACCCTGCCGTTCCCGCAGCCGTGCTATCCGACCGGCTGGTGGAGCGTGACCATGGCGCGCAAGTCCGGCGGTTTCGACTTCCGCCAGCAGGAGGCCGCCAACAAGGGCTTCGACACGCTGTACTACAGCGCGCACCTGCATGCCGGCGTGCTGGTCGCGCCACCGTTCGTGGCCAAGGCGCTGGGAGAGTGATTCCCGCATCCCGGTGAAAGAAAAAGCCCCGCTCATGCGGGGCTTTTTCTTTGGTGTCCGACCTGAACGTCGCTGTTCGCCCCTGGACGGGCTGAAGGTGCTTACGCCGCCGCCCGAAGTTCGCGGCGAGCGGTTCGACGACGGATTTGAAACCGGACAGCTTGGTCGTGGACAGGCGCATCCGGCGCAGGTCCTGCGGGCGGCCCGGGCGGGCCGCCATGTTCAGTTGTCCGGAAGTGGATCCCATCGCCAAGCCCTTGATTGGATTGGCGAAGCTGTCTCGTAGGCAAGACGCCGACGCCTGAGCATACGGGGGCCTGCGCGGCGCTTCCGCCCGGACTTGACGCTGTCCGTCCTGCTGGCGGATTCGGCGGCGGAATCCGGGTTTCGGCACCGCGGGCGCCTTTCGTCGGGATGGGGCTTGACGGATGCGGGTTGTTCGTACTGTACTAGTAAACATAGTACAGATAGGACACCCGCATGGCCCGACCCCAAGCCCTGATGATCCAGATCGCCACCGGCGATCCGCGCCCGATCGGCAAGCAGATCGTCGATGCCGTGCGGATGAAGATCGCCACCAGCGAGCTGAAGCCCGGCGACCAGTTGCCCAGCGTGCGCGGCCTGGCCCAGCAACTGACCATCAACCCGAACACGGTCGCCAAGGCCTACGCCGAACTGACCACCGAGGGCTGGCTGGAATCGCGCCAGGGCATGGGCCTGTACGTGGCCGAACCACGCCAGCGCCTGAGCGACGCCGAACGCGAGCGCCGCCTGGACGACGCCGTCGGCCGCTTCATCAACGACGTGATCCCGCTGGGTTTCCCGCCTGACGAGGTGCAGGCGCGGGTCGCCCGCGAGTTTCAGCTGCTTGTTCCGCGCAAACGCGCCTGACCCCGACGACTGAACCCTACTTTCCACGAGACCCAGATGGACGCTTCCTCCGACTACGTCATCGAAACCCGCGCGCTGAGCAAACGCTACGGCCGCAAGCTCGCGCTCGACCAGCTGGACCTGGCCGTGCCGCGCGGGCGCATCCACGCCATCGTCGGCGCCAACGGCGCGGGCAAGTCCACCCTGTTCCGCATCCTGCTCGGCTTCATGCCGCCGACCGCGGGCGAAGCGCGCATCCTCGGCCGCGACAGCCAGCGACTGACCCCGGACGACCGCAGTCGCATCGGTTTCGTCAACGAGGAACACACCCTGGCCGGCTGGATGCGCGTGGCCCAGGTCAGCACGATGCAGCGCAACCTGTATCCGCGCTGGAACCAGTCCGCCTTCGATGGCGTGATCGGTCACTACAACGTGCTGCCCGAGCAGAAGATCAGCCAGTTGTCGCGCGGCGAACGCGCCGGCTTCAACCTGGCGCTGGCGCTGGCCCAGGGGCCGGAACTGCTGGTGCTGGACGAACCCACGCTGGGCCTGGACGTCGTCGCCAAGCGTGCGTTCCTCGAATCGCTGATGTACAGCAACGCCACCGACGAATGCACGGTGATCTACTGCTCGCACCAGATGGAGGAGATCGAGCGCGTCGCCGACAACCTGATCATCCTCGAACGCGGCCAGCTGAAGAACATGTCGGCGCCGGAGGATTTCTGCGCGCGGGTCACCCACTGGGTCGCCGACGTGCCGTTCAAGGGTCCCGAGCCGCGCAGCGTGCCGGGCCTGCTGGAAGTGCAACGACTCGACGGCCTGCATCACTACCTGGTGCTCGACCAGGACGATGGCTTCGAACAATTCCTGCGCGACAGCGGTGCGCGCAATGTGCAGTCGATGCCTGTCAGCCTGGACCGTGCCGTCAACGCCTTCCTTGCCAAGAACCACGCCGCGCCGGCCGCGGCCTGAGCGCGCGAACGAGGACACCAACATGATCGACCTGTTCAAGTGCGAGTTGCTGCGCTTCCGCTGGTGGGCGCTGGCTGCCGGCATCATCAACCTCGCCGTACTGGGTTTCCTGAGCCGCATGGTCGACCTGGCGCAGCAACCGCTGGTGGTCTACCAGGTCTTCGCCGCGGTGTACGCCGTGGCCGGCGCTGCGCTGGGCCTGTACCAGATGGGTGCGTATCGCAAACCAAACCAATGGTTGAACCTGCTGCATCGCCCGTTGCACCCCCTGCGCATCGCCGGCGCATTGACCGGCGCGGGCGCGCTGCTGTTGCTGGTCGCGGTCGCCCTGCCGATCGCGCTGGTCGCGACGTACCAGGAAACGATGACCGCGCGCGTGGTCGACCTGCGCCACTGGATGCTGCCGATCGCCGCATGGCTGATCGCGGTGACGGGCTACCTGGCCGGCGCCTACGCGATGGTCGGCAACCGCCGCTATTCGTTTGCCGCTTTCCTGCTGCCGAACCTGTTCATGTATGCGCAGGCCTCCGGCGTCGCCATGCTCGCCGTGCAATGCGCCGCCATCGCCTTCCTCGCCGTACTGCTGGCAATCGCGTTCAAGCCGGACCCGGCCGTGCAGTCGCGCAATCCCCTGGCGGTGCTGGCGGTCGCATTGCCGGTGCAGGTGGGCGCGTATTTCCTGATGTGGATGCTGGGTTTCGGCATCGAATTGTTCTGGACGGTGAGCGGCACCCATCCGCTCAGTTCGCTGGAGCCGCCGAAGGGCGGACACGTCGAGGCCGACCGCGCCGAAGGCAAGGACATGCTGCTGCTGGGCATCGAGAACAGCCGCGATCCCGAGGCCGCGCTGTGGCGCGAGCAGATCGCCCTGTCCGACGTGTACACGCAGTATCCGATGCGCCACCTGCCGGTCCGCAACAGCCTGACCAACCTGTCGCCGCTGGAACTGGGCGATGGCGAGAACAACTTGTGGATGGTGTTCAGCCATGACCGCGCGCGTTTCGTCACCCGTGGCCTGCGCGACCAGCGTGCGCGCGGCGAACTCGGTGTGGGCGCGGCGCAGGCCGAGTTTCCGGCGCCGACCATGCCGATCGGTGCGGTCTACCTGTTCAACGCGCATGCGGCCTACCAATACGACAGCGAACAGAAGCTGATGTTCGAACGCATCCGCCTGCCGCAGGGCGAGGTGATGACCGTCCCGCCGGAACCGGCAGGCGACAACATCGTGGTGCTGAGCAACCGCGCCGCCTATTTCTATCCCGGCCGCGAGGCGATGAGTGGACTCGACCTGCTGCAGCCGCTGATGCGCGTGCCGATGCCGGGCCCGGTCGGCAACCTCAGCCGGATGGATATGATCGAACTGCTGGATGGCTACCTGGTGTCGTTCACCTACACCTGGGGCGTGTGGAGCGGCGACCTGCAGCACCCGTACCAGATGATGTTGCAGGTGGACGGCAAGGGCCATGCGCGTGAAGTCGCGCGCCGGGCGATCCGCAACGACCTGCCGGTGGCCTACACCGACCGCAATACCTGGCTGTCGCCGGTGCTGCGCGCGATCTGCCTGGGCGCACAGGGCCTGTTCGCGGCGGACGATCCGCTGACGGCGAAGCCGCAGCCGGTGTCGCAACGCATTCTGGTGCTGGCCGCGGTGTGCTGCCTGCTGGCGCTTCTGGGCGCGATCTGGCTGAGCGCGCGCCAGCAGCATTCGCCGCGCGGTCGCTGGGCATGGGTGCTGCTGTGCGGCGTGGTCGGCCTGCCAGCGCTGGCCAGCCTGTGGCTGATGTACCGGCGCCGCGAAACCTTGCCGATGGCTGCGCCGAGTGCGCTGCCGGTCCCGGCCTGAGCGGAACGGAGATCATCGAAATGACCTTCCCGAAACTCCTGGCGGCGCTGGCCTGCACCCTGTCGTTGTGGGCGGCGATGCCCAGCCGCGCCGACGATGCCGGCGGCTTGCGCGCGGCGATTGGCGTCGAGCGCGCACGCGCACCGGCGCCGCACTATCCGCGTGCTGCGTTCGAGCCATCGCGTGTGCTGCAATCGGTGCGGCTGTCGCCCGATGGTCGCCATGTCGCCTACCTGCGCCAGCGGGGCGAACAGCGCAGCGTGTGGCTCCTGCCAACTGCCGGCGGAGTCGCGCGCCAACTGCTGGCGCGCACCGAAGCGGATGAGCTGCTGTGGTCGCGCGATGGTCGCTGGCTGTTCATCAAGGCGCGGCGCTCGTTGCTGAGCCTGTCGATCGAAGGCGGCAGCGGTGTGCGTATCGCGCTCGACAATCCGCGCGCCGTGATCCGGGTCGATCCCTCGCAACCGGCGGCTGTGGTGCTGCGCGAACGCGTGCGCACGCCCACCGGCGAGCGCTGGCCGGTGGTGCGCCGGGACGCGCACGGGCGGCGCACGCTGCTGCGCGACGACGATCGCTTCGTCCACGACGTCGCACTCGATGCGCGCGGGCAGCTGGTCGCGTTGCTGCGCTTCGACGGTGACCACGATGCGCTCTACCGCGTCAACGCCGCCGGGGACCTGCGCGAGCTGGCGCGCTGGAACGTCATCCGTGAGCAGGCCGCTCTGCTGGCCGCGACGCCGCAGGGCGATCTGTTCCTCGACGGCGATACCGGCGGCAACTTCCGGCGCGTGCTGCGGGTGGATCGTGATGGGGTGCTGCATACCGTGCATGCGGATCCGCGTGGCGAGGCCGACCTCGACCAGGTGGTGCTCGACCCGGCCACGCAACTTCCGGCGGTCGTGAGTTACCGCAGCACGGTGGCGGCGACCTACGGACTGGGCGCAGCGCAGGCGCAGGTCGCGGCAATCGGCAAGCGTTTCCCCGGCCGCGATATCGGAATCGGCATCGGCGATGGCCCCGATGCGTATTGGCTGGTGTCCGAGCGCGCCAGCACGCTGCGCGACGCCAGGTGGCATCTGTACGATCCACGCAGCGGACGCATCCGCCGCATCCTCGAACAGGACGCGGAGGCCGCGCTGCCGCTGCCGGAGGCCGCGTTGGCGCGCAAGCTGCCGTTCGCCTATCGCGCTTCCGACGGCATGTTGGTGCGCGGGTTCCTGTTGCTTCCGCCGGGCAAAGATCCTGCGCGCGTGCCGCTGGTTGCCTTCGTACACGGCGGCCCGATCAATCATTTCCATGCCGACGATTACGAAGGCATCGCCCAACTGCTGGCCAATCGCGGCTACGCGGTGTTCGAGTCCAACTTCCGCGGTTCCACCGGACACGGACGCGACTATGCGCTGGCGCCGCATGGCGACTACGGCAATGGGCGCGTGCAGCAGGACATCGTCGAAGGCACGCGCTGGCTGCTGGCGCATGGCGTCGGCGATCCGCAACGGGTCGGCATCACCGGCCATTCGTTCGGCGGTTATTCGACCCTGCTCGGTGTGACCTTCCAGCCCGACCTGTTCAAGGTCGGCGTTGCCGGAGCGCCGCCGGCGGACTTCGGCTGGTCGATGCGCTGGCTGCACGAGTCCGGCAACCAGGGCGCGCGCCCGGACCGTTCGCTGGCGGCATCGATGCGCCTGCTCGGGATCGATGTCGACGACCCGGCGAGTTATGCCCACCTGCGCGAGCAGTCGCCCCTGGCCAACGCCGGCAAGTTGCGCCGCCCCTTGCTGCTGCTGGCCGGTGGCGAAGACCGCACCGTGCCGATCCGCGAAGTGATCAGCTATGCCGCCGTGCTGCGCCGGCTGGACAAGGACGTGAGCCTGTACGTCGAGGCCGATGGCGGGCATTCGCCGAGCGAACCGTTGCCGCGCGAAGCCTACGTCTACCTGATGGAAACCATGTTGCACCGTTATCTCGGCGGCGCCAAGCCGGACGCACCGAGCCCGAAGTTGCGCGACTACCTGAAGCCGTCGCTGCGCGTGGCGGGCAAGGACGTCGAATTCCTGCCGAAGCGCTAGCGCGACGCAGGCGCGGTCCCCCGCAAACAGCAAGGGCGCCGGATCGACCGGCGCCCTTTTCGTTTCCAACACTGGATCGGCAATCTAAAACTGCCGCCGGCAACAACTTCTCCGGTTCCGGCTGCGCGTCGACGACCCGTTCGCCCTCGCGTACGTCGATGCCGCCCTTCGTGTCGAAGGTCCCTGAACGATCAGATCGTCGACGCGAGCCGTCGGGTTTTCCGGCTCAATCCCGCTCGCAGCCCGCGCCGGTACAGGTCAGCGTATTGAAGTCGTAGAGCGTTGAATGACCCAGCGTGCCCTGCGGGCGTGGCACTCCCTTGGGCACGAAGAAGGTCCCGGAATGCGCCCCGTACAGGCCTTCCGGCAGGGTGAATGCCTTCAGGACCACGTAGCCGTTGTGCAGACTGATATGCCCCGCGGGCCGCCCGCCGGCGATCGGCGGGACATCCGCCTTCGGTTGCGCGCTGCGCGCGGCCAACCACGCATTGGCGTCGGCCTGGCTGGCCTTGCGCACCCAGCCCCGCGACTCGGCATAGGCCAATCCCGCCTCGCCGGCCAACTGCGCGTCGGCGATGCGGAAACTTTCATCGGGCCGCGCCCCGGCGTCGGTGATGAGCCCGCCGGCATCCCCCAGCGCGTCACCGACCAGCACGCGCCCCTGTTGCGCCAGATACACCATGTCCACCGGGCGCCCGAAGGCACGGCGCGCGATCGGATTGAGCGTCTGCGCCCGTTCGGCGCTGACATAGAAGTAGCCGCAGGGTCCCTTGTTGTCGTACGTGCTGATCAGCACCGGCACATCCTTGGGCAAGCCGGTCACCACCTGGCGGTGATAGCCGCCGATCAGCACGGCGGCGATGCGGGTGCCGCGTGACCAACCCACGTGCCAGATGGTCGGATCGTAGCTGCCGAGCATCAGGATCACCGGGGCGCCGGGATGGTTCACGGCCACATCGATGCGACCGGCTTCGTTGCCGCTCTGATCGATCTGGAAGCCGAGATCGCGGCCGCCGTAAGCGCCTGCGGCGAACACTTTCGCCGGCTTGCCGGTGGCGAGCATCGGCAGGACGCATTCCGAGGGTGGAGTTTCCGGGGGCTGCGCCGGCGCCTCGAAGGAAAACGGAATCGTGCCGGAGGCATCCGCGACGGGCGCCGGGGTAGCGATGGACCCGGAAGCGGCCGAAGTGCCCGGCGGCGACGCCATCGTCTCCGTCATGTCCACCCCTCGGGTCGTCGGGGCCGTGGCTTCGGGCGCTGCCGCCCGATCCGAAGGAACTGGTGTTTCCTCCGCCTGGGCCAATCCGGCTGAAGACAGGTCGCAGCCGCCCGACAGCATGGCACCCGACAGCAGGGCGAGCGCGAACCCCCATCCGTTTTTCGTCGACATTCCGCTGTCCCCCGACAACGCTTCCCTATCCGGTTCTAGAGCGCATCCGCATCCAGTTCGCCGGTGCGGATCCGCACCACCCGCTCCAGGTCGTAGACGAACACCTTGCCGTCGCCGATCTTGCCGGTGCCTGCGGCCTTGACGATCGCCTCGACCACCGATTCGACCTGTTCGTCGGTCACCGCCACTTCCAGCTTCACCTTGGGCAGGAAGTCGACGACGTACTCGGCGCCGCGATACAGCTCGGTGTGGCCCTTCTGCCGGCCGAAGCCCTTGACCTCGGTGACGGTGATGCCGGCGATGCCGGATTCGGCGAGTGTTTCGCGCACGTCATCCAGCTTGAACGGCTTGATGATGGCCATGATCATCTTCATCGGGAGTGTCTCCGGAAATGCTGGCGGCAGCATATCGCGGTTGCGGGCGACGCGGGGGTCGGGTTCAATGACGGCCTGCGCCGGCGGAATTTTCCGATGGCGCGAAGCGGTGAACCCCGATGGCCGGGATCCCACCCGGATGCCATGCTCGGCTTCACTGCCGGAGACCCCCATGATCGATCTCAACCATCTCGACGACCTCGCCCGCCGCCTCAGCGATCTGGTGCCCCCGGGACTGCGCGAATCCCGCGAGGAACTGCAGCAGGCCTTCAAGGGCGCGCTGCAGAGCGGCCTGTCCCGGCTGGACCTGGTGACCCGCGAGGAATATGAAGTCCAGCGCGCGGTGCTGCTGCGCACGCGCGAGAAGCTCGAAGCCCTGGAACGCACCGTCCAGGCACTGGAAGCGGCGCCGCCCGCCTCCACGCCCGCCGCCCAGTCCTGATCCCGCCGCCATGAGCCTGGCGCTGGTGCACAGCCGTGCACGGGCGGGCGTGGCCGCGCCTCCGGTCCGGGTGGAGGTGCACCTGTCCGGCGGTCTCCCGCAGACCCACATCGTCGGTCTGCCCGAAGCGGCGGTGCGCGAGGCCCGGGATCGCGTGCGCGCGGCCATCCTCTGCTCGCAGTTCGAGTTCCCGGCCCGCCGCATCACCGTCAACCTGGCGCCGGCCGATCTGCCCAAGGACGGTGGCCGTTTCGATCTGCCGATCGCGCTCGGCATCCTGGCCGCGAGCGGACAGATTCCACGCGACGCGCTGGCCGGATACGAGTTCCTCGGCGAGCTCGGGCTGACCGGCGAACTGCGTGGCGTCGATGGCGTGCTGCCGGCCGCGTTGGCCGCGGCGCGGGCAAAGCGGAGCCTGATCGTCGCCCCGGCCAATGGCGCGGAAGCGGCGCTGGCCCGCGAGGGCCACGCGCGCACCGCGCGCACCCTGCTGGAGGTCTGCGCCGCGCTGGGCGGCCAACGCGAATTGCCGATCGCCGAGACGCCGGTTGCCGATGCCGCGTTCATTCCCGATCTGGTCGATGTGCGGGGACAAGTGCAGGCGCGTCGCGCGCTGGAAGTGGCGGCAGCCGGCAACCACCATCTGCTGCTGGTCGGTTCACCCGGCTGCGGCAAGACCCTGCTGGCCTCGCGCCTGCCGGGTCTACTGCCGGAAGCGAGCGAAGCCGAAGCACTGGAAACCGCCGCCATCGCATCGATCAGCGGGCGCGGACTGGATCCCGCGCGCTGGCGGCAGCGCCCGTTCCGCAGCCCGCACCACACCGCCAGCGCGGTGGCGCTGGTGGGCGGCGGAGCGGAACCGCGTCCGGGCGAAATCTCGCTCGCGCACAATGGCGTGCTGTTCCTGGACGAATTGCCCGAGTGGGATCGGCGCGCGCTGGAAGTCCTGCGCGAACCCCTGGAGTCCGGCACCGTGTCCATTTCGCGTGCGGCGCGCAGCGCGGAGTTTCCAGCGCGGTTCCAACTGGTGGCGGCGATGAACCCCTGCCCCTGCGGCTGGGCCGGCGACAGCAGCGGGCGCTGCCGCTGCTCGGGCGATGTCATCCAGCGCTATCGCAGCCGTATTTCCGGTCCGTTGCTGGACCGCATCGATCTACATGTGGAAGTGCCGCGCCTGCCGCCGCGCGAGCTGCGCCCGGACTCGCCCGCGGGCGAGTCCAGTACGGAGGTACGCCAACGGGTCGAGCGAGCGCGCGCGATCCAGTTGGACCGCGCCGGTCGGCTCAACGCGCAGCTGGGCCAGGCGGAAACACTCTCGCTGTGCCGGCTCGGCGATTCCGACCAGGCGCTGCTGGAACACGCCATCGACCGGCTCAGGCTGTCCGCCCGATCCATGCAGCGCATCCTGCGGGTCGCGCGGACGATCGCCGATCTGGCGGGCGCCGGCGGCATCGATACCTCCCATCTGACCGAGGCGTTGGGATATCGGCGGATCGATCGGGGCGGACCGTAGATCCACCGCCTGGCTGGAATGGGCCGTGCCGCGCCCCAGGTATCCGGCTCCCAAGAACGGGAATCGACACCCATCGCACCCAAGCACGCACATTAAATTTTTCTTACCGGTGGCGGAAGCGCACGCTCCGCGCCTCACTAGTTCTTAGTTGCCGTACTCCCGCGCGGCGCATCGAGAACAGAATCCCATGGTCCGCTACAAGAAGTTCCTGCTCACCGGTGCGGTGCTCGCCGCGCTGGCCACCGCTTCGCACGCGCAAGCGCAGATACGCCGATTCGACGTCCCTGCACAGCCGGCGGTAAGTGCCATTCCCGAACTGGCGCGCCAGGCGCAGTTGCAGATCATGGCCCCGGCCGATGCCCTGAAAGACGTCCAGACCCAGGCCATCAGCGGCGACATGGACGTGCGGGAGGCCCTGCGCCGATTGCTGTCGGGTACGAACCTGGAAATCCAGTCGGACGACGGCAACGTCATCATCCTTCGCGCGAAGCCTCCCGTACCTCCCCGGCAAGCGACCGGCAACGGTTCCATCAGCGGTCGCGTGTTCGATCCGGCGACCGGCGAATACCTGCGCAACGCGCGCGTGAAGATCGATGGCCGCCAGGTGGCCACTTCCGGCGACCGGGGCGAGTTCCGGATCGCCGACGTGCCAGCCGGCGTCCAGCGCGTGACCGTGGAATACACGGGTTTCGGCGCGGTGCAGCAGGAAGTGGAAGTGCGCTCTGGCGAGGCCAGCGAGCCGCTCTTCGAGCTGTACAGCACCGCCACCGCCAGCGACGGGGCCGCCACCCTGGACACCGTGCAGGCAGTGGGCGCGCGTGAAGGCGACGCGCGCGCGATCATGGAACAGCGCGCCTCGATGAACATCACCAACACCCTGTCCGCCGACAGTTTTGGTGAAATCGGCGACGGCAATCCGGGCGAGTTCCTGAAGTACATGCCGGGCGTGGACTTCGATGTCGTGGCCGACGACGCACCGCGAAACATCTCCCTGCGCGGCCTGCCGGCCAAGTACACCGGCGTGACGCTCAACGGCATCAGCCTGCCGGGCATCGACGCGAATTCATCCAGCTCGCGCACTTTCAGCTTCGAGCAGTCGGCGCTGGCCGGCGTGGACTCGATCAACATCTACAAGACCACCAGCGCCGACATGGATGCCAATGCGCCGGCGGGAACCATCGACATCCGCACCAAGCGGGCGTTCGACCGCAAGGGCCGCAACATCACCATTTCACTGGGCGGCACCACCCACGCCGGGCTGTGGGACGGCAAGAACACCGGCTGGATGGAAGGCGGATACGACACCAAGTTCCTGCCCGCCAGCACCATCACCTATTCGGACGTGTTCTTCGAAAATCGGCTCGGCATCGCCGCCGGCATCAGCAGCGTGACGAACCTCGTGGAGCAGACCCAGATCACCTCAGGGCGCAACTACGTGTCCACGGCGACCAGTCCGTATCCCTATGCGGTGACCTCCATCGGCGCCTCCGGCTACGACCGCGAATACAACCGCCGCGTGGCCCAACTGGCCGTAGATTTCAGGGCCACGGACCAGTTGATCCTGTCGCTGGCGGCCAACGTCAGCCGCGGCGACATCGACCCGAACAACATCAGCCCGACCTTCAGCAACGCGCGCGCCACGGCCGCCAACCCGCACGAGGGCGATCCGTCGCTGGCCTGGACCACCCGCTATCCGGCCACCACCAACACGCTGGATTTGAACAACACCTATACCTACAAGATCGGCTACTCGCGCAACTTCGTGCCGAGCTTCGTCTGGAGCACCGAAAATTTCAAACTGGACGGCAGCCTGTTCTCGGCCCGGTCGGACAGCCGGTACGCCTCGGGCCGGAAAGGACAGGTGTCCGATGTGCTCAATGCGGTCACCGCGCGCGGAAACTACAGCGCCTCGCGAAGCGATTGGATGCACCAGGACTGGCAGATCCAGCAGATCGACGGTATCGACTGGTCCAGCCCGGACGCCTACAGCCTAGGATCGTACAGCGGCGCGCTCGGCGCCTCGACCCGCCCTTCCATCCGCACCACCAGTGGCAGCACCGCCGAGTTGGACTATCGCGGCGGCACGCTGAACTTCGAGTTCTACCAGGACATCGGCGAGGTGCCCGTCACCTGGAAGACGGGCGCCAAGGCCACCCGCGCCGGCTATGAATTCGGCAACGTGTCCGACGCCAACATCTGGACCTACAACGGTCTGCTGACCAACACCGAATTCCTGCGTGCCGTGCAGAGCGAGAACGACTGGCACAGCGGTGAATCCGGCATGACGGTCCGGACCCTGGGCGGCGGCGATCTGTACGTGTACAGCCTGGCCAAGATCTACCGGATGATGCAGGCCAACCCGGAACAGTGGGTGCACAGCGAAACCGCCGCGCAGTGGTACAACGCCAATATCGCCAACGTCAACCAGATGGATGAGGACATCAATTCGATGTACCTCATGGGCACGGCCGAATTCACCGACAAGCTGAAGGTCCAGGCCGGCGTGCGCTGGGAACAGACCAAGACCACCAGCCACGACTTCGATCCGCTAAGCTCCGAAGAAGTCGCCGCCGCCGGCTACGCGGTATCCGCCAGCACCGGCCGCGCCACCACCGTCGATGGCCTGAAGTACCAGTACCTGACGCGCCCGCGCAAGGAAGTCGAAGGCAGCTACCGCGATTTCTTCCCCAGCGCTTCGATCAAGTACAGCTTCTCCGACAGCTTCGATATCCAGGCAGGCTACAGCAAGACCATCCTCCGTCCCGAGGTCGGCGACCTGGCGGGCGTCTGGTCGGTGACCTACGGCAGCGAGGACGGCAACGTGCTGGTCGCGCCGAACGCCAACCTGGAACCGGAATACTCGGACAACCTGTCCATCCGCGCGGTGAAGTACTTCGAGCCGGTAGGCTTGGTGGCGTTCGGCCTGTTCCACAACCGGATCAAGAACCTGATCAGCGACGTCAGCATGACGCCGGAAGAGTTCGGCTACGACGGCGACGAGCCGGTCGACATGGTCGCCACCCGCGCCAACCTGCAGGACGACATCAGTGTCAACGGCTACGAATTCGAGTTCAACCATGCCATGGACTACCTGCCGGGCGCGCTGAGCGGCCTCACCATCCGCGGTTCCTACACCCACACCAATCCTTCGGTGGTGATGTCGCGCGTGGCACAGCAGGTGGCCGGTCTCGGCCTGGCCTGGAAGTACGGTCCGGTGCGCCTGAACCTCAACACCGTGTGGAGCGACGAAAAGGATCGAGGGCCAACCGGCTCGATCAGCGTCAACAACGGCAACGGCGCCTACTCGCTGACGCAGGAACAGCCGTTCGACGACTACCTCGAAGTCAACATGTCCGGCAGCTACACCTTCGTCAGGAAGACCCCGGACAACTGGTTCGGCGTGGAAGCCTATTTCACCGCGAACAACCTGTTCAACCAGAACCGCGGGACCGTGTACTCCAATGGTCCCGTCGGCTTGGGCGCGGGCGGCCATCACAGCCAGATCTACATCACCAGCGGGCGCCGGGCCTCGCTCGGCATCCGCATCCGCTTCTGACCACGACATCCGCCGGTCGAGCGCCCTCGCCGGCCAGCCCTTTCTTTGCGCTTTCCGAGGAAACTTCCAGATGGGAAAACCCGTGCTGTTCGATCGCCGCAGATTCCTGCTCGGCGCCGGTTCGCTGGCGCTGTTCGCCGGCATTTCCCCGTTCACCCGGGTGCTGGCCGCGCCCAGGCTGGGCGCCTATCCCTTCACCCTCGGCGTGGCCTCCGGTGATCCCCTGCCGGACGGTTTCGTCATCTGGACGCGGCTGGCACCCGAGCCGCTGGCCGAGAACGGCGGAATGCCGATGGCAGCCGTGCCGGTGCGCTGGGAAGTGGCCGAGGACGACAAGTTCACGCGCGCCGTGCGCAGCGGCGAGCAACTGGCCTTTCCTGAGCTCGGCCACAGCGTGCATGTCGAACTGGAGGGGCTGAAGCCCGCGCGCACGTTCTGGTATCGCTTCCACGTCGAAGGCGCGGAAGCCAGTCCGGTCGGCGTGGTACGCACCGCGCCGGCACCCACCAGCATGCCCGACCGCGTGCGCATCGCCGTCGCCGGCTGCCAGGCCTATTACCAGGGATGGTTCGACGCCTACCGTCATCTGAGCCGTGAGCCCGATCTGGATGCCGTATTCCACTACGGCGACTACATCTACGAAGGTCCGGCGGGCCGCAACAAGGACAAGTATCCCACCTACGACGCCACCGGCCGGTTGGTTGCAGAGCGCGATCACTTCGGCGACGAGATCTATTCCCTTGGCGACTATCGCCGCCGCTACGCGCAGTACAAGAGCGATCCGGACCTGCAGGCCGCGCACGCCGCCGCAGCCTTCATCATGTCGTTCGACGATCACGAGACCGACAACGACTGGGGCGGCGAGTGGGATCAGGACTGGAAGCCGCCGGAAGTGTTCGCCCTGCGCAAGTTCGTGGCCATGCAGGCGTGGTACGAGAACCTGCCGGTGCGGCGTGCACAGCTTCCCCGCGTCGACGGCGGCACCCGCTACTTCCGCCGGCTCGATTTCGGCAGGCTGCTGCGCATGCACGTGCTGGATACCCGCAGCCACCGCGCCAACCAGATCTGCCTGGATCCCGAATCACCCAAGTGCAGGCATGAGCCAGGCCGGGACTCGAGCATCCTCGGCACCGCGCAGGAGCTCTGGCTCGACGACGGTCTTCGCAACGACGCACGCTGGAACCTGATCGCGCAGCAGGTGTTCGTGATGCCGCTGGTCTCGCGCGACGCCGCCGGCAAGGAGCAATCGCGCTTCCCCGACAAATGGGATGGCTATCCCGGCTCGCGCCAGCGCCTGGCCGCCGCCATCGCCGGCAGGAAGCTGACCAACGTGGTGATCGCCACCGGCGACGCGCACATGAACGCCATCGGCGAAGTGCCGTTGCGCGACGACGAGCCCGATGGTCCCGCGGTGGCGACCGAGTTCCTGGCCACCTCCATCTCCTCCAATGGCGATGGCGGGGTGGATTCGCCGAACGCGACACGCTTCCTGAACGAGCGCAACCCCTATCTGAAGCTGTGCGACAACCTGCGCGGCTATCACCTGCACGAGATAGGCGCGAAGGAATGGCGCGCCGACGTGAAGGTGATGGACCAGGTGCAGCGCAGGGGCGGCCACCTCGCCACGCGGGCCCGCTTCGTGGTCGCCCCCGACAAGCCCGAACTGCACAGCGCCTGACATGAAGATCACGCCAACACTTGCGTGCCTGGTTCTGCTGGCCGGTGCCCTCGGCGCACTGGCCGCCACGGGTGGGGCCGGCGCGGGCAAGCCGCTGCCGCCCTGGTCGAAGGGCGAACTGGATATCCACCACATCAACACCGGCCGCGGAGATGCCGTGCTGTTCGTGCTACCCGATGGCACCAGCCTGCTTTCCGATGCCAGCGGCAAGACGGTGGAAAAGCCGCCGTTCTCGTTTCCGACCCGACCGGATTCGACGCGTCCCCCCGGCACCTGGGTCGCGCGCTATGTGCAGCGTGTGTTGTCCAGCGCGGCCCTGCCGGAACAGGCACGACGCCGAATCGATTACTTCATTCCGTCTCACTTCCATGGCGACCACATGGGCGCGATCGTGGCCGACTCGTCGCTCGCCCCGCATGGTGCCTACCGGCTGAGCGGAATCACCGAGGTGGCCGAGCACCTGCGCGTGGCGAAGATCATCGATCGCGGCTGGCCCACCTATGACTATCCGGCGCCGGTCACCAACATGACGATGGACAACTACCGCAGGTTCCTGGACTGGCAGATCGCGCACAACGGTCTGGCGGTCGAGCGTTTCCAGCCCGGCCGCAATGACCAGATCACGCTGTTGCACGACGCGCGGCGCTATCCCGGCTTCGAGATCCGCAACGTTTACGCCAACGGCACGGTATGGACGGGCAAGGATCGGCAAACCCGGGGCCTGTTTCCACCGATGGAAGAACTCAAGGTCGCCGACTATCCGGGTGAGAACTCGCTGAGCATCGTGTTCCGGGTACGCTACGGCAGGTTCGACTACTTCAATGGCGGCGATCTGTCGAACCACGACGCCGAGACCACCTTCGATCCACCAGCCTGGCGCAACGTGGAAACACCGGTGGCGCAGGTGACGGGTCCGGTGGATGCCATGAAAGCCAATCACCACGGCAGTTGGGATGCCAACAGCGTGGGACTGCTCGGCAACCTGAGGCCACGCGTCATCGTCGTCACTTCGCGCGCCGACGGCCATCCGGCCATCAACACCTGGAAACGCATGACCTCCACACGGGTCTGGCCAGGCGAGCGCGACATCTTCGTCACCCATGTCTCCCCGGCCACCGCGGCGACCACGTACGACATACAGAAGACCGCGAAGAGCACGCAGGGCCATGTGGTCATCCGGGTGGCACCCGGTGGCGCCAGCTATCGCGTGTTCGTGCTGGATGACCAGGACGAATCCATGGCGGTCAAGGCGGTTTTCGGCCCCTACACGTCGAATTGACCCGTGCGGGCGAATCCCGCGCCGAGGCCTCGTCCGTTTCACCGGCATTTCATCCGCACCGCGCTGTAGTCGTCGGGCCGCCCGCCGTGGATGCGGCGGCGGCGCGCTTTCGCCACAGCCGAGGTCGTCATGAAGCGGGCGGGGCTGGTCGGGTATGTTGCCGTCGTCGTCCTGATCGTGATGGCGGGCGGCACGCGCGCGGTGTGGAACGAATATCTGAGCGCACCGAGGCCACGGGTCCTGGCGCTGCCGGACGATCTGATTCCATTGGATTCGCCATTGGGCCGGCGCCTGCTGGCCGAAAGCGGCCATCGCGCCGACTACGACGAGCTGACCGGCAGTTTCGTCCCGCAGACACGCAAGGCGTATTGCGGCGTGGCCAGTGCCATCACCGTACTCAATGCGGCCGGCGTCGCCGACGCGCCCCGGGATCCGCGCGCGGTGTTCGCACCACCGAACGCGGGATTGAGTCCGTTGAAAGCGAGCTTCCGCGGCATGTCGTTGAACGGACTGACCGGCCTGCTGCGCGCGCATGGCGCGCAGGTGGAGGTGTTTCCCGCGTCGACGACGGATGTGGCCTCGTTCCGGCGGCTGGCACGCGCCAACCTGGGCCAGGAAGGCGACTACCTGCTGGTGAACTACCAGCGCGCGCATCTCGGCCAGGCCCGCATGGGCCACATCTCGCCGCTCGCCGCCTATCACGCGCCCAGCGACCGACTGCTCATTCTCGATGTCGCGGCACACAAGTATCCGCCCGTATGGGCGGATCTGGACCAGGTCTGGCAGGCGATGCGCGCGCCGCTGAACGCGCGGACCGCCACCACGCGCGGGTTCATCGTGGTGCGTGGGGTAGATACCGGAGCCGTCGCTTCGACGGCTCCGCCATGACCCTCGCCCGGCGCGGCGGACCTCCGCGATGCGACGCGTGCCCGCCAGACCACATGACGCGGAGGGTGCGGTGACGTGTACCGGTCAGCCCACGCGTTGTCCCGCCGGCTGGCGGGTCGCGACATTGAGCCGGTTCCACACGTTGATGTTGGCGATGGCGATCAGCAGCGAGGCCAGCGCGGCTTCGTCGTAGTGCGCGCAGGCGCGCGCCCAGACTTCGTCGCTGACCGCATCGCCGCGATCGGCGATGCGGGTCACCGTTTCGGCCAGCTCCAGCGCGGCGCGTTCTGCGTCGGTGAACCAGGGCGCTTCGCGCCAGACGGCCACCGCGAACAGGCGCTCGTCGCTTTCACCGGCCTGCCGGCATTCGCGGGCGTGCATGTCCACGCAGAAGCTGCATCCGTTGATCTGGCTGACCCGCAGATCGATCAGGTGCAGCAGATGGTCGGAAATTCCCTTGCCCTGGGTGGATTTGTGGAGAGCGAACAGGGCCTTCATGGCATCGTTGTGGATGATGGCGGGATTGGGCATACGGGCTTGCATGGGATGGCTCCGGGGTTTGTGGGACGGACATCGGGATGACGGGCTGGCGCCGGCCCGTGTGACGGATGCCGCCGACATCACCGCAGGACGCCGCGATCCATCGCCGCCGTCACATCCGGACGTGCTGGCGCGTCAACAGGCTTTCCCCCAGGATCTTTCCCATGAATGATTCGCATCGACTCGCCGAACAGTTCCAGTCCAACCGGTCCCGGCTGGAAGCCGTCGCGTTCCGCATGCTGGGTTCGCATGCCGAAGCGGAGGACGTGGTGCAGGAGGCGTGGCTGCGCCTGAATCGGACCGACGCGAACGAAGTCGGCAACCTGGCCGGCTGGCTGACCACGGTGGTGACGCGGCTGGCGCTGGATCTGCTGCGCTCGCGCAAGGTGCGCGCCGAGGAATCGATGGAAGGCGTGCCGGAAACGGCATTGCCGATCGCCGATGCCAGCACCGGTCCCGAGCACGACGTGCTGCTGGCCGATTCGGTCGGTCCGGCGCTGCTGGTGGTGCTGGACACGCTGGCGCCGGCGGAACGCGTGGCGTTCGTGCTGCACGACATGTTCGCGGTGCCGTTCGACGAGATCGCCCGCATGCTGGATCGCAGCCCGGACGCGACCCGGCAGCTGGCCAGCCGCGCGCGCCGCCGGGTGCAGGGTGCGGGCGCCGAGGCCCTGGCCGACCGCGAGCGTGCGCGCCAGGTGGTCGATGCCTTCCTGCTCGCCTCGCGCACCGGCAACCTGCAGGGCCTGCTGTCGCTGCTCGCGCCCGAGGTGGTGATGCGCGCCGACGTGGCCGCGATCGAGGGCAGCCGGGACAAGCAGGGCGAAGGCGCACCGGCGCTGGCACGGGAACGGCACGGCATCGATGCGGTGGTCAGCGCCTTCCTGGGCCGCGCCCAGGCGGCGCAGTCGGCGCTGGTCGACGGTCTGCCCGCCGCGATCTGGGCGCCGGATGGCGTTCCGCGCGCGCTGTTCCGGATCGCCGTGCGCGAGGGCCATATCGTCGCCATCGACGTGGTGGCCGAACCGTCGCGAGTCGCGTCGGCCAAAGTGACCGAGATCGGTCCCCTCCCCTGATACCTGGCTGCGACCCTCCGGGCCCGACAAGGCATCCCTTCGGTCGGCAGTACCTACGGCACTGCGCCTCGAGGCGGGCACGTGTGGTCTACTGCGGCGCGACGGCACCTGCCGCATCCGCAAGCTGACCCGGCCCATCCAGGAGGATCGCCATGCTTCGCACCACCCTGATCGCGACGGCGCTGTCCGCCGCGCTCGCCTCGTCCCCCGCGTTCACCCAACAGGCCGCCGGTGCCGCCGCGCCCGCGACCGACATCGAACTCATCCCGCGCGAGATCCTGTTCGGCAATCCTGAGCGCAGCAACGTGCAGATCAGTCCTGATGGCCGCTACCTGAGCTGGGTCGCGCCGGTCGACGGCGTGGCGAACGTATGGGTGGCGCCGGCGGACAATCCGTCACAGGCACGCGCGGTGACCTCCGACAAGGCGCGCGGCATCCGCCAGTATTTCTGGTCGTACCGGACCGACACCCTGCTCTATCTGCGCGACACCGGTGGTGACGAGGATTTCCACCTGTACGCGGTGGATCTGAAGTCCGGCGGGTCCAGGGACCTGTCGCCGTTCCCGAAGACCCGCGCGCAGGTCGCGGGGGTCAGCGATCGCCATCCGGATACGATTCTGGTCGGCATGAATGACCGCGACCCGCAGTGGCACGACCTGTACAAGGTCGACCTGGCCAGCGGCAAGCGCGAACTGGTGCAGAAGAACGACGCACAGATCGCCGGTTACATCGCCGACGCCGACTACACACCGCGCTTCGCCACCCGCGCGCGACCCGATGGCGGCCAGGATGTGCTCGCCGCCGACGGCAAGGGTGGCTGGAGCAAGTTCGACGACGTGCCGTTCGAGGATTCGCTGACCACCGGCCCGGGTGGCCTGACCAGCGACGGCAAGACCCTGTACTTCACCGATTCGCGCAACCGCAACACCGCCGCGCTGTACGCCATCGACGTGGCCAGCGGCAAGCGCGAACTGGTGTTCGAGGACGTGCGCGCGGACGTCGGCGATTCGCTGAGCCATCCGGTCACCGGACGGGTGCAGGCGGTCGCCTCGGACTACCTGCGCGAGGAATGGAAGGTGGTGGATCCGTCCATCGCCAAGGATCTGGAGCGCCTGCGCGGCATCGGTCCCGGCGACACAAGCGTGGCCGCGCGCACCCACGACGACAAGACCTGGATCGTGGTCTACGCCGCTCCGCAGACACCGGCGGTCTTTTACCGCTACGACCGCGACGCAGGCAAGCTGACCAAGCTGTTCTCGGTGCAGCCGAAGCTCGATGGCAAGCCGCTGGTGGCGCAGTGGCCGGTGGAAATCCCATCCCGTGACGGCAAGACCCTGGTCAGCTACCTGACCCTGCCCCGGGGCGCCGACGCCAACAACGATGGCAAGGCCGACACGCCGGTACCGATGGTGCTGCTGGTGCATGGCGGTCCGTGGTCGCGCAACGCCTACGGTTACAGCAACACCAATCAGTGGCTGGCCAACCGTGGCTACGCGGTCCTGTCGGTCAATTTCCGCGGCTCCACCGGCTTCGGCAAGGAATTCACCAACGCCGGCAACGGCGAGTGGGCCGCCAAGATGCACGACGATCTGATCGATGGCGTGCAATGGGCGGTCAAGCAGGGTGTGACCACCGACGACAAGGTGGCGATCATGGGTGGCAGCTATGGCGGCTACGCCACCCTCGCCGGCCTGACCTTCACTCCCGACACGTTCGCCTGCGGCGTCGACATCGTCGGCCCGTCCAACCTCAACACCCTGCTGAGCACGGTGCCGCCCTACTGGGCCAGCTTCTTCGAACAGCTCGCCAGGCGCATGGGCGACCCGCGCACCGAGGAAGGCCGCAAGTGGCTGACCGAACGCTCGCCGCTGACCCGTGCCGACCAGATCAAGAAGCCGCTGCTGATCGGCCAGGGCGCCAACGACCCACGGGTGAAACAGGCCGAAAGCGACCAGATCGTCAAGGCGATGCAGGCCAAGAAAATTCCGGTCACCTACGTGCTGTTCCCGGATGAGGGCCACGGCTTTCACCGTCCCGAGAACAGCAAGGCGTTCAATGCGGTGACCGAAGGCTTCCTGGCCCAGTGCCTGGGCGGACGCGCCGAACCCATCGGCCAGGATTTCACCGGCTCCAGCATCAGCGTGCCCGCCGGCACCGATGGCGTTCCGGGCCTGACCGATGCGCTGAAGTCGCACCAGCAGGCGGTAAAGAAATAAAGCGAAATTCGCGCATGCCCCGCTCCGACCGCTGGTCGGGTGGGGCATGCGTTTCGATGCTTGCGGCCCGGCCATAGCAGCCTGGAAAGGCGTACCTACGGAAGTTCAATCTGGTACAGCCCCGCGTGCGGCGCGGTCTTTCAAGACAATTGAAATGGGCTTTTCAGATGGCGTTGCTAGTCAATTACATCCGTTTCCGCATAGCAGACGTGGGGCATCGATACCTCGCCGTTGTCCAGGTGATACCTGCAAACGACATAGTTGAGAAACGGCTCCGCCGTACCATTTCTTACCATCGCGTCCAGTTCTTCGAACGTTCTTGCGGTTGAAGTCGGCAGATAGACGACATCAATTTCCTTTGACCCGTCATCATTTGTCTGAGTGACTGTCTTCGTGATCACTTCCTGATTGCTGAGTATCACAGTGGCGGATCTCAAATCTTCCCTCACCGGGAACCTGTAACCGTCGCTTCCCACCAAGTAGTCCATGGAAACCTGGTCAAAGATCTTCTCATTCCTTGCCATGCAGGCAATAGCGTCAACGTCCCTCGCACGCAGGTAGGAAAGAAAAGTAGATGGGATCTCAACCTCGTCAACAACCTGACTACCAAAGCAACCGGCGTGCGCGCATCCAGCGATTATGCTTAGTCCAACTAAGAATGGCATGCCGCCAAAATTCATTGCTTTGCTACCTGATTCTTTAGAAAGCCAGGCATCGCCACTTGCCATCCATTGGCGACATATTTTTGCCGTTCACCACGCCATTGGGATCTTGGCATATTTCCTCCTATAGCCCGACCTCCACTTGAAGTTCCAAGCGAAGATCTTCAGAAATCTGTCCTCTGAACAACCTCGACAAGACGCCCTTGACTGTCTCCTACGAGTTCAAGAGTGAACAATCTTCCCGACGAAGATCCGACATCCTCCCTTGACACATAAACAGTCCGATCGCTTGATTTCGAAGAATCAAAATGAACGAGGAAGAATTTTCCAGCCTTATTTGCAGAAACATCGATCTTCTCGCCAAACATCATTCCGGCAGGAAGTCGTAAGCGATGAGATACTTCTTTGCGGTGCGCAGAAACAACAGAGACCGCACCATCGAAAATTGCATAGCGAATCCCATCCTCGTCCCAGGCAGAGCAATCACTAAAATTGTCCTCCGCTTGCAGTCTGTATCGGCAAACTTATCTAGATCGTTCGGATTCGCCCCAATTGGAATGACCCCTAAATCAATCTTGTGGCTACGCCCTCTCTTCCATGCATGGTTGTCCGGCCACAATGCAGACAAAGAAAGAGACAGGATGATGGTGGTCGAGATAGCTTTCATGATTCTGGCTAGCGAGGCTAGCCCAGCTGAAACATACGCGAGATGCACCGGTTGTTTTCGCTTCTTCGGCATTGCCTTTAGTGCATAGCCCGATACGTTGTCACATGGAATTGATGCCCTACTGATTTTCCGTCACATCTTCAAAATGGCACCTCTCCGGAATATTCTTTGAGATCAGCCTGATCTTTTTTATCACTAGAACACCGTCATAGTCCATGGCGAATCCGTCAGTGGATTTTTTTTCTTCGGTTGCCAGCAGTTCGACGAAGATAGGCTTGTCAGAACCGCTTTCTTTTCCTTTACGAACAATATCCCTAAAAGGTTCGAGATCAGATGAACTTCCTTCAAGCCAGAATGCTTCTCCCCCGCACGAAACCAGCACTTCCTCCTCCACTCCCCAGAAGTAAGAACCTTCGAACTTTTTTATTCCACCTATAGAACAAGATTGAAGTAGAAAAACCATTAGGCACACGAATATCCTTGACATAGTCTTCCTGCAATCTATTCAAGCGGCCATGTTATTGAGGCGGGATCTACGTT
Organism: Pseudoxanthomonas sp. 134C1; assembly: GCF_057773065.1. Classification (NCBI taxonomy): domain Bacteria; kingdom Pseudomonadati; phylum Pseudomonadota; class Gammaproteobacteria; order Lysobacterales; family Lysobacteraceae; genus Pseudoxanthomonas; species Pseudoxanthomonas sp. 134C1. The sequence continues at coordinate 55,093 of NZ_JBYMTH010000001.1, forward strand.
GTTTCCTTCCGACGAAGTGATCCTTTCATGAACGTGATTTGTCATGTTTCCTCTGTACTTTGTTGACAGATCCTGGGCCGTACCAATTTCCTGCCCGACCGCGACTTCAGACCCTACTATCTGCGCCTTAGGGGTCACATACCATAACTTCACTACTATTCCTTCGTCTGTTCGTAGTTGTAGTCCCGTGTAGCGAGCGTCATCTGCATATGGATTTGATCTGCGCTCTATCAATCCATTTGTTGGCGCACGTACGGTCTGACCTGCATCGGAAACGAAGTCGCTCCCTAGATGTTGCCTGGCTCCTCCAGCTCGACGAGCTCCGTTGTGACCACATCCATATCCATCGCATCCCCGAATTCCTTTTCCTGTAGGGCTTACCCACACTCGAGGACCATCCGAGGTATCTATTCGGTCTGATCCGCGTCCTTTCGATGGATCCCAATCTCTGGTTCTTTTACCGCCTCCTGATGGGCAGGACGAGCTGCCGCAACCAGTCCGATCATTCGGATCAATTGGCTTTGCCTTTCGCCCATCCGGATCGATGAATTTGTACGGATTGTTGTTCGCATACCAATAGCGATTGAAGTTGGCTACCGGGCTGGAGTACGCCGTCACCGGGTCCACCGACAGGAACCGCCCGAGGAGCGGGTCGTAATACCGCTGCTGCATGTACGTCAACCCGGTGGCCGCATCCTGCACGTGCCCGGTGAAGCCCGGCCCATCCGTCAACGGCCGATTGACCAATTGTCCGTAGGGTTCGTACTCGCTCTTCTGAACGATGGCCTTGGCCGCATCCGTCACCGCGACGGGCGTGCCCAAGGCGTCGGTGTGCTGGTACTTCACCGTGGTCGTGCTGCCAGCCGCCTCCCGCACCGCCACCAGGCTGCCACCCAGGTACACGTACTGGCTGGACTTGCCGGCCCGGCCATCGTTGTCGAACACCAGTTGCCCGCTCTGGCTGTACAGGCTGTACTTGCTGGCCGTGGTGTAGTCCCGCACCCGCCGGCCATGACCGTCATAGACATAGCTGGCCACGCCGTTCACGCCGCGCAACCGGTTGCCGAAGTCGAAATTGAACACCTGTCCATTCTTGTTGGCCAGGTTGCCCTGCACGTCGTAGCTCAAGCCCGTTACCGTGGCCCCGCCCACCGTGTTGGTCACGCTGGTCAGCCGGTTGCTGGCGTCGTAGTGGTAGGTGTGGTCGCGGACGTGGCTCCCCCCTGTGACCTTCATCGAAGTCAGGTTGTCCAGCACGTTGTAGCCGTAGTTGGCCACGCCGAAGCTGGCGCCGGTGGTCTGAAGCAACTGGTCCAGCCCGTTGTAAATCATGGCGCGGCTCTGGCGGGCGCCGGTCGTGTAGTCGGTGATGCCGGTGACGTTGGCATGTTTGTCGTAGACATAGCCCAGGTCCAGCACCCCATGGCTGTCGGTGCTGCGCGCCGGCAACTGGCGGGCGTTCTGGGTCATCGTGTGGACGATGCCGTTGCCGTAGGTGAATTGCTTGAGCCCCCCGTTGGGGTAGTACTGCACTCCGGTGGCATACGGCCCGGCCTGGGTCGGCTGGCCCAGGGCATTGGGGGCAAAGGCCACCGTGCCGGTATTGGGGTAGGTCTGGCTGGCCAGGTGGCCCAGCGCGGTGTAGCTGTACCCAATGGACCAATCGATGCTGCCCCATTGCATCCGTTCACTGGTGGGCAGGCGGCGGCGGTTGTAGTCGTAGCTGGTGGTCACCACGTTGGTGCCGTCGTTGTCCACCGCCGTGCTGGCCAGTTGGCCATCCGGCGTGTAGGTATTGGTGGTGTTGCCCCGCCCGTCCGGGAACACCAGCGTCTTGACCCGGTTGCGGGCATCGTAGGTGCGCATGGTCGCTCGAGACTTCACCTGGAGCCACCCTCCCTTGCCACTGCAGGACGCGGTGTCTCCAAACCCCCGCAAACCCATTGCTGAATGGATCAGATTGCCAGCGCCGTCATGGCCATACACTGTCGTGCCTGTCTCTGGCTCGATGACTTTGCATAGTTGCTGGGCGCTGTCGTAGGTAAAGCTGCGGGTCACCGCCAGCGTCCCGGCCGCGTTGCGCTTGCGGATGGACAGCGGCTTGCCGAACACGTCGCGGGTGATGTCGATGCCCACCCGCTCGGTCAGGTTCTGGCCCTGGTCGATGAGTACCGGCGTGTCGTAGCGGGGCTGGTCGAAGGCCTGGTGCCGGGTCACCGTCACTACGCCGCGTGGGCTGACCGTGCGCACATACGCACCGGTGGCATCACCCCGGTACTGGGTGATGGTGGTCAGCGGCCCCTGCTCGCTATCCTGGCTCATCGCCGTCACCCGACCCAGTGCGTCGTACTCGGTCCACGTGCCAGCAGTCAGTCTCTCGGTCGGACCCGGATAGGACGCAAACGTTATTCTTCCCTCGTGGTCATAAGCGAACCGGCTGAAGCGTTGGGTCCCCGCCATATTCACCACGTCATACTCGCGCACCACCGATGGACGCCATAGCGCGTCGTAGTAAGTCACCCTGCGTGCGTTGCCGGTACTGGTCGTCTGCCTCCAGTGACCGGCGGCCAGACCATACTCCGCCTGGGCCACCGGTTCGAAGGTCTGCGTCGTCTCTGCCCAGGTGCCGGCATCGCAAATGCCCGCCCGGGTCTCGGAGGGATGGGTCAGGCGGGATAGCCTTCCCATCGCGTCATGGCTGTAACAGGTCTTGTATCCATTCTCGTCCGTGGTCGAGGTAATCCAACCAGCGTCATTCACAGTCGCCGTTCTGGATGTGCTGTCTGCATGGACGATGAGCTGCGGGATACCACGCTTCCAGCTGCCGTAAGTGGTTACATTTCCGTTTCCATCCCTCGCCGACTTCAAGTTGCCGTCAGCATGGTAGCCGAGGGTCTGTTGCTGTTTGCCGAAGGCATAGGTTCTCGACGGCAGAGCTTTCCAGCCGTACTCGATCTGGCTGGTTTCCATGCCGTTGGTCGTCATCCGCTTGGTCTGTCCCAGCACCCAGAGCGTGGGATCATCGTGATATTCGACAGTCTCGGTCTTGCGATATCCGGTCGAACTCTCCGCCTGCATGCCAACAGGTCGAGCATTCCGGTCGTGGCGTTTAACCGACTGGACGAACCTTGCACCATCCTGATTAATCTTTCGTTCGAGAATCGGCAATTGCAAAGCATCGAAGTCCTTGCACCTATCAAAGTGGATGGTCCCGAACCAGCCAGCATATGCTCCCCATCCAAGCTTGCATCCAACCTCACGCGGAAATGGTTGTGGCCAATTCGAATGCGCGGGCTGGTATTTCGTCTCCTCGCTTCTCAGAATGCTGTCTCGCTCCCCATCCATGGTTCCGTATTCCACTTTCAGCAGTTGCCCTTCGTTGAATCGCCAGCGAGTTCCGAACGTATGCAATGCCACTTGCTTACCCGGTCCGACGACCCGTATCAACTTCTGCTCGCGTCCTGCGTACTGGACGGCTCCTGGCAGCCCGGGATTGAATTCACCCCACGTGCCACCACCCGCGCTGTAGTAGGCGGGATATTCATACTTCCATTCAAGAGCAGGTACACCCGGCCCTGTTACCCTACGTGACTCGATCACATAACCATCAATGTAGTTGGGCTCCACGAGATAGAACAAGCCCGGGGCCCTCTCCTGACACAGCTTAATGACACCATCCCTGCTCTGCCTCCGATAGGACACCCGATACTCGGCGTGTGCACCCGAAGGGTGCGTAATCTTGATGTCTTGTGGGAAGGAAACGATGTCGAGCAGTCCCCAGTCTCGACATTGTCCCGATCGCGGGGGAAGATCGTGTGCGCTCTGAAGCTCAACATCGCGAATTCCGGATACACGCCACGACGGTCTTCCATCCGGCTGTGTCCAGCCCTGAGGCGTCCACGTCCAAGTTCCTACCGAAGAAGTCAGCCGGACCGTTTTTCCGGCCCCGTCCTCCACGCGCTCGATCCACCTCCCATCATTGGATTCAATGCGAGAGAGATTGCCGCGCTGATAGGTATAACTGACCCAGTTCCCGAACCGGTCTTCCACGCGTGTCGCCAGCAGATATATTTGCTCCCGCATCAAACGCCTGGCATTCCCCTCATGATCAAAAGGGTCCCGCCTGATATCTTTGACAACCAAGGTAGGAGCCAGCACTCTGTGTGCATGGGAAAAATAGTATTTGTCACCGCTGGGTGTAACAGCGAAGAACCCCTCTCCTGGCAAGCCGTTCTCTATCTTCTCCAGGCATCCAATCCGATGATTCGCCTTGGTTCTCCATGGATATGACCTGCCGTCCATAGGCCCACCGTCATCTTCATTGGCGATCAGAAGTTCATGCATCCCATCACCCGGAATGTGCATCTGATATCCGCCGGGAGTGACCTCTTCGTCCAGCCAGGATCCCTCGCCGGTCACATAAGGTCGATATGTCAGTGAGCAACGGCGATATCGTCCGTTCCCGTATCCCGGCGCAGCCATGCTCCAATCTCCGTAGTTCGAGTTGTTGCCGCCGTAAGGCACAACCGCCTTGAGGAATGGAACTTCGACGAGGAACGGATATTTTTTCCATATCCCTCCTTTTGATTCGTTGGGATCGAAGGGGCCACTGACATTGATGTTGTACCTCTCTGTCCACGAAACCCTAAGGTTAGAGTTCCCGGGAATGTCTATGACCGGAAGGGAGAACTCCGGCTCACCCGTGAACAAATTGAGTTCCTCGCCGAAGTCGCCGTGACGAACCGGCTGCAGGGTGGTCGCGGCCCTTATGCGTTTCTGATAATCGACGTCAGGAAGCACGCCCGCGATGGCATTCCCGATGATCAATTCCGACATAGCGACGAAGAAGATTGCCAGCACACACCCGCGCTTGCGGCGTGGCATCCTGTTTTCCAAACTTTCTTCCACGAGTTCCTTCTCCCGGTGTACGTGCTCCATCCTAGGCACGACCTTGAGTTGCACTTTCGGAACGTGGACACAGTTCTGAAGTTAGTTAGTCATCTCGCGTTCTATTCTTCCCGACTTTTGATCGAACAAGATCAAAAAAAGCGCCGAACATGCTCGGCGCTTTTTCTTTCAACCTTCTTGTCTCGTGGACTACGCCGCCTTCTCCGCGAACTGCTCCTCCTCGGTCGAACCCTTCAGCGCGGTGGTCGAGGACTGGCCCTGCTGGATGGCCTGGGTGACCGCGTCGAAGTAACCGGTGCCGACTTCGCGCTGGTGCTTCACCGCGGTGAAGCCCTTGTCGGCGGCGGCGAACTCGGCTTCCTGCAGCTCCACGAACGCGCTCATCTGGCGGCGGGCATAGCCGTGGGCCAGGTTGAACATCGAGTAGTTCAAGCTGTGGAAGCCGGCCAGGGTGATGAACTGGAACTTGTAGCCGTAACTGGCGATTTCCTTCTGGAACTTCGCGATGGTGGCGTCGTCCAGATTCTTCTTCCAGTTGAAGGACGGCGAGCAGTTGTAGGCCAACAGCTTGCCGGGGAACTTCGCATGGATCGCCTCGGCGAACCTGCGCGCGAACTCAAGGTCCGGCTTGCCGGTCTCGCACCACACCAGATCCGCGTAGGGCGCGTAGGCCAGGCCACGGCTGATCGCCTGGTCCAGGCCATTGCGGGTCTTGAAGAAGCCCTCGACGGTGCGCTCGCCGGTGGCGAACGGCTGGTCGTTGGCGTCGATGTCGCTGGTCAGCAGGTCGGCGGCCTCGGCGTCGGTGCGCGCGACCAGCAGGGTCGGCACGCCCATCACGTCGGCGGCCAGGCGCGCGGCGTTCAACTTCTCCACCGCCTCGCGGGTCGGCACCAGCACTTTGCCGCCCATGTGACCGCACTTCTTGACGCTGGCCAGCTGATCCTCGAAATGCACGCCGGCCGCGCCGGCCTCGATCATCGCCTTCATCAGCTCGAAGGCGTTCAGCACGCCGCCGAACCCGGCTTCCGCGTCGGCGACGATCGGTTGCAGGAAGTCGGTGCTGTCGTCGCCCTCGGCGTGATGCAGCTGATCCGCGCGCAGCAGGGTGTTGTTGATGCGCTTGACCACCGCCGGCACCGAGTCGGCCGGATACAGCGACTGGTCCGGATACATCTGGCCGGCCAGGTTGGCGTCGGCCGCGACCTGCCAGCCGGACAGATAGATCGCCTTCAGGCCGGCCTTGACCTGCTGCATCGCCTGGTTGCCGGTCAGCGCGCCCAGCGCGTTGATGAAATCCTCGGTCTGCAGGTAGTTCCACAACTTCTCGGCGCCGATTTTCGCGATCGAATGCTCGACCGGGACGGTGCCGCGCAGGCGCACGACGTCCTCGGCGCTGTAGTTGCGGGTGATGCCTTGCCAGCGCGGATTGGTGTCCCAGTCCTTCTGGATGTCCTGGGCGGTGGGCAGCTTGTTCATGGGCGTTCTCCGGAGGGGGTCAGTCGATGCGGGTGTAGGCGGGCAGGGTCAGGAATTCGGCCAGCTCTTCGCTGCGGCTCAGCGCGTCGAGCAGGCCGATGGCCTCGTCGACCTTGTCGCCACCGGGCAGCGCCGCGCGATCGCCCAGGCGGGCCGGCAGGTTGCGCAGGGTGGCGTCGAGCAGCGCGAAATCAATGGCGGTCCCGTCGGCCAGATGCAGACCGGGCGTGTGCAGCCATTGCCAGATCTGGGTGCGCGCGATCTCGGCGGTCGCGGCGTCCTCCATCAGCCAATGGATCGGCACGCAGCCGTTGCCATCCAGCCAGGCGGCCAGGTAGCGCACACAGACCTCGACGTTGCCCTCGAAACCTGCGCGGGTGATGGTGCCGGTGCTGGGGCGGATCAGATCGTCGCGGGTCACCCGCACGTCCTCGCGCAGCACGCCGTGCTGGTTCGGCCCGGGCATGTGCTCGTCGAAGATGGCGCGCGCGATCGGAATCAGCGCCGGATGCGCGACCCAGGTACCGTCATGGCCGGCGGTGACCTCGCGCAGCTTGTCCGCGCGTACCCGCGCCAGCGCCTGTTCGTTGGCCGCCTCGTCGTTGCCGATCGGGATCTGCGCGGCCATGCCGCCCATCGCGTGCGCGCCGCGGCGGTGGCAGGTCTGAATCAGCAGTTCCGAATAGGCCTTGAGGAACGGCTGGGTCATGGTCACCTGGCCGCGCTCGGGCAGGACCCGATCGCGATGGCGGCGGAAGGTCTTGATGTAGGAAAAAATGTAGTCCCAGCGGCCGCAGTTCAGGCCGACGATGCGATCGCGCAGCGCGTGCAGGATCTCGTGCATCTCGAACACCGCCGGCAGCGTCTCGATCAACACGGTGACCTTCATCTGGCCCTGCGGCAGGCCCAGCGCGGCTTCGATATGCGACAGCGCGGTCTCCCACAGCGCCGCCTCCTCCATGCTCTGCAACTTGGGCAGGTAGAAGTACGGGCCGCGATCGGCGGTCGCCAGCGCGCGCGCGTTGTGGAAGGCGAACACCGCCAGATCGAACAGGCCGCCGGCGATCGGCTGGCCGTCGATCCGCACATGCTTCTCGTCCAGGTGCCAGCCGCGCGGACGCACCAGCAGGACGGCCTGCTCCTCGAACGGCTTGAGCGCGTACTGCTTGCCGTTGGGCGCGGTATGGGTCAGATCGCCGCGCACGGCGCCGATCAACGCCTTCTGGCCGGTAAGCAGGTTGTGCCAGGTCGGCGCGGTCGAATCCTCGAAATCCGCCATGTAGACCTTCGCGCCGGAGTTCAGCGCGTTGATCACCATCTTGGGATCCACCGGGCCGGTGATCTCGACCCGGCGATCCAGCAGCGCCGCCGGCAGCGGCGCGACCCGCCAGTCGCCTTCGCGGATGGCGCGGGTGTCGTCGCGGAAGTCCGGCAGGCCGCCGGCGTCGAAGAACACCTGCCGTTCGCGGCGCGCCGCCAGCCGGGCCTGCCGACCGGGTTCGATCGCACGGTGCAGCGAGACCAGAAGCGCCAGGGCGGCGGGCGGCAACAGCGCGGCCTGCTCATGGTGGCGGACGGTCAGGCTGATGCCGGGCGTGGGGCGGGACGCGGGTTCGGCTTGGCTCAGGGCAACGGCGGCGGACATTTCGGGACTCCTGCTGCTTGGAGGCCTACCGTGCGCCGCAGCAAACTATTTGACAAAACAGTTTTGTCAATGCACTTAATAAGTTGTACTTATATTTCAGCCAAAATGCCTGAAAAACGCCCCGCCACGCTGCGATTCGCCTACAAGTCGGACCGGCTGAAGCCCCTGCGGGCGTTCTGCCAGACGGTCCGGCTGGGCTCGGTATCGCGCGCCGCCGAGGCGCTGTTCGTCAGCCAGCCCGCCATCACCCTGCAGTTGCAGGCCCTGGAACGCGATCTGGGGGTGGTGCTGTTCGAGCGCAGCGGCCGACGCCTGAGTCCGAGCCGCGAGGGGCAGTTGCTGTATGAGCTGGCCCAGCCGCTGGTCGAGGGCATCGACGGCCTGGAGGCGATCTTCCACGACAAGGTGGCCGGCCTGGACGCCGGTGAACTGAACATCGCCGCCAACAGCTCCACCATCCTGTACCTGCTGCCGCGCATCGTGGAGCACTTCCGCCAGCAGCATCCGGACGTGCGCCTGACCCTGCACAACGCCATCACCGCCGACGGCACCGATCTGCTGCGCTCCGACGCGGTGGATCTGGCGGTCGGATCGATGATGGACGTACCGGCCGACCTCAGCTACGCGCCGATCTACCGGTTCGAACCACTGCTGATCACCCCGCCGGATCATCCCCTGGCGAACAAGCCGCGACTGGAACTGGCCGACATCTCCCCCTTCGGCCTGATCCTGCCGCCCAAACGCCAGATCACCTATCGCCTGGTGGATCTGGTGTTCCAGCAGCACCGCGTGCCCTACACGGTGGCGCTGGAGGTCGGCGGCTGGGAGGTGATCAAGCAATACGTGGCAATGGGCATGGGCGTGTCGATCGTCAGTTCGATCTGCCTGACCGACACCGATCGCGGGCGCCTGGCGACGCGTTCGCTCAGCGATTGGTTTCCTTCGCGCAGCTACGGCGTGATCGTGCGCAAGGGCAAGTTCCTGTCGCCGCAGGCGCGCGCCTTCATCGAGCTGATCCATCCGGATCTGTTCACCCGTCGCGACTACGACGACAGCGGGCATTCCGAGCGTTGATCCAGCGTCGCGTTTGAAGCGGCCCGCGCCTTCGCCTACCCTACCCGCTCCGGACAGTATCCACCGACAACTTCGGAACGCCGCGCACGATGAGCGTGCGCCGGTTCACTGGACGGCAGGAACGCGTAACCTGTCGCCCGACCATGCCCCGCGATACCACCACCACCCCGCCTTCTTCCGCGCCGGCATACCGGGAGGTCGCGCCGGCCGCGCCGCTGCGCGCGGGATTGACGTGTGCCTGGACCTACCGGGCGTCGTCACGACCGGCGGCGGAGGTGCTGGTCATCCCCGATGGCTGCGTCGATCTGATCTGGACGGGCGACGAGGTGTTCGTGGCCGGGCCGGATCCGGTCGCGCAGCCAGCGTCCATCGCGCCCGGCGCGCTGCTGGCCGCGGTCCGGTTCGCGCCGGGCGCCGCGCAGGCGTTCCTCGGCCTGCCGTTGCGGAACATCACCGGCCAGCGGGTCGCGCTGCGCGATCTCTGGGGTTCGCGGACACGGCGCTTGACGGATGCGCTGGCCCTGGACGCCGCCGATCCAGCGGAGCGCCTGCGATCCCTGCAGCACGCCATCGCCCGCCAGGGTCCGCCGGTTGCGGATGCCGCCATGCGCGCCTTGTTTGCGCGTCTGGATCACCCCGAAGCCATGCCATCGTCCCCGCTTGCGCGCGAATTCGATATCAGCGAACGCAGCCTGCGGCGGCGCTGCCATGACGCGTTCGGTTACGGCCCCAAGACCCTGGCGCGGATCCTGCGCCTGCAACGTTTCCTGCGTGCTCCCTCGGATCTGCCACTGCTGCGGCGGGCGCTGGAGGCCGGCTATGGCGACGCCTCGCACCTGGTCCGCGACACCCGCCTGCTCACCGGCCTGACGCCCACCGACCTGCTGGCGCGGCGGCACGGCTGAGCTGGCCGTTTTTTCCAAGACGCGCTCCGGGCATCGCGCGATACTGCGCGCCCACCTTCTCCACGAGCCCCCGCCATGAGCGAATCCCACCACCACCGCATCGACTACGTCGAGTTCAACGTCGCCTCGATCGCCACAGCCAAGGCCTTCTACGGCAAGGCGTTTAGCTGGACCTTCCAGGACTACGGCCCGGACTACTGCGAGTTTCGCGATGGCCGGCTGACCGGCGGTTTCACGCATGGCGAACCGCGCCCGGGCGGCGCGCTGATCGTGATCCAGTCAGACGATCTGGAAAGCAGCCAGGCCGCCGTCGAAGCCGCCGGCGGGCGCATCAGCCAGCCCATCTTCGCGTTCCCCGGCGGCCGCCGCTTCCATTTCCTGGATCGCGACGGCTACGAACTGGCGGTGTGGTCGCAGGGCTGATTCATCCCTTGCGCCTGCAGGAGCGACCTGAGTCGCGACCCGCGATGTTCAAGGGATAGGGGCGCGACCTACGTCGTCCCCACAAGTGCCCGATCTTCGACATGCCTGCCGCCCCTGTTGAGCTTCCTTGCGGGAGCGGCGTGAGTCGCGAGCTTTTGGCGTCACGCACTCCCCGGGATCAATTCGCGACTCACGTCGCTCCTACAAGTGTCCGATCCACGGCGAGCCTGCCGCCCCCGCGGAGCTCCCTTGTGGGAGCGACGTGAGTCGCGAACTTTTCGGGTCACGCGCTCCCCGGGTCGATTCGCGACTCACGTCGCTCCCACAAGTGCGGGATGGCGATGGCCCGGCTTACTTCTTCGGCATCGGCAGCGGGTCGTCGGCGAAGATCGCCACGTGCGGCACGCCGTCGGCGCCGATCCAGCCGCGATACATGCCTTCGGTGTTGAACGGGAAGGCGATGCTGCCATCGGCGGCCAGCGCGATGGCGCCGCCGTCGCCGCCGGCCTTGGGAATCTCGTCGTTGATCACCGCCTTGGCGGCGCTGGCGATGTCCTGGCCGGCGTAGCGCACCCGCGCGCAGATGTCGTGCGCGGCGACCGCGCGGATGTAGTACTCGCCCCAGCCGGTGCCCGACACCGCGCAGCGCGCGTCGGCGTAGGTGCCGGCGCCGATGATCGGCGAGTCGCCGACCCGGCCGTAGCGCTTGTTGGTCATGCCGCCGGTGGACGTGCCCGCCGCCAGATGGCCCTGCGCGTCCAGCGCCAGCGCGCCGACCGTGCCGAAGTGCTTGGCGGTTTCCAGATCGGCATGGGCCTGTCCGGAAGCCTCTTCCTTCAGCGCCTTCTGCAACTGCTGCCAACGCTTCTCGGTGCGGAAGTAGGACGGATCCACCAGGGTCACGCCCTGCTCGGTCGCGAACGCTTCGGCGCCGTCGCCGACCATCATCACGTGCTTGGACTTGTCCATCACCAGGCGCGCCAGCTGGATCGGGTTCTTGACCCGGTGCACGCCGGCCACGGCGCCGGCCTTGCCGCTGGCGCCATCCATGATCGAGGCATCCAGTTCGTTCTTTCCGTCATGGGTGAACACCGCGCCGCGTCCGGCGTTGAAGCTCGGCGCGTCCTCCATCACGGTGATCGCGGCGGCCACGGCGTCCAGCGCCGGCTTGCCGGCGGCGAGCTGGGCGTGGCCGGCGCGCAGCGCCGCTTCCATCGATTTGCGCGCGGCGGCGATTTCCTCGGGGGCGAGGTCGCCACGCTCCACGCCGGCGCCGCCATGGATGACCAGCACCGGTCGGTCGGCATCCGCGGCGATGGCGGTGCCCGCCATTCCCAACAACGCAAGGCAGCACGCACGCAACAGGTTCGTCATGGCAGTGATTCCGGAAGGGCAGTGGATCAGGGGGTTGATTCTAGCGAGGCGGTGCGCACGGCGTCGCCCAGGACGCCGTTGACCACATCGACCCGGCGTTCGAACGCCGGGTGCTTCACGCTGAAGTCCGGAAACCGCAGCTCGCTGCCGGTATCCAGTCCGGTCACCGGGACGTCCCGGAAGGTCAGCGGCTTGCCGGCGGCGAACACCTCGGCCTGGCGCCGCGGATGCACCAGCCAGACATGGCCGCCGTCGCCGCTGTGGACCCGCGCGACGCCGTGGGCGTCGATGCACAGCGCGGTGTATTCATCGATGCCGATGCCGACCAGATCCGCGCGCTTCTGTTCGGCCGACAGCCGGGCGACGAAGGCGATCAGGCGGCCGAGTCGATCCCGCTCGCCGAAGTGGCTGTCGGTGATCACGTTCTGCAGGTAGGGCATGTGCAGGAAATCATCCACCAGGGTGACTTCCGAACCCGTCGGATCGGTCATCGCGGTGGGAGAGACGATGCTGCCGCCGTCCATCGCGCCGTAGGCGAACGCGCCCAGGATCGCCAGGCCGGCGCTGGTGCCGCCGATCGGCTTGCCGGCGCGCACGTGCGCGTCCAGCGCTTCGTTCAGCGGCGTGCCCTTCCAGAAGCGCACGTAGTTGGATTGATCCCCGCCGGCGAGGAAAATGCCGTCGGCCTCGCGCACGATGCGCAGGACTTCCGGATCGCTGGCGGCGCGGCGGTCGTCGAACACCAGGGTCTGCGCGGCGGTGATGCCGCCGATGTCCTTGAAGAATTCGTCCTGCGCCTCGACGGTGCCCGAGGCGCGCAGGATCACGATGCGGCCGTGCCCGGCCTTCTCGATCATCCAGCGGAAGGCGTCGTACGGCCAATCGCCGCCGCCGACGAGCATCAGTCCGGCTTCGGTCGCGCCGGGCCGCGCCGCTTTCAGGTCGCCGATTTCGAAGTAGCGGTAACCGTCACGGCGCGAGGCATCCGCGGGCGCGGCGCCGGCGGCGGCCATGCCGGTGGCGCCGGCCAGCGCCAGGATCAGCAGTGCGCAGCGTTGCAGGAACAGGCGGCGGGACAGCGGTGACGGCATCGCATAACTCCAGGGTGGCACCTGCATTGAAGACGAACGGATGCGCGCTTCCCCTCCCCCGATCGTCGCTGCTGTGCAGCATCGAAGGTCGTCGTTGGCCCGCGCGGATTCGGGTAATGTCGGGGGATGACCGAATCCATCGACGCCTGGTTCGCCCGCGAAATCCTCGTCCACGAGGAGGCGCTGGTGCATTTCCTGCGCCGCTGCTGGCCGCATCGGGAGGAAATCCACGACCTGCGCCAGGAAGTCTACGTGCGGGTCTACGAGGCGGCCGGCAAGTCGGTGCCGACCGCGCCCAAGTCGTTCCTGTTCGCCACCGCGCGCCACCTGATGACCGACCGCCTGCGCCGCAGCCGGGTGGTCTCGATCGAGACAGTGGGTGATTTCGAGTCGATAAACGTCTTGATAGACGAGGTATCGCCCGAACGGTGGTGTGGCGGCCGGCAGGTGCTCAAGCGCCTGGCCGACGCTTTCGACCGCCTGCCGGACCGGTGCCGGGAGGTCATCTGGCTGCGCCGGGTCGAGGAATTGCCGCAGAAGGAAGTGGCGTCGCGACTGGGCATCAGCGAGAAGACCGTGGAAAAGCATGTCGCCAAGGGAATCCGCCTGATCGCCGAACATTTCTACGGCGGGGGCGGCACGCGCGCCCGCCCGCGGCAGGCCTTGCAGGATGCAGGAAAGGAACCGGGACATGGCCAGCAGCAGACAGATTGAACAGGCCGCGGCGGCCTGGCTTGCGCGACGCGAGAGCGGCGCGTGGGCCGGCACCGACCAGGCCGGCCTGGACGCGTGGCTGGCGGAATCCACCGCGCACCGGGTCGCGTTCCTGCGTCTGGAATCGACCTGGAACGAAAGCGGGCGCCTGACCGCGCTGGGCGCCGGGCAGGCGCGTGACGCCGCGCCGCCACGCGGACAATGGAGCGCTTCGCCGCTGGATCGCCCCGCCCCGGCGCGCGCGCCGGTGGCTTCGGCGCCGTCTCCGACCGGCGGACCGCCGGATCTCGCGCGGCTGGTGTTCGCGCCGCGCGGGGAGGAACGTCCGGCGCGCTGGCCGCGCCTGCTGGCCGCCACCCTCACCGGCGCGCTGGTCCTGGCGGGCGCTGGGCTGGGGGCGCACCACTATTTCTACGGGGTGACCGAACAGGCCTCTTACGCGACCGCACTGGGCGACCTCAACCGGGTGCCGCTGAGCGACGGCTCCGGCGCCACGCTCAGCAGCGACAGCCGCATCGCGGTGAGCCTGTCGCGGCGCGAGCGCCATATCGAGCTGCAGCGCGGCGAAGCGTTCTTCGAGGCGGCCAAGGATCCGCACCGGCCGTTCGTGGTCAGCGCCGGGCCGCGCCAGGTGGTGGCGGTGGGCACGCGCTTCGCGGTGCGCCGCGACGGTCCCGATCTGCGGGTCGTGGTCACCGAAGGCACCGTCCGGCTGGAGGCGTCTCCCGGCGCCCAGGGCCATCCGCAGCCGACCACCCTGCTGCCGGCCGGCAGCCTGGCCATCGCCAGCCGCAACGGCGTGGTGGTGCGCACCGGCTCGGTCGCCGACGCCGAACGGCTGGTCGACTGGCGCAGCGGCTTCGTGACGTTCCGCGACACCTCGCTGGCCGAGGCCGCGTCCGAGTTCAACCGCTACAACGCGCGCAAGCTCGTCATGGGCGATGCCGACGTGGGCGCGCTGCGGGTGGGCGGCAACTTCCGCTGGTCGAACGTGGACGCGTTCGTGCGCCTGCTGGAACAGGGTTTCCCGGTTCGCGCCGAAGCCGGCGCCGACCGCATCGTCCTGCACAGCCTCTGACCCGCCCGGAGGGGCGGGGGATTTCCCCGGCTCGTTCGTCCTGATAGCCAAGGGTGCCTTTCCGTGCGCCCATGGGGAGAGCCATCCAATGCGGTCGTCGTTGCGTGTCCTGTTGTTGAGCCTGGCCTGTTCAGCCGCACTGAGTGCGCAGGCGCAGAATTCCAAACCCGCGCAGGTCAACATCCCCGCCGGGGACCTGGTGGCGGCGCTCGATACGCTGGCGCGCCAGTCCGGCACCCAGTTCGTCTACCGCGCCGACCAGCTCAAGGGCCTGCGCACCCAGGGCGTACAGGGCAGTCTCCCGGCCGACCAGGCGCTGGATCGCGTGCTCAGCGGCAGCGGCCATGTCGCCCGTCGCGATGCCGCCTCCGGCGCGGTGGTGATCGTGCGCCAGGATGCCCCGCCGCGTCCGGCCCCCGCCGCCCGCCCTACTCCGGCTCCCACCGGCCAGTCCGTTGACGCCGCCGAGGAGCCTGTCACCCAACTCGAGAACGTACAGGTCACCGGTTCGCGCATTCCGCGCGCGCAGATCGAAGGCCCGGCGCCGATTACCGTGGTCACCGCGGAGCAGATCCAGGCCGCCGGCTTCACTTCGGTCCCCGACGTGCTGCGCTCGCTCAGCCAGAACAGCGGCAGCGTGCAGGGCCAGCAGAACACCACCAGCGCCCAGTCCACGCCCGGCGCGCAGGCAGTCGATCTGCGCGGCCTCGGCCCGAACCACACCCTGGTGCTGATCAACGGCCGCCGCATCGCCGACTTCCCGCTGCCGCTCAATGGCCGCAGCAACTTCACCGACGTCGGCAACATTCCGCTCGGCATGATCGATCGCATCGAAGTGCTGACCGGCAGCGCCTCGGCGGTCTACGGCTCCGACGCGATGGCCGGCGTCATCAACTTCATCCTCAAGAAGTCCACCGACGGCACCACCATCGACTACCGCTATGGCGACACCAGCCGCGGGGGCGGCGAGTCGCACAAACTCACCCTGACCACCGGCTTCGAGCGCGGCGAGTTCAGCGGCATCGTCGGCGTGGAATTCCTCGACAAGCGCCCGCTCTGGGGCTACGAGCGCAGCGTCCAGGATTCGACTCTGGATGCGCCGACCTCGCGCCGCCGGCTGCCTCGCCTCACCGCGCAGCTCTATGACTGGGACGATGACGTCAACATCGCGCCGGCGGACGGTTGCGCCGCGATGGCCGGCCTCAACGAGGGCACCACCGTGCTGGCCGAGGATCGCTTCGGCCAGCCGTACTGCGGCAGTGAACGCGCCATCGCGTATCGCACCATCCAGAACGAGCGCAAGGGCTACAACGCGTATGGCTCGTTCGAATACCGCTTCTCCGACACCCTGTCCTGGTTCGCCGATGTCCAGCTGGGCCGCCAGGAGGTCAAGCTGCTCACCGGCACCAACGGCAATGACGTGGTGAGCGATGTGATGGGCTGGGAATTCCACGACCCGGCGTCGACCGACAACAACGACAAGGTGTTCTACAACGCGACCACCGGCCACTACGAAACCTGGTCGCGCCAGTTCACGCCGGAGGAAATGGGCGGCCTGCGCAACCGCATGAACACCACCACGCAGAAGACCTTCGCGGTCACCACGGGCCTGCAGGGCGCTTTCGGCGAAGCCTGGAACTGGGAAGCGGCCTACAACCATTCGCAGTACAAGGCCGACGTGGGCATGCCCCGCATCCGGGCCGACGCGGCCAATCGCCTGTTCCTGGGCGAGCGCCAGGGCTATGACGCCGACGGTTACGCGATCTACAGCCCGGATCCGGCGCGCCTGTTCACCCCGCTGACGCAGGCCGAGTTCGCCAGCATCGCGGCGATGTCCACCTTCCATCCGAAGGCCGACAACGACAACCTGAGTTTCACCCTGGATACGCCGGCGCTGTTCACCCTGCCCGCCGGTGACGTCGGCTTCGCCGCGGCGGTCGAATACGGCAAGCAGTCATACGAGGTCAATCCCGATCCCTACGCGCTGACCGCCGACGCCTACTACGGCCCGCGCTATGGCGACGGCGAAGGCGATCGCGATCGCTGGAGCGTGGCGGGCGAATTCCGCCTGCCGCTGCTGTCCTCGCTGCAGGCCAGCCTCGCCGGCCGTTATGACCGCTACAAGTACGGCAACAAGAATCCGGGCAAGTTCACCTACAGCGCCGGCCTGGAATGGCGCCCGTTCGAAACGCTGCTGGTGCGTGGTTCCTACGGCACCGGTTTCCGCGCGCCGGACATGCACTACCTGTTCGCCGGCGATGACTTCTACCGCACCGTGTCGACCGACTACTACCAGTGCCGGACCGACGAGCCGGGCTTCAGCGACGGCGACTGCTACGACGACGGCAGCTGGGACATCAACACGTTCGACGTCTACACCGGCAACATGGATCTGGACGTGGAAACCAGCAAGTCGTTCACCGCGGGCTTCGTGTGGTCACCGGTGTCCAACTTCGATCTGGCCATCGACTACTACAAGATCGAAGTGTCCAACCAGGTGCAGACGCAGAGCCGCGAACTGCTGCGCTCGACCGAAGCCGATTGCCGCCTTGGCGTGACCGACAGCGGTGCTTCGGTCGATATCAACTCGCCCACCTGCGTGGACGCGCTCTCACGCGTCATCCGCGACCAGGACGGGTTCATCACCAGCGTGCACTTCAGCCCGATCAACATCGCCAAGGAGGAAACCTCGGGCGTCGACGTGACCGCCAACTACCGCCTGGCGACGGCCGTCGCGGGCGACTTCGCCTTCCGCGCCAACTACAACTGGACCCATCGCCACACCCGCCAGCTGTATCCGGGCGATCCGACCGAAGACATGCTGGACGTGAGCTTCGCCGACACCACGCTGCCGCGCACCAAGGGCAACGTCGGCGTGAGCTGGGACAAGGGCGCGTTCGGTGCGAGCCTGTTCGGCAACTACGTGGGCCGCGTGGCCAACTACAACAACGATGCGTGGACGCAGTCGACCTGGCGCTTCAATGCCGGCGCACGCTACGACGTGACCGATCACCTGCGCATCTCGCTGTCGATCAACAACCTGCTCGACAAGATGCCGCCGCGTGACGCCACCTGGGCGAACTATCCGTACTACGACACCTCGTGGTTCGATTCGTTCGGCCGCAGCTACTACCTGCAGTTCACCTGGAAACTGGGCGGCAAGGCGCTGTAAGCCAGCCACCGGTTCCGGATCGGCAATACGGAAAACCCGCCTCACGGCGGGTTTTCTTTTGGGTTCATTCCGACGGACGCGTCATCCGCGGGCCATCACGCGGTTCCGCGATTCTTGCCCTGCCACGGTCGGTACCAGGCGCGGATCGCGGCCATGTCGACCTCGGCGTCGCCGGTGGGGTAGTACACGTCGCCGATGCCGATGATCTTTTCGGGGTAATGGAAATAGGCCATCAGGATCGGCACCTGCGCCTGCTGGGCGATTTTGAGAAAGCCACCCTTCCACTTCTCCACCCGCTTGCGGGTGCCTTCGGGGGTGAGCGCGAACCACATCCGGTCCGAATCGCGGATCATCCGCACCGCCTGCTCCACCGTGCCCTGCGGCGAACTGCGGTCCACCGGCACCACCCCGAGCTTGCGCAGCAGCGGCGACAGCGGCCACCAGAACAGCTGCGCCTTGCCGAGCACGCGCACGTTGAAGCCCATCGCGATCTTCGCCGCCATGCCCCAGATGCCGTCCCAGTTGGACGAATGCGGCGCCACGATCAGGACCAGCCTGGGGATGTCCGGCAGCGTGCCCACCACCTTCCAGCCGAAGGTGCGCAGGAAGGTGCGCCCCATCCAGCGGGTGAACCGGTTCGGCGGCACCTGCGGCATGTTGGGCGGAATGACGGGGATGACGTCGTCGGCGTCGCTCAATCGTTTACTCCCAGTGGCTCTTCTGCGAACGACCACGCTTGACCTCGCTGCGCTCGCGCTTGGCGTCCAGGCGCCGGGCCTTGGCCGCGCGCGAGGGCTTGGTGGCGATGCGGGGCCGGGGCACGTGCATCGCCGCCGCGATGAACGTGGCCAGGCGCTCGCGGGCGTCCTGCCGGTTGCGGTCCTGGGTGCGGAAACGCTGGGCGTCGATGACCAGCACGCCGTCGTCGGTCAGGCGCCGGTCACGGCGGGCCAGCAGGCGTTCGCGCAGGGGCTCGGGCAGCGACGGCGAATGCGCCACGTCGAACCGCAGTTCGACCGCGGTGGCCACCTTGTTGACGTTCTGCCCGCCCGCGCCGCTGGCGCGCACGAACCGTTCGACGAGTTCGTCGTCCGGAATCGCCAGCGTGGGCGTGATGTCGAGTCGTCCGCTCCCCATGCGCGGATTGTAGTGGAGGTCGCATACCGCCCGCATGACAGCGGGCGGTCGCGGGGTTCAGGGACCCGCCGCCGCTCGCAGATAGGGCACCGGGTCCACCACCAGGAACGCCCCCGATTGCTCGGCGAACTGGCGCAGCAGCGGGGCGTGGCCCGCGCCGTAGATCACCAGCACCCGCTCCCGCGGTCCCGGGGCCAGGCGCACCAGCCGGGCGAAGATGCGCAGGTTGCGGCCATGCCAGTTCGCCAGCCAGTTCGACCCGGGCGCTTCGGCGTCGTCGCCCAGCATCGCGTAGTCGTAATAGCGGCGATGGCGGTCAGCCAGCGCCCGCGGCGTGTTCATGCGCGCGAGGGTGTCCGCCAGCGCGACTCCCGCGGGCATCGTGCCCTCCGCGCCGCGCGGGTCGCGGATGGCCGCCACCACGGCGTCCTTGCCGGTCCGGCGAGCGTAGGCGTCCCAATCCATGGACGCGATGTCGCCGGGCGGCATGCCGTTCCAGTCCCCGGCGTCGACGCGCGGGAGATCCAGCTGCGCGGCCAGGCGCAGGCCGATCTGATCCACTTCACTGCGCCCCAGCGCATACCGGCCGGCGCGGTAGTCCGCATAGCGCGCGTCGAGCCCGGCCTGCTCGGCGACCGGATGTTCCACCACGACCCGGGTCGGCGCGAACCTCGCGAGCGCCGCGACGAGGGTTTCGATCTCCGCCTGCCGCGCCGGGGTCATCACGTCGTCCACCTGCAGGTTCACCACGTCGCGGCCGTGATTGGCCAGGTGCGGCGTGCCGATCACCATCAGCCAGGGACGCTCGTGTGGCAGACGGTCGCGCAACAGGGATGCGGCGGCGGGCGCCACCGGCCCGGACGCGATGGCCGCGCCGCTGCACGCGGCAACCATCGACAGCAACAGGAACAACGGGAAACGGCAACGCGGCATCACGAAGCTCCGTTCATGGCGGACACGAGACAGGCTGCCGGATCCGGCTTCGCGCCTCGTGTGCGCATGGTCCCCATGACGATCGTCGGGCGCCCTCCTTTAACGCGATGTTTACTTCCACGTCGGCACCATGCAGGCCCGCCTTTGCCGCAAAGCCGCACTCATGACGAAACGCCTGATCACGCTGCGTCTGGTTTTCCTTGCCGGATGGATGTTCTTCGCGGGCGTGGCACTGGCGGCGGAACCCACGGACGCGGACATCGAGAAGCTGCTGCAGGCCTCGCGTGCGGAAAGCATGCTCAACGCGATCATTCCGCAGATGGAGACCATGCAGCGCCAGCAGTTCGATCAGCTGATGGCCGGCAAGGAAATGAGCCCCGAACAGCGCGCCGAAGCCGACCGGATCATGGCCAAGACCAACGAGATCATGCGCAAGGCGCTCTCCTGGCAGGAGATGCGGCCGCTGTACGTGGACGTCTACAAGAAGACCTTCACCCGCGAGGACGTGCGCGCGATCACCAAGTTCTATGAAAGTCCGGCCGGACGCAGCCTGCTCGACAAGACGCCCGCGCTGATGCAGAACCTGATGGGTGCCATCCAGCAGAAGATGGTACCGATGATGGAAGAGCTGCAAGCCGAGATCCAGAACGTCACCCCGGCCGCGGTGCCCGCGCCGCCGGTCACGCCATCGCAGCCGCGCCGCAAGAAGAAGCGCTGACGTAGAGCGCGGCCTGCTCCGCCGCGCGACCATCCCACACAAGAAAGCGCACCTCCGACGATTCCGCCCGCGAAGCGCGCTCCGCTCTACGCCAGAAGCGGATCCGCGGGCAGCTGCACGCGCGGTGGCAGGCGCCAGTCGATCGGGACCTGCCCGCGCTCCTGCAGGTAGCGATTGGCCGCCGAAAAATGCCCGCAGCCCAGGAAGCCCCGGTGCGCCGACAACGGCGAGGGATGCGGCGCGCGCAGCACCCGGTGCCGGCGCGCGTCGATGACCTTGCCCTTGGCCTGCGCGTAGCTGCCCCAGAGCAGGAACACCAGACCCTCGCGCTCGCGCGCCAGGGTTTCGATGACGTGGTCGGTGAAGCCTTCCCAGCCCTTGCCCTGGTGTGCGCCCGCGCGTGATTCCTCCACCGTCAGCACCGCGTTGAGCAGCAGCACGCCCTGTCGCGCCCACGGCAGCAGGCAGCCGTGATCCGGCGGCGCGATACCCAGATCGCTCTGGATTTCCTTGTAGATGTTGATCAGCGACGGCGGCACCGGCACGCCCGGCCGCACCGAGAAACACAGTCCATGCGCCTGCCCCGGCCCGTGGTACGGATCCTGGCCCAGGATCACCACCTTCGCGGCGTCGAACGGCGTGGCCTCGAAGGCGGCGAAGATCTGCGGCCCCGGCGGATAGATGCGCGCACCGGCCGCCTTGCGCTGGCGCAGGAACTCGGACAGCGCCTGCATCTCCGGCCTCAGCAGCCAGTCACCGACATGCTGTTTCCAGGAAGGCTCGAGCTTGATGCGTTCGTTGTCGGACATGGGGGAATCGGGAATCGGGAATCGGGAATCGGGAATCGGGAATCGGGAATCGGGACAAGCTTAGCCGCCATCAGGCCCATCCGCTTTCTTCGCTCTTGCGATTCCCTATTCCCGATTCTCCATTCCCGGCAACTCAGCGCCCTTCCATCCGCGCCAGCCGCAGCTGGAACAGCACCTTGGTCACCAGCAGGCGTTCCTCGATCGGCTTGAGCACCAGATCGTTGGCGCCGGCCTGCAGCAGCACGGCCTGGTTGTCGCGGTTGCTGTCGCCGGTCATCACCAGGATCGGCAGGCGGCGCTTGCCGTAGGCGAAGTCGATGCGGATCCGCTGCACCACGTCGCGACCGCTCAGTTCGCCCTTCAGGGTCACGTCGGTCAGCACCAGATCGAAACGGTGGGTGGACAGGCCGAGCGATTCGGCGGTGAGCAGGGCGAAGGCATCCTCGGCGCGCAGCACGTGCACCACGTTGAGCGATTGCCGCTCCAGCATGCGCTTGGTGGTCTCGGCGACCACGCGGCTGTCTTCCACGTACAGCACGGTCGCGCCGGCGATCGGTTCGGGCTGCACGTAGCCGCGGATGAAGGTGGCCAGCGCCTCGTGTCCGAGCGACTTGTCGAAATAGTCGGTGACGTACTCGTTGAAGCGTCGTTCTTCCAGGTGCTGCTGGGCATCACCGGACACCACGATCACCGGCACGTAGGCCTGCCCGGACGCTTCGCGCACGCTGCGCGCGATCTCCATGCCGTCGCCGTCGCGCAGCGCGAGCGCGGTGGTGACCAGGTGGATTTCACCCTCGGCCAGCGCCTTGCGCGCTTCGGCGATGCTGGCACAGCCGATCACGTTCACGCCGGGCAGATCCCGTTCGAGCACGTCGGCGATGAGCTTGCGCACCAGCTTGGAACCGTCGACCACCATCACCCGGGGGGCGTCGCTGATGAGATGCCGGAGCGCGTCGGACATGCGGGCGGGTCAGGTGGTGGTCGGGCGAGTCTGCCGCAAGAAGTGGCCGGTCACCAGCCATGCCCCCAGCCAGCCGACCACGCCCGCGCCGACCAGCACCGCGCCGGCCCGCAGCGGGTCCAGCCCGGTCAGGGCGAAGCGGCTGCCGTAGCTCTGCGCCAGGGTCGCCAGCGGCGCCTGCAGCGCGACCGCGGCGGCGGTCAGCAGCCCCAGCGCGATGGCACCCGCCACCAGACCGTACCAGGCGCCCAGGTAGATGAAGGGCCGGCGGATGAATCCGTCCGTGGCCCCCAGCAGCTGCAGCACGCCGATTTCCTCGCGCCGCGACTGGATGTCCAGGCGCACGGTATTGCCCACGACCAGCAACGCGCCGAGCCCGAACAACGCCGCCAGCACCCAGACCAGGCGTTCGCCGAAACCGAGCCAGCCGCGCAGGCGATCGCGCCATTGCGCGTCGTGCTGAACCAGATCGGCCTCGGGCAGGCGCTCAAGCATCGCCACCAACCCGGTTTCGTCGCCACGCGGCGTAATCTGCAGCAGGGTCGGCAACGGATTGCCTTCGAGTGCGTCCAGGCTGGCGCCCAGGCCGCTGCGCTCGCGGAATTCGGCCAGTCCCTGTTCGGGCGTGCGCAGTTCGACCTTGGCCACGTCGGCGCGGCCGCCCAGCTGGACCGCCAGCACCTGCGCGCGCGGCACCGGCACGTCGAGCTTGAAGAAGACGTCGATCTCGCGCGAATCACTGACGTCGCCAGCGAACTGCTCGACATTCGCCAGCGCCAGCCACAGTCCCAGCGGCAGCACGAACGCCACCGCCATCACTCCGATGGTCAGCACCGTCGCCCAGGGCCGGCGTACCAGCCGGCCGAGGCTGGAAACGAAGCTGTAGAGGTGCTGGTCCAGCCAGATGCCGAAACCGGAACGCGGACGCGAGAGGCGGTTGCTGTCGTTCATTCGGCCAGATCCGCGGGCGAGATGTCGTCGACCAGCTGGCCATGGTCCAGCACCAGCACGCGCTTGCGCATGCGCTTGAGCAGGGCCAGATCGTGGCTCACCACCAGCACGCTGGTGCCGCGCTCGGGCATCGAGGCGAACAGTTCCATGATTTCCGCGGCCAGGGTCGGATCGAGGTTGCCGGTCGGTTCGTCGGCCACCAGCAGTTTGGGTTCGGCGATGATCGCGCGGGCGATGCCCACGCGTTGTTGTTCGCCGGCCGACAGCTGGGTCGGCAGCGCCTTTTCGCGGTGCCCCAATCCCAGCCGCACCAGCACTTCGCGCGCCCGCTTATGGATATCGGTGCGCCGTTCGCCGCGCAGGATCAGCGGCAGCGAGACGTTCTCCATGATCGTGCGATCGGTCAGCAGGCGGTGATCCTGATGGACCGCGCCGACCTCGCGGCGATGCAGCGGGATGCGGCCGCCGCGTACCTTGAGCAGATTGCGGCCGGCGAACACCACCGCGCCGCGGCTGGGCCGCTCGCTCAGGTGGATCAGCTTGAGCAGCGTGCTCTTGCCGGCGCCGGAGTGGCCGGTGACGAACAGCATCTCGCCTTCGGCCACTTCGAAACTGACCTCCGACAGCGCCGTGTGGCCACCGGGGTATTGCTTGCTGACGTTTTCGAATCGAAGCACGCTCATGCCGCGATTATGCCGGAGCGCCGAACGCGGAAGCGATCCCCGCGCGTCGCCGGCACCGGTGCGTGACCGGTACCGGCCATGCCGGCGGCATCAGCCGCCGACCAGCGACTTCAGCTTGCGGCCCAGACGGCTGAAGAACGAGGGCTTCTCGTGCTTCTCGACCGCTGCCGTCGCGGACGTGGCCGAGGCGGGCTTCGCGACGGCCGCGGTCTCGGCGCCTTCCACCGGGCGGCCGTGGCGACGGCGGCGACGCTTGCGCGGCGCACGCTCGCCTTCGGGCAGCGCCGTCTGTGCGGCGGCCGGGTGGGTGACCGGGTTGGCGACCGCGTCGGGCGCCGGATGATCCGCGCGGGGCGGACGCGGCGTGCGCGGCTTGCCATCCCCGCGCGGCGCGCCTTCGCGGCGTTCGCCGCTGCGGCCACGCTCACCGCCACCGCCACTGCGACGGCGGTTGCCCTGGCCGGAGGAGGAACGCCCGCCACCGCGGCGCTGTTCCTCGGCGCTGCGCTGTTCGCGTGCCTCGCGGAAAATCTGGCCGATGCTCTCGTCTTCCCCGCCTTCGCCGCCTTCCACCGGCGCGCGCTCGGGGCGCGGCAACGCGGTCAGCACCTCGGCGGTGACCGCCTCGACCGGAATCTTCTGCTCGATGTAGGCCTCGATGTCGGGCAGCGACATCGCGTATCGCTCGCAGGCGAAGCTGATCGCGTCACCTTCGGCGCCCAGGCGGGCGGTGCGGCCGATGCGGTGGACGTAGTCCTCCGCGTCGAACGGCAGGTCGTAGTTGTAGACGTGCGAGACGCCATCGATGTGCAGGCCGCGCGCGGCCACGTCGGTGGCGACCAGGATTTCCAGCTGGCCCTTCTGGAAGCGGTTGAGCAGCGTCTCGCGCTTCTTCTGCGGCACATCGCCCGACAGGACACCGACCCGGTAGCCGGCGCGCTCCAGCGCGCGCGCGACACGCTCGACGAACGCCTTGGTGTTGACGAACACCATCGTGCGGGCGCCTTCGCTGCGCGACAGCAGGCCGAGCAGCAGCGGGATCTTCTCGTCGTCGGCCGGGAAGTACATGCGCTGGCGGACCCGCGCGGCGGTGACCGTCTCGGCCTCCACCACCAGCTTCTCCGGCTCGTTCATGTGCTCGTAGGCCAGTTCCAGCACGCGGTGGCTGAGGGTGGCGCTGAACAGCAGGGTCTGGCGCTCGGTGCGGATCGGCATGCGCCGCAGCAGGAACCGGATGTCCTTGATGAAGCCCAGATCGAACATGCGGTCGGCCTCGTCCAGCACGCAGACCTCGCAGGCGTGCAGGGAGACGACCTTGTGCTGCTTGACGTAGTCGATCAGTCGGCCGGGCGTGGCGATGATCACGTCCACGCCCTGCTGCAGCAGCTCGCGCTGCTTGTCGTAGTCCACGCCGCCATAGACCAGGGCGAAACGCAGTCCCAGATCGGCGCCGAACTTCACCGCGTCCTTGTGGATCTGGATGGCCAGCTCGCGGGTCGGCGCCAGGATCAGCGCGCGCGGGTCTTCCGGCTTGCGCTCGGCCAGCGCCGGCCGCGACAGCAGGCGGTTCATCACCGCCACCAGGAACGCCAGGGTCTTGCCGGTGCCGGTCTGGGCCTGCCCGGCGACGTCGCCTCCGGCCAGCGCGACCGGCAGCGTCAGCGCCTGAATGGGGGTGCAGCGGGAAAAGCCCGCGCTCTCCAGCCCGGCCAGCAGGGCCGGATGCAGGTCGAACGAGGAAAAAGTAATGTCGGTTAAAGGTTTGTCGCTCATGCTTTCTTCTTTGCGCCGCAGTGTTCCGTTGGCGCGACTGATAAGGGA
This sequence comes from Pseudoxanthomonas sp. 134C1, assembly GCF_057773065.1. Classification (NCBI taxonomy): domain Bacteria; kingdom Pseudomonadati; phylum Pseudomonadota; class Gammaproteobacteria; order Lysobacterales; family Lysobacteraceae; genus Pseudoxanthomonas; species Pseudoxanthomonas sp. 134C1. The sequence continues at coordinate 80,969 of NZ_JBYMTH010000001.1, forward strand.
GTGCTCGTGCTTGCATCGCCGTCGGCGGCGTCGCAAACTGCGCCCCCAAAGCCGGATCGCGCGGCCGCCAGGACTGCTTGATCTGGCCGCGGAACGCCCCAGTTTACCCCAATAGAGGTGGCCGTCCCCGGCCCCATCCGTCCGCGGCCCGCCGCGGCTCCGCAGGAGAACCCAGTGAGCGAAAAAGTAACCCATGTCGGCGACGCCGATTTCGAGGCCGCCGTGCTGCAGTCCGACGAGCCCGTCCTGGTTGATTTCTGGGCCGAATGGTGCGGCCCGTGCAAGATGATCGCCCCGGTCCTGGATGAACTGGCCCAGACCTACGATGGCCGCCTGAAGGTGGTCAAGCTCAACGTGGACGAGAACCGCGCCACCGCCATCAAGTACCACGTCCGCAACATCCCGCTGCTGCTGCTGTTCAAGGACGGCCAGGTCCAGGCGACCCAGGTCGGCGCGGTCGGCAAAGGCCAGCTGACCCAGATGATCGACAAGACGCTCGGCGCCCAGACCGCCTGAGCCGGTCCGGCCGGATGCCCGGCTGAACCCGCACGAACCCGTCGCGTCGCGGCGCTTGCCGTCGCCGCGACGCGGTGCTAGTGTCCGCACATCCGGCGCCTTTTCTGCGCCGCACCCTTCTGAGTCAACACACTCCCCGACCTGCCGCCGCGCGTTCAAGCCGGCGCTCGCCACCTTAGCGAGGAATCGCACTTTGTCCGACAGTAGCAACGAAACCGGCGCCCCCGCCGAGAAGCGCGTGCGTAAGCCGCGCGTCGCCAAATCCGTCCCCGAAGCCGCCACCGCGGCACCTCCGGCCGAAGCGCCGGCCCCCGCCGCGCCCCCGCCGCCCGCTCCGGCTCCTGCCGTCGAAGCGCCGCGCGCCGCCGCGCCCGCCCCCCAGCCGCCGGAAGGCGCCGGTGACGCCGGTGGCCAGTCGCAGCAGGGCCAGGGCGATGGCAACCGCTTCAACAACAACAACCGCCGCGACCGCTTCCGCAACCGCCGGGATCGCGACCGCAACCGCGACCGTTACAACGACGGCATGCCCGGCGACGGCAACGGTGGCGGCAACGAGAACTATGTCCCGCGCCAGATGCCGAGCGTTCCGGAAGGCTTCCCGCAGTACTCGCTGGGCGACCTCAAGCGCATGCCGGCGCCCAAGCTGCTGGAAATCGCCGAGCAGCTGAACATCCAGGAAGGCGTCGCACGCGCACGCAAGCAGGACGTCATCTTCGCCCTGCTGAAGGTGCTGACCCGCCACGGCGAAGGCGTGGCCGCCGACGGCGTGCTGGAAATCCTGCCGGACGGCTTCGGCTTCCTGCGCGCCGCCGAAGCCAGCTACCTGGCCGGCCCGGACGACGTCTACATCAGCCCCAGCCAGATCCGCCGCTTCAACCTGCGCACCGGCGATCACCTGTCGGGCCGCATCCGCTTCCCGAAGGACGGCGAGCGCTATTTCGCGCTGTCGACCATCGACACCATCAACGGCGAGCCGCTGGAAGCGTCGAAGAACAAGGTCCTGTTCGAGAATCTGACCCCGCTGTTCCCGCGTCGCCGCTTCACCCTGGAGCGCGGCAACGGTTCGTCGGAAGACATCGCCGGTCGCATCCTCGACCTGATGGCGCCGCAGGGCAAAGGCCAGCGCGCGCTGATCGTGTCGCCGCCCAAGGCCGGCAAGACGATCATGATGCAGCAGATCGCCACCGCCATCACCACCAACCACCCGGACGTGCACCTGATCGTGCTGCTGGTGGACGAGCGTCCGGAAGAAGTCACCGAAATGCAGCGCACCGTGCGCGGCGAAGTGGTGTCCTCGACCTTCGACGAACCCGCCGCGCGCCACGTGCAGGTCGCCGAGATGGTGATCGAACGCGCCAAGCGCCTGGTCGAGCACAAGAAGGACGTGGTGATCATGCTGGACTCGATCACCCGCCTGGCCCGCGCCTACAACAATGTCGTGCCCAGCTCCGGCAAGGTGCTGACCGGTGGTGTGGACGCCAACGCCCTGCATCGTCCGAAGCGCTTCTTCGGCGCGGCGCGCAATGTCGAGGAAGGCGGTTCGCTGACCATCATCGCCACCGCGCTGGTCGAGACCGGCAGCAAGATGGACGAGGTGATCTATGAAGAGTTCAAGGGCACCGGCAACAGCGAAGTGCATCTGAACCGCCGCATCACCGAAAAGCGCGTCTACCCGGCCATCGACATCAACCGCTCCGGCACCCGCCGCGAGGATCTGCTGATCGAACCGGAACTGCTGCAGAAGATCTGGATCCTGCGCAAGCTGCTCCATCCGATGGACGAAATCGCCGCGATGGAGTTCCTGCTGGACAAGATGAAGAACACCAAGTCCAACGACGAGTTCTTCGCTTCGATGAAGCGCTGAACCCGCAGCAAGACGGAAACGCCGGCCCAGGCCGGCGTTTCCATTTCCGGCCGCCTCTCCCGATACCGCCATGGATCAACTCAACGCGATGCGCGCCTTCCGGCGGGTCGTCGAACTGGGCGGCTTCGCCCGTGCCGCCGAGGATCTGGGCGTGTCGGCGGCCGGCCTGAGCAAACAGATCCGGCAACTGGAAGAACATCTGGGCGCGGTGCTGCTGCAGCGGACTACCCGGCGCATGAGCCTGACCGACGCCGGCCAGGCCTACTTCAGCGAATGCTGCCGCCTGCTGGACGAGATGGAACGGGTCGAGCAGGCGCTGCGCACGCAGGCCGGACAGGTCGAAGGCCGCCTGCGCGTCAACGCGCCGACCTCGTTCGGCCTGGCCGTGCTGTCGCCGCTGCTGGGCGGATTCCTCGCCCGTCATCCGCGGCTGAAACTGGATCTGGCGCTGGATGATCGCGTGCTGGACGTGATCGGTACCGGCTTCGACGTGTCCCTGCGCGTACGCAGCGCGCTGGAGGATTCCTCGCTGGTCGCGCGCCGGCTCGGCACCGTCCAGCAGATGCTGTGCGCTTCGCCGGACTATCTGCGGCGGCGTGGCATGCCGGGCACGCCGTCCGATCTGCTCCGGCACGATGTGCTCGCCTACGCGCTGGCCGACACGCCGGACAGCTGGCAACTTCAGGGCCCCGAAGGAACGACGCGGGTCGCGCTGCCGCCGGCGCGCACCGTCGTCAACAACAGCCTGATGCTGCGCGATCTGCTGTGCGCGGGTCTCGGCATTGGCGCACTGCCTTCGTTCCTGGCCGCGCCGGCCATCGCCGACGGCCGCCTGCAACGGGTCTTGCCGGCGTGCGGCTATCCCGCCCGGCAGGTGTACGCGATCTATCCCACCACGCGGCACCTGCCGCCCAAGGTGCAGGCCTTCGTCGATTTCCTCGCCCAGGCGCTTCCGCCGTTGCTGGCGAGCGATTCGTAACCGCCAGCGAATACTGTCCGCGCCCGCGCGGCATTTTTCGCCGCCGGTTCCACGCTCAAGCTGTGAATCCCCGGGCCGCCTGTCCCAGGCGCCTTCCCCACGAGGATTCCCGCAAACATGAGTGCTTCCCTTCCCCCCCTCCTGCGCCGCCTGGCGCTGGCCGCGCTGTTCACCGCGTCCCTGTCCGCCGCCGCGACCAGCCATGCCGGCGAAGTCGGCACCAGCCCCTGGGGGCCCGGCGATGAAATCGGCCGCCTCAACCTGATCACGCCCGAATCCCGGGCCGCGATCCTGTCGCGCGTCGACGGCCGTCGCGCCTACGACCTGGCCACCGACTACTACATCGGCATGCCCAGCTGGCAGGGCGCGGGCGACCCGCACTACCAGTTCTGGATGACCCATACGCCACGCGGCACCGCCGTCGACGATCCGATGGGCGTGGGCGATTCGCTCAATGCCAGCACCAGCTACACCGGTACCGCGTTCTCGATGTACAGCCACACCGGCACCCACATCGACGCACTCAACCATTTCGGATTGCACGGGCGGATCTGGAACGGCTTCAGCGCCGACCAGCATCTGGGCGATCGCGGCTGGCGCAAGGCCGGCATCGAGAAATTTCCGAACCTGATCGCCCGTGGCGTACTGATCGATGTCGCCGCGGCCAAGGGCGTGGAGATGCTGCCGGATCAGTACCGCATCACCCGCGCGGACCTGCAGGCGGCGCTGGCGAAACAGAAGGTGAAACTGCAGCGCGGCGACGTCGTGCTGATCCGCACCGGCCGGATGCGCCTGTTCGACCAGCCGGATGCCTACATGGCCAATCCGCCGGGCATGAGCCTGGACGCCGCGCGCTATCTGGTCGAGGACGGCGGCGCGATGGTGGTCGGCGCCGACAATCTGAGCTTCGAGACCTTTCCCTCGCAGGAACCCGAGGCCTACGTTCCGCTGCATACCTACCTGCTCGCCGAGCAGGGCGTGCCGATCATCGAACTGATCGCCCTGGACGAGCTGTCGCGCGACAAGGTCTACGAATTCGCCTTCATCGGCGGACCATTGAAGATCCGCGGCGGCGACGCGGCGCCACTGCGGCCGATCGCGCTGCCGCTGCGATAACCCCGCGGGCGATGGCGATCAATTGACCGGATCAGACGCGGCGATTGATTTCACCCGGTCATGGCAGGAACGCCCCGGCGGACGGGGCGTTCCCCGCGCCCAACGCCGGAGAGCCTCAACCCGACAGCGGCGTGAGCAGGCGCCGGCCCTTGCCGATCTCGTAGACGCCGCCGGCCACCATCGCATCCGGAGCGTCGCCCTCGCCATGCTCCGATTGCATCCACGGCACACTCTGGCGGGGGCCCGGAACATAGACCTCCCACCGGCCGTAGCCCGGCGCCTTCTTCTCGGGCATCTTGTAGTCCACGGGCACGCGCACCAGCCAGAATGCCGCGTCCGCCTCCGCTCCCTCCGTCGGCGGCTGGAAGGTCCACTTCCTCGCCACGACCAGGGCCGATTCGGAGAACGCGTCGCGGGCCTGCTGCATCAACCGCTCGTTGCCGACAAAGCCCAGATTTACCTGTTCGGCGATCACATCCGCGACCGTACCATCGCGCGCCACCTTGACCACCAGGTATACGGTGCCCTGTGCGCCCAGGCGCGCCGCGCCTCCCGGATAGGCGGGCGGCAAGAGCTTGACGCTCCGCACGGAGTCATTGCGTTTCTGGCGCTCTTCCGGACTGATCGCCTCGTCGCCGAAATGGCTGCCGCGGAGCGCCACCTGGAAGTCGCCATTCGGCAGCTTGTTGGCCACCACCCGCAGGCTCATCCGTGCCTTGCCGCGGCGCGCGATGCCATCGACCAGGATCGGTTCGAACTTCCAGCTCGCGGCGGCCTTGTCGATCAGGTCGGCTACGGCCGGTGGCAGTTTCTCGCGCTGATCGAGGTCCAGTTTGGCCACCGTGCCGTCCGGCTCGATGATGATTGCGCCGGTCACCAGCATGCTGGCTTCGACCTGCGCCCGGACTTCCTTGATGTCCGCCGCCGCCGTGCAGGCGATGCCGAGCAACAGCGCGAACGCCAGCCATCTCCCCATTCCGCGCATTTCCATGATCATGATGCTTCTCCTCTCCTGTTCGCCCGGCGCCGGAGCGCCTGCTCATTCCCCATGTGGATCAGCTTCCTCCTTCCAGCCGTCTGAAAGGCGAGTCCAACGCCATCGGGCGCTGATCGTCACCCTGCTTCATCGGCGCCACGCGTTCAGGCGCGGAAGCGCACATCGCTTCTTCATTTTTCCCTCGCCCCTCGATCTCCACGCAGGCCTTGGCGAGCGCACTCAGAGCGCGGTTCCCACCACGGGCGTCTTGAGTTTTACCGAATAGTCCAGCGCCAGCACTTCGCCATCCATCAGGCCGGTCGCATCGAATGCCTGCCGGGATGGCGCGAGCCAGGGAATCGGCCTGGCGGGACCCGCGGACTCGTAGTGCCAGCCTTCCCGGGGAGGGCGGTCCACGTTCATCCGATAGCTGATCGGCACGACGAGCGTGGTATCGCCTTCCGCGCGCAGGGCGGCGTCGACCGGCTCGAACCGCCAGCGCCGCGCGGCTTCCACCGAGGCTCCTTCCAGTAGCGCACCCCATTTCTCCGCTGCCCTGGCGTCGACTTTCTTGTAAGGCCAGGAGGTCTGCACGGCCACCGCGTCGGTCACCCGGCCCATGGCATCGACGCGAACCGCCACCAGGACATCGCCCCCCACGCCATTGATCGCCGCCTGCTTCGGATAGCGCGGCGGTTCCATCGACACGGCGTCGCGATAACCCGAGAAACGGACATTCTCGACCTGCAGCTGGAAACCTTCGGCCATCCTGCGTGCGATCAGCGTCAGATGCAGGCGTGCCTTCGCATGCGTGGCCTTGCCATCGCGCAGCACCGGCTCGAACGTCCATTGGCTTACCGAACGTTCGACCAGCGCCTTGACCGCAGGTGTCAGTTCCGTGTCGATCCGGTAGTCGAACACGGCGCCGGCGGGATCGATGCCGATCTCTCCGTTCACCGGCAATCGCAGTCCCGCCTCCTGGGCCAGCACGCTCGACGCCAGCAGCCACAGGACCAACCCCCAGAGCTTCTTCATCATTCCTTTCTCCGACTCGACACCCATGAATCCGGGTTCGGACCTAAAGCGCTGTTCCCACCACGGACGTCTTCAACTTCACCGAATAATCCAGCGCCAGGACTTCGCCCTGCTTCAGTCCGGAGGCATCGAAGTCCTGTTGTTCCGGGGCCAGCCAGGGAATGGGCATCGATGGGCCCGCCGATTCACGGCGCCAGCCCGCGTCGGGTGGCGTGGCCTCCCCCACCCAGAAATTGACCGGCACCACGAGGGTGGCATCGCCGGCTTCATGCAGCGCCGGATCCACCGGTTCGAAGGTCCATCGGCGCGCGGCTTCCAGCGATGCTTTTTCCAGCACCTTTCCCCAGTAACGCCGTCCCGCCTCGTTGACTTTGCTGTAGGGCCAGGATGTCTGCACCGCGGACGCGTCCACGACGCGTCCTTCCGCATTCACCCGGACCGCCACCAGGACACTGCCGCTGACCCCGCCCCTGGCGGCTTCCGCCGGATAACGCGGCGGCATCATCTTGATCGAAGCCCGGTAGCCGGAAAACCGCACGTGCTCCACCTGCAACTGGTAGCCGGTGGATACCGGGTGCGCGATCAGGGTCAGGTGCATGCGTGCCTTGGCATGGGTGGCGACACCGCCGCGCAGCACCGGCTCGAACTTCCATTGCCGGACCGAGCGCTCGACCAGCGCCTTGACCTGGGGCGTCAGCTCGGAGTCGATGCGATAGTCGAATACGGCGCCCGCCGGATCGATGCCGATTTCCCCATTGACCGGCATCCGCAGTTCCGCGGTCTGCGCATGGGCCACTGCAGCCAGCAGCCACAACGCGATTCCGCAAATCCCCTTCATCTCCCTCTCCCTGGATGAACCGCCGCCGAGCCTAGCGCGACGGATGGTCCACTTCAATTGGCGCGCACGCCCCGGCGGTCCGGGCCTGCCTGCATAATGACCGCCGACCCGAGGTGATTGCATGCACGGTAGCGGCCTGGAACTGACATTGGTGTTTCTGCTGGCCGCGGTCATCGCGGTGCCGGTGTTCAAGCGGCTGGGCATCGGCGCGGTACTGGCGTACCTGGTCGCGGGTGTGGTGCTGGGACCGGATGGCCTGGCGCTGGTCCGGGATGCGGACCGGATCCTGGACGCCGCTGAAATCGGCGTGGTGATGATGCTGTTCGTCATCGGCCTGGAACTGTCGCCGTCGCGCCTGCGGGTGATGCGCAAGCCGGTGTTCGGCGCGGGCGGATTGCAGGTACTGCTCACCGCGCTGGCGCTGGGCGGCATCGCCCTGTTGGCCGAACACCACTGGAAGACGTCGCTGGTCATCGGCCTGGGCCTGGCGCTGTCATCGACCGCGGTCAGCCTGCAACTGCTGTCCGAGCGCAAGGAACTGACCAGCGAGCACGGGCGCCTGGGCTTCGCCATCCTGCTGTTCCAGGATCTGGTGGCGATCCCGCTGCTGGCCGCGATCCCGCTGCTGGGCGGCGCCAAGAACGAAACCCTGACCTGGACCATGGTGTTCCAGGCCATCGGTGCGATGGCGATCGTCATCTTCGGCGGGCGCCTGGTCCTGCGGCACATGTTCCGGGTGGTGGCGCGCACGCGGATGCCGGAAGTGTTCACCGCCAGCGCCCTGCTGGTGGTGCTGGGCACGGCCTGGTTCATGCAGCTGGCCGGATTGAGCGCGGGCCTGGGCGCGTTCCTGGCCGGCGTGCTGCTGTCCGATTCGGAATTCCGGCACGAGCTGGAATCGCAGATCGAACCCTTCAAGGGACTGCTGCTCGGCCTGTTCTTCATCGCCGTGGGCATGGACATCGATCTGGATCGGGTGATCGCCGAACCGCAGATCATCAGCGCCGGCGTGCTGGTGCTGCTGCTGGTGAAGTTCGGCATCCTCTTTCTGCTCGGCCTGTGGCCGGGCCGGCTGGGCGTGCGCGGCGCGCTGATGCTGGGTGGCGCGCTGTGGCTGGGCGGCGAGTTCGCGTTCGTGGTGTTCAACGAAGCCGCGCGCGTGAAGCTGCTGGACGCCGACGTGCGCGATCGTCTGGTCGCCATCGTGGGCGTGTCGATGGCGCTGACCCCGTTGCTGATGATGGGCCTCTCGCGCTGGGTGTCGGGCATCGCCCGGCCCATGCAGGACCGGCGCGCCTTCGACGACATTCCGGATCAGACGCCGCAGGTGCTGATTGCCGGCATGGGCCGGTTCGGCCAGATCGTGGCGCGCGTGCTGACCTCGCAGCGGATTCCGTTCGTCGCGCTGGAACACAGTCCGGAAACGGTGGACACGCTGCGCCGGTTCGGCGGCGCGCGCATCTACTACGGCGATCCCACCCGCCCGGATCTGCTGCGCTCGGCCGGCGCGCAGCACGTCAGGGTGTTCGTGATCGCGATGGACGATCCGGACACCAACATCAAGGCGGTGCGGCTGATCCGCCGGATGTACCCGAACGCCAAGGTGCTGGCGCGCGCGCGCAACCGCCAGCATGCCTGGCGGCTGATGGATCTGAGTACCGAACCGTTCCGGGAGACGCTGGGAACCAGCCTGGAAATGGCCGAGCAGACGCTGGTGGCGCTGGGGCGTTCGCCGGAGGCCGCGGCCCAGCAGGCGCGGCGTTTCCGCGAGCATGACGAAAAGCTGCTGCGCGCGCAGTACCTGGTCTACGACGATGACGCGGCGGTCGTGCAGACCGCGCGCGACGCCGTCGGCGATCTGGAGAAGCTGTTCGAGGCCGATGCCAGCGACGAGGGTGCCGACGCTACCGCTCCGTCCACGGATGCCGCGCCGCGCGCGACCTGAGAGTCGCGCGCCGGGAAACCGGTTCGGGAACGGGACTCAGCCGCCGGGTTCGCGCAGGAAACGCGCCATCGACGCGCCGGGCGCCACCGGCACGAATTCGCCGGCCACGTCCACGAAACCGCGCATCACCGCGATCTCGCGCGGCGTGCGGTTGAGCGCATCGCGCAGATCCGGATCCGCGCCCGCGCGCAGCAACCGCTGGACCACCCGCAACAGGCCATGCAACGCGGCCAGGTGCAACGGCCCGAATCCGCGCGGTTCCTGGGTTTCCAGGGAAACCTCTTCATCCAGCAGGCGTTCGACGCCGGCCAGCACGACTTCCTCGTCGCAGGCCGTGCCCGGCTCCGCGCGCGCGCCCAGCAGCAGCAGCAGCGGCGTCACCGAACCGGCGGCGACCTGATCAGGTTCGGCGCCGGACAACAGCAGGGTGTCGAACAGCGCGACCAGCCGTGGCTTGTCGCGCGAGGTGAAGCCGTACAGCGCGGCGCAGTGCAGCGGCGTCAGGCCCTGCGCGTCGCCGGCATGCACGTTCGCACCCGCGGTCAGCAGGCGCGCGACGATGTCCGGCAATCCCAGCGCGGCCGCCAGCATCAGTACGGTGACGCCACCCGGCAGGCGGTGTTCCAGCGCCGCGCCGGCCTGCAGCAGCAGCGCCACGATGTCGGCCTGGCGCATGCTCACCGCCGCCGACAGCGGCGTGGCGCCGGTGTTGGCGGGGCGCTGCGGATCCGCGCCGCGGGCCAGCAACAGTTCCACCGCCGCGCGATGGCCGCCACCGGCCGCGCGCAACAGCGCGGTGCAGCCCTGGGTATCCGGCGAATCCACCGCGAAACCGAGATCCAGCAGGCGACGGACCGCGTCCGCGTCGCCGACCATCGCCGCGGCCGGCAGATCCGCTGGCCGCAGCGCACGCCGCGGCAATGCCCAGCCGCGCCAGTCCAGCCAGTCCGCCAGATCGCGACGGCCGCTGGCCAGAGCCACGCCCAGCGGCGTCTGGCCATCGGCGGCGCGCGAGTCCGGACGGGCGCCCTTGGACACCAGTTGACGCAGTGCCAGCTCCCGACCCAGGGCCGCCGCCAGATGCAATGCGGTCATGCCGTGGCTGTCACGCGCTTCGCGATCCACGCCGATGTCGAGCAGCCGATCCAGCAAACGCGACCAGCCGAGGCGAACCGCCAGCGCCAGCGGGGGATCGCCCAGCGGCGAGGACGCGAACGGATCCGCGCCGCGCTCCAGCAGATCGCAGGCGAACTGTTCCAGACCGCGCCCGACCTGTTCGCCGCGCGCGCAGGCGTCAAGGAATCGCGCCACGCCGCCCGCACCCGCCGGCGACGCCGCGCGGCGCAGCATCACCTGGATCGAGGCCATGGCGTCGCCGCCGCGCGAGAGCAGTGCGAACAGCGGCGTGTCGCCGGCCGGATCCAGCGCATCGGCATCCGCGCCCTGCGCCAGCAACCAGTCCAGCCGCGACGGCGACAACGCAATCTCGGGATCGTGCAGCAGCGTGCCCAGTTCCTGGCGCGAGGCCAGCCGGACCAGCGAGGACAGCTCGTCCCGCGGACGATCCGCGTGCAGGCCTTCGCGCAGCAGCGCGATGGGCGCGCGATCCGGTGGCGGCTGATCGTCGTCGCCGACGCTGACCGCGGACGGCAGCGGGTAGGCCGCGTCGAGCGCCGACACGATCGCCCAGCGGCCGGCCTCGGCGGCCAGATCCACCGCCCGGCGTCCTTGCGCATCGGGCTGATCCGCCACCACGCCCCAATCCAGCAGGCGCCGGATCAGGGCGGGCGAAGCGTTCTCCGAGACGCTCGCCACGCGCACGGCGTTGCGCTGCTCGGCGTCGCTCACGGTCGCGTCCACGCCGGCCTCGGCCAGCCGCTCCAGCACGGCGATGCGGCCGCCACGCGCGGCCTCCAGCCACGGCGTGCGCCCCTGGGCATCGTGCGCATGCACGTCGGCGCCTGCGGCCAGCAGCGTGTTGACGATGTCGATGTGCCCGGCCAACGCGGCCTCGTGCAGCGCGCTTCGGCGCAGGCCATCGCGGGTATCCACCTTGGCGCGGTGTTTGAGCAGCAATTGCACGCCGGCCGGATCGTCCTCCTCGGTGGCCGCCGCCGCCAGCAGCACCGGTTGCGCGTTCGCCGGCTCCGGTCGCGCGCCGCGTTCGAGCAGGAACCTGGCCAGTCGCCAGTTGCCGGCCACGCAGGCCACGCCCAAAGGCGTCAGGCCGTCCTGGTTGATGGCGTCGATCTCCGCGGCGGCGTCGCGCAGCAGCGCGACCACACCGGGATCGGAACTGCGCGCGGCATGATGCAGCGGGGTGTTGCCGTCGCTGTCGGCGACCCGCGGGTCGGCGCCATTGGCCAGCAGCGTGGTGACCGCGTCGGGGCGCCCATGCCAACTGTCGCGGGTGGCCGCCAGCAGCGGCGTCATGCCGGCATGGGCGTGGTTGAGATCCACGCCGTGGCCGATCAGGGTGCGCAGCAGGCGCAGGTCCGGCAGGACCGCCGCCAGCACCGCCAGGCTGCGCTGATCGCGGGAGGACGCCAACGGCAACGCATGCGGGTCGGCGCCCGCGTCCAGCAATTCCAGTGCGCGATCGACCCGGCCGGCGCGCGCGGCGTCGAACAGCGCCGTTTCCAGATCGACCTCATCCACCATCGGCGGAGCGACCGCTTCCTGCGTCGCCGATGCGGGAAGCGCGCCGGCGGCCATGTCCACCACCGGCAATCCGCGCGCGGCGGTGATGGACTGCATGCCCCAGTGCAGCACCGGCAGGATCACCACGTACAGCGGCGCGACGATTCCACGGGCGGCCACCGACAGCAGATCAGGCCAGGCCAGCGCCACTCCGCCGGCCACCGCCAGCGCGACCAGGGCGGCCACGCCCAGACCACGCCAGGCGTGGAAATCCCGCTCGGCCAGGGCGCGCCAATGCCAACCCAGACTGCCGGGTTCGCGCTCGATGCCCTGCCACAGCGGCCAGGTCCGCCACAGACCAATCAGCAGCACGCCCACCATCGCGCTCAGACCCAGCGCCGCCGCCAGGCTGCCGCTGTCCCGCAGGGCCGACAAAGGCCAGGCGATCAGCACCGCCACGGTGGCGAAGGCGGCTCCCCAGCCGATCAGCAGCGCCGGCAGCGACTCGCGCCAATCACGCGCGACCGGCAACGGCCTGCTGCCACGCCGCCAGGACCAGGCCAGGGCCAGGGCGGGCTGCGCCAGCCAGGCGCCCACGGCGGCGAGCGGACCGCCAACCCAGCCCAGCGCGGCCAGCGCCACGCCCAGCAGGCCGGCGATCGCGGCCAGGCGGCGCAGTCGGGATGCGGACCCGGGCACGGACTCAGGCATCGGCGCGTTCGCTGCTGTCCGGCGGTGGCGGGAACTGGATGTGGAAACCACGCGTGGCCAGATTGCCGCGCACCGCTTCGGCGTCCTCCCGGGCCAGCCTGCGGTCGGGGGTGAGGGCCAATTCCAGGACGAAGCTCAGATCGCCCAATTGGGTGCGCAGCGGTTCCGGCAGGCGGGTGAAGTCATCGCGCGTGGTCAGGTACACGTAGGTGTCCGCCTTGCGCAGGCTTTTGTAAACGAAGGCTTGCATCCGCGCGTACGCGTCCTGCCGGGAAAAGTAGGGAATGGCGGAGATTGTGGAGGAAACCGGTATGCGGCGAAACCCTGCACGTTCAGGCGTTCGCATGACCATCGGCTGGCGATGCGGACATCGCCGGCTGCTACGCTTGCGCCTTTCACACCGGCCTAACGGAAATCCCATGCGCCACGTTCTGCCTGCCCTGCTGCTGCCCCTGTCGTTGTCCCTTGCCGGGACCCTCGCCGCGCAGGAGCTCGCCGCGGACAAGACCACGCCGTTGACCATCGAACAGGTGATGGCGGATCCGGACTGGATCGGTCCGTCGGTCGAACGCGCGTGGTGGTCCTGGGATGGCCGGCATGTGCAGTACGAACTCAAGCGCCCCGGCAGCCTGGTCCGCGACACCTACGCGCAGGCCGCCGGTGGCGGCGCCGCGGCCGAACGGGTCGGCGACGCCGAACGCGGCGGACTGGATGCGCCCAACCCGCAGATCGACGCGCCCGGCCAGCGCATGGTGTTCGTCCGCAACGGCGATGTGTTCCTGCGCGATCTGCGCAGCGGCGCGCTGACCCAGATCACCCGCAGCAACGACACCGAAGCGCAGGCGCGCTTCGCCAGCGACGGTGGCGTGATCTGGCGCGACGGCAACGACTGGTACCGCTGGTCGCCGCAGGCCGGCGTTTCCCAGGCCGCGGTCCTGCGCGCGGAAAAGGATCCGGCCGCCGCGCCCAAGGCCGACGCCTTGCGCGAACAGCAACTGCGCACGCTGGAAACACTGGCGCGGGATCGCGCCCAGCGCGAGGCGGCGCGCCAGCAGGAAGCCACCTGGCGCAAGGCCGACGGCAGCCGCGCGCCGGGCCCGGTCTACCTGGGCGCCGATGTCGCCATCGCCGACAGCGCGATGTCGCCGGATGGCCGCTGGATGGTGGTGGTGACCCAGGCCAAGGGCGCGGACGAAGGCCAGGAAGGCAAGATGCCGATGTATGTCACCGAGTCCGGCTACGAGGAATTCCAGAATGTGCGCACCCGCGTGGGACGCAACGATCCGGTGCCGCAGTCGCTGTGGCTGGTGGATGTGGCGGCGGGCACGGTTCGCCCGCTCGGCTACGACGCGCTGCCCGGCATCGCCGAGGATCCGATGGCGGCCCTGCGCAAGGTGGCGGGCAAGGATCCGCTGAAGGGCAATCGCCCGGTGCGGGTGGAAAGCGAATCCACCGCCGCGATCGCGTGGAGCGACGATGGCCGCCAGGTCGCCGTGCAGATGCATTCCATCGACAACAAGGATCGCTGGATCGCCACGGTGGATCTCGCCAACGCGCGCCTGCAGCCGCGCCACCGGCTGACCGATCCGGCCTGGATCAACTGGAACAACAACGAGTTCGGCTGGCTGCCCGATGGCAGCCTCTGGCTGCTGTCCGAGCAGTCCGGCCATTCGCACCTGTACACCGTGCAGGGCGACGGCAAGCCACGCCAGCGCACCCGTGGCGACTGGGAAGCGACCTCGCCGGTACCCACCGCCGACGGCCGCGGTTTCTTCTTCCTGTGCAACCGGACCGCGCCCGGCGACTACGAAGTGTGCCGGCTCGATCTGGCCAGTGACGCGGTCACCGAGGTCACCGCGCTGGACGGCGTGGAACGCTTCGCGCTGTCGCCGGACGACCGCCGCCTGCTGGTGGCGCATTCCAGCGCCTACGTTCCCACCCAACTGTCGGTGCTCGACGCGGCCGGCGGCACGCCGACCGCGCTCACCGATACCCGCACCCCGGCGTTCAAGGCCCGCGAATGGATCCAGCCGGAAATCGTGCAGGTGCCGTCGAAGCACGGCGCAGGCAAGGTATGGGGCAAGTACTACGGTCCCAAGGTGATGGAACCCGGCAAGCGCTATCCGATCGTGATGTTCGTGCACGGCGCCGGCTATCTGCAGAACGTGCACCATCGCTATCCCACTTACTTCCGCGAACAGATGTTCCACAACCTGCTGGTGCAGCGTGGCTACATCGTGCTGGATCTCGATTACCGCGCCAGTGAAGGCTATGGCCGCGACTGGCGCACGGCGATCTACCGCAACATGGGCCATCCGGAACTGGAGGACTACCTGGACGGGCTGGACTGGCTGGTCGAGACCCGCCAGGGCGATCGCGATCGCGCCGGCATCTATGGCGGTTCCTATGGCGGTTTCATGACCTTCATGGCGCTGTTCCGCAAACCGGGCGTGTTCAAGGCCGGCGCCGCGCTGCGGCCGGTGGTCGACTGGACCCAGTACAACCACGAGTACACCGCCAGCATCCTCAACACGCCCGAGCTGGATCCGCAGGCCTATCGCGCGTCCTCGCCGATCGAATACGCCGCCGGTCTGCAGGACCACCTGCTGATCGCGCACGGCATGATCGACGACAACGTGTTCTTCCGCGACTCCGTGGTGCTGACCCAGAAGCTGATCGAACTGCACAAGGACAACTGGGAACTCGCCCCGTATCCGCTGGAGCGCCACGGCTTCACCCGTGCCGACTCGTGGCTGGACGAGTACAAGCGCGTGCTCAAGCTGTTCGAGAACAACCTGAAGTAACCGCCCATGCCGCCGGTGACCCGCTCGCAGTTCGTCACGATCATGGCCTGGCTCTCGCTGGGGCTGGCGCTGCTGGGCGTGGTGACCGGCATCCTGCAGGGCGCGATGCTGCTGGCGGCTCCGGTGGATCGGAGCCTGCTGGACACCTTTGCCGCCGGCGCCTCCGGCGTGGCATTGCCGCCGCCGCTGCCGTGGATGTTCGATCACATCGGCCTGTTGTTGCTGCTGTCCGTAATGTCTTCGGCGCTGTGGGCGGTGGCCTCCTGGGGGCTGCTGCAACGACGGGAATGGGGACGGTTCGGTTTCATCGTCCTGCTGGCCGCTGGCGCGCTGCTCGCATTCGCCGGCGCGTTCGCTTTCGATCGGCTCCTCGCCGATCTGACCCTCCAGGCCGGCATGGAGCCCGCCGATGTCGATCCCCTGCTGGCGAACATGCAGGCCGCGATGCGCGCGCTGATGTATGGCGGTGCGCTGGCGATGGCGCTTCTGCACGGCGCCATCGCATGGAAACTGTGCACGCCCGGGGTGCGCGCGGAGTTCCGCTGACACATCGGGGCGGGATGCCGTCGATATACTGGCGTGCATTTCCCCCCGAAACGAGTGTGTCTACATGTCATTTGCACGGACGCTGGCCCTGCGCGCCGCCTGCGCCTTCCTTGTCAGCCTGCCGCTCCTCGCGGTCGCGGCACCCGCGTGCGGTGTTTACCGCAGCGCCGACGGCAGTCGCGAACTCCGCATCGACAGCGCTTCGACCGCGACCGAGTACACCGACTACCAGGCGCCGCGTCCGCTGGCCCATCACACCCGGGCCGACGGCGGGATCACCGTCTTCGATCTGGCAAGCGCCTACAGCGAGACCTGGATGCCGGAGTCCGGTGATCGGGTGTTGCGTACCGAAATGAGCGAGGTGTACACGCTGGCGGAACCCGCGCGGTGCGCGTCGCCGCCACCGGCGCCCGCCGGAAGCTGCCGCGCGGATCTGGCGGGCTGCTTCGACGCCAGGCTCGACGCCGACGAGACAACCCTGACGCGCTGGTGCGAACAGGAAGGCCTGGCGTTCGCCTGTGTCGCGCTGATCGAGGGTTTCCAGGACACCGCCGACGGACAGGCGGGTGACGACACCGCGTCGGAATCGCCACCGCCGGAATGCATCGAAGGCGACCCGGCCTACTCCGCAACCGCCTGCGAGGAAAAGGCCAAGCAGGCGCTCACCCGCGCGTTCGCCGATGCGTTCAAGGGTATGTACGCGGACGATGTACCGCTTTCGGCGGCGCACCTGGACCGCAGCCTCGCACTCTGCCAGCGCGGTGGCTCGGCCAAGGTCTGCGGTGAAGCCGCAGAGAAGCTGTGGAGTGGCGGGCGTTACCTCGACGCGCGCAGCGCACTTTCCGTCGCCTGCGAGCGCGGACAGGACAAGGAAGCCTGCGGCAAGGCGACACCGTTGGCGGCATTGACCGCCGCCGATCTGATCGCCGCCGCGCCCGTCGCGCTGCCCTGCGGCGACTACGCGGCGGAGAGTGGGCTGATGTCCGAGCTCGGCTTTGGCGACGCCGGCCGGGTCGAAGGCGGCTTCGGCAGCATCATGCGCGCGCGTCTGGAGAACGGGCTGATCCGCATCCGCCATGACAAGGGCGGCGATTTCGTGTTCAAGGTGATTGGCGGTGACCGCCTGCTCGGACTGGACAGCTGGAACCGCTACGCGGTCTACCGGCGTGGCGAGGGCGGTGCGGATCGCTGTGCCCCGCCGCGCCAGTTCGTCGAGCATCCGCTGGTCGAGGACTGCCCCACCATCAGTCAGCCCGGCGGCGCCGATGCCTGCTGCAAGGCCGGCAAACTGCAGGGCTGCAACGCGCTGGGACATGTGCAGGCCTTGGCCGGCAACTGGGCCGCCGCGCAGCCGCACTACCTGCGGATCTGCGCGGCGGGCGTGCGTGTGGGTTGCGAGAACCTGACCCGGGCCCATGCGGAAACCGGCGACGAGTCCGTCATCGAATCGATGCGGGGCCTGTGCGCCAAGGATGAGCGCCACGTCGCCTGCGACGTGCTGGAAACCTCCAACTGGGAACAGATGGGCGTCGGCCGCGCGCTGCAGGACGCGCTCCGCGAACTGGAGCAGGAAGCCGGCGAAGACGCGCCGGAAGAAGACGAAACGGCGCCCTGACGATCGGCCGGCGCCGTCGCGCCGTTCCCTGGAGCGGCGGCGATGGCGCCTCGCCGTTAGAATGGCGGGCATGAACGACATCATGCCCGTCCGCGACTATCTCACCGACCTGCAGGACCGCATCTGCGCCGCCATCGAGGCGGCCGACGGGCAGGCCCGCTTCCAGGAGGATCTCTGGAGCCGGCCGGAGGGCGGTGGCGGCCGCACCCGCGTGCTGCGCGGCGGCGGCGTGTTCGAACAGGCCGGCATCGGGTTTTCGGATGTCTCCGGCAGCAAGCTGCCGCCGTCCGCCTCGGCGCACCGTCCCGAACTGGCCGGCGCGTCGTGGCGCGCGGTCGGCGTTTCGCTGGTGTTCCATCCGCGCAATCCCTTTCTGCCGACCACCCACGCCAACGTTCGCCACTTCCGCGCAGAGCGCGATGGGCAGGCGGTGGCATGGTGGTTCGGCGGCGGATTCGACCTGACCCCGTTCTATCCGTTCGACGAGGATGTGTTGCACTGGCACCGCACCGCGCGCGACTTGTGCGAGCCCTTTGGCGGGCAGGCGCGCTACGACGCGCACAAGCACTGGTGCGACGAGTATTTCTTCCTGAAGCACCGCAGCGAGACCCGTGGCGTCGGCGGCCTGTTCTTTGACGATCTGGGACAGGATTTCGATCGCGATTTCGCCTACCTGCGCGCGGTGGGCGACGGCTTCCTCGATGCCTACCTCCCCATCGTCGAACGCCGCAAGGACATGCCGCATGGCGAGCGCGAGCGAGAGTTCCAGCTGTATCGCCGCGGCCGCTACGTGGAATTCAACCTGGTCTACGACCGCGGCACCCTGTTCGGCCTGCAGAGCGGCGGCCGCGCCGAATCGATCCTGATGAGCCTGCCGCCCCATGTCCGCTGGGAATACGGCTACCGGCCCGAAGCCGGCAGCGCGGAGCAGCGCCTGCAGGACTACCTGCGCCCGCGCGACTGGCTGAACGAACTGGCCTGAGGCCGGGAGCTTCGCGGTTTCCCTGCGGATGTCTCCGGGGAAGCCGACGCGGGGCGGCCATCACGCATGTCGCGTCACCAGCGTGATGTGTCCGTTGGTTTCTAGCACCGCCAGATGGATCTCGTCGATCGCATCAATGCCCGCCTCGCGCATCGCCTTGTCGAAATCCTCGCGGCTGATCAGCTCGCGCCGCAGGACGTCCTTGTAGACCTTGCCCTCGCGCGCCAGCAGCACCGGCGAGCCTTCCACCAGCGCCTCGAACCGGCGGTTGCGCGCCGAGCCCAGCCCCACCAGCCAGTTGATCGCCATCAGTGTGCCCGCCAGCAGCAGGCCGCCGCCCACCGACGCGTCCTCGCCCAGCAGCGCGTTCTGCACCGCGTTGCCCAGCAGCACCACCAGCAGCATGTCGAACGACGTGAACTGGCCCATCGTGCGCTTGCCCGATACCCGGATCATCACCAGCAGCGCGAAGTAGACGATCACCGCGCGGGCGATGAAGCCCCACCAGGGCATCGACAGGTTGAAGGTTTGATGCAGGAAGGAATCCATGTTCGCCGCTCCGTTCGGGATGGCGACACGTTAGCGCGCCCGCTTCGCGCGGGGAGCCCGCAAATAAAAAGCCCCGAAGACCAGGGGGGGGTCATCGGGGCCAGGGGAACGGGACCTGGGGAGGGGTCGCCGTTCCGGGGAGATCGCTCCAGGGGATGGGAGAGATCCGCGACAGACGTTGCATCTGTCGCGAGTTATCTGACCATTTCCCACATGGATGGTTCGTGAAGATTACCGTTAAGAATCCGTGGAATTAAGGTCGCATTCATTTTATTGAACTGACTAGTTCAGAAATTGAAATCGCACCCTTTTTCGACATCCGCGGCGCAAGTTTCTGGTTCCCAACGGGTTTCCCGATTTGGACGTCCAAATCGATGTCAATGCGCCTGATCCCAGTCGTCGCCGACGCCGCTGTCGACCACCAGCGGAACGATGAGTTGCGCCGCCGACGACATCCGCGCACCGGCCTCGGCCACCAGCGTGGGCACGAAATCGGCATCGGCCTCGAACACCAGTTCATCGTGCACCTGCAGGATCATCAGCGCGCGCTCGCGGTGATCGGCCAGCCAGCCGTCCACCGCGATCATCGCCCGCTTGATGATGTCCGCCGCGGTGCCCTGCATCGGTGCGTTGATCGCGGCCCGTTCGGCGCCGGCACGCTGCCCCTGGGTGCCCTTGTTGATGTACTCCAGATACAGGCGACGGCCGAACACGGTCTCCACGTAGCCGTGTTCGCGCGCCTGCTGGCGGGTACGCTCCATGAAGTCGCGCACGCCCGGGTAACGGCTGAAGTACAGCGCGATGTAGTCCTGGGCCTCGCCCCGGCCGATGCCCAGCTGGCGCGCCAGTCCGAACGCGCTCATGCCGTACATCAGGCCGAAGTTGATCGCCTTGGCCGCGCGGCGCTCGTTGGAGCTGACGTCCTCCAGTCGCCGGCCGAACACTTCGGCCGCGGTCGCCTTGTGGATATCGGCGCCGGACTCGAATGCCCGCACCAGGCCGGGATCCTCCGACAGGTGCGCCATGATCCGCAGCTCGATCTGCGAATAGTCGCAGGCGATCAGCCTGCGTCCCGGCGGCGCCACGAAGGCCTTGCGGATGCGGCGGCCGTCTTCGGTGCGGATCGGGATGTTCTGCAGATTCGGGTCGGTCGACGAGAGGCGGCCGGTGGCGGCGCCGGCCTGGTGGTAGCTGGTATGCACGCGGCCCGTTTCCGGATTGACCATCTCCGGCAGCTTGTCGGTGTAGGTGCTGCGCAGCTTGGCCAGCCCGCGATACTCCAGGATGACGCGCGGCAGCTCGTGCTGGTCGGCGATCGCCTCCAACGCCTCCTCATTGGTGCTGGGCTGGCCGGTCGGGGTCTTCAGCACCGCCGGCAGCTTGAGTTCATCGAACAGCAGCGCCTGCAACTGCTTGGGCGAATCCAGGTTGAAAGTGCGTCCGGCCAGTTCGGTGGCCTTCTGCTGCGCGGCCAGCATGCGCTTGGACAGGTCCGCGCTCTGCCGGCGCAGTTCGTCGCCGTCGATGCGCACGCCGTTGGCCTCGATCCGGGCCAGCACCGGCACCAGCGGCATTTCGATGTCGCGGTAGACGCCCAGCAGGCCGGGTTCGTCCGCCAGCTTCGGCGCCATCACCCGGTGCAACCGCAGGGTCACGTCGGCGTCCTCGGCGGCGTAGCCGGTGGCATCGTCCAGCGCGACCTGCGAGAACGGGATCTGCTTGGCGCCCTTGCCCGCGACCTGCTCGTACTTGATGGTGTCGTAGCCGAGGAAACGCTTCGCCAGGCTGTCCATGTCGTGACGGTTGCTGCCGGAATTGAGCACGAAACTCTCCAGCATCGTGTCGTCGGCATAACCCTGTACCTCGACGCCGTGACGGCGCAGGACGTGCAGGTCGTACTTGCCGTGCTGGCCCAGCTTGGGCCGGCCGGGATCGGCGAACAGCGGCGCCAGCTTCGCCAGGGTCGCGTCGCGATCCAGCTGCGCGGGCACGCCCGGGTAGGTGTGGCCCAGCGGCACGTAGGCGGCCTTGCCCGGTTCCACCGCGAAGCTGAGGCCGACCAGATTGGCCTGCATCGCGTCGAGGCTGTCGGTTTCGGTATCGAAGGCGAATTCGGTCGCCGCCGCCAGGCGCGCGATCCAGGCGTCCAGCTGCGCCTCGGTCAGCACGGCCTCGTACTGCCCGGGGGCGGACAGCGCCGCGTCCACCGGCGCATCGGCGGGCGCCGATCCGGACACGAAGCCGGTTCCCCGGGCGCGTCCGGGCTCCTTCTCGGGGAGCGCGGCCCCGGTCGCGGCGCCGCCCTCCAGTTCCTTCAACGCCTGGTTGAAGCCATAGCGCGCGTACAGCTCGCGCAGTTCCTCGACATGGCGCTCGCGCAGGGCCAGCGTGTCCGGGCCGCCCTCCAGCGCGACGTCGGTCTTGATGGTGACCAGATCGCGATTCAACGGCAGCCGCGGCAACGCGGCGCGCAGGTTCTCGCCGATCTTGCCCTTGATGCCCTCCGCGGCGCCCATCACCGCATCCAGCGTGCCGTACTCGCCCAGCCATTTGGCCGCGGTCTTGGGACCACACTTCTCCACGCCCGGCACGTTGTCGACCGTGTCGCCCATCAGGGCGAGGAAATCGACGATCTGCTCCGGCCGCACGCCGAACTTCTCCATCACCGCCTCGGCCGAATCCATCCGGCTGCCGCTCATCGTGTTGACCAGCGTCACACCCGGCCGCACCAGTTGGGCGAAATCCTTGTCGCTGGTGGAAATCGTCACGTCCAGGCCCTGCGCCGCGCCCTGCAGCGCCAGCGTGCCGATCACGTCGTCGGCCTCCACGCCGTCCACGCACAGCAGCGGAAATCCCAACGCCTGCACGATCCGGCGCATCGGCTCGACCTGTGCGCGCAGTTCCTCCGGCATCGGCGGCCGGTTGGCCTTGTACTCGGGGTACAGCGCGTCGCGGAAGGTCGGTCCGCTGGCGTCCAGCACGAACGCCACGTAGTCCGGCCGTTCCTTGAGCGTGGCGCGCAGCATGTTGACCACGCCGAACAGCGCGCCGGTCGGTTCGCCTGAGGCGTTGGTGAGGGGCGGCAGCGCGTGGAACGCGCGGAACAGGTAGCTGGAGCCGTCGATCAGGACTAATCGTTTCATGCGGCGATTCTACGCTCCGACGTGGCTGCGGCGTCACGGCACCGATGCGGTGATTGGCGCATAATCCCGGCATCGGTCATTCTCCAGGAGTCCGCGATGTCCCGCATGATGTTGGCGCCCGCCGCACTCGCCGTGTTGCTGCTGGCGGGCTGCGCATCGATGGGCGGTGCCCAGGACGATCCGGCCGTGGATCTCGCCGACGCGCAGGTCGCGGTCCGCACCGAACCCAATGGCGACGTGATCGAGGAATACCGCGTGGCCGGCCAACTGCGCATGGTCAAGGTGACGCCGTCACGCGGTCCGGCCTATTACCTCATCGACGAGAACGGCGACGGCCGGCTGGACAAGAGCAAGGGCGAAGGCCCGGTGTCGCCGGTGTACTGGAAGATCTACGGCTGGTGAGTCGCGGTTTCGGTCGCGGATGGCGGTTTACGGGTTCGTGATGCCCTTCCCGCGACGGGAAGAAGACGCCTAGTTCCGGCGCGTGCCCCCATCCGCCCTTCGGGCACCTTCCCCCGCAGGCGGGGGAAGGAATTCATGTGCGCGGCCTGTGGCCGCGAGCCTTCCATCTCGCAGGGACCGGGGAGAGAAGGCCCATCCCTGTCGCGAGGCATCGGAAAGCCCGCGGCCACAGGCCGCGCGGTGAGAATCAGCGCACCACCAGCACCGGCACGTGGCTGTGGGTCAGCACTTCATGGGTCTGGCTGCCGATCAGCAGGCGGCCAAGGCCACGCCGACCGTGCGAAGCCATCACGATCAGATCCGCCTTCTGCTCGGCGGCGGCCTCGATGACGCCTTCGGCCGCGTAGCGGTCGCGGATGTGCACCGGTGTGATTACCAGGCCATGCGCCTGCGCGCGCCGGGTGACTTCCTCGAAGATCCGCTGCGCCGCTTCGTCCTGGGCCTTCTGGTACTCGGTGGAGAAGCGGTTGGCCGCGCCCCAGCCCAGGGCATCGTCGAACCCGGTGACGATGGGTTCGCTGACGGTCGCCACGGCGACCTGCGCCTTGAGCTGGCTGGCCAGCACCAGCCCCTGCTCCACGCCCTTCATCGCCAGCTCCGAACCATCGGTCGCTATCAGGATGCGTTGATACATGGGGATACCTCCGTCGTCATGGGGTGGAACCATTACACGCTGGAACGCCTCGCCATGCCTTGATCGGAATCAATCCAAGGGTGCTACACCGCCTGCAGATTGGCGTAGGCGAGCACCAGCCACTTGCTGCCTTCCTCGTCGAAACTGACCTGCACGCGCGCATGCGCGCCGCTGCCTTCGTAGTCAGTTACCACACCGCGCCCGAATTTCGCGTGCACGACGTTCTGGCCGAGCTTGAGCGTGGGCGACTCCACGGCGGCATGGCCCAGATCCCGACGCGGGCCATAGCTGGCCGCCGGACGCGATACCTGCACGCGCGGACGCACCTCGTTCAGCAGCGACGTGGGGATCTCGCGCAGGAACCGAGAGGGAATGCCGTACATGTCCTGGCCATGCAGGCGGCGCGCCTCGGCGAAGCTGAGCACCAGCTTCTGCCGCGCGCGGGTGATGCCGACATAGGCGAGCCTGCGTTCCTCTTCCAGCCGGCCGCTCTCGTCCAGTGATTTGTTGCTGGGGAACAGGCCTTCTTCCAGCCCCGCCAGGAACACCAGCGGGAACTCCAGGCCCTTGGCCGAGTGCAGGGTCATCAGCTGCACGCCGTCCTCGCCCGCCTGGGCCTGGCCTTCGCCGGCTTCCAGCGCGGCATAGGCGAGGAAGGCGACCAGATCGGTCATGCCTTCGCTGTCCTCGTCGTCGGTGCGGACGAAACGCGAAGCCACCGACACCAGTTCGTCCAGGTTGTCGGTACGCGAATCCAGCTGGCCGCGGCTCTCGGCGGCATAGTGCTCGCGCAGGCCCGAACGCATCAGCGCGTGGTCGATGCGATCCTGCAGCGGCAGCTCGCCGGTTTCGACGGCCAGCGTGTCGACCAGCGACAGGAAACCCGCCAGCGCGTTGCGCGCGCGCGCCGCCAGCTCCGTTCCGCCGGCCAGCCGGCGCGCGGCCTGCCACAGCGACAACGCATCGGTGCGGGCCAATCTGCGCACTTCGTCCATGGTGCGGTCACCGATCCCGCGCGCGGGCGTGTTGACCGCGCGCTCGAACGCCGCATCGTCATCGCGGTTGGCCATCAGCCGCAGGTAGGCCAGGGTGTCCTTGATTTCGGCGCGCTCGAAGAAGCGCATGCCGCCGTAGACCCGGTACGGCACCTGTTCCGACAGCAGGGTCTCTTCGAACGCCCGCGACTGGGCGTTGCTGCGGTAGAGGATGGCCGCGTCGTTGAGGCTGCCGCCGTCGCGCACCCACTGGCGGATGCGCTCGACCACGAAGCGGGCTTCGTCGATTTCGTTGTAGGCCGCGTAGAGATCGATCGGTTCGCCGTCGCCGCTGTCGGTCCACAGTTGCTTGCCGATGCGGCCAGGATTGTGTGCGATCACCGCGTTGGCGGCATTGAGGATGTTGGCGCTGGACCGGTAGTTCTGTTCCAGCCGGATGGTGCGCGCCTGCGGGAAATCCTTGAGGAAGCGCTGCACGTTCTCGACCTTGGCGCCGCGCCAGCCGTAGATGGCCTGGTCGTCGTCGCCCACCACGAACACGTGGCCGGTGTCGCCGGCCAGCACCCGCACGAAGGCGTACTGGATGGCGTTGGTGTCCTGGAATTCGTCGATCAGCAGCTCGCGGAAACGGTGGCGGTAGTGCGCCAGCAGCGCCGGGTTGTCGCGCAGCAGCTCGTGCGCGCGCAGCAGCAGTTCGGCGAAATCGACCAGGCCCGCGCGATCGCAGCGTTCCTGGTACAGCATGTAGGCGCGGCGCAGGGTGTCGGCCCAGATGTCCTCGCCCGGCTGCAGATGCTCGGCGCGCCGGCCCTCGTCCTTCTGCGCGTTGATCCACCAGGCGATCTGGCGCGGCGGGAACCGTGCCTCGTCCAGTTCCAGCTGCTGTACCACCCGCTTGACCAGGCGGATCTGATCGTCACTGTCCAGCACCTGGAAGGTTTCCGGCAGCTTCGCTTCCTGCCAGTGCAGGCGCAGCAGGCGGTGGGCCAGCCCGTGGAAGGTGCCGATCCACATGCCGCGGCTGCCGTTGCGCAGTTGCAGGTCCGCGCGCGCGCGCATCTCGCCGGCGGCCTTGTTGGTGAAGGTCACCGCCAGGATGCCATGGGTCGGCGCGCCTTCGACTTCGTTGAGCCAGGCGATCCGGTGGGTGAGCACGCGCGTCTTGCCGGAGCCGGCGCCGGCCAGGACCAGGTAATGGCCCGGCGGCGCGGAGACGGCCTCGCGCTGCGCCGGGTTCAGATCATCGAGTAGGTGAGAGACATCCACCGCGGCATTTTACAGGACACCGAGGTGGAAGCTCCGTCGGAGTGCGCCTCAGTGGGCGGCGGCGTGCTCGCGCTTGGGAGCGATGCTGCTCATCACCTTGTCGGTGTAGGCGATGCCGATGGCCGAAAGGATGAACGCGCCGTGGATGATGGTCTGCCACATCACGCCGACCGAGGTGACGGACGTGCATTTCACCGCGCCCAGGTCGTAGCCCGCCTTCAGCGCGGTGGCGACCGTGGAGAGCGCGTTCAGATGTTCCTGCGAACCACACGGCGGCAGGCCCAGCTCGCCCGCGCCGATGAAGGTCTTGAGCAGGTGGATGGAGGAGATGCCGATGATCGCCATCGCCAGCTTCACCTTCAGCACGCTGGCGTTGACGTGGCTCAGCCACTCCGGCTGGTCCGGATGATTGTGCAGGCGCAGTCGCGATACGAAGGTCTCGTAGCCGCCGACGATGACCATCACCAGCAGGTTGGAGATCATCACCACGTCGATCAGGCCCAGCACCAGCAGCATGATGCCCTGCTCGGTCAGGGTGTTGGCGCCATGGATCAGGTGCCAGAGTTCCTTCAGGAACAGGAACACGTAGACCGCCTGGGCCACGATCAGCCCGAGGTACAGCGGCAACTGGAGCCAGCGGGAGGCGAAAATCAGGTTCGGCAGGAAACCAAGGCGCGCGGGGGTCTGTTGCGACATGGGCGTCGGATGCAATGCTCGGGAAAGGGCGCAGGTTACCGGGCCGATCCCCTGCTGCCAACCCGCAGGCGGCGTTACACTCGGCGCTTTCATGCTCCGGGGCCCCCGCGATGATCGATCTGTACTACTGGCCGACCCCCAACGGCCACAAGATCACCCTGTTCCTGGAAGAAGCCGGGCTTGCCTACACCCTCAAGCCGGTCAACATCGGCGCCGGGGATCAGTTCAAGCCGGACTTCCTGGCCATTTCCCCCAACAACAAGATGCCGGCGATCGTCGATCACGCGCCGGCCGACGGCGGTGCGCCGCAGAGCGTGTTCGAGTCCGGCGCGATCCTGCTGTACCTGGCCGAGAAGACCGGCCGCTTCCTGCCGGCGACGCCGCGCGGCCGCATCGCCGCCCTGGAATGGCTGTTCTGGCAGATGGGCGGACTGGGCCCGATGACCGGGCAGATGGGCCATTTCAATGTCTACGCGCCGGAGCCGATTCCGTACGCCATCGAACGCTATGGCCGCGAGGTCGCCCGCCTGCATGGCGTGATGGACAAGCGCCTGGCGGAGAGCGCCTATCTCGCCGGCGAGGAGTACGGCATCGCCGATATGGCCAGCCATCCATGGATCCGCGCCTACGACAAGCTGCCGCCGGATTTCGAGGCGTTCCCGAATCTGAGACGCTGGCATGAAAGCATCGCCGCACGCCCCGCCACCCGGCGCGCCTATGCGCTGCGCACGCAGGTCAATCCCAATGCCGGCCAGCCGCTCACCGATGAAGAACGCAAACACCTGTTCAACCAAGGACCCGTGAAGTCATGAAGAAAGCGCTCGCCCACCCGTTGACCGGACTTTTCCTGGCCGCCTGCCTGACGGCCACCTGCCAGATTGCCGCCATGCCCGCCGCCCACGCCGAAAAACTCACCCTGGAAGCCCTGGCTGGCGACGCTTCGCTGTCCGGTCCGTCGTTGATGAAGGCCAAGACCTCGCCGGACGGCAAGCGGGTGACCTTCCTGCGCGGCAAGCAGGACAACCGTTTCCAGCTGGACCTTTGGGAATACAACATTGCCAGCGGGCAGACCCGGATGCTGGTGGATTCCAAGTTGGTGCTGCCCGGGACCGAGATCCTGAGCGACGAGGAAAAGGCGCGCCGCGAGCGCCAGCGCATCGCCGCGCTGTCGGGCATCGTCGATTACCAGTTCTCACCGGACGGACAGCGCCTGCTGTTCCCGCTGGGCGGCGAGCTGTACCTGTACGACCTGGGCAAGAGCGGTATCGACGCGGTGCGCAAACTGACCCGCGGTGGCGGCTTCGCCACCGACCCCAAGGTGTCGCCGAAGGGCGGTTTCGTCAGCTTCGTGCGCGAGCGCAACCTGTGGGTGATCGATCTGGCCAGCGGCAAGGAAATCCAGCTGACCCGCGATGGTTCGGACACGATCGGCAACGGCGTGGCCGAATTCGTCGCCGACGAGGAAATGGATCGCCACACCGGTTACTGGTGGGCGCCGGATGACTCGGCCATCGCCTTCGCCCGCATCGACGAGAGCCCGGTGCCGATCCAGAAGCGCTTCGAGGTGTACCCGGATCGCGCCGACATCATCGAGCAGCGCTATCCGGCCGCCGGCGATCCGAACGTGCTGATCCAGCTGGGCGTGATCGCGCCGAAGGGCGGCGCGCCGAAATGGCTGGATCTGGGCGCGGAGAAGGACATCTACCTGGCGCGGGTGAACTGGCGCGACGCGCGCCATCCCACCTTCCAGCGGCAGTCGCGCGACCAGCGCACGCTGGAACTGATCGAAGCGGATCTGGACAGCGGCAAGCAGCGCACCCTGATCACCGAGACCAGCAGAACCTGGATTCCGCTGCACAACAACCTGCGCTTCCTCAAGGATGGCCGCATCCTGTGGTCGTCGGAAAAGAGCGGCTTCGAACACCTGTACCTGCACGACAAGGACGGCAAGGAGATGGCGCAGCTGACCTCCGGCGACTGGACCGTCGAGGACGTGGCCGCGCTGGACGAGGCCAAGAGCCTGGTCTACTTCACCGCCACCGAGGCTTCGCCGCTGGAGCGGCAGCTGTACTCGGTCAGCCTGGCCGGCGACGCCAAGCCCGTCCGCGTCACCCGCGCCGAGGGCATGCACGGCGTGGCCTTCAGCGACAACGCCGAGGTCTACATCGACAGCTGGTCCAATCCGGCCACGCCGCCGCAGGTGGAACTGCATCGCGCCGACGGCACCCTGCTGACCGCCCTGGTGAAGAACGATCTGGCGGATCCGCAGCATCCCTATGCCAAGTACAAGGACGCGCATCGCCCGATCGAGTACGGCACCCTGTCCGCCGAGGACGGCCAGACCCTGCACTACAGCGTGATCAAGCCGACCGGCTTCGACCCGAAGAAGAAGTATCCGGTGGTGGTGTACGTCTATGGCGGCCCGGCCGGCCAGACCGTGAGCCGCAGCTGGGCGCCCACGTTCGATCAGTATCTGGCACAGCATGGCTACGTGGTGTTCTCGCTGGACAATCGCGGCACGCCGCGGCGCGGCGCGAAGTTCGGCAACGCGCTGTTCCGCAAGCAGGGCACGGTGGAAGTCGTCGATCAGCTCAAGGGCGTGGATTTCCTGAAGTCGCAGCCGTGGGTGGACGGGTCGCGCATCGGCGTGTACGGCTGGTCCAACGGCGGCTACATGACCCTGATGCTGCTGGCCAAGGCTTCCGACGCCTACACCTGCGGCGTGGCCGGCGCGCCGGTCACCGACTGGGGCCTGTACGACACCCACTACACCGAGCGCTACATGGATCTGCCGAAGTCGAACGTGGACGGCTACCGCGAGGGTTCGGTGTTCACCCATGTGGATGGCCTGAAGTCGCGGCTGCTGCTGATCCACGGCATGGCCGACGACAACGTGCTGTTCACCAATTCAACCAAGCTGATGAGCGCCCTGCAGCAACGCGCGGTGCCGTTCGAGCTGATGACCTATCCAGGCGCCAAGCACGGCCTGCGTGGCAAGGACAACCTGCACCGGTTGAAGGTCACCGAGGATTTCTTCCAGCGTTGCCTGAAGCCCGTGGAGTGACGACATGAACCAGATCCCCGTCCCGCCGCCGAACTGGTGGAGCCGCAACTGGAAGTGGTTCGTACCGACGCTGGTGGTGACGGGGATGGCCCTGGTCGCCGCGTTCATCCTGGCGATCATGAGTTTCGTGTTCGGCATGATGAAATCGTCCGAGCCCTACCAGACCGGACTTTCCCGCGCCCGCGCCGACGCCGCCGTGGTGGCGGCGCTGGGGGAACCGATCACGCCGGGCTATTTCGTCCAGGGCAACATTGATGGCAGTGCCGCGTCCGGCGAAGCGAACCTTGCCATTCCGCTCAAGGGCAGCCGCGGCGCGGCCACGCTGTACGTGGAAGCGAGCAAGCAGGCCGGCCAGTGGCGATACGACACGCTGGTGGTGGCCCTGGACGAGGGTGGCCAGCGGATCGATTTGCGGAATGGGGACGACGATGCCGGGGAATTCGGGGACTGACCCGCACCGGCACGCGCCTCAGAAGCGGTAGTCCGCGCTTTTCAGCACCAGACCGTCAGCGTCCTCGTGCCACCACAGGATGAGGGCCGCACGCGTCGTCGTTTCCAAAGGGATCATGCCGCTGGGGTCTGATCCGATCAGCGCGTTCCCGGGTATCTCGACGTCATCCAGGACAGCGGGAGCCAGCCAGCGCCCGGCCACCAGGTCATAACGGTCCAGCACCACCTGGAAGCGCCCGCCACTGCGCGTGTTTCGCTGTCCGCGGGGCGGTGCGAACCGACCTGCCGACACCACTGCCCCAATGCCATCGACATGGAACGCGCGCATCCGCCAGCCATCGTATTGGACGAGTCCCTCCGGCCGGGTGATCGGAGCTGCCGCACCCGCCTGCCATTCCCGCGCTTCCTGCATATCGGCGTTCGCCGCGTAATGCGCCAGCGCGCGTGATGAATTCCATTCCCCCGCCGCGTCGAAATCCGCGCCCCCCAGCGCGAACAACCGCGCGGCGCCTTCCCGCCACCATACGCGTGCGGGCCACGGCGTGACCGGCACCCGGTGCCATGCGCCCTGTGGATCGCGCAGCGCGCCCGCGGCGCGGTCGGCGCGCGCCCACAGGACGGCCACGCTGTCAGATGACGTGACGTCCAGATCGTAGAGGTCGCCTCCGCAATCGTCCTGCCAGCAGTCCGTCAATCGCTGCGGTTCGGACCACCGTCTGCTCCCCGGGGAACGGTGGGCGACGAAAACATCCTGGCCCAGCGGAGGTCTCGTGACTTCGCTCCAGGCGGCCCAGGCCGTGCCATCGGCATCGCTTCGCAACCGCGGCGAGCAGGCGACCTCGTTGACACAGCGCGTGAGGACTCGCGGCTTCTCCCAGCGCTGGGCCAGGACGTCGAAGCGGCTTGTCTTCAACTCGTCGCGGATCCGGGCAGCCAGCAGGAAAGGCCGATCGACCACTCGGTCGTTCCAGGCGACGGTCACGTTGCCATCGCCATCCATGGCCGCGGCGGGCGGTGTACTGACGCCATATCCGTATCCCGTCCGTCGCCGGTCCACGGGCTCCGCCTCGCTCCAGCGTTCCCGCGCGGCGTCGAAACGCGCGGCCAGGAGCGCATGGCGCTGCTGGGGCGCGACACGGCTGGACAAAGCCCGCACCGCGCGAGCCGGCGCGTCCACGATCTCCGACCAGATCACCGTCGCATCCCCGCCCGGCGCGACCAGAAGAACCAATTCATGCACCCCGGCCTGCAACGATTTGTCTTCGCGGGTAACACGTTGTGCCGTGGTCCACGTCGCTTGCCCCGCGACGCGACGCGCAACGAAGACATGCCGTCCCATCGAAGTGTCCTGCATCCAGGCCACAAACACCGTTCCCGCCGCATCCCGCGCCATCTGCAAGTTGAAGGAAAGCTGCCCGCGCGCCGTGGGTTCCGGGCCGATGCGAACCGCATCGCTCCAGGCACCGCGCGCGACATCACGGCGAGCGGCGCGCACGGTCGGGCCCTCGACCCAGGCCAGCGTGACGTTGCCCCTTGCGTCGGCCACCGCCCGCGCGTCGTCCAAGCGCTCCAACCGCGCGATCTCCGCGACGGGGCCTGCGCCAGTCGCACGCTCAGACACCTGCGCCATACCGCCGTCGTGCAGGTCGCGCTCGCCCGCCGAAACGGCGAACACGGATATCGCGAAGCCCCACCCCAGCAAGGCGCGGGTGATCGCCGCCGCCTTGCCGCACTTGCCCGTCGCTCCCGCACGCACCCTTCGCCACCTCACTTCCGGCAACCATTGTCGTGCTGGCTGGCTTCCAGAGGTGCTGCAGCCCTGAGGACCATCCTGCTTTCGGCAAAGTGATCCGGAACCGGGCCAGCCCAGATTTCCAGGATGTACATCTTGTTCCCCATGAATGCGATTGGATTGCGAAGAACAGCGTGTCGGTCACGGAATGCTGCTCTGGAAACGTTGCCAGCCGCCCGCGCCGAGACATTGTCCGATCCGCGATCATCTCTCCCTGGCCGGACGGCAATTCTAGGTTCGAAGCCCAGCCGGGAACATCGGAACCTTCCGACTGCTGGCGTGGCTCAATCGGACAGCGGTCGACAGACCATCCCGAAGTCGATGTGGTAATGCTCGTCGTGCCGGACCCAGGCCTGCCCCGGCATGAAACGCACCTGCCGGCGGATGAAGTCGCCGCGGCGGGTGCGGTACAGGGCCGGAATCAACGCCGGATCGAAGATGACCCGATCCACCGCGATGCCTTCGCGGCGGGCGGCGGCATGCACCGCGAACAGGTGTTCGGCAATGGCTTCGTAGTCGATGCGATACGGGCCGTGGCGACCCTGGCGATCGAACTCGATGCCATAGCCGAATTTGTTGCCCACGCGCGTGGGCAGCGGCACCGACCGGCCGGATTCGTCGAGCACCGGCACCATGAAATCCACCGCCAGTCCGTTCTGGTGGGTGCGGTGCGGACGAAGGGGCCCGCCCTGCGCCCAGCCCGATTCGCCGTAGACGAACACGCGACCGGGCATCGATTTTTCCAATGCGCCATAGGCGTTGGTGACGACCCTGACCACGCGCGAATGCGCATGGGTTCGTCCGAGGCGGACGCCCAGATCACTGTAGGGCTGGAAGTTGGCGCCCGACAGCGGAATACGCGCCGCGTTCTCCAGGCGGCCTTGGCCGGGCGTGCCGAAACAGGCGCTGTCGGCGGCGAGGCCGGCGGATGCGACGACCAGTGTGGCCAGTCCGGCCAGCACCGCCAGCCTTCCTGGCAGGCGCAAGCGGGCGTCCTAGCGCGTGGGCGGAACGGCCGCCGGCGGCGGCACCGCGCCCGGCGGCACGTAGATCGCCACGCCCGCCGCGCGTTTCTGGGTGGTCGGAATGCCGATGCCGACGCCGCCGCCACTGTGGCGCCCATAACTGCCGGCGCCCACCGACATGCCGACCGGCGAGCCGCTGGAACCCACGCCCATCAGGACCACGCCGTTGGCGCCCAGCGCCGCGGCCTCGCGCTTGAGCCGGGCGACCGCGGCATCGGTCTGGCCCTGGGTGCCGAAACCGACCGCGCTGGTGGATTCCAGCTGCGCGATTTCCACCGAACCCGGGGGCGGGGTGCTGTAGACCTGCACCTGGGCCGGATCGATCGGCGCGCGCGCCGTTCCCAGCATCACCTTGGACGTTCCGGCGCATCCGGTCAGCAGGATGGCCAACCCCAGCATGGCGGCAAGACGAACGGACATGGCACGACTCCCGTGGTTTGCGCCGGATCATCCGCCGCAGGGTCTGAATATGGCATATCCGCCATCGCGCGCCGGGATCCCCGGGCCGCGCGGTATCATGACGGCCTGTTCATGCGTATCCGTACCGAAAGATGAGCGTCGTCCCCGACTTCCGGCCCAGCACCGCACGGCTGGCGGTCGACCATGTCCCCGTCGCTTCGCTGGCCCGCGAGCTGGATCGGCCGGACACCCTCGCGATCTTCGGTTTCGGCGATGCCGCGCCCACCCGCGGCCAGGTGTCCGACCCCCGCTACCTGCACGTTCCGCTGCAGCCGCTCCATGGCACCGCATGCCTGGAAGTCTGGCGCTCGGCGGGCGCGGTCTCCTCCGGTGTCACCGACGACGGCGTCCACTGGGCCAGCGACGGCGAACTGCAGTTCGGTGTGCTGGAAATGGAGGAACCCGAAGGCGGCATCCTGCTGGCGGGCGAGCTCGTCTACCGCCGCCTGACCGACTTCTGGCAGGCCAGCGGCTACCCGCACCTGCTGCGCATCTGGAACTACCTCGACGCGATCATCCTGGGCGAGGGCGACCACGAGCGCTATCGCCAGTTCTGCGTCGGCCGCGTGCGCGGGCTGGGGCCGTTCGACACCGGCACCCTGCCGGCGGCCACCGCCGTCGGCAGCCGCGACGGCCGCCGCGTGCTGCAGGTGTATTGGTTGAGCGCGCGCGTGGCCGGCACGCCGCTGGAGAATCCGCGCCAGGTCAGCGCCTACCGCTACCCGCGCGAGTACGGCCCGCAGTCCCCGAGCTTCGCCCGCGCGCTGCTGCCGACCTCGGCGCCGGCGTTGCCGCTGTTCCTGTCCGGCACCGCCGCCATCGTCGGCCACGCCTCGCAACACACCGATTCGCTGAAGGCGCAGCTGGACGAGACCCTGACCAACCTGGACAGCCTGATCGGCGCGGCGCGCGGGCTGCGCCCGCAGCTGCCCGCGCACCTGGACGCCTCGGCGCGGCTGAAGGTCTACGTGCGCGACGCCGAAGACGCCGAAGACGTCGCGGCCCAACTGGCGGCGCGACTGGGCGGCGACGTGCCCTACCTGATGCTGCTTGGCGATGTGTGCCGGCGCGAGCTGCGGGTCGAAATCGAAGGCATGCACGGCCTGGTGGCTTGATCGCCGCCACGCCGCACCCATACTCGGGACATCGCCGGCCCTTTCCGGCGCGGAGACGACATCGATGGGTCTGATCAGTCTGCTGTGGGGCATCGTCGCGATGATCTGGATGGTGCTGGCCCTGATCCCGCTGCTGGGGTGGGGCAACTGGTTCCTGATTCCGTTCGCGGCGGTGGGCGCGATCATCGCCGCCACCGGCGTCCTGTTCACCTCCGCCGGCAACCGTGGCCGCGCCAAGACCGGCCTGGTCCTCAACGGCATCGTCATCGTGGTCGCCATCGGCCGCCTGATGCTGGGCGGCGGCATCGTCTGATCCGTCCGTCCGGAACGTAATCGCCATTGATTGAAGCGCCCGGCGGCGCGGCGCAGACTGCGCCCGCCGGGTTCCCCCGTTGCATTTGCCCGGCGCCGTCCGCCCCTGCGTCCTTGTACCCGGGCCGTCGCGATCCGGTGGGCGCAGGCGTCCCTGTTGTCCTGCAATGGAGCGCCTCATGAAGCACTCGCATCCGTCCTGGTGGCTGCTGGCGGGTTTCGCCGTCTGCCTGACCGCCCAGGCCAGTCCCCAATCCGCGCCGTCCGCGGCGACGCCCGCCCAGACCGACGCCACCGCCGTCGACAGCAAGGTCGCCATCGACCCCAGGACCGGCAAGCTGCGGCCACTGACCCAGGAAGAACGCCGGCAGCTCAGTGAACAGTCGCGCGGTACCGCCGCCAAGGCGCGTCGCGCCGAACCACCGGGCACGGGCAAGAAGGGCTTCGTGGCTCCCGCCACCGAGACCGAGGCGCAGGCCGGCCAGCGTCGGCTGCCCGCTGGCGGCGTGGCCCAGCCGGTACCGGAAAGCAGCATGACCGACCTGATGATCGTCCGCGGCGCGGATGGCCAGTTGCGCGTGGGCCACGCCGACGACGCATCGAAGCTGCCGCAGGCGAAGGAGGCCAGCGATGAATAGGATGATCCCGTTGCGCGCCGCCCTGCTGGCGGCCCTTGCCTGCGCCTTGCCGGCGACCGCCGCCGATCTGGTCCTGGTCAGCGGCGACGCCGGCACCGGACTGGGCCTGGACGATCCCACTCCGAAGGCGCCCGAAGGATTCAACCCCGGCACCACACTCGGCGCCCAGCGTACCCTCGCCTACCAGTTCGCGATGGATCTGTGGGGTTCGGTGCTGCAGAGCGATGTCACCATCTATGTCGGTGCCAGCTTCCAGCCGCTGGCGTGCACGCCGACCAGCGCGACGCTCGGCTCGGCCGGCACCACGTTCGTGTTCTCCGATTTCGCGCCCGGCGTGGTGCCCAACACCTGGTACTCCTCGGCGTTGGCGGACTCGTTGGCCGGCAGTGATCTCAATCCCGGCTTCATCGACATCAACTCGCGCTTCAACGGCGACATCGGCGTCAATCCCAACTGCCTGACCGGCCAGGACTGGTACTACGGACTGGACGGCAACACGCCGGCCGGCAAGATCAATTTCCTCAACGTGGTGATGCACGAGATCGGCCACGGCCTGGGCTTCCAGGGCTTCACCAACTCGGCCGGCGGTTTCCTCAGCGGACGCCAGGACATCTATTCCACCTTCGCCTACGACAACACGCTGGCGGCGACCTTCCCGCAGCTGACCGCCACGCAACGCGCCACCGCGCTGCGCAATACCGGACGACTGGTGTGGACCGGCGGCAACGTCAACGGCCAGGCCGCGCTGGTGCTGGACAACCGCAGCGTACTGAAGGTCACCGCGCCGGCGGTGATCGCAGGCAGCTACGACGTCGGCTTCGCCAACTTCGGACCGGTGCCTTCCACCGCCAATTTCGGCGGCACCGTGGTCGCGGCGCTGGATGTTGGCGTCAGCACCACCGACGGTTGCGAGCCGCTCGGCAACGCCGCCGCGGTGGCGGGCAACATCGCCCTGGTGGATCGCGGCAACTGCAATTTCGTGGTCAAGGCCGCGAACGTGCAGACGGCCGGGGCCACGGGCATGCTGGTCGCCAACAATGTCGCCGGGCAGCCGGCCATGGGCGGCAGCGATCCGGCGATCACCATTCCCAGCCTGGGCGTGTCGCAGGCCGATGGTGCGCTGATCCGCGCCAACCTGCCGGCGAGCGTCGGCTATGGCGTGGATGCGGCGTTGCTGCAGGGTGCCGACAACAGCGGGCGGGTGCGGCTGTACGCGCCGAATCCGTATGAAAGCGGCTCGTCGTTCTCGCACTACGACACCGCGCTGGTCCCCAATGCGTTGATGGAGCCGGCGATCACCTCCACCCTGCGTGGCGAGGTGAATCTGGATCTGACGCCGGCGCTGTTCCAGGACATTGGCTGGCAGCTCAATCCCGGCAACGCGCGCATCGGCAACTGCGCGACGAACGTGGACGTGGTCGGCACCGGTGGTCTGATTCCGGGCGCCAACGTGCAGGCCTGGAGCAATCTGTGCCTGCGCACCAACAGCAGCAAGGGTGCGTACCAGAGCTGCATGGACGCCTACAAGGGACGGGCGCTGGCGGCCGGTGTGCTGGTCGGCAACCAGGGCGGCAAGGTGATGTCCTGCGCGGCCAGGATCACCAAGTAAAAACAAGCGGATAGGCAGTCCCGGAACGGCGCCGAGAGGCGCCGTTCCCATGTCCGCGCGGGCCTGCGCGCATTGGTCGCAGATCCGCCGGGATCCGGGGGCGTATGATCGCGGCATCCCCCAGGAGCGAGCGATGGCTTATCCCTATACGCGTCCGCGCCGCATGCGTCGCGACGATTTCTCCCGCCGGTTGATGCGCGAGCACGTGCTCACCGCCAATGATCTGATCTATCCGGTCTTCGTCCATGAATTGAAGGGCCGCGAGGCGGTGCCTTCGATGCCGGGCGTGGATCGCCTGTCCATCGACGAACTGCTGAAAGTCGCCGAGCAGGCCGCCGAACTGCGCGTGCCGGTGCTGGCGCTGTTCCCGGTCACCGCGCCGGAAGCCAAGTCGCTGGATGCCGAGGCGGCCTGGGACGACGACGGCCTGGCCCAGCGCGCCGTGCGCGCGATCAAGCAGCGCTTTCCGGAACTCGGCGTGATGACCGACGTGGCGCTGGATCCGTTCACCACCCACGGCCAGGACGGCATCATCGACGACAGCGGCTACGTGATGAACGACATCACCGTCGAGGCGTTGGTCAAGCAGGCGCTGTCGCACGCGCGCGCCGGCGTGGACATCGTCGCCCCCAGCGACATGATGGACGGCCGCATCGGCGCGATCCGCGGCGCGCTGGAAGAGGAAGGCCACATCCACACCCGCATCATGGCCTACTCGGCCAAGTACGCCTCCGCGTTCTACGGCCCGTTCCGCGATGCGGTGGGCAGCGCCGGCAACCTGGGCAAGGGCAACAAGTTCACCTACCAGATGGATCCCGCCAACACCAACGAGGCGCTGCACGAAGTGGCGCTGGATCTGGATGAGGGCGCGGACATGGTGATGGTCAAGCCGGGCATGCCCTATCTGGACGTGGTGCGGCGGGTGAAGGACGAGTTCGGCGTGCCCACTTTCGCCTACCAGGTCAGTGGCGAGTACGCGATGTTGAAAGCCGCGTACGCCAATGGCTGGCTCGACGAACGCGCCTGCACGCTGGAAGCGCTGACGGCGTTCAAGCGGGCCGGCGCCGATGGCATCCTGACCTATTTCGCGCTGGACGCCGCGCGCTGGTTGCGCGAGGGCTGATTCGGGATTCGGGAAAGAGCATTGCTTTGCCTCCCCCTTTAAAAAAGGGGGATTAAGGGGGATTAAGGGGGATTTGCTCTTGGCGCCAGGAACATTCCCCCGTCATCTGCTGCGCAGATGCCTGCCCCCTTTTTAAAAAAGGGGCTGAAGTGGAAAGTTTCCTGCCGGGAGCCAGCATTTTTGCCGCTTCCTCCGTCATGATTCACGCCGGCAGGCAGCCCGTCTTGCCGCGCCGGGTCGGCGCCAGCGTCCGATAGATGTCCAGCTTGCCCGCGGCCGGCGCGCGCGCCGCGCCGCTCACCAGCATCTCATTGGGCCGCGAGGGATCCACCACCGGTCCCAGCGTGGTGCCCTCCGCCGAGTTGAACGACAGCGACCATGGCGCGATGCCGGTGTAGGCCTGGCCATCGCATTCGGCCACGAACAACTGGATGGGCTGTTCACCCGCGCGATCCGAACGCGCGAACACCAACGCCTTGCCGCCATCGAGCCAGGCGGCGTCGAATTCGTCCACCGCGGTGTTGATGCCCGGCACCGGCTTCGGATCGACGAACGCCTTGCCGTTCCAGCGCGCCACGAACAGATCATGACGGCCCGCGCCGCCGAAACCGTTGCTGGCGAACAGCAGCCGGCGTCCGTCGGCACTGGGCGTGGGCGCCCATTCGTTGCCGGCGCTGTTGACCCCCGGTCCCAGGTTTTCCGGCTCGCCGAATCCACCATCCGGCTTCACCGCGGCGCGATAGAGATCGTCGCCGCCATGGCCACCGGGCCGGTTGGAGAAGAAGTACAGCCAGCGCCCGTCCGCGCTGAGCAACGGGTCGAAGTCGTTGGCGGTCGAATTGATCGGCAACGGTTCGGGTTCGGCCCAGCGCTTGTCCCGCAGGGACGCCTGCCACAGGTCCCAGCCACCGGCGCCGCCCGCGCGATCAGTGCTTCCCCAGACGATCCGCTGGCCGTCCGGACTCACGCTGCCGCGCACTTCGGTGGCCGGCGTGGACACCACGCCCATGCCTTCGATGCCGAATTCGGCCAGCTGCCCGGCCGCGGCGGCTGAGAGTAGACTGCCGATCAGGACGGCAGCCGCCCGTGTTGGTTTCATGGTGTCGCTCCGTGCCGGTTCCCTCACCCACGGGATATATACCAAGCCATGTCCACCGTTCGTTACGCCGTTTTCGGCCATCCGGTCTCCCACTCGCTCTCGCCCCGCATCCACGCCGCTTTCGCGCGCCAGACCGGAATCCCGCTGGTCTATACCGCCATCGACGCGCCGCCGCATGAATTCGTCTCCGCGCTGGATCGTTTCGTCGGCGAGGGCGGCAAGGGCGCCAACGTGACCCTGCCTCTGAAGGAAGCCGCCTTCGCGATCTGCACGCGCACCAGCGAACGGGCGCGGCGAGCGGGCGCGGTCAACACCCTGAGCTGGAACGATGGCCAGTGGCAGGGCGACAACACCGACGGCATCGGCCTGGTGCGCGACCTGACCGGACGCAACGGCCTGGATCTGCGTGGCCGCCGCGCGCTGATGCTGGGCGCCGGCGGCGCCGCGCGCGGCGTCGCCCCGGCGCTGCTGGATGCCGGCGTGTCGGAACTGATCGTGGTCAACCGCACGCCCGAGCGCGCCGATGCGCTGATCGACGCGATGGGCGAACCGGATCGCGCGCTGTCGCGCTACTGGCAGGATCTCGGCGACATCGGCGACTTCGGCCTGATCGTCAACGCCACCTCGGCGGCGCGCGATGGCGGCGAGGATTTCGATCTTCCGTTCACCCTGACCACGCCGCGCACCCTGGCCGTGGATCTGAACTACGGCGAGGCCTCCATCCCGTTCCTGGCCTGGGCCAAGGCCGCCGGCTGCCGCGACGCGGTGGACGGCCTGGGCATGCTGGTGGAACAGGCCGCCGAAGCCTTCGAAGCCTGGCATGGCACGCGCCCGGACAGCGACGTGGTGTACGCCGCGCTGCGCGGCAAGGATGCGCTGCTGGTGACCGCCGACTGACCTTTTCCGGAGATACCGCATGGATGCACTTTCAATTCAAATACTGACCGTGGCGGCCTACCACCTGCCCCACCTGCTGGCCTGCGCCATCGCGCTCGCGCTGCTGTGGATGTGGACGCAATCCTCGCCCGGCCGCGTGGTTGCGCTCTGGGGCGCCGGCCTGCTGCTCGGTTCGGCCCTCCTGCAATTGACATTGAGCCTGGTGCAGACGCTGCACATTCACCGGATGGCGGAGAGCGGCTCGGCGCCCGGCAGCATCTTCGCGATCATTTCGGCGGCGAATCTGCTGATCGGCGTGATCGCCTCGGTCGGACTGGTGCTGCTGGCCTGGGGCGCCAGCAAGGCGATGCGCGCGCGCAACGCCCCGTGACGATGGCGCGTTGTTCCCGCGGAAGCGCTACAGCAGGCCGTCGCGCTTGACCGCCAGGTAGCGTTCCACCAGCGCGGCCGGCAGATCCGCGCAGGTCACGTCCAGCACCATCACGTGATGGCGGCGCAGGGCATCGTGGGCAATCGCGCGCTGTTCCAGGTAGCGGGCGATCGCGCCGGCATGGACCGCGCCGGAAAGATCCTTCACCGGCGCGGACAGCGCCTCGTCCAATTCGCGCTCGCGCAGGCTGGCCACGCAGACCAGGTGGCGCTTCTGCAGCAGGCGCACGGCCGCCAGCAGTTCCTCGATGTCCTCGTCGCGCACGTTGGTCACCAGCATCACCAGCGAACGCCGGCGCTGGCGCAGCGACAGTTCGGTGGCCGCGGCCAGGTAGTCCGTCGCCACCGGCTGCGGCTGCAGGTCGTAGCTGGCCCGTAGCAGGGTGTCGATCGCGCCCATGCCGCGCTGCGGCGCGACCCAGCGGCGTTCGCCGCCGCTGGCGCCCAGGCCGACCGCGTCGCCCTGGCGCAGGGCCAGGTAAGACACCACCAGGCTCGCGTTGAGCGCGTGATCGAAATGGGACAGGCCGCCTTCGCGCGCCATCATCCGGCGGCCGGTGTCCATCAGCATCACCAGTTGCTGGTTCTTCTCGTCCTGATACTCGCGAGAAATCAACTTGCGCGCGCGTGCGGTCGCCTTCCAGTCGATCTGGCGCAGGCTGTCGCCCACCCGGTACTCGCGCATCTGGTTGA
This sequence comes from Pseudoxanthomonas sp. 134C1, assembly GCF_057773065.1. NCBI lineage: Bacteria > Pseudomonadati > Pseudomonadota > Gammaproteobacteria > Lysobacterales > Lysobacteraceae > Pseudoxanthomonas > Pseudoxanthomonas sp. 134C1. The sequence goes on from NZ_JBYMTH010000001.1 coordinate 121,986, forward strand.
AATCGGTGCCCTCGCCGCGCCGGCGCTTGAGATGCGCGCCGACCAGGCGCGAGGCCTGTTCGGCGCTGAACAGCGCGAAGCGGGTCAGCGGTGCGAAATCCGGATAGACCCGCACCGTGCGCGGCTCGTCGAGTTGCCGCGACTGCCACCACAGCCGCAGCGGCGAATGCAGGCGGACCTGCACGCCCGCGAACACCGCGTCGCCGCGCTCGGTCGGGCTCAGGCGGTAGTGGAACGACGTGGTCTCGCCGCGCCGCAGGCGCAGCCGCTGTGGCAGGCCCTGCATGGTCCAGTGGCCGGGGTGGAGGTCGAACACGTCCACGCGCTGCGGCACGCGGGTCTCCAGCCGCACCACGATCTCGCGCGTGATGCCCAGCGGCCACGCTTCCGGCATTTCCCGCACTACCGTCGGCGAGGGCCGCAGCAGCAGCAATAGCGCGTCGAACGAGGCCAGCAGGATGACCACCGCGCCCGTGCCCAGCCAGATGGGCAAAGGCACACCGGCGAACAGCACCGCCAGGCCGGACAGGCCCCACAGCGCCAGGCAGGCGATCAGTGGCCAGGCGGGCCTCATTTGCGCGGCGCTTCCACCTTGGCCAGCAATGCGCGCAGCACATCATCCGGGGATTGGCCCTCGATCTGCAGTTCCGGCGCCAACGCGATGCGATGCCGCAGCGCGGGCGTGGCGATGTCGCGCACATCGTCGGGCGTGACGAAATCGCGTCCCTGCAGCACCGCCTGCGCACGCGCCGCGCGCACCAGCGCGATGCTGCCGCGCGGGCCGGCGCCGAGCGAGATGCCGGGCCATTTGCGGGTGGCGGCGACGATGCGGACCGCGTAGTCGATGACCTGTTCGTCCACCGTCACCGCGGCGGTGCCGCGCTGCATGGCGATGATGTCGGCCGCGCCGAGCACGCGCCGGACCTGCGACAGATCGAAATCGCCGGCGGTGCGGCCGGTGGTGATCGCATCGACCATCCGCTTTTCGTCGTCCAGCGCCGGATAGTCGATCAGGATTTTCAGCAGGAAGCGATCCAGCTGCGCTTCCGGCAGCGGGTAGGTGCCTTCCTGTTCGACCGGGTTCTGGGTGGCCAGGGTCATGAATGGCGGCGCCAGTTCGAACGACTTGCCTTCGATGGTCACCTGCCCTTCCTGCATGACTTCCAGCAACGCGGACTGGGTTTTGGCCGGCGCGCGGTTTATCTCATCGGCCAGCAGCAGGTGGGTGAAGACCGGGCCCCGCCGGATCTTGAAGCTCTCGGTCTTGGGGTCGTAGACGGCATGGCCGCTGACATCGCTGGGCATCAGGTCCGGGGTGAACTGCACGCGCGCGTAGGTCAGTTCCAGCGCCTGCGCCAGCGCGCGCACCAGCAGGGTCTTGCCCAGGCCGGGCACGCCCTCGATCAGCACGTGGCCGCCGGCCAGCAGCGCGATCAGGATCTGGTCCAGCACCTCGGCCTGGCCGATGAACGCCTTGGACACTTCCTCGCGCACCTGGGCGGCGCGTTCGGCCAGGAGTTCGCCGGTGAGTGCGCCTGCCGGCGCGGCGGTGGAATCGTTCATAGTCGGTTTCTCAGCTGGATCAGGGTGGAAATGCGGTCGCGGAAGCCGGCCTTGTCGTGCGTGGACGGCGTCTGCAGGGCGGTACGCACGGCGTCGACGGGAACGCCCAGGCGTTCGGCCACCGCTTCAGCCTGGGCATCGCCCGCCAGTGCGGCGGCGACGGGGTCGCGCCGGCGCAGGCGGGCCAGGAATGCCTGCCTCGCGGCGGTGTAGAGCAGCACGCCGCGCCCGTAGCGGAACAAGTGATCGCCGCTGGCGCGCACATGCTCCAGCAGCGATCGCCGATCCATCGGCGGTGCCGGCAACGCCGGGCCGAACGGCTGCATGCGCGACCACAGCCACGCCATCAGCGCGATCAGCAGCGGCGCCCACACCATCCAGCCGCGGAACAGGATCGTGCGCAGCAGCGAGGGCATGTCGGCGGCATAGATCAGATGCATGGTGCCGGCGCCGTAGTTGGGCGCCAGCAGCTGGCGTGCCAGCGCCTGGTGCGGCACATCGCGCAGGCCGCCCAGCGGGCGCTTGAGCGGATCCCCGAACGGATTGCCGGATGCGCCCTGGTTCACCAGGAAATCGAAATCGGCCAGCACGTCGACATGGCCATCCCCGTGCCCCAGCCGGGCGAAGACGTAGCCCGCATCCAGATCGCCCCAGGCGAGTTCCGGTTCCACGTCGTGCAGGCGGAACCGGCGTCCGCGGCAGAATTCCACGTGCGGGCGCTGGCCCTCCACCTGGAAATCGGCGCAACTGCCCTCGTCCTGCGTTTCGACGCCGAGGGACGCGAACAACAACGGGTCAGGACTGCCGTCCCAGAGTTTCGCGGGTGGCGTGCGCACCAGCAGATGGCCGCCGCCCTCGACCCAATCCAGCAATCGTTCGGTCTGGAGCGCGTCCAGGCCGCCGGCCTCGTTGAACAGCAGCACGGTGTCGCGCGGTCCCGGCGGATGCGCGTCCAGCGCGAGGCGCTGCCGCGACTGCGCCTTCACCCCATCGGCCTCCAGCGTCCTGCGCAGCGCGTACAACGGGTTGTAGGCCGCTTCGCCGCTGGGCGGCAGGTACAGGGTCTGTTCGACCCGATGGTAGTTGCGCTGGAACCAATGGACGCCCGCGGCGGCCAGCAGGCCGCCGAGCACGACCAGGCCAACGATGAGCGCCGTCCGGGTGGAGCGCTTCATGCCAGCCACCCGCCGCGCGCCTGCATCTGTCCGAGCAGGGATTCGAATTCCGCCTCTTCCGGCAGACGCTGGGCGTAGGCCGCGTATTGCCAGACCCGGACGACCCGGGCGAACAGCTGCCGATCCTCGGCCTGCGCCATCCGCCTCGACAGCCGCAGACACTCCGCCTCGGTGGCGCCCGGCGGCAGCTCCACCTGCGCGTGCCGGCCCATCGCCTGCACGCCGGCGCGGTACACCAGCGCCAGCGCGTCGCGCGCGCGTCCTTCGCGCCACAACCGGCGCGCGACGGTGGCCACATCGTCGGGCAACGCCTCGGCCACCATCGCCGGTTCGCGCGTGGTCCCGGTATCGAACCCCGTGGCTTGGCCGCCTCCCTTCCCGCGCATCCACGGCAACCAATAGCGTGCGGTCAGCAGCAGGGTCAGCACCAGCAGGCCGGCCAGGATCCACAGGCCCCATTCGGCGAGGAAGGCGAACATCGCCACCACGCCCTGCAGCCATGCCGACCGTGGCGGCGCCTGCTCTGGCTTGGCGGTCGCCTTGTCGATGCGTTCCCATTGCTTCTGCACGACGGTGCGGTTGAGCGACGGATCGCGATAGGCCTGTTCGCCCGCGCGACGGAATGCGTCGTCATCCACCCGCTGATCGCCGAACACTTCCGGCAGGGTCGGTGGTTTCGGCGCCGCGTCCGCGTCACTGGATTCGTGCGGCGCCGGCGCGTCCGGCGCGTCCTGTGCCCGCGCCGGTCCCGCCATTGCTCCGCCCAGCACGGCGAGCGCGACGATCAGCGTCGACGCGCCCCGGGCGAGCCGGCCACGCAGCTTGCGGAACACGATCTCCACGTCCCAGGCTTCCAGCTGGGTGCGACGGTTGAGGTACAGACCGAATCCGGCGCCGACGAAGAAGGGCTCGATCACCGACACCGCCATCCACGCCATCGCGTTGAGGCCGATCTTCACCCAGACCGGCGACTGCTCGGCGATCAGCGTCCAGGTGGTGCGCAGGGTTTCCGGCAGCAGATCCAGCGGCGTGAACATCAGGATGCCGGCGATGCCGCCCAGGAACAGCGCGCCCTCGAAATGCAGGCACACCAGGGTCAGCAACGCCGCGTTGCCGTAGATCGCCCCGCCCAGCACCCGTCTGCGCTCGCGCAGCCGCTGGCCCTGCACGCCTTCCAGCAGATCCACCGGCAGGTACAGCGAGCGCGCCGGGCTGAACCGGCGCCAGGTCAGGTAGTGCGGTATCGGCTTCCAGCCCCAGGTCGCCTGCGCGCGCAGGGTCTCACGCGTCCCGGGCACCGCGCCGAACACCGCACGCGAGGCCACGTAGAGCGGGATGCGGTCGAATACCGGCTTGAGCCACCACATCAGGAATCCGGCCAGGCCGATCAGGTCCAGCGCCCAGCCGGCCGCGTTGAGCAGCGCGAACACCGGCAGCGTCACCAGCAGCCAGGGCTTCCAGATCGCCGCCGCGTGCCGGCGCACCAGCGCCATGCCCAGTTCCATCGCCTCCCAGGAGGAACGCGCGCGCAGCTGGACGGTGAGCTGCTCAAGCCTCATCGGTGGTTCCCCGGCCGCCGCGCCACAGCCACAGCAGCACCAGCGTCCACAGGGTCGCCGAGACGCCGTACTTGACCGATGCGGGAATCGACTGGATCGAGGACCAGAACGCCTCGATGAAGGCGGCGATGAAGAACATCAGCGCCGCGCCCAGGCAGATCCGCGCGCCTTTCCAGCCGGCCTCGACCAGCGCATCGACGCGCCGCCGCCGTCCCGGAGCCAGCAGGTTGTAGCCCAGCCGCAGGCCGGCGCCGCCGGTGATCACGATCGCGGTCAGTTCGAACGGCGCGTGGCCGGCGACGAAGCGCCACAGCGGATCCGCCGATCCCATCTGCTGCAGATGGCCGAACGAGGCGCCGATGTCGACACCATTGAAGATCAGGACGTAGATCGGTCCCAGGCAACCCAGCAACCCGCTGGCGAACACGCGCAGGCCGATGCTGGTGTTGTTCATGATGTAGACGCCGAACATGTACCAGTCGCTGCCCGAATCGCGTCCCAGCCGGTGACGCGGATCGCCGGGATCGAACATCCGCTCCATCGAGGCGATTTCCTCGGGCGCCTTGATCCCGTGGATCAGTTCCGGCTGGTACTGCAGCAGCACGAACAGGATCACCATCGGCAGCGCGAACAGCGCCGCGGCGATCCACATGCAGGCGGCCTCGCTGCGCACCAGGCGCGGGAAGTCCGCCAGCACGAAAACCAGCGCGCGCCGCCAGCGCGGCGGTGGCGTGCGGTACAGCAGGTTGTGCCCGCGCTGCATCAGCTGCTGCAGGCGATCGGTGATCTGCGGGCTGTAGCCGCGCTTGCGCGCCAGCGCCAACTGTTCGCAGACCCGCCGGTAGCGCGCCGGCACGTCCTCGTCGGCCAGTTCGGCGCGGTTGCGCTGATCCCGCGCCTGCCCGGGTTCGCCGCGGACATCCAGCCATTGTTCGAAGGCCAGCCATTCGCGCTGGTGGCGGGCGACGAACTGCTCCTGCCTCATCGGCGCCCCACCAGCCAGTTGGCCATGCCGTACAGCCGCAACACGCCGGCCTGTCCCTGCGCCTGGGTCAGCGGCGCGACGATGTCCGCCAGTTCGGCCTGGCGCGCGGGCGTCAGCAGCGGCGCCCGCTCGCCGAACGCGACGATCGCGGCCTGCTCGTCCGGCGGCAGTCCCGGCGGCACCGGCACCACCACGTTGGCGGGCGCCGGCACCGGCTCGCGCGCGTGGTCCACATGCACCACCACGGTCCTGGCCACCATGTCGCCGAGGCGGCGGCCATGCGGATCGGCGAGGCTGGTGACCAGCCCGGCCATGTAACCGAACGGCAACATGTCGACCGTGCGCAGCAGGTTGCGGGTAATCGCGGCCAGCCAGCCCAACGGTGCGCCATCGGCCGACACCACCCGCAGGCCCATCGCGCGCTTGCCGATGGTCTGTCCGTTCCAGATCGCTTCCAGCGCGATCGGATAGATCCAGTACACGACGAACATCAGCACCATCGACAGGCCCTGGCCCATCTTGCCCATCAGGCCGAGCACGGTGCCGACGACGAACAGGATGCCCAGCCGCACCGCCAGATCGATCGACCACGCCACGGCGCGCGGCACCGGCCCGGACGCGGGCAGGTGCAAGGCCACGCCTTCGGGCGTGATCACCTCGCGGTAGGTATCCAGTCTCACCCCGTCACCCGATGCCGGCCCACGGCGATGCGCCGTCCTGGCGAGGTCTGCGTGCTGCGCGCCATGCGCGATCCCGTGTTCCTGTTTTCCGTACGTCGCGACTTTAGCCGTCGGCACCACGCTTGCCCAGTCCGCGCGTGGCTACACTGCCGGCATGTCATCGCCCTTTTCCTGCCGTACCGGCTGCGCCGCCTGCTGCACGGCGCCATCGATCGCCTCGCCCATTCCCGGCATGCCCGCCGGCAAGCCGGCGGGCGTTCCCTGCGTGCAACTGGATGAAGCATTGCGCTGCCGCCTGTTCGGACGTCCGGAACGCCCGCGGTTCTGCGCCACGCTCAAACCGGGACCGGAGATGTGCGGCCACAGCCGCCAGGAGGCCATGGCCTACCTGGACGCGCTGGAGCGAGCCACCCGGCCCTGAGGTCTGGTGGCGCATCTCAACTGACGGTCGGCTTTTCTTTCTTGCCGCCGAACACGCGACGGATGCCGGCGCCGACGGCGACCACGCCGATCAGCAGCAGCTTCCAGAACTTGGCCAGCACCAGGCCGATCTTGGCGAACAATCCGGCTTTCGCCGCGAGTCCGCCACCGACCAGCGCGGCCAGGCCGTAGCTGGCGACCTTGTCGGTGGATGCGTTGAAGTCGGCGTAGCGCGCACCCGCGTCGAACTCGGTCATCGGCAGCAGTTCCTGCATCCCTTTCTGCACCTGCGCCAGTTCGGACATGCCGGCCACCGCGTTGAGACTGAGGTAGCCGTGCCGGCCAAGCACGCGGATGTCGTAGTTCAGGGTGTGCTCGGCGTTGCCGTCGAACGACAGCTCCTTGGCCCAGTAGAGCTTCTTGGCGGAACCGTCGTAACGCGGCGGCACCGCCCAGCCGACCAGATCCACGGTGCCGTAGCCGGCCTCCTTGCGCGCGCTGTTCTCCTCGCGCGTGGACGCCTTCATTTCGGTCAGCATCTCGGCGTAGTCGATCTTGGCGGCGTCCTCGTCGGAGACATAACCTTCGTCCGAGTAGGTGACCACCACCGCCCAGCTGTCGTCGGCCAGCAGGTCCGGCTTGCGCGGCACGATCAGGCCCAGCACCGATTCGTCCGGCGGGTTGCCCCACAGATCCTCCAGCACGCGGCGGGCGTCGGCCTGATCCAGATAGCGGAATTCCGGCGTCAGCCGGAACTGCGCGTGCGCCTTCGGCACCGTGACGTCACCCTCCTTGAACTGCAATCCCGCGACGAACTGCTCGGCGCTCTGCGCGCCCGCGTCTTCCCCGCCTTCCTGCGCCATCGCCGGCGTTCCCCACGCCAGCATCGCGGCGGCCAGCAGGCCACCGAACCATGGTTTCAGCATTTTTCTTCCCCGTTGATGGACAGATCCCTGTCCCGCGCCAGTGTTGCCGGAGCATCGACGGCAGGCAAGCCCCTGGCCATCGGCAAAGAACTTCCTGTGGTTCCGGGCAAGCGGGAGCGCAATCGCGGCAAATCCAGCCGGTTCCGACCGGTCCGCGGAAACCGGACGGCGTCAGTCCTTCGGCGGCTGCAGGTATTGGTCCTTCAGCCGCACGTAGTGGGCGGCCGAGTAGTGCAGGCTCTCGATTTCCCTGTCGCTGAGCCGGCGGGCGAAGCGGGCCGGATTGCCCAGCCACAGCTCCGCCTCGCCCACGACCTTGCCGGGACCGACCACCGCGCCGGCGCCGACGAAGCCGTGTTTCTTGACCGTCGCTCCGTCCAGGATGCACGCGCCCATGCCGATCAGGCACAGGTCCTCGATGGTGCAGGCGTGGATGATGGTGCCATGGCCGACGGTGACATCCGCGCCGATCAGGGTGGGATGACCGGCCCGGTTGTACGGGCTGTGATGACTGACGTGGATGATGGTGCCGTCCTGCACGTTGGTGCGGGCGCCGATGCGGATGTGGTTGACGTCGCCGCGGATAACCGTGCCCGGCCACACCGAGACGTCCTCGGCCAGTTCGACGTCACCGATCACGGTTGCGGCCGGATCCACATAGACGCGCGGGCCGAGGGCGGGAAAACGGTCAAGATAGGGGCGGATAGCGGTCATGTCGCCATTGTAGCCACCATACGCACGCGTCCGGGCCTACACTCCGGTGCATGGACACTCCCGCCGACACGCCCGTGACCGAACTTTCATCCACCCTCGATCGCCTGCGCGCGGCCTGGCAGGCGCGACGGCCCGACCTCGCCCAGCGGCAGGCGGACCTGCAGTGCCTGCGCGATGCGCTCAAGCGCCGGCTGGATGAAATGGCCCGCACCATCGCCGCCGACTTCGGCCACCGCTCGCTGCACGAGAGCCGGATCGCCGACGGCATGACCGTGCTCAACGAGATCGATCACCTGCTCAAGCACCTGCGCCGCTGGATGCAGCCTCGCCGGGTCGGAGTGGGCTGGCGTTTCTGGCCCGCCAGTGCGGAGATCCGGCCCGAGCCGGTCGGCGTGGTCGGCGTGATCGCGCCGTGGAACTATCCGGTCAACCTGGCCCTGATTCCGCTGGCCACCGCCATCGCCGCCGGCAACCATGTGTACCTGAAGCCATCGGAACACACGCCACGCACCACCGCGTTCCTGCGCGAGCTGCTGGCCGAAGTATTCCCGCCCGATCGCGTGGCGGTCGCCAGCGGCGGTCCCGAGGTCGCCGCCGCGTTCGCCGGCCTGCCGTTCGACCATCTGGTGTTCACCGGCTCCACCGCGGTGGGCCGCAAGGTCATGGCTGCCGCCGCGCCCCAGCTGACCCCGCTGACCCTGGAACTCGGCGGCAAGTCGCCGGCCATCGTCTGCGACGACTATCCGCTGGATCAGGCGGCGGCGCGGCTGGCGACCGGCAAATGGTTCAACGGCGGCCAGACCTGCATCGCCCCGGACTACGTGCTGATCGCCGCGCACCGCCGCGACGCGCTGGTGGAGGCGCTGCGCAGGCAGGTGAAGGCGCGCTATGGCGATCTGCAGAACCCGGGCGACTACACCCGGATCATCAACGATGGCCAGTTCGCCCGCCTGCGCGGCTACCTGGACGACGCGCGGGCGCGCGGCCTGACGGTGATTCCGCTGGCCGGCGCCGAGGACGCGCGGGAACGACTGTTCCCGCCGACCCTGGTGCTGGATCCGGGCGACGACGCCAAGGTGATGCAGGACGAGATTTTCGGTCCGATCCTGCCGATCCGCTCGGTCGGTTCGCTGGACGAGGCCATCGCCTACGTCAATGCGCATGACCGTCCGTTGGCGCTGTATCCCTTCAGCAACGACCGCAACCGGATCGAGAAGATCCTGAAGAACACCCTGGCCGGCGGCGTCACAGTCAACGACACCGTGCTGCACTTCGGCATCAACGACCTGCCGTTCGGTGGCATCGGTCCCAGCGGCATGGGTGCCTACCACGGCAAGGCCGGCTTCGACGCATTCAGCAAGGCGTTGCCGATTCTCTGGCAGAGCCGCCGTGCCGGCAGCGACATGCTCAAGCCGCCCTACGCCAGGGTCGCGCGGTTCATCGATTTCATCGTCCGCTAGAGGCGGGCGGCCTTCCGGCCCTGTATCGGCGATGCCGAAGCGGGCCGGAATCTCTCCCCGTTGTTCCGGCGGACGCCGGAATCCATTGCCATGCAGGGCGGAGGATGTTCCGGCGAAAAAAAGAAAATGGGTCCCGGCGTTCGCCGGGATGAGGGCGACGGGGTCAGCCATTCCTTCACACCACCATTCCGGCGAAGGAAGAAAACGCGCGGCCCGGGTATTCCCCGATGTCGAAAACCGCCCTGCTCGCGCGTCATAGTCTGGTCACCCCGCACAGGACCCGCCATGACCTCCCCGATGTCCTCCAAGGCCACCCGCCGCGAATGGATGGGCCTGGCCGCCATCGCGCTGCCCTGCATGGTCTACGCGATGGATTTGACCGTGCTCAACCTGGCGTTGCCGGCGATCAGCGCCGATCTCAATCCATCGACGTCGCAGTTGCTGTGGATCGTCGACATCTACGGTTTCCTGGTGGCCGGCTTCCTGATCACGATGGGCACGCTGGGCGACCGCATCGGCCGGCGGCGCCTGCTGCTGATTGGCGCCGCCGCTTTCGCCGTCGCCTCGATCATCGCGGCGTTCTCGCGCAGCGCGGAGATGCTGATCGCGATGCGCGCGTTGCTCGGCGTGGCCGGCGCCACCCTGGCGCCCTCGACGATGTCGCTGATCCGCAACATGTTCCATGACGAACACGAGCGGCAATTCGCGATTGGCGTGTGGATCGCCAGTTTCTCGGTCGGTGGCGCGATTGGCCCCTTGGTGGGCGGGCTGCTGCTGGAGTGGTTCTGGTGGGGCGCGGCCTTTCTGGCGGCGGTGCCGGTGATGGTGCTGCTGTTGCTGCTCGGACCGAAGCTGCTGCCGGAGTACCGCGATCCCGACGCCGGCCGGCTGGATCCGGCCAGCATGGCGCAGTCGCTGCTGGGCGTGCTGGCGGTGGTGTACGGGCTCAAGCGGATCGCCGAGTACGGCGCCGATACGCGCGGGTTGCTGATACTGGCCGTCGGCCTGGTGCTGGGCGTGCTGTTCGTGCGCCGCCAGCGCCATCTGGACTACCCGTTCCTCGACGTCACCCTGTTCCGGCGTCCCGCCTTCAGCGCGGCCATCGTCGCGTACGCGCTCGCGGGCCTGTCGATGATGGGCGTGTACATCTTCATGACCCAGTACCTGCAACTGGTCCTCGGCCTGTCGCCGCTGCAGGCGGGGCTGGCGACGGTGCCCTGGTCGCTGTGCTTCACCTTCGGGTCGCTGCTGGCGCCACGTCTGGCCCGGCACTGGGGCGCGCGCCGGGTGATGGTGCGCGGCCTGCTGCTGGCGGCGGTCGGTTTCGGCATCACCGCGCTGGTGATGCCGCCGCACGGACTGTGGATCCTGATCACCGGCATGCTGGCGATGAGCATCGGCCTGGCGCCGGTGTTCACCGTGGGCAACGAACTGATCATCACCACCGCGCCGCCGGAACGCGCCGGCGCGGCCTCGGCATTGGCCGAGACCAGCGCGGAACTCAGCGGCGCGCTGGGCATCGCGCTGCTCGGCAGCGCCGGCATGGCGCTGTACCGCTTCTGGCTGGAACCGGCATTGCCCGCGGATCTGGCCCACGCCGCCGCCGGACATGCGCTGTCCACGCTGGGCGGCGCGATCGCCACCGCCGAAGCGCTGCCGGCCGGCCAGGCAGCCGCCATCGAAACGACCGCGCGCACCGCGTTCACCGACGCGATGCGGCTGGTCGCGGTGTTCGGTGGAGCGATGATGCTGCTGGCGGCCTGGATGGCGGCGCACCTGATGCGCGACGGCGAGGGCGAGGGCCACATCGCCGACGTGGCCAGCGAGGCACCGGGCGCGTGATGCGTTCGCGAAGCCGCTGCCCGTCGCGCGGACGCGATGGCGCGCGCATCACTTACACTGACGCCCCTCCGGCGCTCGCGGGCGCCCACGCACACGGATGCACGGGATGAAAATCGCCAGCTGGAACGTCAACTCGCTCAACGTGCGCCAACCGCATCTGGAGCAATGGCTGGGCGCGTTCTCGCCCGACGTGGTGGGCATCCAGGAAACCAAGCTGGAGGATCACCGCTTTCCGGATACCGCGCTGGCCGGCCTGGGCTATCGCAGCATCTTCACCGGGCAGAAGACCTACAACGGCGTGGCGATCCTGTCGCGGGTGCCGGCCATCGACGTGCAGATGGGCATCCCCGGTTTCGAGGACGAGCAGAAACGGGTGATCGCGGCGACCGTCGGCGACGTGCGCATCGTCAACCTGTACGTGGTCAACGGCCAGGACGTGGGCACCGACAAGTACGCCTACAAGCTGCGCTGGCTGGACGCCGTGCACGGCTGGCTGGCGGAGGAACTGCAACGGCACCCGAAGATGGTCGTGCTGGGCGATTTCAACATCGCCCCGGACGATCGCGACGTGTACGACCCCAAGGTCTGGGGCGATGACCACATCCTGACCTCGGTGGCCGAACGCGACGCGTTGCGGCGCCTCCAGGCGCTCGGCCTGCACGACGCCTTCCGCCTGCACAACGACGAAGCCGGCGTGTACAGCTGGTGGGACTACCGGATGGGCGGCCTGCGCCGCAACCTTGGCCTGCGCATCGACCTCACCCTGGTTTCGGACGCGCTGCGCGCGCAGGCCGCGGCCTCCGGCATCGATCGCGAGCCACGTACCTGGGATCGTCCCAGCGACCACGCGCCGGCCTGGGTGCAGCTGGCCGTCTGATCGCCGCAGCCGCGGCGCCGGAATGAACAAAGGCCCGACGCGCGCGCGCCGGGCCTTTGTGATGCCACGGACCTTGGGTGCGTCTCGAATCAGCGCACGCGGCCGCAGCGAAACCGGATCATCGTGGCGTCAGCGTGCGCGCCCCCGGGTGAAGAGGTTGACGATCAGCAGCAGCACCACCGCGCCGATGAAGGCGGTGACCAGGAAGCCGACCCAGCCGCCCCCCAGGCCCAGTCCCAGCGCCGGCAGCAGCCAGCCGCCCAGGAAGCCGCCGATGATGCCGACGACGATGTTGAGGATGATGCCCTGCGAACCATCGCGCTTCATCACGATGCTGGCCAACCAGCCCGCGATGCCACCGACGATCAGATAGATGAGAAAATTCATTCTGCCTGTCTCCTTCCGTTGTGGACTCGGCCCCGAACCCGAGGGGTTCGTGGGATTAAGCGGTCGCGGCCGTGAAACCACTGTCAAGCCGGCCAGGGGGAATGGCATCCTTGCGCCGTGGTGATAACGCGAATCGCGCCGCGATGCACGCTGCCCCGCACCACCCGCCGACCATGCCAGAAATCTCCTCCGCCGCCGAATTTCCACCTTCATCGCCCGCCTGGCAGTTCGGAAGATTCCGGGTCTGGCTGCGTCCGCACGCCCCGCGCACGCGCGGTGAACCTTCGGCCCGGCAGGTGCTGGCGGAAGCGCTGGCGCAACCGGCCGACGACCTGCCCATCCGGCGCGACGCGCGCGGCAAGCCCTATTTCGACGCGCCCTTCGGCGATCAGGCGATCAGTTGGAGCCACAGCGGCGAGGTGCTGCTGGTCGCGCTCGGCCCGGCGCGCGATCTGGGCGTGGATGTCGAGCGCCATCGCGAGCGGCCGCGGATGATGGAGATCGCGCAGCGTTTCTTCCATCCCAGTGAACTGGACTGGTTGCGCGCGCAGGACGACAGCGCGCGCACCGGCGCGTTCGTACGCCTGTGGTGCGCCAAGGAGGCGTTGCTGAAGGCGCATGGCCACGGCGTCTCCTTCGGCCTGGAGAAGCTGGTCTTCGGCGAACGCGAAGGCGGCCTGCAGCTGATCGATTGCGACCCCGCGCTGGGTTCGCCGGCGGAGTGGCAGCTGCACGAATGGGAACCGCTGCCCGGCCACCGCGGCGCGCTGGCGTGGCGGACCTGAGCCCCGCTGTTCGGGGATAATGCGCGCGATGAACGCCTCGACGCTTCCCGCCGGCCTGGATGCGCAACTGCGCCAAGGCCTGACCGAACTGGGCCTGGACGCCAACGCGCTGGCACCGCCGCTGCTGGACTACCTGGCGCTGCTGCACCGCTGGAACCGCACCTACAACCTCACCGCCATCCGCGATCCCGCCGAGATGGTGACCCGCCATCTGCTGGATTCGCTGGCCATGCACGCGCATGTCGCCGAAGGCAGCCTGGCCGACCTGGGCACCGGGCCGGGACTGCCCGGGATTCCGCTGGCGATCGCCCATCCCGGCCTGCGGGTGACCCTGGTCGAAAGCAATGGCAAGAAGGCCCGCTTCATGCGCGAGGCGGTACGCCAGCTGGGTCTGGGCAATGCCCGGGTGGCCGAGTCACGCGCCGAGTCGCTCGACGAACCGGCCGCCCATGACAACCTGACCGCGCGCGCCATGGACACGCTGGCCGGCATCATTGCGGTCGGTGGCCATCTGCTGAAACCCGGTGGTGCCCTGCTGGCGATGAAGGGCGTGCGTCCGGACGAGGAAATCGCCGCGCTGCCCCCGGGTTGGCAGGCCGAGGCCATCCATCCGTTGCGGGTGCCCGGCCTGGTCGGCGAGCGCCATCTGGTGATCGTGCGCAAAGCCACCGTCTGAACCCGCGCCTCGCCCCCATAACCAATTGATATCGTTGGCCGCCGCGAGGGCATGAGCGCGGTTCCGGGACGTTGCCGCGCGGCCGGATCGGCGATGCGAATTCGCAGGACCGGTCCGGACCCCGCATAATCCCCCATCCACTCCGTGTCCCGAGGCGACCACCCGCATGGCCCGCATCATCGCGATCGCCAACCAGAAAGGCGGCGTCGGCAAGACCACCACCGCGGTCAATCTGGCCGCCGCGCTGGCGCGCGCGCCGCAGCGCGTGCTGCTGGTGGATCTGGACGCCCAGGGCAACGCCACCATGGGCAGCGGCGTGGACAAGCGCGAGCTCGAGAATTCCACCTGCGACGTGCTGCTGCAGGAAGTCGACACCCGCGCGGCGATCGTGACCACCCAGGAAGGCTTCGATCTGCTTCCCGGCAACATCGACCTGACCGCCGCCGAGATCCAGCTGATGGAGATCGACGGCCGCGAGCTGCGCCTGAAGGCCGCGCTGGAACCGATCCGCGGCGACTACGACTTCATCATCATCGACTGCCCGCCGGCGCTGTCGCTGCTCACCCTCAACGCGCTGACCGCGGCCGACTCGGTGCTGGTGCCGATGCAGTGCGAGTACTACGCGCTGGAGGGCCTGAGCGCGCTGGTGGAAACCATCGAGGCGCTGAAGACACGACTGAATCCCCGCCTGGAGATCGAGGGTGTGCTGCGCACCATGTTCGACGTGCGCAACAACCTGGCCAACGCCGTCTCGGCGGAACTGACCCAGCATTTCGGCGATCGCGTGTTCCGCACCATCGTGCCGCGCAACGTCCGCCTGGCCGAAGCGCCCAGCCACGGCCAGAGCATCGTCGGCTACGACCGCACTTCGCGCGGCGGCGTCGCCTACCTGGGCCTGGCCGGGGAAATCATCCGCCGCCAGAGCGAACGCAAGAAGCAAGAAAAGAGGATGGAGTACGCCTGATGAGCGCGTCGAAGAAACGCGGCCTGGGCCGCGGGCTGGAAGCCCTGCTCGGCCCCAAGGCGGCCGAGACCCCGCCGCCGGAAGCCCAGCCGGGCGAGGCCCTGCGCACGCTGCCGGTCGGCCACCTGCAACCCGGCAAGTACCAGCCGCGCATGGCGATGGATCCGGCCAAGCTCAGCGAGCTGGCCGAGTCGATCAAGGCGCAGGGCGTGATCCAGCCGATCGTCGTGCGCGAACTGTCGGCGGGACGCTTCGAGATCGTCGCCGGCGAGCGCCGCTGGCGCGCCTCGCAGGAAGCCGGCCTGGCCGAAGTGCCGGTGGTCGTGCGGGAGCTGGACGATCGCACCGTCATCGCGATGGCGCTGATCGAAAACATCCAGCGCGAGGATCTGAACCCGCTGGAGGAAGCGCAGTCGCTGCAGCGCCTGATCAACGAATTCTCGCTGACCCACGCCGAGGCCGCCGAAGCGGTCGGCCGTTCGCGCGCGGCGGTGTCCAACCTGCTGCGCCTGCTGGAGCTGCCGCCGGCCATCCGCGCGCTGCTGGAAGCGCGCCGGCTGGAAATGGGCCATGCCCGCGCGCTGCTGACGCTGTCGCCGGAACTGGCCAGCAAGCTGGCCTCCGAGGCCGCCGACCAGGGCTGGTCGGTACGCGAGGTCGAACACCGCGCGCAGCAGTTCGCCGCCGGCAAGGTGCCGGTGGTCGGCCGCAAGGCCAAGCCGGGCAAGGCCGCACCGCAACCGGACATCGCCTCGCTGGAAACCGAACTGTCCGAAAGCCTCGGCACCCGCGTCACCATCGCCCACGGGCGCGGCGGCAAGGGCAAGTTGATCATCCAGTACACCGATCTCGACACTCTGGACGGCGTACTGGAGAAGCTGCGCGGCCCGCGCGGCTGACTGCCGGGCGCGCGCGTCGATGACGGCGCGCCGGCGACACGTATCAGCCCAAGATTCAGCCGGTGGCGGCAAAATAGGCGCCCATGACATCCAGCCCCGCTCTCTCCGTCGTCGTCCCGGTCTTCAACGAACGCGACAACGTCACGCCCCTGATCGACGAGATCACCACCGCCCTGCGCGGCCGGACCGATTTCGAGATCGTCTACGTCGATGATCATTCCCGCGACGACACCCTGGACGTACTGCAGGGCCTGAAGGCGCGGGTGCCGGAACTGCGGGTGCTGCAGCACGTCCAGCAGAGCGGCCAGAGCACCGCCATCCGCACCGGGGTGAAAGCCGCGCGCGGTGCCTGGATCGCCACCCTGGACGGCGACGGCCAGAACGATCCGGCCGACATTCCGAAGCTGATCGCCGCGCGCGACGGCGGCGAGGCGCAGACCAAGCTGTACGCCGGTTGGCGGGTCAACCGCCAGGACAGCGGCAGCAAGCGCTGGGCCAGCAAGTGGGCCAACGCGATCCGCTCGCGCATGCTGCGCGACGCGACGCCGGATACCGGCTGCGGCATCAAGCTGTTCGAACGCGAGGCCTTCCTCGACCTGCCCTACTTCGATCACATGCACCGCTACCTGCCCGCGCTGATGCAGCGCGCCGGCTGGAAGACGATCAGCGTGCCGGTCAACCATCGCCACCGCACCGCCGGCGTGTCCAAGTACAACAACCTCAACCGCGCGCTGGTCGGCATCAGCGACCTGCGCGGCGTGGCCTGGCTGATCAAGCGCGGCAAGCGCACGGCGGTGCGGGAGCTCTGACGTGGAAGTGCACTGGCTCAACCAGCCCATCGAGGCGCTCTACTGGACCGGCCTGCATGTCACCGGCTGGAAGCTGATCGGCTATACCGGCGCGCTGATGTTCGGCGGCCGCTGGCTGGTCCAGTTCATCGCCTCCAGGCGTGCGGGCAAACCGGTCATCCCCCGCTTGTTCTGGTACATGAGCGTGCTGGGCAGCCTGATGACGCTGAGCTACTTCCTGTTCTCGGCCAAGCAGGACTCGGTGGGCGTGCTGCAGAATCTGTTCCCCGCCTTCACCGCCCTCTACAGCCTGTACCTGGACATCAGGCACCGTGGCTGGCACCGCGACAAGGCCAGCCACTAGGAGCGGGTCATCGCCGAACCCGATCCATAGCGCGCACGGCGCTGTTCCTCCCCCTTCGCAGAAGGGGGACCGAGGGGGATTCGCTCTTCCGCCCCAATCCCACCTCCTCATTCACCTCCCTGCGATTGTGTAACGCCCCGCCCCGCCGTTAGCCTGTGCGACCGATGAACCTGCTCCGCCGCTTCCGTCGTCCCACTCTCATGCGCCTGCTGGCGCTGGGCGTGCTGCTGCTGGGCGTGATCGCCCAGCCGGTGATGGCGGCGGTGGGCGACGTGCATGAACTCGGCCATGGCGGCGCGTTGCATTCGCACGCCTCGCCGGGGTCGCCATCGCACGCCGATGACGACCGCACCCCGGACGAATCCGGTGGCGGCGGCAGCCTGCTGCACGCCCTGATGCATGCCGCGCACTGCTGCGGCCATGCCACCGCCATGCCCATGCCGGCGGTGATCTGGCAGACCCTCGCGCCCCCGGACACCGCGCCGGCGGTGCCGACCGTGCCGATGCCCATTCACCGCAGCGACAAGCTGCTGCGTCCACCGATCGCGATCTGAGGCACTTCCCGGCCAGCGCCGGGTTTTCGTTCGTCCTCGATCCTTTCGGAGAATTTCCATGTGGTTGCGTCTGGCGGCTTTGGCCGTCTTCGCGGCCGTGTCCGTCGCATCCGCGCGGGCACAGTCGCCTGTTGTCATGTCCCTGGACGACGCGTTCGCGCGCGTCGCCCGGACCCATCCCGATCTGCGCCTGATCGACGGCCAGCAGCGCGTCCTGGCCGCCGAGGCCGAGGTCGCCGCGCTGCGCCCGGGCCTCACCGCCGGCGCGTCGGTCGAAAACGCGCTCGGCACCGGTGACGTCAGTGGTTTCGGCGGCGCCGAGATCAGCCTGACCCTGGCGGGCGTACTGGAACGCGGCGGCAAGTGGGATGCCCGTCGCGCGCTGGCGCAGAGCCGCATCGATGCGCTCGCGATACAGCGCGAAACCCGCCGGCTGGATCTGCTGGCCGAAGTGGCGCGCCGCTATCTGGCCATCACCGCCGCGCAACGCCAGCGCGCGGTGGCGCTGGACGACATCGAGCAGCGCGGCCGCACCGTCGCCGCGGCGCGCCAGCGACTGACCGCGGGCGCTTCGCCGGAATCGGTGCTGCTGACCGCGCAGGCCGCGCTCACCCGCGCGGAACTGGAACGCGATCGCGCCGATCACCTGCTGGTGTCCGCGCGGCAACATCTGGCGGCACTGTGGGGCGAGCGCGATCCGGGTTTCCAGACAGTGGCCGGGAATCCGCTGGCGTTGCCGGCGATCGCCAACTTCGGCGAGCTCGCCGCGTTGCTGGACGGAACGCCCGAACTGGCCCGCTTCGCCGACGAGCGCCGCATCCGCGAAGCGCGCGTGCAGCTGGCGCGCAGCGAACGCAGCGCCGATGTCGATTGGCAGTTCGGCGTGCGCCGCCTGCAGGAGAACGGCGACACCGGCCTGATGGCCAGCATCGCGATTCCGCTGGGCAGCGCGCGCCGTGCCCAGCCCGGCATCCGCACCGCCGAGGCGGAACTGGCGCTGGTGGAAGTCGAACGCGAGGCCGAGGGTCTGGCGCTGTATTCCACCCTCGCCGACGCGCACGGTCGCTACCGCACCGCGCAGTTCGAGGTGACGCGGCTGGACGAGGCGGTGCTGCCCAAGCTGGTCAAGGCCGAGCGCGCCGCCGAACGCGCGTATCGTGCCGGCGCCATCAGCTATCTGGAATGGGCGCAGCTGCAATCCGAACGCATCAACGCGCGCCGGCAACAGCTCGACGCCGCCCTCGACGCCCAGCGCGCGCTGATCGAAATCCAGCGCCTGACCGGCCGCGCCTTCGTCGCCGCCGCTCCCGCACAAGGAATCACGCCATGAATGTCCGCGCCCCTGCCCTGCGGTGGATGCTGCTGTTGTCGACCCTCGCCCTGGCCGCCTGCGGCGGCGGCGGCAAGACCGGAGAAGCCCACGATCACGAGGCCGGCGAACATGCCGGCGAGGAAGCGGAAGCCGCCACCGGACAGCACGGCGGACGCCTGCTGGAAAAGGACGGTCTGGCCGTCGAACTGGCGATCGCCGAAGACGGCACGCCACCGAAGTTCCAGGCCTGGCTGTATCGCGACGGCAAGCCGCTGCCGGCCAATGCAGGTACGGTCGAAGTGCGCCTCACGCGCCTGGGCGGCATCGCCGAGACCCATCGCCTGCAGGCACAGGCGGATGGCAGCCTGCGCGGTGCGGCCGAAGTCGTCGAACCGCACTCCTTCGATGTCGAAGTGCTGGCGAGCATCAATGGCCGTTCGCTGCGCTGGGCCTACCCGAGCTACGAAGGCCGGACCGAGATCGCCGCGCCGATCGCGCAGCAGACCGGCATCCGGGTCGCCCCGGTCGGCCCCGGCATCATCGCCGACGAGCATGAGGTGCAGGGCCTGCTGACCCCGGTGGAAGGCCGCGTCGCCAAGGTCGCCGCGCGCTTTCCCGGCCCGGTGCGCCGGCTCGCCGCCAACGTCGGCGACCAGGTCCGCGCCGGACAGGCACTGGCCTCCGTCGAAAGCAATCTCAGCCTGACCACCTACACCGTCAGCACGCCGATCAGCGGCGTGGTGCTGGCACGCAATGCCGAAGTCGGATCGGTCGCGGCCGAAGGCACGACGCTGTTCGAGGTCGCCGATCTGTCCACGCTGTGGGTGGATCTGCACGTGTTCGGTTTCGACGCCCAGCACATCCGCGCCGGCTCGCCGGTCACCCTCACCCGCATCAGCGACGGCGCACAGGCCGAAACCACCCTGGAGCGCGTGCTGCCCGGCACCGCCACCGCCAGCCAGAGCACGGTGGCGCGCGCCGTCATCGCCAATGCCGATGGCCAGTGGCGTCCGGGTTCGGCGATCACCGCACGCGTCACCGTGGATCGGCAGCCCGCCGCGCTGGTGGCGCCAGTGGCGGCATTGCAGCGTTTCCGCGATTGGGACGTGGTGTTCGTGCGAGTCGGCGACACCTACGAGGTGCGACCGATCAAGCTCGGCAAGCGCGACGCCCAGCGGGTGGAAGTGCTGTCCGGACTGAAGGCCGGCGACCAGGTCGTGGTCGAACAGAGCTACGTGGTGAAGGCGGACATCGAAAAGTCCGGCGCTTCCCACGATCACTGAGGACCCGGCCATGCTCGAGAAAATCATCCGCTTCGCCATCGCGCACCGATGGCTGATGCTGGCGCTCACCCTCGCGCTGATCGGCGTGGGCGCGTGGAGCTTCCGCCAGTTGCCGATCGACGCCACCCCCGACATCACCAACGTGCAGGTGCAGATCAACACCGAGGCCGCCGGCTATTCGCCGCTGGAGTCGGAACAGCGCGTCACCTTCCCGATCGAGACCGCGCTCTCCGGCCTGCCGGGGATGGACCATACCCGCTCCATCTCGCGCTACGGGCTGTCGCAGGTGACGGTGGTGTTCGACGACGGCGTCAATCTGTACTTCGCCCGCCAGCAGGTCGCCGAACGCCTGCAGCAGGTCAAGTCGCAGCTGCCCGCCGGGCTGGAGCCGGAACTGGGTCCGGTCACCACCGGCATGGGCGAGATCTTCATGTACACGGTCGACGCCAGGCCGGACGCGCGCAAGCCGGACGGCGGCAAATGGACCGCCACCGATCTGCGCACCCTGCAGGACTGGGTGATCAAGCCGCAGCTGCGCAACACCCGCGGCGTCACCGAGGTCAACACCATCGGCGGCCATGCCCGCCAGATCCACATCACGCCGGATCCGGCGCGACTGGTGGCGCTGGGCTTCACCCTGCGCGACGTGGTCGACGCGGTGGCCGCCAACAACCAGAACGTCGGCGCCGGCTACATCGAACGCAACGGCCAGCAGTACCTGGTGCGCGCGCCGGGCCAGGTCGCGGACCTGGACGGCATCCGCGACATCGTGCTGGATCGCCGCGAAGGCGTGCCGATCCGGGTGCGCGATGTCGCCCAGGTCGGCGAGGGCCCGGAGCTGCGCAACGGCGCCGCGACCCAGGACGGGCACGAAGTGGTGCTGGGCACGGTGTTCATGCTGATCGGCGCCAACAGCCGTGACGTCGCCCAGGCCGCCGCCGCGCGCCTGGCCGAAGCCAACCGCAGCCTGCCGCCGGGCGTGTCGGCCAATCCGGTCTACGACCGCACCGTGCTGGTGGATCGCACCATCCAGACCGTGGCGAAGAATCTGGTCGAGGGCGCGCTGTTGGTGATCGTGGTGCTGTTCCTGCTGCTCGGCAATTTCCGCGCGGCGCTGATCACCGCGGCGGTGATTCCGCTGGCGATGCTGTTCACCCTCACCGGCATGGTCCGCGGCGGCGTGTCCGGCAACCTGATGAGTCTGGGCGCGCTCGACTTCGGCCTGATCGTCGACGGCGCGGTGATCATCATCGAGAACTGCCTGCGCCGGTTCGGCGAACTGCAGCACCAACTGGGCCGGGTGCTGAACGAGGAGGAACGGCTGGACACCACCGCCTCGGCGACCGCCGAGGTCATCCGTCCCAGTCTGTTCGGACTGGGCATCATCACCGCCGTGTACCTGCCGATCTTTGCCCTCACCGGGGTGGAAGGAAAAATGTTCCATCCGATGGCCATCACCGTGGTGCTGGCGCTGACCGGCGCGATGCTGCTGTCGCTGACTTTCGTGCCCGCGTCGATCGCGCTGTTCCTGCGCGGTCGGGTGGAGGAAAAGGAAACCCGGGTGATGCTGTGGGCGCGGCGCGCGTATGCGCCCGCGCTGGACTGGGCGCTGCGGCGGCGCGGCTGGGTGCTCGGTGGCGCGGCCGCGCTGCTGGTCCTGTGCGGCCTGCTGGCGACACGGCTGGGTTCGGAATTCATCCCGAGCCTGGACGAAGGCGACATCGCCATGCACGCCATGCGCATTCCCGGCACCAGCCTGGAGCAGGCGGTGAAGATGCAGGCCACCCTGGAGGCGCGCATCAAGCAGTTCCCGGAAGTCGAGCGCGTGTTCGGCAAGCTGGGCACCGCCGAGGTCGCGACCGACCCGATGCCGCCTTCGGTGGCTGATACCTTCCTGATGCTCAAGCCACGTGATCAGTGGCCGGATCCGCGCAAGCCCAAGGCGCGGCTGGTCGCGGAGATCGAAGCGGCGGTGAAGCAGTTGCCCGGCAACAACTACGAGTTCACCCAGCCGATCCAGATGCGCATGAACGAGTTGATCTCCGGCGTCCGCGCGGACGTGGCGATCAAGCTCTACGGCGACGACCTGGACGAACTGGTGGAAGTCGGCCGCCGCATCGAGGCGGTCGCCCGCACCGTGCCGGGCGCCGCCGACGTCAAGCTGGAACAGACCACCGGCCTGCCGTTGCTCACCATCACCCCGGACCGGCGCGCGCTGGCCCGCTACGGCCTCAATCCCGGCGTGGTCCAGGACACCGTGGCGACCGCGGTCGGCGGCGAGGTCGCCGGCCAGCTGTTCGAGGGTGACCGCCGCTTCGATATCGTCATCCGCCTGCCGGAACGGCTGCGCCAGGATCCGGCCGCGCTGCAGGATCTGCCGATCCCGCTGGCCGGCGACGCCAACGCCGACGAATCCAGCCGCGAGATGACGCTGGCAGCCGGCACGCCACGGACGGTGCCGCTGCGCGAGGTGGCGAAGGTCGACAGCACGCTGGGCCCGAACCAGATCAACCGCGAGAACGGCAAACGGCGGGTGGTCGTGACCGCCAACGTGCGTGGCCGCGATCTGGGCGGCTTCGTCTCCGAGCTGCAGCAGCGGGTCGGCAGCGAAGTGAAGGTCCCGGCCGGATACTGGATTGATTACGGCGGTACCTTCGAACAGCTGATCTCGGCCAGCCAGCGCCTGTCGGTGGTGGTGCCGGTGACCCTGGCGCTGATCTTCGCCCTGCTGTTCTGGGCGTTCGGCTCGGCCCGCGACGCGGCCATCGTGTTCAGCGGAGTGCCGCTGGCCCTGACCGGCGGCGTGGTCGCCCTCGCCCTGCGCGGGATTCCGCTGTCCATCTCGGCCGGGGTCGGGTTCATCGCCCTGTCCGGCGTGGCGGTCCTGAACGGACTGGTGATGATCGCCTTCATCCGCCGCCTGCGCGAGCAGGGGGATCCCCTCGACGAGGCGGTGGTCGACGGCGCCCTGGGCCGGCTGCGGCCGGTGCTGATGACCGCGCTGGTGGCCTCGCTGGGCTTCCTGCCCATGGCCTTCAACGTCGGCGCCGGCTCCGAGGTCCAGCGCCCGCTGGCGACCGTGGTCATCGGTGGCATCGTCTCCTCGACCCTGCTGACCCTGCTGGTCCTGCCGGTGCTGTACCGCTGGCTGCATGGCCGGAAGGCCGCGGCCACGGCTCCGGAGGCCCGGCCGGCAGCCTGAGCCTGCCGGGTCCGGAGCGGTGGAAGCCGTCTCCGGGCCCGGTTCCGGCCCTAAGTGCTTGCAGGGAAAGGGAAAGCCCTCCATAATGCGCGGCTCGCTGTGTCCGGTCTGGCCGGATTTGCGGCCGGAAGCGCGATTCCGGCTTGGTTCTACGGCGAGGTTTTTCTCACCGCATCGCGTGTCGTCCCGCCTGTCCGCAGGCCGTGTCGTCGGGCCGCCGCCTCCCTGGCCAAGGGAAGCATCAAACTTTTTTCGAGGTGCGTATGTCCCGCGTATGCCAAGTCACCGGCAAGCGTGTGCAGACCGGTAACAACGTCTCGCACGCCAACAACAAGACCCGTCGTCGCTTCCTGCCCAACCTGCACGAGCGCCGCTTCTGGGTCGCCAGCGAAAACCGCTGGATCAAGCTGAAAGTTTCCGCGCATGCCCTGCGCACCATCGACAAGAACGGCATCGACTCCGTTCTGGCCGAGCTGCGTGCCCGCGGCGAGAAGGTCTGAGGAGTAATCGAACATGGCAACCAAGCGTGACAAGATCCGTCTGATCTCCTCGGCCAACACCGGCCACTTCTACACGACGGACAAGAACAAGAAGAACACCCCGGGCAAGATGGAAATGAAGAAGTACGACCCGGTCGTGCGCAAGCACGTGATCTACAAGGAAGGCAAGATCAAGTGATGTCGTGATGCGTTCGCCCCGGCGACCGCATCCGCCTCATCCGAAGCCCGCCGCAAGGCGGGCTTTTTGTTTGTTTTGGGATCGCGAAGAGCCATCGCTTCTCAACAGCCGAATGGCTGGTCAATCCTCCTCGGTCCCCCTTTTTCGCTTTCAACAGCCGCATGGCTGATCAAGGGGGAGGCAAAAGCGGGGCCCGGAAAAATGGCCCCCTTTGAATGAAAAGGGGGCGGGCGCCCGCGCAGCGGGCGACGGGGGATTTGCGCGGTTGGCCGGCAACACCCCGCCGCCTTCCCGTTTGCGCGGACTGCGGCCAGAATCAGGCATCGCACCCACCACAGGCGCCGCATGGACTGGTCGCTGGGAACCGTACTGTTGATCCTCGACTGGGTGATCCGGCTGGCCGCGCTGCTGTGGATTCCCAGCCGCACCTCGCCGGCCGCGGCGCGCAGCTGGATGCTGCTGGTCGGCTTCGTGCCGCTGCTGGGTCTGCCGGCCTATCTGCTGCTCGGTCATCCCTGGCTGTCGCGCGAACGTGTTCAGCGGCAGGCGCGTGCTTCGCAGGTGATCCGCGAGGAACAGCAGCCACTCGCGGCGTTGCGCTGGCGACCCGAAACGGGAATCGCGGCGGAAATGGCGCCGCTGGTCGAACGGCAGGGCGCGTTCATGCCCACGCGCGGCAACGCCGTCGAACTGCTGGACGACTACACCGGTTCCCTGCGGGCCCTGATGGCCGACATGGATGCGGCACGCGACAGCATCCATCTCCTCTACTACCTGATGTTCGACGACGCCGTCGGCGATGCCGTCGCCTCGGCGCTGGAACGCGCGGCCGCCCGTGGCGTGCATTGCCGCCTCCTGCTCGACGCGGTCGGCGCCAAGCGGGGATGGCGCCGATACGCCCGGCGTCTGCGCCGGGCCGGGGTGGAAGTGCACCAGATGCTCCCCGGCGGATTGCGCTGGCGCCGCAGCGGCCGGATGGATCTGCGCAACCATCGCAAGATCGCGGTCATCGATGGCGTGATCGGCTTCATCGGCTCGCAGAACCTGGCCGACGCGGCGTTCATCCCGGGCTTCCCCAATCGCGAACTGGTCGCGCGGGTCGGCGGCCCCATCGTCGCCCAACTGGACGCGGTCTTCGCCAGCGACTGGTACCTGGAGACCGGCGAACGCCTGCACGTGGACCCGGTGCGGGATGCGGGCACGGGCGACGTGCCGATGCAGCTGCTGCCCAGTGGGCCCGCCTATCCCTTCGAGAACGCGCGCGACGCGATGAATGCGCTGATTCACCTGGCCAAACGCCGGATCGTGCTGGCCACGCCCTACTTCGTGCCCGACGACGCCACGCTCAGCGCGCTGCGCATCGCCGCGCTGTCCGGCGTGGACGTGCAATTGATCCTCTCCGCGCGCAACAACCAGCGCCTGACGGCGTGGGCGCAGGAATCCTACTACGCCGAACTGCTGGCCTGCGGCGTACGCATCGCCCTGTACGAACCGCACTTCCTGCATGCCAAGCACCTGAGCGTGGATGACGAGGTCGCCCTGGTCGGTTCGATCAACCTGGACATCCGTTCGTTCGCGCTCAACGCGGAAATCGGACTGCTCTGCTATGACGCCGCCATCGTCGCCCGCCTGCGCGAAATCGAATCGGATTATCTGCGCGATGCCCATGGCGTACGGGCGGAGGACTGGGCATGCCGTCCGGCATGGCGGCGCAGCCGCGATGGCATCGCGCGATTGGCCGATTCGCTGATGTAGCGAAAACTTAATCCAGAAGCGTTTGATGCCAAACGGATTTGATGCATTTGTGAAGTTTGCGTTGCACTGTCATGCGCCGCTGATGCCAAGCCAGCATGAGGCGTCGCGAATCGATCCACTACAATGCGCGCCATGACCAGCGTATCCGCGGGCCCCGCCCATGACATCGCCATCATCGGGGGAGGCGCCAGCGGCGTCCTGACCGCGATTCACCTGCTGCGCACCGCGACCACGCCGTTGCGTATCGCGTTGTACGAGCCGCAATCGCCGCTCGCCCAGGGCGTTGCCTATGCCACGCCATATCCGGAACACCTGCTCAACGTGCCGGTGCAGCGCATGAGCGCGTTCAATGATCAGCCGGAGGATTTCCTCGACTTCCTGTCCGGCGACGCGCGCGAGCGCGCCGCGTTGGCACCCGCCTTCGTGGAGCGCCATCGCTACGGCGAATACCTGCGGGATCGCCTGGCCCGCGCATGCGACGCCAGCGTCGCCACGCTGACGCCAGTCGCGCAACCGGTGATGGCGATGAGTCGCCAGCCCTCCGGCTGGCGGTTGCGGCTGGCCGACGGCGTGGAGGCCGATTGTGGCGCGGTGGTGCTGGCGGTCGGCAACCGGCCGCGCCCACTGCCGGCGCGCGGCGCCAACGGTCTGTCCGCCGATGCCAGCCTGTCGGCGTGGGATTTCGACGCAGTACGCGCGGTGCCGGGCGATGCGCGTCTGTGCATCGTCGGTTCCGGCCTGAGCATGGTCGACGCCGTGCTGAGTTTCGTCGCCACCGAACATCGCGGCGCGATCCACGTCCTGTCGCGGCATGGCTGGCTGCCACAGCCGCATGCGGCGCACGCGGTGGCGGATTTCGATCCCGCGCAACTGCTGCCACTGGATCTGCGCACGCGCCTGCGCTTCGTCCGCCAGCGCGTGCGCGAGGCGGCTTCCGCCGGCCTGCCCTGGCAGGCGGTGATGGAACGCCTGCGCCCGCATGGGCAGGCGTTGTGGCGCTCCCTGTCGGAGGCCGATCAGCGGCGCTTCCTGCGCCACGTCGTGCGCCTGTGGGACGTGCATCGGCATCGGGTCGCCGTTTCCGTGCACCAGCAATTGCAGGCGCTGATCGATCGCGGACAGCTGCGCCTGCATCGCGGTCGGCTCGACACGGTGATGCAGGTGGGCCGCTGCGTGCAGGTCAGCGCGAACGTGCGCGGCCAGCCGGGCCTGGAACTGGAAGTGGATCGCGTGGTGAACGCGACGGGCGTGGAGATGCGGGTGCCCACCATGCGCAATCCGCTGCTGACCGGACTGCTCGGCGAAGGTCACGCGCAGGCCGGTCCGCACGGCATCGGCATCGCGGCCGACGACGCCGGCCGGGTGCTGGATGCCGGCGGCAGCGCCCAGTCCGATCTGTGGGTACTGGGCAGCCTGCGGATCGGCAGCCTGTGGGAAACCACCGCCATTCCTGAACTGCGGGGCCAGGCCGAAGCGGTGGCCCGGCAACTGCTCGCGCGCTGACCCCGGCGGTCGGCGATCCGCCGGCGTCGCCCGCATCGATATAGAGCGCGGCCGGATCCGCTGCTACGCTGCTCGCGGTGTCGGGTGCCCGGAGGGCGGCGTTGGTTTCGAGCTGGATTCTGCTGCTGGTGTCCATCAGCTACGCCGCGCTGCTGTTCGGGGTGGCGTGGTGGGGTGATCGCCGGCCGATGTATCCCGACCGCCCCTGGCTGCGTCCGGTGGTCTACAGCCTGGCACTGGCGGTCTACTGCTCGTCCTGGACGTTCTACGGCGCGGTCGGCAGCGCGGTGCGCAACGGCATCGGCTACCTGCCGATCTATCTGGGTCCCTTGCTGTTGCTGCTGTTCGGCTGGCGCATCATCGAGCGGCTGGCGCTGATCGCGCGCAGCGAGAACACCGTCTCCATCGCCGATTTCATTTCCTCGCGCTACGGGCGATCGCGCCGGCTGGCCGCGCTGGTCACGGTGATCGCGCTGATCGGCGTCGTTCCCTACCTGGCGCTGCAATACAAGGCGGTGGCGATGAGTCTGGGCGTGCTGACCGGACAGGCCGGCGGCGCGCACGGGTTCTTCTCGGATCCGGCGCTGTACGTGGCCCTGCTGATGGCGCTGTTCGCGGCGCTGTTCGGCACCCGCCAGGTCGACGCCACCGAACATCATCACGGCATGATGCTGGCGATCGCGCTGGAATCGATGGTCAAGCTGGTGGCGATGATCGCGGTCGGCCTGTTCGCCTATCTGTGGCTGCAGGGCCGCTCCATCCCGGTCACCGAGTCCGCGCGCGCGCTGTTCGAGAACTCGCCGCCGGTGGGATTCGTCACCCAGACCCTGCTCGGGTTCCTCGCCATCGTCTGTCTGCCGCGCCAGTTCCATGTCGCGGTGGTCGAATGCAGCGACGTCGGCGACATCCGCCGGGCGCGCTGGCTGTTCGGCACCTACCTGGTCCTGATCTCGGTGATGGTGGTGCCGATCGCGGCCGCCGGCGTGACGTCCTTCGGCATCGGCAGCGGCGTGGCCGACGACAGCTTCATTCTCGCCCTGCCGCTGGCCGACGGCAGCAAGGCGCTGGCGCTGATCGCCTACGTCGGCGGTTTCTCCGCCGCGACCGGCATGGTGATCGTCGCCAGCATCGCGTTGGCGACCATGGTCAGCAACGATCTGGTGATGCCGGTGCTGCTGCGGCGCGGTTGGGCGGATCATCACGCCGAAGCCGACGTCGCCTCGCGGGTGCTGTGGATCCGCCGCTTCGCGATCCTGCTGCTGGCGCTCGCCGCCTATACCTATTACCGCAGCAGCAGCAACGACAGCACGCTGGCGTCCTACGGCCTGATGGCCTTCGCGGCGGTCGCGCAGTTCGCGCCGGGCCTGATCGGCGGCCTGTACTGGCGCGGCGCCAGCAGGCGCGGCGTGGAAGTGGGCATGCTGCTGGGCTTCGGCACCTGGATCTACACCCTGCTGCTGCCGACCATGACCCAGGCCGGAGGCTTCGATGCGTCATGGATCGCGACCGGTCCCTTCGGCATCGCCTGGCTGCGTCCGCACCAGTTGTTCGGCCTCAGTGGCTGGGATCCGCTCACCCACGGCACGTTCTGGTCGTTGCTGGTCAACACCGGCGCGATGATGGTGATTTCGGCGCGCTGGCGTCCCGGCGTGGACGACCGGCTGCGCGCGGCGCCGTTCCTGGATCCGTACGCGCAGCGTCCCGCGCTGGTCGCCGGTGAATGGCCCGGCAGCGTGCGGGTCGGTGATCTGCAGACCCTGGCCGAGCGCGTGGTCGGCGAGCGCCATGCGCGCCGCGCCTTCCTGGAACAGGCACAGGCGCTGGGCCGCGAGATGCAGCCGAACGTATCGGCCGATCGCGCCTGGGTGCAGTTCACCGAACGCCTGCTGGCCGCGGCCATCGGCGCGGCATCGGCGCGCATCGTCCTGACCAGCGTGCTGCGTGGCTCGGGCATGGAACTGGGCGAGGTGGTCGCGGTGCTGGACGAAGCCGGGCAGGAGCTGCGCTTCAACCGCGAGATCCTGTCCACCACGCTGGAGAACATCGCCGCCGGCGTCAGCGTGGTCGATCCCGAGATGCGCCTGGTCGCCTGGAACCGGCGCTACCAGCAGATGTTCGGTTATCCGGACGGCATGCTGTACGTCGGCCGCCCGGTCGCCGATCTGATCCGCTACAACGCCGAGCGTGGCGAACTGGGCGAAGGCGACGTCGATGCGCAGATCGGCAAGCGCATCGCCTACATGCGCGCCGGTTCGCCGCACGTGTTCGAGCGCGTGCGCAGCGACGGCCAGGTGATCGAGATGCGCGGCCAGGCCCTGCCGGGCGGCGGTTATGTCACCAGCTACAACGACATCACCGACTTCAAGCGCGCCGAACAGGCGCTGCGCGAAGCCAACGAGACCCTGGAACAGCGCGTCACCGAGCGCAGCCGCGCCGCCGAGGCCGCCCAACAATCCAAGACCCGCTTCCTCGCCGCCATCAGCCATGACGTGCTGCAACCGCTGAACGCGGCGCGCCTGTTCGCCTCCGCCCTGCGCGACGGCGAGCAGGATGGCGAGCAGCGGCACCTGGCCGAACGCGTGGATGCCTCGCTGCGCGCCGCCGAGGAACTGCTCGACGGCCTGCTCGACGTCTCGCGGCTGGATGCCGGCAGCCTGCGGGTGGAAATCGGCGATTTCGACGCCGGCGAACTGCTGCGCGAACTGGCCGCGCAGTACGCGCCGGTGGCCGCCGGGCGCGGGCTGGATCTGCGCGTGCACGCGCGCGCCCTGCCGGTACGCACCGATCGCCGCCTGCTGCGGCGGGTGCTGCAGAATTTCCTGGCCAACGCGCTGCGCTACACCCGCCAGGGCCGGATCGTGCTGGGCATGCGCCTGCTCGACGGCAAGGTGTCACTGCAGGTCTGGGACACCGGGCCGGGCATCCCGGAAAACCACATGCGCCAGATCTACGACGAGTTCCACCGCTACCAGCAGCCGTTTGACTGGGGCGAGCGCGGACTCGGCCTGGGCCTGTCGATCTGCCAGCGCATTTCGCGCCTGCTCGGCCACCACCTGGATGCGCGCAGCCGGGTCGATCGCGGCAGCATGTTCTCCATCGTGGTCCCGCGCGCGACCCGCGCGCATGCCAATCCTTCCGCGCCACGGCGCGCGCTCGCGGCCGATTCGCTGGCCGGCTTGCGGGTGCTGTGCGTGGACAACGATCGGGAAATCCTCGATGGCATGCGCGCCCTGCTGGGCCGCTGGCAGGTGGACGTGATCACCGCCACCACGGTCGACGAAGCCCTGGCGCGGATCAGCGCGGGACCGACGGTGATCCTGGTCGACTATCACCTGCATGATCGGCTGGATGGCCTGGACACGCTGGATGCCCTGCGTGCCGCCAGCCCGGGACCGGTCGCCGGCGCGCTGCTGACCGCCGATGGCCGCGATGAACTGAAGCAGCGCGCGCGCGAACGCGGTTACCGGCTGCTGACCAAGCCGGTCAAGCCGGCGTCACTGCGCGCCTTCCTGGCCGCGCACCATGACGCACGCCAGCGGCTGGAAGCCTGATTCGCACGCGCGCGGTCGCCCGGGCGATCACCAGCATTCCTCCGGCGTGTCCTTGGCGGTTCCCTCCACCCCGCGGGCGCCCAGCTGATTGATCACCAGCGTGCCGCAACGCGTGTCGGCGCCGGCCTGCGCGCCCTGCGGCACCGCTTTCAAGCTGAACGTCTGCGCCTTGATCTCGGAACTCAACTGGTAGTGCTGTGCGACCGCGGCGTCGCACTGGGGCAGCGCCGTCGATTTTCCCGAAGGATTCAGATAGGACAGATGCAGTGTATGGAAGCGTTCCAGTCGCTGCGCACGCTCCTGCACGCAGGCGGCGGCGGCGGCGCGGCGGGTATTGATGACGTGTTTCTGATAGCTGGCGTACGCGATGCCCGACAGGATGGCGAGGACCCCCACCACAACCATCAGTTCGATCAGGCTGAATCCCGCATCGGCGTTCCGGCGGAAGCGAAGGTCACGGGTGTGTGCGGATCGCATGGGCGTTCCTCCAGGAAGTGCGATGGGAGTGGAGACGGCCCGCCGATCACGCGCCTGTCGATGCGATCCATCGGCGGGGATGGGGCGCCTGTCGCGGCGATGCTAACCAGTCATGCGCGACGGATGAAGACATCCGCCTTCAGAGTCATGCGCGTGACAGTCGCACGCGCGCGTGGCGCGCGCCGGTTTTCCTTCAAGGCAAGGGCGGTTTCAAGGTTCCTCGGCCGCATCGCCTTCGCGCATGCCCGAGGAGGATCCGGCGGTACGGGACGCCGCCACGCCGCTGAAACCATGGACTATCTGCGGAAACGCAGCCGGGCCACGGTGCCACGCTCCGGCGCCGAATCGATGTCCAGATGCCAGCCCAGGTGCTCGCACAGCCGTGCGATCAGATCCAGGCCGATGCCGCCGCCGTCGCGCCCTTCGCCGCGCGCCAGCTGCGCGTAGATGCGGCTGATTTCCTCCGGGCTCATGCCGTGTCCGGGATCGGCGATGGTCACGGTGGCATCGGCGTCGAGGCGGATGTCGATCGCGCCCCGATCGCTGTTCTCGATCGCATTGCGCAGCAGGTTGCCGATCGCGGCCTGGACGATTGCCACCGGCGCGGTCACCCGGACCGGCGCCAACGGACTCAGCCGCAGCACCAGATCCTTGCCGTGGGTGAGATAGCGGTGGTCCTCCACGATTTCCGGCAGCAGTTCGTCCAGCGCCACCGTATCGCTGACCGCCGCCAGCCGCTCGGGATCCTTGGCCAGGATCAGCAGCAGCGAGATCAGCTGCTCGATCTGGCGGACGCTGCGCAGGATGCGCTGCATCTGCTCGCGGGCGACCGCGGGCATGCCGTCCTGATCGTGCGCCAGCCGCGCGGCGCCACCGATCACCGCGATCGGCGTGCGCAGCTCGTGGCTGGCGCTGTTGATGAAGGCGCGCTCGCGTTCGACGAAACGCTCGCTGCGGTTGAGATAGTCGTTGAACGCGTCGGCGATCACCCGCAGTTCGTCGCTGGCCCGGGATTCCACCTCGATGCGCTGACGCCCGCGCTCGGGTTGCAGGCGGGCGATGTCGCCGGCCATCACGCTCAGCGGGCGGATCGCGCGCCCCAGTCCCCAGGCCAGCAGCAGGCCCAGCAGGATCACCGCGGCGAACATGCCGACCACGATGCCGCTGCTGATGGTCTCCTCCAGCCCCTCGAATTCGGTGATGTCCAGCGCCAGCGCGACGCGGCCGCCGGGCAGATCCTGGATCATCACCACCCGCAGCTTGCCTTCCACCCACAGATCGTCGTGCAGGCCGGGCGGCAGCACGCGCAACACCTTGGGCGGCGGCGGCGCGTCGTCCCAGCGGTACAGGGTCATGTCCTCGGTGTCGGTCCAGCGATAGCCGGGATCCGCTTCCAGCCGATCCTGATAGTGATGGAGTTCGGCGCGCAGCAGCGACTCCCAGACCATGCGCTCGGCTTCTTCGTTGACGATCAGGCCGCCGATGAAGATCGCCACCGACAGCAGCGAGACATACACCAGCAGCCAGGTGAGGATGCGTCGGCGCAGGCCGTTCCTAGCCGCCATCGCGCTGCTCCTCCGGTTCGGCCAGGCGATAGCCCACCCGCGGCAGGGTCTGGATCAATTTGATCCGAAACGGGCCGTCGACGCTGCGGCGCAGTTCGTAGACATGCGAGCGCAGCATGTCGCCGTCCGGTGGACTGTCGCCCCACAGCGCGTACTCCAGCCGGTCCCGGGTCACCGCGCCGGGACTGGCCTGCATCAGCACCTCCAGCAGCTTGCGGCAGGCCGGATACAGGTGCAGCGGCTGGCCGGCCCGGCTGACCTCCAGGGTGGAAAGATCCAGTTTCAGATCCGCCACCTGCAACAGACGGCTGCGCCCGCGTCCACTGCCACGCGCCAGCACCGCCTCCAGGCGCACTTCCAGTTCCGGCAGTTCGAACGGCTTGGTCAGGTAATCGTCGGCGCCGGCGCGGAAACCGGCGATCTTGTCGGGCAGTTCGTCGCGGGCCGTCAGCATGATCACCGGCAAGTCGCTGCCATGGGTCTCGCGCAGGCGGCGGAGCACCTCGCGGCCGTCCATCCGCGGCAGCATCCAGTCGAGGACGAGCGCGTCATAGGCCTGGGTGGTGGCCAGGTGCAATCCGGTCACGCCGTCCGGCGCGGCATCCAGGGCGTGGCCGCGTGCTTCGAAGTAATCGAACAGGTTCGCCACCAGGCTCCGGTTGTCTTCGATCACGAGCAGCCGCATCGGGTTTCCGTTTTCGTGGTTGTGCGGTGCCGGCACCCCGGCGGGTCGCCACGCTGGACCTTCCGGTGTCGGAATCCGGTCGGAACGGGAGTGATTCTCCCACGCGCGGGCGGATCCCGGGGCAAGGCCGCCCGGAAAGACAACGGCGGCTGAAGGATCCCGCCCGCCGGAAGCCGGGTTAACCCGCAGCGAACCTGGTTCCGACGGCTCTCCGACAGCGGCGGCACCAGCATGCGCGGCATACCGGCACAGGGGCCGGAATGACCGCATCCGATGTCCTTCGCCACATCACAGATACCGCCGCCGCCGCTTCACGCCGCCCGCCCTCCGCTCGCCTTCGACCGGGACTTCCTGGCCCGCCACGCCGGCTGGCCGCTGGCGGCGTTCGTGCTGGCCACCCTGATCCTGATCCCGCTGCGGGGCGATCTGTGGCTGGCGGATCACCTGTATGCGTGGGAAGGCCATCGCTGGTCGCTGCAGCAGGGCTTCGTCACCCAGCACCTGATTCACGTGATGGGCAAGCGGCTGAGCACGCTCGGCTGGTACTGCGTGGCGCTGCTGCTGATCGCCAGCGGTTCCTTCCCGCGCCTCAAGGCATGGCGGCGTCCACTTTTCTTCCTGCTGCTGGCTACCGCGCTGTCGACCGCCGCGGTCGGCACGCTGAAGCTGTGGACCGACATGGACTGTCCGTGGGATCTGGTCCGCTACGGCGGCAGCCGGCCGTTCATCGATCTCTTCACCGCCCGGCCGGCCCTGCTGCCGCGCGCGTCCTGCTTCCCTGCCGGCCATGCCAGCGCCGGCTATGCCTGGGTGGCGCTGTACTTCTTCTTCCTGGCGACCCTGCCGCGCCTGCGCTGGGCAGGACTGGGCGTCGGCGTGGCGGTCGGCCTGCTGTTCGGGTTCGCCCAGCAACTGCGCGGCGCGCACTTCCTCTCGCATGACCTGTGGACGCTGGCGATCTGCTGGGCGGTCTCGCTGCTGCTGTACGCCTGCCTGCTGGTTCCCGGACGGACGGTGGTCGCGCGATTCCGGCCGGCGCTGTCCGGGCCCGGGCTCCTGTCGCGGGGCGAGCCATGAGCGCCAGTCCCCTGGAAGCCGGCCTGCGCCGCAACGCCCGTTCGGCCGCGCCCCTTTGGCTCAGGCAACGGCCGGTCATCGCCAGCGAGACCCTGCTGCTGGTGGTGAGCCTGTACTTCTCGATGTTCAGCAACGGCGAGTTCTGGCGCAACGTGATCGTCGCGCCGGCGGTGCAATGGAAGCTGGCCGCGGCGCTGTTCGTGATCATCACCGCGGTGCACGCGCTCCTGCTGGGCATGCTGATCCATCGCCGCTACGCCCGCCCGGTGCTGGCGGTGCTGATCCTGGTGACCGCCGTCGCCACTTACTACATGGGCAGCTACGGCGTGTACCTGGACTCGGACATGCTGCGCAACATCCTGCATACCGACCGCAAGGAATCCAGCGAACTGCTGAGCTGGCGTCTGCTGATGCCGATCCTGTTCGCCGGCCTGCCCATCGCGCTGCTGTGGCGCGTGCGTCTGCGCGAACGTCCCTGGCGGCGGGCATTGGCGATACGCACCGGTTTCCTGGCGGTGTTGCTGCTGGCCTTCGCCGGCGCGGCGATGCTGTCGTTCCAGGATCTGTCCTCGCTGATCCGCAACCGCCGCGAGGTGCGTTATCTGGTGACCCCGGCCAACTATCTGGTCTCGCTGGCGCGCGTGGTGACCGCCTCGCCGCCGGGAAGCCGGCCGGCCAGGACTCCGATCGGCCAGGACGCCCGGCAACTGCCACGGATCGCGGGCCGCAAGCCACGCCTGCTGGTGCTGGTGGTGGGCGAGACCGCCCGCGCGCAGAACTGGGGTCTGAACGGCTACGCGCGCCAGACCACGCCGGAACTGTCGCGGCTGGACGTGATCAATTTCCCGGACGTGACCGCCTGCGGGAGCAGCACGGAAGTGTCGTTGCCGTGCATGTTCTCCCCCTACGGTCGCCACGACTACGATCAGAAGAAGATCCGCGATCACCAGTCGTTGCTGCACGTACTGGAATACGCCGGCATCCGCACCCTGTGGCGCGACAACCAGTCCGGCTGCAAAGGTGTCTGCGAAGGGCTGGCGATACAGCAACTGGACGACGCCGACGATCCCGGGCTGTGCAACGGCAAGCGTTGTCTGGACGAAATCCTGTTGCGTGGCCTGGACGACGCCGTGCCCGCCGGTGCTGGCGACCGCGTGGTGGTGCTGCATCAGCTGGGCAACCACGGGCCCAGTTACTTCGAGCGCTATCCCGCCGGTTTCCGCCGCTACTCGCCGGTGTGCGAATCGACGGATCTGGGCGCATGCGATCGCCAGGCCATCGTCAACGCCTACGACAACGCCCTGGGCTATACCGATCATGTCCTGGCGAAACTGGTCGGCCAGCTGGGCCGCAACACCGACTACGACACCGCCATGATCTACCTGTCCGATCACGGCGAATCGCTGGGTGAGAAGGGGCTGTATCTGCACGGCGTGCCCTATGCGATCGCCCCGGAGGAACAGACCCATGTGCCGATGGTGATGTGGCTGTCACCCGGTTTCGCGGCCACCAGCCGGCTCGATGTCGCCTGCCTGCGCCGCGAAGCCGCCGAGCCGGCCAGCCAGGACAACCTGTTCCCGTCGGTGCTGGGCCTGCTGGACGTACGCACGACCCTGTATGACCCGGACCGCGACCTCTTCGCGGGTTGTCGCCGTCCCGTGAAAAACTGATCCCGGGCGTCGCGCACCCGTATCGCTCCGACGGAGGAGGATCACGATGAGCCCTGATCAGACACCGGGCTGGTTCGGATGGGCGCTGGCGTCGGCGGCTTTCGCCGCGCTCACCGCGATCTTCGCCAAGGTCGGCGTCCAGCGGATCGATTCGGACATGGCGACCTGGATCCGCACGGCGGTGGTGATGGCGGCGCTGTCGGTGTTCATCGCCGCCACCGGCAAATGGAGCGATCCCGCGGCGATTCCCGCCCGCACCTGGACGTTCCTGGTGCTGTCCGGACTCGCCGCCGGCGCGTCCTGGCTGTGCTACTTCCGCGCGCTGCAACTGGGCGACGCTTCGCAGGTCGCCCCCGTCGACAAGGCCAGCCTGCTACTGGTGCTGGTGTTCGCGTGGCTGTTTCTCGGCGAGCGGCCGAGCCTGCGCGACGGGCTGGGCATGCTGCTGGTCGCCGGCGGCGTGCTGGTGCTGGGCCTGAAACGCTGAGCGTGCTCAGTCTTCTTCCGGCGGCGGCACCACGCCGTCCGGGTCCACCGCCAGACGCCCGGCCATCAGCACCGCCTGGGTGCGGTTGGTGACGCCGAGCTTGCGCAGGATCGCGGTGACGTGCGCCTTGATGGTGGCTTCGGACACGCCCAGGTCGTAGGCGATCTGCTTGTTGAGCTGCCCGACCCCGAGCATCTGCAGCACACGGAACTGCTGCGGCGTCAGATCGCGCAGGCGCTGGGCGATCTCGTGCTCGTCGCGGCCGATGGCCGGTGCGTTCATCGCTTCGACCGGCGCCCAGCGTTCGCCTTCCAGCACCGTATCGATGGCCTCGCCGATGGTGTCGGAATCGGCGGACTTGGGGATGAAGCCCAATGCACCGTGATCCAGCGCGCGGCGCATCACCGTCGGCTCTTCGCGCGCGGACACGATCACCACCGGCAATTGCGGATGCAGCGCCCGTACATGCACCAGCGCGCTGAACCCCTGCGCGCCCGGCATGTTGAGATCCATCAGCAGCAGATCCGCATCCGGATGCGCATCCACCAGCGCGTACAGCGCGTCCACGTTGTCGGCCTCGTGCAGGCGCACGCCCGGCAACACCCGCTGCACCGCCGCGCGCAGGGCCTCGCGGAACAGCGGATGGTCGTCGGCGATCAGGAGGGTGGTCATGCGGTTCTCCCGGGGAGGAGGAAATTCCCCCCCGCCATGGTCACTTCACCTTCCGCTCCGCGACCAGCGAATCGACCACGCCCGGATCGGCCAGGGTCGAAGTGTCGCCCAGTTGGTCCGGTGCGTTCTCCGCGATCTTGCGCAGGATGCGGCGCATGATCTTGCCCGAACGGGTCTTCGGCAGGCCCGGCGCCCACTGCAGATGATCCGGCGCCGCGATCGGGCCGATTTCCTTGCGCACCCACAACACCAGTTCCTTCTGCAGTTCGTCACTGGGGACCTCGCCGGCCTTCAGGGTGACGTAGGCGTAGATGCCCTGGCCCTTGATGTCGTGGGGGAAGCCGACCACCGCCGCCTCGGCCACCTTCGGATGCAGCACCAGCGCGCTTTCCACTTCGGCAGTGCCGATGCGGTGGCCGCTGACGTTGATCACGTCGTCGACGCGGCCGGTGATCCAGTAATAGCCGTCGGCATCGCGGCGGCAGCCGTCGCCGGTGAAATAGGTGCCCGGATAGGTGCGGAAATAGGTGTCGATGAAGCGCTGGTGATCGCCGTACACCGTGCGCATCTGGCCGGGCCAGGAATCCAGCAGCACCAGGTTGCCCTCGGTCGCGCCGTCGAGGATTTCACCGTTGGCGTCCACCAGCGCCGGGCGCACGCCGAAGAACGGCAGCGTGGCCGAACCCGGCTTCTGATCGATCGCACCGGCCAGCGGGCTGATCATGATCCCGCCGGTCTCGGTCTGCCACCAGGTGTCCACGATCGGGCAGCGGCCATCGCCGACCACGTCGTAATACCAGCGCCAGGCCTCGGGGTTGATCGGTTCGCCGACGCTGCCGAGCAGGCGCAGCGAGGTGCGAGCGGTCTTCTTCACCGGCGCCTCGCCTTCGCGCATCAGTGCGCGGATGGCGGTGGGCGCGGTGTAGAAAATGGTCACCTGGTGCTTGTCGATGACTTCCCAGAAGCGCGACACGCTCGGATAGTTCGGCACCCCCTCGAACATCACCGAGGTCGCACCGTTGGCCAGCGGACCGTAGACGATGTAGCTGTGGCCGGTCACCCAACCCACGTCGGCGGTGCACCAGTAGATATCGTCCTCGCGCAGGTCGAACACCGCTTCATGGGTGTAGGCCGCGTACAGCAGGTAACCGCCGGTGGTGTGCAGCACGCCCTTGGGCTTGCCGGTGGAACCGGAGGTGTACAGGATGAACAGCGGATCCTCGGCGTTCATCCGCTCCGGCTCGCACTCCGCCGGTTGATCATCGACCACCGCATCGAACCAGCGGTCGCGCGGCATCTGCATGTCCACCGCGCCGCCGGTGTGGCGCACCACCAGCACGGTTTCGACCGTGTTGGTCCCCGGCAGCTTGAGCGCGGCGTCCACGTTCGCCTTCAGCGGCACTTTCTTGCCGCCGCGCAAGCCCTCGTCTGCGGTGATGATCAGCTTGCTGCCGCAGTCGGCCACGCGGTCGGCGATCGAATTGGCCGCGAAGCCGCCGAACACCACCGAGTGGATCGCGCCGATGCGCGCGCAGGCCAGCATCGCCACCGCCGCGTCCGGAATCATCGGCAGGTAGATGGTGACGCGATCGCCCTTCCTGACGCCCAGGCTGCGCAATGCGTTGGCCAGCTTGCAGGTGCGCTCGTACAGTTCCCGGTAGGTCACCCGGTAGGCCGGCTGGTCCGGGCTGTCCGGTTCGAACAGCAGCGCGGTCTTGTCGCCGCGCGTGGCGAGCTGGCGATCCAGGCAGTTGACGCTCGCATTGAGCTCGCCGTCCTCGAACCAGCGGATATGGAAGTCGTCCAGCTGATAGCTGACGTCCTTGATCCGGGTCGGCTTCCTGAACCAGTCCAGGCGCCCGGCGATCCGGCCCCAGAACGCATCCGGATCATCGATGGAGGCCTGGTAGTCGCGCTGGTAGGCGGCGCGGTCGATGCGCGCCTTGGCGGCGAACTCTGGCTTGACGGGGTAGATGTCGCTCATGGGGGCCCTCCCGGGGACAGCGGAACGAAAAGTCTGAGGATGCGATTCTGACAAGAATGCCCGTCACACCGCGAGCGCCGGCAACGCTCCGCGGGACGGGCGACGCACCGAGTTTGCCGCATCCGGCCATGCGGCATCGCAGCAACCCTGTTAGACCTTGGTCGTAATTCCAGCCGCATACCACCCGGCTTGTTCGCGCGCGGAGGCTTTTTTGAAGGGGTTTGCGCGGCCTTCCACCTCCATTCGACCAATGGCGAATAGGCGCGGCGGAGCCAACGGCGCAAGTCTGCCCGGCACGTGCCGACCACGGCATGCGTCCAAACCGGGAGGGGTTATGACCACACGTTTCGCAACGATGGCCAGGCGGCCACTGGCCACCGCGCTGTTCGTCGCCTGCATCGCGCCGGGCCTGGCCTTCGCGCAGACGGCGAAGGAAAAGGCGCTGGAGGCCCGCGTGGCCGAACTGGAGCGGCAGGTGCAACTGCTGCTGTCGGCGCAGCAGCAACAGCAGACCCAGATCAGCAGCACCCAGGAACAGGTCACCCAGGTCCAGGCGGCGCAGGCGGCCAAACCCGCGCTGCCCGCCGGCAAGCAGCCGATCCAGGGCACCACCATCATGACCGCCGCCAATCCGGGAACCACGTTCTCCTACGGCGGCTTCATCAAGATGGACGCGATGGTGACCGACACCAGCGACGGCCGCATCGCCGACGGTTCCTCCGGCCGCCTGTTCTACGTGCCCAGCACGATCCCGGTGGCGGGCGCGAATGCCGACGGCGGCGACCCCTACGCCGATTTCCACGCCCAGTTCTCGCGCTTCTGGCTCAGCGCCGATCACGTCACCGACAACGGCGACAAGTTCAAGGGTTTCATCGAGGCCGACTTCTTCGGCGGCGGCAGCAACGCGCTGGCCGGCAACGAGACGGCCACCAACACCTACGCGGTCACCCTGCGCCACGCCTACGTGACCTGGAACAACTGGCTGGCCGGCCAGACCTGGTCCAACTTCATGGACGCCGGCGCGCTGCCGGACGCGGTCGATTTCGTCGGCCCCACCGACGGCACCATCTTCGTGCGCCAGGCCCAGTTGCGCTATACCAAGGGTCCGTGGTCGTTCTCGATCGAGAATCCGCAGACCACGGTCACGCCCTACCTGACCGGCGCGCGCTTCAACAGCGGGGACAACGCCGCGCCCGACTTCACCGCCCGCTGGCTGACCAAGGGCGACTGGGGCCACTTCACCGTGGCCGCGCTGCTGCGCCAGTTCAAGGTGGCCGACGAGACCGACACCGGCGCCGCGCTCAGCGTCTCGGGCAAGTTCAACCTGGGCAAGAACGACGACATCCGCTATGCCGTCAACGCCGGCCAGGGCATCGGCCGCTACCTGGCCTTCGGCGTCGGCAGCGACGTGGTCACCGAGGCCGATGGCGACATCAGCGCGCTGGACGGCTACGGCGGCTTCGTCGCCTGGCGCCACGTGTTCAGCCCGAAGGTCCGCACCAATCTGATGTACTCGGCCTCGCACTTCGACAACGACGTGTCGCTCACCGGCAGGGGCGTCACCGAGCGCACCCAGTCGATGCACGCCAACGTCATCTACTCGCCGTTCCCGAAGCTGGACATCGGCGCGGAACTCATCTTCGGCCAGCGTTCACTCGAAGATGACCGCGAGGGCGACCTGAAGCGCCTGCACACCCACGTCAAATTCTCGTTCTGAGGGGAGAGGAATGAACGCAACCACGCTCAAGCACACGCCGTCCGGTGAACTCACCGGCGGCCACAAGAAGGTCATCTTCGCATCCAGCCTGGGTACCGTCTTCGAGTGGTACGACTTCTATCTGTACGGTTCGCTGGCGGCGATCATCGCCAAGCAGTTCTTCAGCGGCGTCAACGAAACCACCGGCTTCATCTTCGCGCTGCTGGCGTTCGCCGCCGGCTTCGCGGTGCGTCCGTTCGGCGCGGCGTTCTTCGGCAGCCTGGGTGACCGGATCGGCCGCAAGCACACCTTCCTGATCACCATCGTCATCATGGGCCTGTCGACCTTCATCGTCGGCGTCCTGCCCAACTACGCCAGTATCGGCGTGGCCGCACCGGTCATCCTGATCGGCCTGCGCCTGTTGCAGGGCCTGGCCCTGGGCGGCGAGTACGGCGGGGCGGCGACCTACGTGGCCGAGCACGCGCCCAACGGCAAGCGCGGCCTGTACACCAGCTTCATCCAGACCACCGCCACGCTGGGCCTGTTCCTGTCGCTGCTGGTGATCCTGGGTTGCCGGCTCTCGCTGGGCACCGAGGCCTTCGAGGCCTGGGGCTGGCGCATTCCGTTCCTGGTCTCGATCGTGTTGCTGGGCGTGTCGGTGTGGATCCGCATGCAGTTGAGCGAGTCGCCGCTGTTCCAGCAGATGAAGTCCGAAGGCAAGGGCTCCAAGCAACCGTTCCGCGACAGCCTGAAGGGCGGCAACTTCAAGCTGATGCTGCTGGTGCTGCTGGGCGCGACCGCCGGCCAGGCGGTGGTGTGGTACGGCGGCCAGTTCTACTCGCTGTTCTTCCTGACCCAGGCCCTGAAGGTGGACGGCACCACCGCCAACCTGCTGATCGCCGGCGCGCTGGCCCTGGCCACGCCGTTCTTCGTCTTCTTCGGCTGGCTGTCCGATCGCATCGGCCGCAAGAAGATCATCCTGGCCGGCTGCCTGCTGGCCGCGATCACCTATTTCCCGATCTTCAAGGGCCTGACCCACTTCGCCAACCCGGGCATCGAGGAGGCGCGTGCCACATCGCCGGCGGTGGTGGTGGCGGATCCGGCCACCTGCAGCTTCCAGTTCGATCCGGCCGGCGTGCGCAAGTTCACCAGCTCCTGCGACGTCGCCACCGCCGCGCTGACCAAGGCGGGCGTGCCCTACACCGTGCAGGCGGCCGCTCCCGGCTCGCTGGCCCACGTCGAAGTCGGCGGCAACCGCGTCGAGTCCTACGAGGCGGCCGGCCTGTCCAAGGACGACGCCAAGGCCAGGGGCACCGACCTGACCACTGCCCTGAAGGGTGCTTTGACGTCCGCGGGCTACCCCGAGAAAGCGGACCCGGCGCGCATCAACATCCCGATGACGCTGTTCCTGCTGTGGGTGCTGGTGATCTACGTGACCATGGTCTACGGCCCGATCGCGGCCTACCTGGTGGAACTGTTCCCGACCCGCATCCGCTACACCTCGATGTCGCTGCCGTACCACATCGGCAACGGCTGGTTCGGCGGCTTCCTGCCGGCCATCTCGTTCGCCCTGGTCGCCGGCACCGGCAACATGTACTACGGCCTGTGGTATCCGATCGGCGTGGCGGTGCTGACACTCATCGTCGGCACCCTGTTCCTGCGCGAAACCAAGGACGTGGACATCACCCAGTAAGCGCGCTCCCTCCGCGCCGGCCGGACGCATTCCGGCCAACCCGACGCCGGCCCCTGGGCCGGCGTTTCTTTTTGCGGACGTCGGCCGGAATCGCAAGCCTTTCGCCCGTGGCCGCGCATGCCCCATCACTTCGCGTTCCTTGTCTTTTAGGAATCCTCCGATACTCCGGCCGCGCCTCGTCGGCCTATCCTCCTTTTCCACTTCCGGAAGCCGGTCAGGCATCCGGAAGAAACTCTAGGGACACCTTCCCTTTTTCCCTTTGGATGCGCGCGGCTCACCTGCGCCGCGCGCGTCGCTTTCCTGCGGTAACCGAGAACTTCCCTGTGGCCATCTATGGAAGCCTGAGTGACTTTTCGCTGCGCGACATCCTGACCGTGATCGGCGACAAGCGCGGCGTGCTGACCGTCGATCAACAGGATGGACAGGTCCTGCGCCTGCACGTCGCGGAATCCAATGTCACCCGGATGTCGGTGGAACGCCCCGTGGGCTCGCGGACCGAGGCGCAGCTACTGCTGCGCATGTTCGGACAGGCACGCGGCGTATTCCGGTTCGAGGCGGGCGACGTCGACTCGCCCCACCATTCATTCCTGCGCCTGACCGAAATCCTCGGAACCCGCGCGGAAGATGGTCTTGATGAGCGCGACCTGCCTCATCCGAAGACGGTGTTCCTGCTGATCAAGGCACGCCAGGTTTCGCTGCCCGCGGACCTCGATGAATTCCTCGGCGCCGCCGAATCCCTGCTGGCGACCGGCGCCAGCGCCGAACGTCTGGCCGAGACGCTGGGCATCCCGGTGGACCAGGCCCGCCACAACCTGCAACGCCTGCGCGAGGTCAAGAAAGTCTGGCCGATGCAGGCCCACGTCGACAGGCTCGACACCGACCAACGCCAGCAGCGCCGCTCCCTGGGCCAGCGCATCGCCAGCTTCTTTTCCCGATGACCCCACTCAAGCTCGTTGTGTCCGGCCCCGTCGGTGCCGGCAAGACTACATTCATCCGTTCGATTTCGCAGACCGAGGTCGTCAGTACCGAGGAAGTCAGCACCGAGCAGATCGGCAAGACCCATACCACGGTCGCCTTGGACTTCGGCCAGATTGATCTGGGCGACCACGTGCTGCACGTGTTCGGAACCCCCGGCCAGACCCGCTTCGATTACATGTGGGACATCCTCAGCGAGGGTGCGCTGGGTCTGATCATGCTGGTGCCGTGCGACGCCCCGAACGAGTTTCCGCAGGCACGCCGGATTCTGGAATACGTCGTCAGTCGGAATCCGGTCGAATTCGTCATCGGACTCACCCGGACCGACCTCTCCACCAACGGCTGGGGTGTTCCCGACGTGGCCGCCTACTTCGGCCTGCCCGAACAACAGGTGCTCGCGGTCAATCCGCGCGACGCCGCCAGCGCCCGCGGCGCGATCCATCACCTGCTGCAACGCCTCTGAGCGCTCGGCGCGCTCCTTTTTTTCCCGCCGCACACACAACAAGGATTCGCCATGAGCAAACAAGAACAATTGCAGACCCAACTCGACGACCTGACCCGCGCCCTGCCGGGTATCAAGGGAAGCTTCCTGTGCACCCTGGACGGCATGCCCGTCTGTCAGTCGGTGACCGACCCGAGCATCGACTCGGCCCGCGTCGCCGCGATGGCCGCCACCGCGCTGGGCGTGGGCCGCCGCATCACCGATACGCTGTCCACCGGCGCGCTGCGTGGCATCAAGCTGCTGGCCGCCGAAGGCCGCGTCTTCATCTACATGATTGGCGGCAAGGCCTGCATGGCGCTGGTGGTGCCACCGGACATGGCGATCGGCCTGATCGAACTGGAAGCCGCCGACGTCATCGCCCGACTCACCAGCATTCTCTGACCGGAGGCAAACGCATGTACGAAGATCGCAAGAGCTGGAACGTTAAGGACGCGGAAATCATGCGCGAGCTGCGCGGGATCCTGGATCTCACCGCC
The DNA here is from genome assembly GCF_057773065.1 of Pseudoxanthomonas sp. 134C1. Taxonomy (NCBI): domain Bacteria; kingdom Pseudomonadati; phylum Pseudomonadota; class Gammaproteobacteria; order Lysobacterales; family Lysobacteraceae; genus Pseudoxanthomonas; species Pseudoxanthomonas sp. 134C1. The sequence continues at coordinate 166,847 of NZ_JBYMTH010000001.1, forward strand.
GAGGAATGCGCCCTGCTGAAGAACCTCCAGCCGGCCGCGCAGGAAGCCGCTCCCCAGCTGGTGGCCGAGTTCTACGAGCGCCTGCTGGCGCACGAACCCACCCGGGAATTCATCGACGACAAGGAACGGCTCGCCACCACCCTGGCCAACTGGTTCACCGAACTGTTCTGCGGCAACTACGATGACGCCTACGCGCTCAAGCGCCTGGCCATCGGCAACGTCCATGTCCGCATCGGCCTGCCCATCCGCTATCCGCTGGCGATGATGGACGTCATCGCCAACCACGGTGAGCGATTGGCGTCGGCCACCGGCGAGGCGGCGGTCAAGGCGTTCCGCAAGGTACTGGCACTGGACGTGGCAACCTTCAACCAGGCCTACGAGAACAATCAACTGCACCATCTGGCGGAACTGACCGGCAGCGAGCGGCTCGCCCGCCGCCTGCTCTCCGGCGGCTGAGTCGTCGGCCGCATTCCGGTCCCGGGATGCGGCCTATTGCGGAGGCGCCGACAACTCCCGTGCGTCCAGATAGCCGTCTCCGCTGCGGTCCTGTTTACGGAAGGTGGCCGCCAATCGCTCGCGATGGGTTGCGCGGGTGATGGCGGCCCCCTTTCCTCCCGGCAACTCGTCGGCGGACAGCACACCATCGCGATTGCGATCCCGTGCATCGAAGGCGTAGCTCATCCAGTCCAGGAATTCGGTCTGGCTGACCCGGCCATCGCGGTCGGTATCCATGCGTTGCAGATAGTCACTCGTACCGTTGACCTGCGCCGCCGCGAGCAGCGGCAGGGTCAGCAACACCCATGCGGGTAGCGGACGTGTCATGGCGGCATTGTAGAGCCGGGCTTGTCCGGATGCCGAGCGGTACACGCTTGTCCATGCCCCCCGCGCAAATCCCCCGCCGCCTCCGGCGCCTGCCCCCTTTTTCAAGCGCTTTTCAACAGCCGCATGGCTGATCAAGAGGGCAACAGAACTAGCCACGCCCTTGACCGGCCAATCGACGTCCAGAAAACACCGGAGCCAACCTTGCTTTCCCCTTGACCAGCCATGCGGCTGTTGAAAGCGAAAAAGGGGGACCGGGGGGGATTGGCTCCCTGCCGCAAGCCTCAATGCGCCAACGCATACCCCTTCAGGCGCGCGGAATAGTCCTGCAATGCCCGGATACCACTAGCCTCGGCCTCATGGCACCACGCCTGCAACGCCTTCAGTCGTTCGGCCGCATCGTGGCTGCGGGCCTCGAGCAGCGCCGACAGGCGCGCGCGGTGTTCAACCAGCGCGCGGATGCGCGGCCGCTGCGACACCCAGGTGCGCAACTGCTCGCGTGCATCCGGCTTGAGCCAGCGGCCGTCGTCGACCAGTCCGCGCCGCAGCTTGCGCGGCAACAGCGCACGCAGTTTGGCGCCGGCCTGCGCGGCCTCTTCCTTCAGCGCCGGCTTCAGCACGTTGCGCTGGTAGTCGGTCATCGCCTGGAAACGATGCGACAGCAGCGCCTTCAGCGTGTCCGCATCCGGCACGGCGATGTTCGGGCGGATGTCCAGCGACGGCGCGACCCGCAGCACCTTGGCCAGCCGGATCTTTTCCAGCCCCTTGATCACGATCCAGCCGATGTCCACTTCCCAGCGCCGCATCGAGAAGCGCGCCGAGCTCGGGAACGCATGGTGGTTGTTGTGCAGTTCCTCGCCACCCACCCACACACCCCACGGCGTCAGGTTGGTCGACGTATCCGAGGATTCGAAATTGCGATAGCCCCACCAATGACCCAGGCCGTTGATGACGCCTGCAGCCCAGAACGGAATCCACGCCATCTGGATCGCCCACAGGGCGACGCCCGGCAGGCCGAACAACGCGGCATTGACGAACAGCAGGAGGACCGGGCCTCCGGTGGCATACCGCGTATAGAGGCGACGCTCGATCCAGTCATCCGGCGCGCCCTTGCCGTACTGCTCGATATCCGCGCGCTGCCCGCGCGCCTCGCGGTACAGCTCCACGCCGCGCCAGAACACGTTGCCGATGCCCTTGGTCTGCGGACTGTGCGGATCCTCCTCGGTTTCCACCTTCGCGTGATGCTTGCGATGGATGGCCACCCACTCCTTCGTGATCATCGAAGTGGTCAGCCAGGTCCAGAACCGGAAGAAGTGATTCAACACCGGATGGAAATCCACGCCCCGGTGCGCCTGGCTGCGATGCAGGTACAAGGTCACCGAGAAGATGGTCAGCTGGGTGAACACCAGCAGCACGATCAACAGTTCCCACCAGACCAGGCCGGCCAGGCCTCCGGTCAGGAACTGCAGCAGCGAGTCGGACATGGAAGGGCGCTCCGGGAGGCACCGGCGCCGGTGGGGTCCGGGGCCGTCAGCGCATCATGCGGCCTGCGCGTGACGATTTCACCCAACGCCGCCGAATGTTGTTCAGCTGGCGGATTTCGCCGCCGTCGCGGCCGCTTCCTGGCGATGCATTTCCTCGGTCAGCACGCGCTTGATCTCGTCCACGATCGCCTGGAGCGAGTCCTCGCCGTAGCCGACGTGATGGCTCGCGATACGGCCGTGGGTGTCGATGACCCAGAGATTCGGGTAGGCCTTCACACTGTAGGTGCGCGCGATGTCACCGTTGGGGTCGCGGGCCTGCAGGAGACTGAAGTCGCGCATCTGCCGCATCATCTGCCGGTAGGTGGCCGGCGGATCCTCGACATTCACCGCGATGACCTGCAGCCACCGGGGGTCGACCTTCTTCTGCAGCGCGTCCAGCACCGGCAGTTCCTTCAGGCAGTAGCCGCACCAGGATGCCCAGAAGGTCACGATCACCACCTTGCCCCGGTGCCCGGCCAGATCGACTATCTTTCCGTCACGTCCCTTGCCGAGCACGGTCGGTGCCGGATCGCCGATTGCGGGCGACTGCGCGAACGCGGGGAAGGCCACCGAAAGACAGAGCAGCAGGACGGCGAGGCGGATGCGGCGCATGGTCGGTTCCCTCCCTGGACTGGGGCCGAGTCTATCCCGCTTCCGTCCCCCCCAGACAACCCGCCGATGTCCCTCGCTCCCGATGCCGCCGCCGCGCCGGCGCCCCTGTTCGAACTCGATCGCGCCACCGTCATCCGCGGCTCGGTCCGTGTACTGAGCGACCTGACCCTGAGCATCCCGCTCGGCCAGCACACCGTCATCCTCGGCCCCAACGGCTGCGGCAAATCGACCTTCATCAAGTTGATCAACCGCGAGCTCTACCCACTCGCCCGCGAAGGCCAGGCGCCGGTCACGGTGTTCGGCTTGCGCCGCTGGAACGTGGCCGAGCTGCGCACGCGCCTGGGCGTGGTCACCAGCGACCTCACCCGCAACCTGCAGGAGATGCCGCAGCTGCGGGTGGAGGATGCGGTCATCACCGGCTTCTTCTCCAGTTTTGTCATCCCGCCGCACTGCGAGGTGGACGCGCAGATGCGCGCGCAGGCCCGCCGCGCCCTGGCGGCAGTCGAAGCCACCACGCTGGCCGAACGTGAAGTCGCCGAACTGTCCACCGGCGAAATGCGCCGCGTGCTCATCGCCCGCGCCCTCGTGCACCGACCCGAAGCACTGCTGCTGGACGAACCCACCGCCGGCCTGGACCTGATCGCCCAGCGCCACTTCCTCGAACTGCTGCGCGATCTCGCGCGCCAGGGCATCACCCTGGTGCTGGTCACCCATCACCTCGAAGAGATCGTTCCCGAATTCCAGCGCGTGATCCTGCTGCGCGCCGGCGACGTGATGGCCGACGGCGCGCCCGACGACATCCTCACCTCGGAAAACCTCTCCGCCGCCTATGGCGGTCCGTTGCGGGTGCGACGCGAGGGTGGGCGGTTCGTGCTGGGGCTGGATTGAGGCGGGCCTTGCCGCCACGCTTCGCATCCCCATCTGATCGTCATCGCACCCTTATCTCCGGCCGTCCCGGATCCACCATGCCCGAACTGCCCGAAGTCGAAACCACCCGCCGTGGCCTGGCGCCGCATCTGGAAGGCCGGCGCATCCAGGCGGTGACCCTGCGCCGGCCGGATCTGCGCTGGCCGATTCCGCCGGAGATCGCCCGTGATCTGCCCGGTCAGCGCATCGCCGAGGTGCGCCGGCGGGCCAAGTACCTGTTGATGGATGTGGAGGGCGGCAGCGCGCTGCTGCACCTGGGCATGTCGGGCAGCCTGCGGGTGCTGCCGGTGGATACGCCGGTACGCGCGCACGACCATGTCGACATCGCGGTGGAGGGACCGCGCGGGCAGCAGCGGGTGTTGCGCTTCAACGATCCGCGCCGCTTCGGCTGCCTGCTGTGGCAGCCGGCCGGGGAAGTCCATCCCCTCTTGCAGGCGCTGGGACCGGAACCGTTGTCGGAGGATTTCGACGGCGACTATCTGTTCGAGCTGAGCCGCGGGCGCAAGGCGCCGGTGAAGACCTTTCTGATGGACCAGGGCGTGGTGGTGGGGGTGGGCAACATCTACGCCGCCGAAAGCCTGTTCGTGGCCGGCATTTCACCACTGCGCGCCGCCGGCAAGATCTCGCGCGAGCGCTATGTGGCCCTGTCCGACGCGGTCAAGCGGATCCTCGGTTACGCCATCACCCGCGGTGGCACCACCCTGCGCGACTTCATCAGCCCGGACGGCGCGCCCGGCTACTTCGAGCAGGAGCTGTCGGCCTATGGGCGCGGCGGCGAACCCTGCCCGCGCTGCCGGCGGCCGATGAAGGAGGCCAGCATCGGCCAGCGCACCACGGTGTGGTGCGGCCACTGCCAGAAGTGACAGAGACCTTCTCCCGAATGCCTTTACTCACGTTTGGGGCTATATTCGCCGCCTGACTTGTGGGGAAAGCACATGGCGGACGCTTCAGACATCACCATCTGGCTGGATTCGGCCCGCAACGGCGATCGCGCCGCGCTGGATCGGGTGCTGGCCACGCTCTACCAGGAACTGCACACCATGGCCCGGCGCCAGCTGTCCGGCCAGCATGGCTATACCCTGGACGCGACCGCCCTGGTCCACGAGTCCTATCTCAAGCTGATCGGTTCCACCGGCACGGCCAAGTTCGAGGACCGCGCGCACTTTTTCGCCTACGCCGCCTCCTCGATGCGCAGCGTGGTGGTGGACTATGCCCGCAGCCGCCTGGCGCGCAAGCGCGGCGGCGACCTCAAGCGGGTCGCGGACATTCCCGAGGAAGTCGAAGGCAACCTCAGGCTCGACGAGGATCTGCTGGCCCTGAACGCCGCGCTGGACCAGCTGGCGCAGGCGGATGAACGCCTGGCCAAGGTGGTGGAACTGCGTTACTTCGCCGGTCTGTCGGAACTGGAAATCGCCGAGCTCCTGCAGCGCTCCGAACGCAGCATCCGCCGCGACTGGCAAAAGGCGCGGATGTTCCTGCTGTCGACGATGCAGGAACCCTGATCACGGCGGTCCATCGTGGACGTCGAACGCTGGAAACAGCTCTCCCCCCTGCTGGATGTCCTGCTGGAACTGGCGCCGGACGCGCGCGCGCACCGGATGGACGGGCTGCGCGCCGAGGATCCGGAGCTGGCCGCCGAGCTGGAGAAGCTGCTCGCGCTGGAGGATGACAGCGAGGGCTTCATGGAAGCCCCGCTGCTGGAGAAGCCGCAGAGTGGACTCCAGCCCGGCATGCTCATCGGCCCCTACCGGCTGGAGGACGTGCTGGGCGAAGGCGGCATGGGCATGGTCTGGCTGGCCTCCCGCGCCGACGGCCTGTACCAGCGCCGGGTCGCCCTGAAACTGCTGCGCCCCGGCCTGGCCGATCCCAATCTGCGCCTGCGCTTCACCCGCGAGCGCGAAATCCTGGCGCGGCTGGAGCATCCCAACATCGCGCGCCTGCTCGACGCCGGCGTGAGCCAGGGCAGCCAGCCCTATCTGGCGCTGGAGTATGTCGAAGGCATTCCGCTGACCGAGTACTGCCAGGTCAACAACCTGTCCATCGACGATTGCCTGCGCCTGTTCCTGCAGGTCTGCGAGGCGGTCAGCCACGCGCACGCCAACCTGATCGTCCACCGCGATCTCAAGCCTTCCAACATCCTGGTCTCGCCCGACCGCAACGTGCGCCTGCTCGACTTCGGCATCGCCAAACTGCTGGACGAGAGCGAGCCGGCGCCGGTGAACGCGCGCACCGAGGTCCGCGCGTTCACCCTGCACTACGCCGCACCCGAACAGATCCGCGGCGAACCGGTCACCACCATGACCGACGTCTACTCGCTGGGCGTGGTGCTGTACGAGCTGCTGGCCGGAACCAAACCCTACCGGCTGCGCCGGCAGAGCGACGCCGAATGGGAGGAGGCGATCCTGGCGGTGGAACCGCTCAAGCCTTCGGTGGCCGCGCAGCGCACCACCGGCGGCGGCCGTACCGATTGCCCCAACGCGCGCCGGCACGGCCGGCGGCTGACCGGCGATCTGGACAACATCGCGCTGAAGGCGCTGGCCAAATCACCGGAACAACGCTATCCCTCGGTCGAGGCGCTGGCGCTGGATCTGCGCCGGCACATGGACGGGCGGCCGGTGCATGCCCGTCCGCAGAGCCTGGGCTACCGCGCCCGCAAGTACATTTCCCGGCACCGCTGGGCGCTGGCCGCCGGCAGCGTGACCACGCTGATCCTGATCGCCGCGCTCGGCGCCAGCCTGTGGCAGAGCCAGCAGGCGGTCCGCGAAGCGGCGCGCGCGCAGGCGATGCAGAACTTCGTCATCGGCCTGTTCGACAACGCCGGCACCGCGCAGCGCGGCAACACCTTCGACGCCCGCGAGCTGCTGGTCGCCGGCGAGCGGCGTGGCGAGCGCGAACTGGCGCGGCAACCGCTGGCGCATGCCGAGCTGCTGGGCGTGATCGCGCGCCTGCGCGTCGGCCTGGGCGACTACCGCGAGGCACTGGCGCTGCTGGACCGGCAACAGCGCCTGCTCGCCGGCAGCGACGCGCCGGCGCTGCTGCTGGAAAGCGCGACCCAGCGTGGCCGCGTGCTGGCGCTGCTGGGACGTCCACGCGATTGCATCGACGCGATGATCCGTCTCGAACCCGACATCGCCCGCCTGCAGATTCCGTTGCCACAGCAGGCCGCCGATTTCCTGTCGCAGGACGGGCGCTGTCGCCGCGCGGTCGCCGATCGCCAGACCGCGCGCCAGTTCTTCCTGCGCTCGCAGCTGCTGCGGCGCGGCCTGCGCGATCAGACCGGCGTGGCCGAGAGCCTGTACGACCTGGCCGGACTGGAAAGCGACATGGGCAACGCCGATGGCGCGATCCGCGGCTTCAATGCCGCACTCGTGCATCTTCGCCAGTACGACGGCCAACGCTACCCGCTGGCCGTGGACATCGAACGCAGCCTGGCCAGCCTCTACCGCATCCGCGGCGATTCGCAGACCGCGCTCATGCACTACCAGCGCGCGCTCGCGCTGGCCCGGGACATCCACGGTGATCGCCATCCCGCCACCCTCGCGGTGCGCCGGCAGATGGGCGCGGTGCAGGTGGATCTGGGTCATTTCACCGAAGCCAACGCGCAGATGCGCCAATTGCACGCGCTGACCCTCAGCACGCTGGGTCCGGCCCATCGCGAGACCGGCTCTAGCTGGAATTCGCTGGGCATCATCGCCTGGGAACTGGGTGATACCGATACCGCGGTCGCCGACATCGAACGCGCGATCGAAGTCTGGCGCAGCCCGGATAGCCGACAGCAGTTGCCTGGCGGCCTCTACAACTACGGCATGGTGCTGCACAGCGCCGGTCGCGAGGAGGAGGCGCTGGCCGCGCTGCAGGAAGCGCGTGGACTGCGTGCGGAACTGTTCGGCGCCAGCCATGCGCTGGTCGGCGAAACCGATCGCATGATCGGCGAGGTGCTGGCGTCGCGGGGGGATCTGGCCGCGGCCAGCGAGTATTTCGATCGCGCCGAGAAACTGACCCGCATCGGCTACGGCACCGAACATCCGCGCACGCTGTTCGCCGAACTGTCGCTGGCCCGCCAGTTGGGCCGCACCGGCCAGGTCGCCGAAGCCCTGCGCCGGATGGATGCCTTGTCCCTGCGCAAGGGCGAAGGCAGCGAGATTCCGAAACTCCGCTGGAGCGCGCGTGGCTACGCCGCGGAACTGCGCTGCGAGCAGGGCCAGCGTGATCGGGGCCGTCAGGATCTGGATGCGCTGCTGGCCGAACTGCGCAACACGCAGCCGGATGGCGGCGTCATTCCACGGGAGATCGCGCGGATTCGTGCACGCTGTATTTGATGCCGGGCATGGATCTTCGCTCCTGTTGGGAGGGAGCAAAGTGGTGGCTTCATTCTGGGCGCCAGAAGCAAGCGCTCTTCAACAACCGCATGGCGGGTCAATGAGGCTACCAAGAGACTCCGACGCCCGGGAACCGGCTTTGCCTCCCCTTTGCAGCGCTTCACAACAGCCGCATGGCGGGTCAAAAGGGGGATTGAGAGAGATTTGCTGCTCGATTCTTCGCGACAAATCAGCCGGGCAAGCCCCGCTCTACAACGGCAGGGGCGCCTGCATCGGTTCGATACGGCTTTCGCCGCGGGCGATTCGCTTGAACTCGGCGCGGCTGACCGAAACGTAGCGGTCGTTGCCGCCGATTTCCACCTGCGGGCCGTCCTGCACCGCGCGGCCTTCCTCATCCACGCGCACGGTCATGATCGCCTTCTTGCCGGTGTGGCAGATGGTCTTGATCTCGGAAATCTCGTCGGCCCAGGCCAGCAGATACTGGCTGCCTTCGAACAGTTCGCCGCGGAAGTCGGTACGCAAGCCGTAGCACAGCACCGGGATGCGCAACCCGTCCACGACCTCGCTGAGCTGCCACACCTGCGGCTTGGTCAGGAATTGGGCCTCGTCGACCAGCACGCAGTCCAGCTTGCCGTGTTCCGCGATATCGGTGCGGATCAGTCTTTCCAGATCCGTATCGTGAACGAAGGCGGTGCCGCTGGCCTTCAGGCCGATCCGCGAGGCGACCACGCCGGTGCCGGCGCGATCATCCAGGCGCGGTGTCAGGATCAGCACGCGCATGCCCCGCTCCCGATAGTTGTGGGCGGATTGCAGCAACGTGGTGGTCTTCCCGGCGTTCATCGCCGAGTAGTAGAAGTAGAGCTTGGCCATGCGCGGATTCTACTGCCGCGCATGGCCGGCCCGTCAGGGATTGACGGGCGCGGGCTCCTCGGGCACGTCCGGTTCCGGGGCGTCGACCTGCGGCGCGGTTTCCGGCACCCGCGAGCTGGGGGCAGGCAGGTTTTCGTCGACCTGCTCCACCTCGCCCACCGAGACCCGGCCGATGCGGGGCTTGGCCCAGACCTGGTCGGTGTAGGCCCAGTACTTCTTGGCGTCCCAGTAGCGCGAGTCGTAGAACTTGCTGCCGTCGATGGTCTGCTCGCCACCGGGGCCGGGAACGATGATCTGCACGTTGCCGGTGAAGCCGGTGCGGCTGCCGGTCTGCTGCATCCTGCCGCGACGCAGCTGGGTCTCGTAGCGCGGCTTGGCGGCGGCGTCGCCGAAGCGGGCGTAGATGGCCTGCCCTTCCTCGATCGCGCGCGCGCGATCGGCTTCGTTCAACGCGCTCCAGTAACGCTCGCGCAGGCCGAGGAAGCCGGCGTAGCCGCGCTCGGCCGCCAGATCCATCCAGGCGTAGGCCAGCACCTTGTCCTGGGGCGAGCCCTGACCGTTCCACAGCATCTCCGCGACCATGCCCTGCGAAGGCTTGTCGGCGTAGAAGCTGGCACGTCGGAAGAAGCGCATCGCATCGTCGTATTTCTTCGCCTTGAACGCCTCCATGCCCAGCAGCCGGTACTTCATGTCCGGGTGATGGGTCAGGAAGCCGGCCGTGATCATCAGCGGATCGGAGGTGGGATCCGGCGGCGGCGCGGGTTTCTTGTCGGCCGCCATGGCGGCCGCCATCGGCATCATGGCCAGCAGGCAAAGAGTTTTCCGCAACATTTCCATTGCATCTCCAAAATCGACAGCCGCCATCCTAGGCGCTTCCCCGCTCTCCTGTCCCCTGAACTGATGGCAGGGTCCAGGGCCGTCGCATCCCCGGGGGTGTCGCCCACCTACTGGGTGGTGATCTCCTGCCACGACACACGTCCGAAACCACTCCCCCAGGAGAATTTCAGGCAACCGGCCTTTCCTTTCGCACCATTGGCGCACAGCATCGGCAGGCTTTCCGTGGTCCCCGTCTCCGTCAGTTTTCCCAACACGATGGAAGGGTCGGTGAGCATGCCCACGCCAAGTTCGACTGAACCCAGTGCACCGGACTGATTGCCTGGCAGCAACAATCCATCTCCGCCATCGAAGTTGCCATCCCGGTTGAAGTCCAGGAAATGTCGTGGCACCGCACCACCGGTGAAGGCCTCCACCAGGTTGAGGAGTCCCTTGCCAGCGCCGCACGTCCGGGTATCAGGAACGAGGCTGGTCGCGACCAGCACATTGCCCGTCACCACCAGCTGATCACCAATCATCCGCTCCCCCTCGGGAGATCCTCCGACGATGTTCTCGGATATCGGCCTCGCCTTCTTCAGATCCAACACCCAACCGCGCTTTCCCTTCATGTCTCCGGGGCGCGCGGATTCAAACACCCGCACGCCTTCCCGGCCTTCCACGTCCATGCCGCTGACGTAGGCGGGAATCGCCTGCCGGTACTTCAGTTCATCGCGACGTGCCGCTTTTCCACTGTCTTCCACGCCATACCAGCTTTGCAGGGTGTGGTCGAACGGATCGTCCCCGCTCAGGTAGCGTCCCGTTCCAAAGAAAACCCAGGGACGGAGCGTCCTCGGGTGGTAGGCCACGCCGATGCCGCCGGTGATGGGTTGTCGCCTTCCATCGGCGGTCGTTGCGGTGAACACGCGTTCGGCCTTCCAACCGCTCGGGCTGGAAGCGCGCAAATCGAATCGCCACACATTGCCGCGCAGGTCGCCGGCATAGGCGGTGTCGACGTTGCTGTCGCCATCGGTGTCCAGCAGGGTGGGTGTGGACAGGCCGTTGCCGGTTTCCTCGCCGGCCGTGATCTTGCCCACTGGCTTTCCAGTCTCCGCGTCAAGCACGTACAACGCGGCCTTGCCGCTGCGGCTGTTGATGCCGTTGGGAACGATCACGCTGGCGCCGGTACCGGCGGAAAGACGGGCGAACTGCGGCTGGCCCAGGACCATGCCCATGTCGTCATCACCGGCGTATTCCCATGCCCGTCCGGTCGTGGCGAAGGATGCCGGACTGGTCACGTCCAGACCGAACACGCCCGGACCACCCCGACCCAGGGTGCCCACCAGCAGATTCTTTCCAGAGGTCTGCTGGCGACTGGACAGCGCCAGGGGCCCATCCACGAAATAGTGATGTTTGAACCCCCGCAACCGGCTGTACTGCTTGAGTACCGTCATGTCCAACAGCGCGGGCACGTAGGCGAACCGCTCCTTGCCCGTGCGCGCATCGATGGCGTGCAACATGCCATCGTTGGCGCCGACGAAAATCGTCGGGGCGCCTGCTGCATCAAGATGGACCGGCGAAGAATTGATCACGTCACCGAACAAACTGGCCCTGGCACGAAACTGCCTGCCTTCGCCGCTGCGGTCACCCCTCAGATAGGACGCGACCTGGCTGGACAGAAGTGCCTGCTGGGCAGACGTCGGGAACGCGGCGGGCAGGCTCATGCCCGGCGCCCCCAAGGTCAGGATCGTCCGCTTGGCCGGGTCGGTGGGAATGCCCTTGTCGGCGCTCCATACCCATCGCGCTCCCGGTCCTTCCGTCCCCATTGGATACGCCTTGACGTCCCCACGCCATTCTCCGGATCTGAAGGATGCGATGTAGCCGAGGCGTTGGCCCTTCACCGCGGGATCGTCGACGATCAGACTGGTGCCGGATCCATCCGCCGTGGAGTTGTCCGTCAGCACTTCCCCCAGGGCCTCGACAAATTCGTCCACCTGGGTGGCGCCCGCGAACCGCCCTCCTCCATTGATCGTGGCATGCCGGAGGTCGTCGACCTTTTCAGGCAGCAGGTTGACGTTGGGCGGAAAGTAGATATCCGGGTCGGGCCAGCCAACCTCGCCGACGTCCGTCGCGCGCAACGTTCCCCGTGGGGCGACAGAGATAGCGTAGGTGGACAGATGCTGCCATGTGGCCGTATTGCCGACCGACGTTGGCACGACGTCGGCCAGATCCGGACGCAGGTCCTTCTTCCACAGGTCATACGCCACGTCCGCCAAGGTCTCGGCATAGCCATCCTGGAAGGGTGAACCCGCGCTTCCATCGGCGTTCCCCACCGAAGCGTATCCGCTCCGGTCGGACCACTGGCCGTCGGTCGCCAGCACCGCCAAATTGCGCCGACAGGCGATATGGTTCTGCGCAATGCCGTTGCCAGGAAGCGGCGCCCACGGTCCGTCCTCGTCTTCGCTGGCGAAGTACTGGCGCCCGACCATATGCAATGTTCTGTGGAGCTGGGCGTCGCCGGCTGAAATATCCGTGTGGTAAAGCTGCTGGAACCAGCGTGTGCGGTTGTAGACACCCGCGTTTGGGTCATCCTCGAAGCGGCCCTCCGCGTTCCGGACCGGGATCGCCCAGGAGGGATAGCGCAGACTCGTGTTCCAGAAACCCGCGCGGAAATCCGGATCCGCCATGCTGAAGGCATGGCTGGCACCGGCCTTGAGCACCTTGATGCGGGTGCGGTGATAGGCATACCAGTTGGCATAGTTCTGCCATTCCTGTGCCAGCGTACGCACCACGGTTCCGTTATCGGGCGTATCCCATGTGAAGGAGGAAACCCGCGTGCACAGCGGCTCGCGGTTCCAATAGCCGCGAGCGTCCTTCTGGGCCACGATGCAGCGATACGCCTCATCCGGGCCCACGAGCTTGTACAGCGTGTAGTTCTCCGGATTGAGCCACTGCCAGCTGGCCAATCCCAGCCGGGGCACATGGAACGCTCTTCCTGTTCCGGCCTGGAGATTGACGACGCCCACGCCACCGGCACGCACCGGCGACCCACCGGGCTTGTTCGGATGCACGACGGTCAAGGCGGCATGGTGGTAGGTCGCGCGCGGATCCGCGGCGGGCGCCAGCGTGCCGTCGGCCAGCTTCCACGGCTGGTAGGTGATGCGTGGGGAATAGGCCAGCAGGTTGAGGTTCTGCAGGTTGCTGTCGCTTATCCAGATTCGCTGTCCCCAGGCGTCCTCGCCCGTGCGGATGGTGGCCGGCGTATTCGGATAGCCTGGTGCGCGAGGGAAATCCGGATTCAGCACTTCATCCCGCCACATCCATCCGCTGACATCGAGGATGAACATGAGGTTGGGTAGCGGACGCGGACCCGCCTGCAACGGGACAGCCGGGATCGATACGTCATTAACCCCCGCCTGCGCGGTCGCACCGGTCAGCACGGTCAGGAAAGCAAGAAGTCCGACCCACCGCCGGGAATCACACCGGCGAAGTGTGCGTTGGGAATCTGGGCTCATCATGGGGAATCTCCGCTAAGGTCCGACGGATGACGGGGGCACATGCACGACCGAGCGCAGCGCCACGCTGGCGCGGTCATCGGCCTGGTAGCGCGCTTCGATGCTGTAGACCTCGACCAGGCACAGCGGATCCTTGGGCCGGCCATCGGCTCCCAGAATGCGCGAGCATCCAAAGGTGAGCTCGGCGCTGCCTCGATGCATGACCAGATAGCGGACGTTGTTCGCCTTGGGTACGGCCAGCGTGTTGTTCGTCAGCGGCGTGGCCGCAAGCGCATGCGCCTTGAACAGTTCGTCGATCTTCGCGTCGGTCAGCACGTCCTTCGATTTGCCGCAGACGCCCGAGGCGCAGGCGCTGCCTGCCACGGGAGCGGCGGCCAGCGCCACCACCCGCCGCTCGCCTTCCCGCAGCGCCGCCTCGGTGGCCTGGAAGGCCAGGCCACGATCGAACAGGTTGGCGGTCATGCGCTCTTCCAGGCTGCCGATGCGCAGGCTGGCCAGCGCCAGCAGGGTCATCACCAGCAGCAGCACCAACACGATCAGCAGAACGTTGCCCTGTTGGCTGCGGCGAGCGGCGCGCGCGTCCGGCGGCGGGAAGCGGGGTGGGTTCATGGATTGCGGTTCCGCAGGCTGACGACATGCACGATGCGACGACCTATCTCGTTGCCGGTGCCTCCGCCCGGCGAAGCCTCCAGTTCCAGCGCGATGCGCACCGCGCGTACCTGTTTCCAGTCATCACCGACTTGCTTGGCGGTGACGTATCCGGTCTTGCCGGGCAGCAGGTAGTGGAGCTTCAGCGACCGCACCCCGTCGATGACTTCCGCCTTGTCGTCCCCATAGGCGCCCGGCGCCAGGCGATACAACGACCGGCCACCGCGCGGGTTCTTGTCCACCTCCCAGCGGACGGCCGTGACCGGTGCCAGGAAAGCCGGGCGACGGGCGGGTTCGATGAGAGGTTTCCGCTCGTCACATACCTGCTCATCTTCCACCCCGATTTCTCCTCCGATCAGGCCTCCCCCTCCTCCCGGTTGCCCCTCGCATGTCGGCATCAGATAGGCAATCGAATTTCCCTTTACTCCAATCGCCGTCAGCAGGTAGCCGGTGTTGCTGTCGCAGGCCAGCAGCTCGTCCGTGTCCTTGAAGCGGGGCTGGCCGGCAAAGATCAGCTCGCTCGGCTCGTGCTTCACGATGGGCACCGCACCCGACGTGGCTGAGCGCAGTTCGATGACATCTCCGCTTGCTTCGCTCCAGCCCTGCAGGCCATCCCCCCAGTCGCCCAACACGCCCCAGTGCCTGTTTCCCTTGCTCAGCCAGCGGACGAGCGGCATCTTCTCCGGGTTTGATTCGGCGGCGGCGGTGTTCTGATACACGGGGCTCCGGCACACGGTGCCGTCCGCGGCGCGGATGTCACGCGCCATCAGTTCGAAACCGGCGCGGGCGTTCTCCTGGATCCGTGCCAGCGCCTCGGTGCTGTCGTAGACGGCGCGATTGCTGGTGAACAGGCCGATGGCGGCCAGTACCACCAGCAACCCCACCACCAGGGCCACCATCAGTTCGAGCAGGGACAGGCCCTTTGCCGATCGGCGCGGGGCGCGGATTTGCCGACGCGGAGGGATCCGCGTTTGGCGCGGGAATGGGCGCTGGGCGCTCACGGGCGGCTCTTGATGGTGAGGGTATTGCCGGATTTGCCGCCCGGCAGACGTGATTCGTCCCACTCGACCGTGATCGCACACTCGCCGCTGTCGGTATCGCAGACGATGCTGCCGCAGGTACCTTCCCCCAGATCGTCCCGCAGCCCTTTCACCCATCCGCGCATGTCGCTCTTGGCCAGGGTGTCGTCCTTGTCGACCTTGGGAGCATCGCAGGTGCGCTTCAACTGATAGTCGGCCAGGAACTTGGCCAGGACGGCGGGGGACACCAGAGACTCCGGCGGCATCGCCGCGCGGATCGCATCCAGCATCCCGTAGCTCTCGATGATCGCCTGGGATCGCATCGTCGATACCTGGTTGGCCTTCAGCGCCACGCTCTGGGTGGCGGCCACACCGAGCACACCGACGCCGAGCACCAGCACCGCCACCAGCACTTCAAGCAGGCCCACGCCCGCGGCATGGCGGCGGGTGGATTGCCGGATCAGCGTGTTGTTTCGTTGATGGACGATCATGCGCATCTCAGTTCGGGGCCGTGTCGGGGAGCGGACAGCCGCCGCCGCCACTGGCGACCGTCACTTCCACCCGCCCGCTGGGATGCAGCATCACGTCGCGGATGTTGTTGGCGGGCCGGGTGGTGGGAATGCAGACCCGCAGCGTGAGTGGGTTCGACAGCAGCGGCGATGTTCCGCGCGCGGGCCGGCCATCCGCGCCATAGGCGACCATTTCCTGCCAACCGCGGCTGTTGAAAGCGGCGCCGGGGATGAACTCCACGGCGGATTTCAGCTGGGTGAAGGCCAGGGGCTGGCTGCCGTTGTCACCCTCAGGCCGCGCAAGCAGCAGGCCGTTCCATTTGCGCTGGCAACATTGGCATTGGTTGCCGTCGCTGGAATCGCAGATCATCACCCGCCGGTTCTGGCGGATGGCCTCGCTACGCGCGTCCTGCAGGGTGGCGATCACCTGATCGCTGGCCGTGGTCAGGCGGTTCTGGTTGATCATGGTTTCGAAGGACGGGAACGAGATCGCGAGCAGGACCGACAGCACGGCCACCGTCACCACCAGTTCGATCAAGGTGAAACCTGCCGCGTTGCGTGTCGCGCCGGGCCACGCCCCGACATCCCCTTTCCAACTCATTGCAATCTCCCGTGCAGCGATTCGCGGAGAACGGCCACTCCTGATCCGGATGCCGCGCTTCCCACCTTCGCGGCAAGACCCGCGGACCGAAAATGGAAACGTGAACAGGGCGCAATAACCATCGGAAGATTCCGAAAGACTCTCAAACGCGGGGACGATACACGCGGCGGATCAGGCCGCCGCGAGGCCGTTCCTCCCCCGTCCGCGTTGAAGGAAGTGGGCGCGCGATCCTCGCGATCAGGCATGGCCGCGGGATCCGCGCACCGCTCCCTTCGGTCCCCGTCCTGTCAGTCGGTCGGTTCCGGGCACTGGCCGTTGCCGCTGGAAGCGATCACTTCGACCCGGCCGCTGGCGCGGATCGTCACCTCACGGATGTTGTCGTGCGGACGCGTGGTCGGGATACACAGGCGCACGTGGCCCGCGGTCGGGAACTGCTCGCCGGCGCGCATGCGTCCATCGGGACCGTATCCCCTCCACGCCACGGCGGCCCGGTTGAGTTTCAGGGCGACAGGGGTGTTCAGCCGGGTGGTGGCCACCATCCCGTTTTCGTCGTTGCCGCGCCTGTAGGCCATCCAGTGGCCCTGGAAAGAGGCGTCATCCGAACAGTTCTCGCCATCGGCGCTGGGGCAGAGATCCACCTGCGTGTTCCGGGTGACCGCTTCCAGGCGCGCCGCGTTGAGAAACGCGAGTATCTCGTTGCTGGCGTTCGCCAGCCGGTTTGCGTTGACCAGGTGTTCAAACGATGGCAACGCCATCGCGCTCAGGATGGCGAGCAACGCGGTGGCTGCCATCAGTTCGACGAGGCTGAAGCCTCCCACGCACTTGCGTGCGCCATGCCGTGTGGGCCGGTGCATCTGCTGACTCCGTTGGTATCGATTAGTGCCGACACGACGCGGGCCCCGGATGGGGAAAAGGGTGCGTCACGTGACAATTGGAAGGAGACCACGCTGGCCGGCAGCACCCCATCGGAATCGTCCGAAAGCCACACGAACCGGGATGACGGTCAGGTACGCGACAACGGCGCGGGCGCGATATGGACGGCCGCCACCCCGCCGATGCGAGGCCGGATGTCAATGTGAAAATTTCTGCTTCCAGCGCCCCGGAGCGCCGATGCGGGGCGGGCTTGGCCCTACAATAGCGCCCCCATGCAAGGCCTCAATCCTCCCCAACGCGCCGCGGTCCAGCACGTGCACGGACCGCTGCTGGTGCTCGCCGGCGCCGGCAGCGGCAAGACGCGCGTGATCATCGAGAAGATCGCGCATCTGATCACGTCGGGCCGGATGCCGGCCAAGCGCATCGCCGCGATCACCTTCACCAACAAGTCCGCCAAGGAAATGCGCGAGCGCCTGGGCAAACGGCTGAAGAGCGATGTGACCGACGGCCTGACCGTGTGTACGTTTCATGCGCTGGGGCTGAAGTTCCTGCAGATCGAGCACACGGCGGCGGGCCTGAAACGCGGCTTCTCGATTTTCGACGCCGACGATGCCGCCGCCCAGATCAAGGATCTGATGACCGGCGCCAAGCCCGACGCCATCGACGCGGCCAAGAACCTGATCTCGCGCGCCAAGAACGCCGGTCTCTCGCCCGAAGAAGCGATGGCGGCCGCGCGCAGCGCGCGCGAACAGGAGGCGGCCAGCCTGTATGCGCGCTACCAGGCGCGGCTGTCGACCTTCAACGCGGTGGACTTCGACGATCTGATTCGCCTGCCGGTGCAGATCCTGGAAGGCAACGAGGACATCGCCAAGGCCTGGCGCGAGCGCATCGGCTACCTGCTGGTGGACGAGTGCCAGGACACCAACGACGCCCAGTACCGCCTGCTGAAGCAGTTAGCGGGCCCGCGCGGCGATTTCACCTGCGTGGGCGACGACGACCAGAGCATCTACGCCTGGCGCGGCGCCAATCCGGACAACCTGCTGGAGATGGGCAGGGACTATCCGAAGCTGGAGATCATCAAGTTGGAGCAGAACTACCGCTGCTCCAACCGGGTGCTGCGCGCGGCCAACACGCTGATCGCCAACAATCCGCACGAACACCTGAAGAAGCTGTGGAGCGATCAGCCCGATGGCGATCGCATCCGGGTGTGGGAGTGCCGCGACAGCGAGCACGAGGCGGAGAAGGTCGCCGCGGAGATTGCCTTCCTGCACACGGCCCGCGAGGCGCCGTGGAGCGACTTCTGCATCCTGTTCCGCGGCAACCACCAGTCGCGCGTGCTGGAAAAGGCGCTGCAATTGCTGCGCGTGCCCTACCACCTGACCGGCGGCACCGCGTTCCTGGAACGCCAGGAAGTGAAGGACGCGCTGTCGTGGCTGCGGCTGGTCGCCAATCCCGATGACGACACGGCGTTCCTGCGCGCGGTGCAGTCGCCCAAGCGCGAAGTGGGCACCACCTCGCTGGCCAGACTGGCGGAAATGGCGCAGCAGGGCAGCATGCCGATGTCGCGCGCGGCCGAGTCGATGACGGTGCTCAAAGCGCTGCCGGCGCGCGCGGCCAACGGCCTGAGCGCGTTCAACGACGTGATCCGGGATCTGCGCGATCACACCAAGACACTGTCGGCCAAGGATCTGCTGTTGCGGCTGGTCGAACGCTCCGGCCTGCTGGCCGATTTGCGCGCGCAGACCAAGGATCAGGCCGGCTTCGAACGCCGGCGCGCCAATCTGGATGAACTGGCGGACTGGTTCGACGGCGGGCCGCGCGGCGGCAACGTCGGCGATCTGGCGGCGCAGCTGGCGCTGCTGTCGCGCAACGACAAGGACGACGGCGGCAACCAGGTGCGCCTGATGAGCCTGCACGCGGCCAAGGGCCTGGAGTTCCGCTACGTCTTCATCGTCGGCTGCGAAGACGGCACCCTGCCGCACGAGATCAGCGTGGAAGAAGGCAACCTGGCCGAGGAACGCCGCCTGATGTACGTGGGCATCACCCGCGCCAAGCAGGCGCTGTGGCTGAGCCACAGCCGCGAGACCCGCCGCTTCGGCGAACGCATCCGGCTGATGCCGAGCCGCTTCCTGGACGAACTGCCCGCCGCCGAGCTGCAGCGCGACGGCGCGGATCCGGTGGCGGACGCGGAGCGCAAGAAGGAGCGCGCGAGCGCGGGGCTGGCGGCGATTCAGGCGTTGCTGGACGGGTAGCTGCTTGCGGTCGCTTGTGCCCGCCATTCGGTAGGTGACAAGCGCTTGAGGGGGATTGAGGTTCGGCGCCAGAAGCAAATCCCCCGTCACCCGCTACCGACAGCCCCCTTTGAGAAAGAGGGCTGTCGGTAGCGGGGCTCTCCCATCGGACCTGTTTCCGTTTTACTTCCTCCTTTGCAAAAGGGGGACGACCCGCCATGCGGCGGTTGAGAAGCAGTTGAGGGGGATCTGCTTTTTGGCGCATCGCAGGACACGAGGTGGACGCCGCCCCACCCGTCTCGCTAGGCTGCTCGCAGGCTCTTCGAAGGTGTCGCCATGACCCGCTCCAGTCCCGTCTGGTTGCCGATCGGTTTCGCCATCGCGCTGATTGGCATCGGCTTCAAGTATTGGCAGTTGCCCGCCGATCAGGCGGTGCTGCCGGCCGCGCTGTACACGCCTGGTCTGGCCGCCGTGGCGGTGGTGGCGATGTTGTTGCGCGCCTTCGGGACCGGACGCTTCCTGCGTGTGTGGCTGTGGGCGGCGCTGGCGGTGCCGACGGCGGTGGTGCTGCGCCATCTGCTGGCGGGCGATGCGGCGATGGTGCCGTGGCTCCGGGAACTGTGGATCGCGACCCTGCTCGGCCTGGGCGCGTCCCTGATCGGCGCCGTCATCGGCAGTCTGCTGCTGCTGCGCAGCAGCCGGCGCCCGCAATGAGTGAACCCGCGAGCGCATTCAGGCTGTTGGCCGGCTACAACCGCTGGATGAACGAGCGGCTGTATGCGCTGGCGGGCGACCTGCCGGAAACCGAACTGTTCGCCGATCGCGGGGCGTTCTTCGGCTCGATTTTCGGCACGCTCAGCCATCTGATCGTGGCCGACACGATCTGGCTGAAGCGTTTTCGCCAGCATGCTTCCAGCCCGGAAGCGCTTGCGCCGATGGACGCGCTGGAAACACCGCGCGCGCTGGACGCCCGGCCCTGCGCGGATCTGCCGACGCTGCGCGCGCGGCGGGAATGGCTGGACGGGATCATCGTCGCCTGGGTGGATACGCTGGATGCGACGACGCTGGCGGTGCCGCTGGAATATCTGAATCTGCGCGGGGATCCGTTCCGCCGTCCGCTGGACGGCACGCTGCTGCATTTCTTCAACCACCAGACCCATCATCGCGGGCAGATCACGACGCTGTTCGCGCAGATGGGGGTGGATGTCGGGGTGACGGACCTGTTCGCGCGGGTACCGGATCTGTCGGTTGCGGATTAGTGGTGCCGGCGCGAAAGACGAAGGAGGGATGGCCCGCCATCCGGTGGTTGAGAAACGCCTGAGTTTTTTTCTTCGCCAAGAGCA
Source organism: Pseudoxanthomonas sp. 134C1 (assembly GCF_057773065.1). Classification (NCBI taxonomy): domain Bacteria; kingdom Pseudomonadati; phylum Pseudomonadota; class Gammaproteobacteria; order Lysobacterales; family Lysobacteraceae; genus Pseudoxanthomonas; species Pseudoxanthomonas sp. 134C1. The sequence continues at coordinate 187,466 of NZ_JBYMTH010000001.1, forward strand.
AGCGCTCTTCAACAGCCGCATGGCGGGTCAAGGGGGCTATCCATACGGCTATCTTCCGCATGAACCCGCTGTTGCCTCCCCCTTTGCAACGCTTCTCAACAGCCGAATGGCTGGTCAATGGGGGATGACCCGCCATGCGGCGGTTGAGAAGCACTTGAGGGGGATTTACGCTTCCCGCTGCGCGAGCAGCTGCGCGATCTGTTCCTGCAAGGCGGCGACGTCCGCTTCCAGCGTCTGCACCCGCGCTTCCAGATCCGATGCGCCGGATGCCGTGGCCGTCGGTCCACGCGCGGCGATGGCGGCGACGTCCACCGGGCCGGACAGCAGGTGCATGTAACGGTCCTCGCGCTGGCCGGGACCGCGCGGGATCTGCACGACCAGCGCGGGTTGGCGCTGGGCGAGGCGATCCAGGTGATGGCGCAGATCTTCGGCGTCGGCGAACTTCGCCAGCCGCTCGCTGCGCGCGAGCAGTTCGTGGATGGTCTGGGGACCACGCAGCAGGAGCAGGCCGAGCAGCACGACCTGCTGCTGCGGCAGGCTGAAATGGCTGCCGGTGCGGTGTTCGTAGCGTTCGGCGCGCGAGGAGAACACCTGCCGCGCCAGGCCCTTCTGCTCCAGCGCGCGCAGGCCGCGGTTCACTTCGCCCGGCTCCAGGTTCATCACCGGGTCGCGGGCGGTCTTCTGGTTGGCCGCGGACTGGGCCGCGTTGACCGTCAGTGGATAGACGTCCGGGGTGGTGGCCTCCTTCTCGATCAGGCAGCCCAGCAGGCGGGCTTCCGTGGCATCGAGAACGGGGGCCGCGGCGACGGATTCGGAGGAAACGGATTCGGAAGAGAAGTCGGATTCGGTGCTCATGCGATCAGGATACCGTCCCGGCGTGGCAATCCCGCGTCGCCGCCGCGCGGAAGCGCGGGAAAAGCGGCTGAAACCGGGCTCGGCTAAAATCGCGCCACTCCTGTTCGATGGAACCGCGATGCGTCCTGCCCTGCTGATGGCCAGCCTCCTGGCCTCCCTCCTGACCCTGTCCGCGTGCAAGCGCACCGAGACGCCGGCTCCGGCCGCTCCCGCCGAAGCGCCGAAGGCCGAAACCGCCGCCACGCCCGCAACCGGTTTCCACGACAACCTCAACGCGGTGGCCTGGGTGCAGACCTCGGTGGAGTACAAGGCGCTGTCCGAGCAGAGCTACCGCGCCGCCGCCGATCATCTGGACGCGGCCCTGAAGGAAAAGCACTGGGACGCGCTGGTGCCGGACGAACGTGGCAACGCGGCCACCGGCCTGAAGCCGGCGGTGGTGATGGACGTGGACGAGACGGTGCTGGACAACTCGCCCTACCAGGCGCGGCTGATCCGGGACGGCAAGGAATACGACGAAGTCAGCTGGGATCAGTGGGTGGCCGAGAAGAAGGCCAAGCCGGTGCCGGGCGTGGTCGATTTCGCCAAGGCCGCGAACGCCCGGGGCGTGACCGTGCTGTACATCTCCAACCGCGCGGTCCACCTGAAGGAGGCCACCTTGGCCAACCTGCGCGCGGTCGGCCTGCCGGTCGCCGACGACAGCGTCTTCCTGGGCCTGGGCACGGTGGTGGAAGGCTGCGAGCAGAACGGTTCGGAGAAGAACTGCCGGCGCCGCCTGGCCGGGCAGAAGTACCGGGTGCTGATGCAGTTCGGCGATCAGATCGGCGACTTCGTGCAGGTCGAGGTCAACACGCCCGAGGGCCGGCAGAAGCTGTACGACGAATACGAGGACTGGTTCGGCGAGCGCTGGTGGATGCTGCCCAACCCGACCTACGGTTCCTGGGAACCGGCGCTGTTCAACAATGACTGGGCGCAGCCGGCCGAGGCCCGCAGCCAGGCCAAGCGCGCCGCGCTGGACGTGGCCCGATGAACGCGCGGCCGCTGCAGCTCGGCCCCCGCGAGCGGCTGATCGTCGCGCTCGACGAGCCCACCGGCGCCGAGGCGCTGGCCTGGGTGGATCGGCTGGGCGACGCGGTCCAGTTCTACAAGATCGGCATGGAGCTGCTGGCCTCGGGCGACTACTTCCGGGTGCTGGATGAACTGGCGCGGCGCGAGAAGAAGATCTTCGTCGACCTGAAGTTCTTCGACATCCCGGCCACCATCGCCGGGGTCATCAAGGGCCTGTCCCGCTGGCCGGTGAGCTACTGCACGGTCCATGGCTGGCACGCTGGAATGATGGAAGCCGCCGCCGCCGCCCGCAGTGGCGATCTGCGCCTGCTGGCGGTGACCGTGCTGACCTCGATGGACGGCACCGACCTCAAAGCGATGGGCATCAACGGTGAACCTGCCGACATCGTCGTCCAACGTGCGCTTTCGGCTCAGGCAGCCGGTATCGATGGCGTGATTGCCTCGGGCCAGGAAGCCGGCGTCATCCGCGCCGCCACCGGCCCCGGTTTCGACATCGTCTGCCCCGGCATCCGCCCGGGCGGCCCGGCAGGCGACGACCAGAAACGCACGGTGGGCGTCGCCGAGGCCTTCCGCCTGGGCGCGGATGCCATCGTGGTGGGCCGGCCGGTCCGCCAGGCCGCGGATCCACGCGCGGCGGCCGAGGCGATTCAGCAAGAAATTGCCGAATCAATCATGTAAATCATTAACTTACACGGCATTTACTCAGGTATTGCTTTAAGTTTGGCCGGACGCTAGTCTGTGCGTCATCCGGCTTCGGCCGGACATGTGCCACAACACATAGTCCTCCGGCTTCGGCCGGCTTCAGGAGGCAGGCGGTTCCCATCCGGGATCGCCGCCTCCTTTTTTATTGCGCGGAAAGCAAATCCCCCTCAAGTGCTTCTCAACCGCCGCATGGCGGGTCAAGGGGGAGGCAAGAACAGGCTCATGCGGAAGACCACTGTATGGATGGCCTCCTTTGCAAAAGGGGCGGGCGCCGAAGGCGACGGGGGATTTGCTCTCGGCGCGAAAACAGGGACGGACGTCCCTTGCCCCGATCGCGCCGGACCGGCCAAGATGCGGCCCGACTTGGGGAAGTCTGCCGAATGCCCATCGTTCCGAACGTGCGCCGCGCATTGCCCGTCCTGCTGCCATTGCTGCTGCTGGCGACGTTGCTGGCGGCCTGCAGGCGCGAGCCGGAAGAACTCGCCGGCGCGACCAGTGAACCGGCCGCCGCCGTGCGGGAGCTGGTGGATCACCTGCGGCGCGACGATCTGGCCGGCTTTGCGCGCGCCGCGGTGCCGCCGGCCGACCATGCCGCGTTGGAAACCGCGTGGCGCGAGGATCGCAGCCGCTGGCCACTGACCGAGTTGCCGTTGAGCCGGCAGTTGGTGCCGATGCTGGCGGTGCTGTCCAAGCCGGGTTCGGAACAGGCGCTGATGCGCGACTTCAACCGCCAGTTCGCCCGCCAGGAACGGGATCTGCGCGAGGCCGCCCGCTCGATGGGCCTGTTCGGCGTGCAATACCTGAAGAAGGAAGGCGACTACACCCCGACCCAGCGGCTCCATTACACCCAGGTGGTCCAGACGATCAGCGAGTGGGCGCAGACCGCGCCGTTGGCGGATCCGGCGCTTGCGCGCAACACCATCAACCGGATGACCGCCGCCGCGCGCAAGGCCGGGTTGACCAGCGACGCGGACCTGAGGGAAGCCGGCATGGACGGCAGCCTGCGCCGGTTGGCGCCGGTGTTCGCCGAGACCAAGGCCAGCTTCGCCCGCTACGGACTGCCGCTGGAGGCCACCCTGGCGGACCTGCGGACCGGCCTGGTCGAACAGAACGGCGACCGCGCCACCGTGCGCATCCACTATCCGCTCGGCAACCGCGAGATCGACAGCCAGGTCAGCCTGGAGCGCCGGGAAGGACGCTGGTACCTGAGCGACTACCTGCGCGCGGCCGAAAAGGCCCGCGCCACCGCGCCGTCCACCCCGCCAGCGGCGGCGCCGGACACGCCCGCCCCGGAGACGCCTTCGCCCTCGACTCCGCCCGCGCAGGCGGTCAAGCGGGCCTGAGCCGGTCCGGCCGGGCCCGGGGGCGTCATTCCCGGCGCCTGAACCTGCCGCTCCCCCGGGCGGGTCCGCGCTTTCCAGCCGGACAGGCCCGTGCGCCATAATGCCGCCGATGCCAGAACAGAACCCCCTGCCGTTCCCGGAAGCCCCCGCCCCGACGCCGCCGGAGAAGAAACCGGAGGCGCCGCGCGAGTCGGCGTCCGAATCCGCGCCCCCCGCCCGCGCGCCGGTGCCGGCGGCGCCCGCGCGCGCCTCGCGGCGACCGCTGTGGGCCCGGCTCCTGGGACGCCTCGCCGATCCCTGGTTGTCCCTGCGCATCGAGCCGGAATCGCCGCGGGAAGTCGTGGACGGGCGCCCGGTCTGCTACGTGCTGGAGGACTACGGCCTGTCCAACGCGCTGATCCTGGACCGCGCCTGCCGCGACGCCGGCCTGCCCTCGCCGCTGGAACCGCTGCCGGTCGGCGGTGACCCGCTGGGCCGCAAGCGCGCCTACGTGGCGCTGTCCCGGCGCAACGCCAGCACCCTGATTCCCGACCAGATCAGCGCCAAGACCCATTCCGGCTCGCTGGCCAAGCTGCTCGAGGCCCACCGCGCGAACCCGGAACTGGACGTGCAGCTGGTGCCGGTGTCGATCTTCGTCGGCCGGGCGCCGGACAAGCAGAGCGGCTGGTTCTCGGTGCTGTTCTCGGAAAACTGGGCCATCGTCGGCCGCTTCCGCCGGCTGCTGGCGATCCTGTTGAACGGACGCGGCACCATCGTCCGCTTCGCCCCGCCGGTGTCGCTGCGCGACACCGTGGCCGAGGGGCTGGATCCGGAACGCACGGTGCGCAAGCTCTCGCGGGTACTGCGCACGCACTTCCACCGCATCCGCGAAGCCATCATCGGACCCGACCTGTCCACCCGCCGCCTGCTGGTGGACCAGGTGCTGGCGTCCGAGCCGGTGCGCGAGGCGATCGCCGAGCAGGCCAAGCGCGACAAGAGCAAGCCGGAAGACGCCTGGAAGAAGGCGCATGCCTACGCCTGGGAAATCGCCGCCGACTATTCCAACCCGGTGGTGCGTTCGGCCAGCTTCCTGCTCTCGCACGTCTGGAACCAGATCTACGACGGCGTGCTGGTCCACCACCTGGACAAGTTCAAGGAAGCCGCGCCCGGACATGAAGTGGTCTACGTGCCCTGCCACCGCAGCCACATGGACTACCTGCTGCTGTCGTACCTGCTGTACGAACGCGGCATCGTGCCGCCGCACATCGCCGCCGGCATCAACCTCAACCTGCCGGTGGTCGGAACCATCCTGCGCAAGGGTGGCGCGTTCTTCATGCGCCGCAGTTTCCGCGGCAACCCGCTGTACTCGGCGGTGTTCACCGAATACGTGGCGCAGCTGGTTTCCGGCGGCTACTCGCTGGAGTACTTCATCGAGGGCGGTCGCTCGCGCACCGGCCGGCTGCTGCCCCCCAAGGGCGGCATGATCTCGATGACGGTGCGCGCGTTCCTGCGCCAGCCGCGCAAACCGGTGCTGTTCCAGCCGGTCTACATCGGCTACGAGAAACTGCTGGAAGGCAACAGCTACCTGGACGAACTCAGCGGCCGGCCCAAGGAGAAGGAATCCATCTGGGTGCTGCTGTGGAACATCCCCAAGGTGCTCAAGCAGAACTACGGCCAGGTGGTGGTGAATTTCGGCGAACCGATCCCGCTGGGCGAGGTGCTGGCCGAACACGCGCCGGAATGGGACGGCAAGCCGGTCTCCGAGGATGAGAAGCCGGCCTGGCTGTCCGACACCATCGACACCCTGGCCCAGCGCATCCACGTCAACATCAATCGCGCCGCCGACGTGAACCCGATCAACCTGCTGGCGCTGGCGCTGCTGTCCACGCCCAAGCACGCGATGGGCGAGGTGGATCTGATCGCGCAGATCGAGCTGTCCAAGTCGATGCTGGCGGATCTGCCGTATTCGGACCGGGTGACGGTCACTCCGCACTCGCCGGAGCGGATCATCGCCCACGGCGAGGAGATCGGCGTGCTCCGCCGCATCAAGCATCCGCTGGGCGACGTGATCAGCTTCGACAGCGACGACACCGCGGTGCTGATGAGCTACTACCGCAACAACGTGCTGCACCTGTTCACCGCGTCGTCGTGGATCGCCTGCTGTTTCCAGAACAACCGGCGCATGAGCCGGGCCGGCGTGCTGCGCCTGGGGCGCGGACTGTATCCGTTCCTGCAGGAGGAGCTGTTCCTGCCGTGGAGCGAGGACGAGTTCGTCGAGCGCATGGATCGCACCGTCGACGTGTTCATCCGCGAAGGCCTGCTGCAGCAGGTCAACGAGGAGGACGGCGGCATCCTGGCGCGCAGCGCCGGACAGACCGACGAGGTGTTCCGCCTGCGCGCCATCGGCCACTCGCTGCAGCAGGCGTTCGAGCGCTACTACATCGCCATCTCGGTGCTGGTGAAGAACGGCCCCGGCAAGCTCGGCGCCGCCGAGCTGGAAAGCCTGTGTCAGCAGGCCGCGCAGCGCCTGAGCCTGCTGTACGCGCCGGCCGCGCCGGAGTTCTTCGACCGGACGCTGTTCCGCGGTTTCATCCGCAAGCTGCGCGAGATCAAGCTGGTGTGGCCGGACGAAAACAGCAAGCTGGTGTTCGACGAACGCCTGGATGCCTGGGCCAAGGACGCCAAGGTGATCCTGGGTCGCGAACTGCGCCACACGATCGAGCGGGTCAGCCCGGAAGCAGCGGCGCCGGCGGAACCCGTCGCACCGGTGGAGTGAAATCACTTCCCGGCCGGGTGTCCGATCAGCCGCGGCGTCGCGCTTCGGTTCGCTGATCGCTATCGCGCCTTCGCCAGTGCCTCGGCCAGATGGTCGATCAGCGCGCGCACCCGCGCCGGGAGATGCTGACGCGAGGGAAACACCAGGAACACCCCCATGTCGTATCGGTCGGCATCGGGCTCCACCCGACGGAGCCTGCCGGCCGCGACATCCCGCGCGCACAGGGCATCCGGCAGGATCGCCCTGACCTCGCCGTCCAGCGCCAGCTGCCGGGCCAACGCAAGGCTGCGGGTCGCGATGGACAACGAATCGCTCCCCGTCGTCTCACCGGCGGCCTCGAGCGGATCGAGCAGGGGTCGCGCCGCTCCTTGCGCGAGCGCCGTTGGCGCTTCGTAGAGTCCCAGCGCTTCGATGCCGATCCGGCGCGCGACCAGCCCGGGCATGCCGGGATCACGGCCTCTCAGGGCGAGGTCATATCGATCCTCGATCAGGTTCACCGGTTCGTCTGAAACATCCACCCATAGCCGGACGCCCGGGTGGGCCTGCTTGAACCCGGTCAACAGCCGCGCCAGCACCTCCATGGGGAAGTCGACCGGGACCGACAGCCGCACGAGCCCCGACAGCCCCTGCCGCGACCGCAATTCGTCCTCGACCTCGCCCAAAGCACCCAATGCCTGCTCGCAGGCGCGCAGATAGCGCTCGCCGTCCTCGGTGACGGTGACGACCCGCGTCGTCCGCTGGAGCAGGCGCGTGCCCAGCCGCGCCTCCAGCGCCCGCACCCGCGCGGCCACCGTCGAACGCGGCAGGTCCAACCGCCCGGCCGCCGCGCTGAAGCTGCGCGCCCGCGCGACTTCCATGAAGGTCTGAATCTGCGTCAGATCACTCATTGGCTGATTTATCTGCCCAGTGTTTCCACTTTCAGGTGGTTATTCCACTCAATCCTGCCCGCTAGAGTGCCTCCACTTCAACACCCTGCCCCTGGAGGCATCCATGAAATCCGTTCTTCCGCGGCTCGCACTGGGCATTGCCCTGGCGGCGGCCGCTCCCCTGCTCACCGCCGGTGAAACCGCGCCGCGGCTGGAAATCGAATGGCTGGGGGCCGCGACGATGCGGCTCACTTTCGACGGCCACCAACTGCTCACCGACCCCGCGCTGGGAGAAGGCGCGCAGGCCTTTGAAATGCTCGACCCCAATGCGCCGGCGGGCAACGCACCGCCGGTTCCGGTCATGCATCGGCGTCTGGCGTCGCTGCCCGCCGTCCCGCTGGACGGCGTCGGACACGTGCTGGTCAGCCACCTGCATGAGGATCATTTCGACCAGAAGGCTGCCGCGACACTGGCCCGGAACGTGCCCGTCGTCCTGCCGGAAGTCGACGCCCCCCGCCTGCGGGAGCTGGGCTTCGTGGCCGGCCGCCCCACGGAGTGGGACCAGACGCTGAGCATCAAGACCGCCCACGGCTCGATCGAGATCACCGCGGTGCCCGCCGAGCATTCGGCCAACCCCGATGTCACCGCCAGGCTGGGGCAGGGGAACGGCTACTGGATGACGTTCCGCCAGGGCGACTGGCAGCGTTCGGTCTACTGGACCGGCGACACCTTCCCCACCGCCCGGGTGATCGCCCGCATCCAACCGCTGGGAGCGCCGGATCTGCTCATCGGGCACGTGGGTGGCGTCGGCGGCAATGGCGGAATGTTCGGCCAGCTGAGCATGCGCGGTTCGGATCTGCGCGCGCTGGCCGACGCGATCCATCCCCGCGCCGTGCTCCCGATCCATCATTCGACCCATGCGCTCTATCTTGAGCCGGTGTGGAAGGTCGCCGAACAGTTCTCCGACGGCGTCTATCGCTACGACCAGATAAGCGCGGGCAGCACGCTGATCATCGACTGACCGCCGCGGGGCGTCAGTTGAGATGCCCGAAGCTGCGGGTCAACCACGCCTTGGCGGTGGCGCCCGCGGCCGGATTTTCGACCAGATCGCGCAGCGGCGAGCCGCATTCGCCCAGGTGCGCGGCATCGTCGATCACCAGCGCCATCCGCAGCAGTTCCGCGCCGCCAGCCAGGATGGCCGGCGGCAGGTATTCGCGAAAACCATAATGTTCGAACGCGTCGATCAGGAACGGTTCGCAGGCCACCAGCCAGAAGCGGACACCGTTGTCCTGCGCCCAGCGGTAGGTGCCTTCCATCAGCCGATCCACCACGCGCTTGGCGCGCTGGTCCGCCTGCACCGCGAAGCGGGTGCCGACCGCCACGCTCTGCGGCGGCCAGGCGCGGGCGAACCGATCGACCTGGAACAGGCTGCCGTATTCCACCTGCACCGCCGGCGAGCCGAAGTCGTGCAGGCGCAGCGTGGCCACGGCCTGCGGCCCGACCTCGACCACGACGGTGGTGCCGCTGCCATCCAGACCATCGGCGATGCGCTTGCCGCGGCCATCCGGGCGGCCCCGTTCGAGGAAGTACACCTCGCGACGCAATCGCTGCACGTCGCCGAGCGCCTCGCCGGGGGCGATGCGGCGCACCCGCAGCGGGCCCGTGGCCACGCCCGGTTCGCGCGGCGGGAATCCACCGGCGATGGCTTCGTTTTCCTGGTTCATGCGGCTCTGGCCACGTTCTGCTCGCCCGAAATGGGCACCTGTTCACAGAAATGAAGCAAGCATCGGGCCAACTCCGGCCAGGACCGCCGGATCCCCTTGCAGACGAGGCCTGCCGCGGGGCCGCCCCGCCGGAACCTGCCTGCGCGGGTGGCGGCAGGTGACGCGACGCGTCAGCTTCGGGCGGGATGGGACGTGGATGGGGCGGACGGACGGGGCCGCGGTCAGGCCGGCTCGTCGGGAATCAGCGCACTCTCCAGGCGGGCGATGCAGTCCTTCAACCAGAGCTTGCGCTTCTTCATGCGCTTGATGGCGACTTCGTCGGTTTCCGGGTCACTGGCGACCCATTGCGCGATCGCCTCGTCCAGCTCGCGGTGCTCGCGCCGGAGTTCAGCGATGCGCTGGGCGATGTCGGCGGGGTTCTGGGTGTCCACGCAGCGAGCGTACACCGGGCGGGGTTTCGTCGTCATTGCAGCCCGACCGGTACAATGACCGTTCGCATGAACGCCACCCATTCCCTGCCCCAGGTCCTCGCCGATCCCGCGCCGCGCGCTTCGGATCCCCGTCGCCACGCCCGCGAACAGGGCAAGCTCGGCAAGCGCCTGCGCCGCCAGGTCGGCCAGGCGATCGCCGACTACGGGATGATCGAGGAAGGCGACAGGATCATGGTGTGCCTGTCCGGCGGCAAGGACAGCTACACGATGCTGGACATCCTGCTGCAGTTGCAGAAGAAGGCGCCGGTCAGGTTCGAGCTGGTGGCGGTGAACCTGGATCAGAAGCAACCCGGTTTCCCCGAGCACATCCTGCCGGACTACCTTGAATCGATCGGGGTGCCTTACCGGATCCTGGAGCAGGACACCTATTCGGTGGTGTCGCGGGTGGTGCCGGAAGGCAAGACCATGTGCTCCCTGTGTTCGCGGCTGCGCCGTGGCGCGCTGTATTCGCATGCCGAGGAACAGGGCTTCACCAAGATCGCGCTGGGTCACCACCGCGACGACCTGGTGGCGACCTTCTTCCTCAATCTGTTCTTCCACGCCAAGCTCGCCGGCATGCCCCCCAAGCTGCGGTCCGACGACGGCAAACACGTGGTGATCCGGCCGCTGGCGTATGTCCGCGAATCGGACATCGAAACCTACGCCGAGGCGAAAGGCTTCCCGATCATTCCGTGCAACCTGTGCGGCAGCCAGGAGAACCTGCAACGCAAGCAGGTCAAGAAGATGATGGACGCCTGGGAGCGCGAAACCCCCGGCCGCATCGAAACCATCTCACGCGCGCTGGGCGACATCCGGCCCTCGCAGCTGAGCGATCCGAAACTGTTCGACTTCCTCTCCCTTGGCCACCGCGAAGGCGCGCGGCAGCCCGACGCGCACGCGTGGCTGGCCGATGAAGCACGGGATTCGGGATTGGAGATTGGGGATTCGTAACACCACCCCCATCTCTTCCGCCTGACCGAATCCCCACTCCCGAATCCCCAATCCCGGCTACTAAATGTTCTTCCGCAACCTGACGCTGTTCCGCTTCAATCCCTCGCTCGATTTCTCCCAGCTCGATGAACTGCTTCCCGAGGCCCGGCTCAAACCGGTCGGCCCGCTGGAGCTGTCCTCGCGCGGCTTCATCTCGCCGTTCGGGCGGGGCGAGGAAACACTGTCGCACCGCATCCAGGACGCGATCTGGCTGAGCGTGGGCGGCGAGGACAAGATCCTGCCCGGCGCGGTGGTCAACGACCTGCTGGCGCGCAAGCTGGAGGAAATCGAGGAGAAGGAAGGCCGCAAGCCCAGCGGGCGCACCCGCAAGCGGCTGAAGGACGATCTGCTGATGGAGCTGTTGCCGCGCGCCTTCGTCAAACCCTCGCGTACCGACGCACTGGTGGATCTGGAACACGGCTTCATCGCCGTGGACAGTTCCTCGCGCAAGAGCGGCGAGAACGTCGTCTCCGAAGTCCGCCGCGCGATGGGCAGCTTCCCGGCCCTGCCGCTCAACGCGGAAGTGGCGCCACGCGCGATCATGACCGGCTGGATCGCCGGCGAACCGCTGCCCGAGGGCCTGAGCCTGGGCGAGGAATGCGAGCTCAAGGACGCGATGGACGGCGGCGCGGTGGTCAAGTGCCAGCACCAGGAACTGCAGAGCGACGAGATCGCCAAGCATCTGGAAGCCGGCAAACAGGTCACCAAACTGGCCCTGACCCTGGACGATCACGTGTCCTTCGTCCTCGGCGAGGATCTGATCATCCGCAAGCTGAAGTTCCTGGACGGCGTGGTGGATCAGCTGGAGAACACCGAACGCGAGGATCTGCGCGCCGAACTCGACGCCCGCTTCGCGCTGATGGCCGGCGAGGTGAAGCGCCTGTTCATCGTGCTGGAAGGCGCGCTGAAGCTGAGCAAGGCGGAGGCCTGATGCGGCGGGATTGGGGATGATCGGCCATGCGGCCGTTGAAAGCCGGAATCCGTAAGAGCCTCTGCCTTTACTCCCCCTTTGAAAAAGGGGAACTGAGGGGGATTTCGCTTTTCGCGCCATGAGCAAGCGCTTTTCAACCGCCGCATGGCGGGTCCATTCCCGTCGCCGATCCCCCGGACAGCCAGCAGCCGGGCATTCCATGCGATGCTTTTGTCCATGCCCTTCCGGTTGCAACGCCTGATCGCCAAGACGCCACGCGGCGTCGAGCGCGACGTCGTCGCGCTGCAACTGGAAGATGGCCGCCGGATCGAGGTGCAGCGGGTCCGCGATCCGCGCGCGCGCCGGCTCAAGCTGAGCGTTGACGAGCGCGGCGCGCGGCTGACCCTGCCGATGCGCGCCAGCCTGGTCTCGGGCGAACGTTTCCTGCACGAACACCGCGCCTGGCTGCAGGCACAGCTGGCGCGGCAGCTCGGCGCCGAAGCCCTGCCCTCGCTGGAACCTTTCGCCACCGCCAGCCTGCCGCTGCGCGGGCGTGAGGTACCGGTGGACTGGCAGGAAGCCCGCTACGCCGCCATCCGCCACGATGGCGAAAGCATCCGCATCCAGTTGCCGGCCCGGCTCGGTGAAGCCGCCCTGCGCCGGCACCTGCGCGCGTTCTACGAGACCGAGGCGCGCGCGGACATCAACCGCTGGCTGCCCCGCTATCTGGCGGCGCTGCCGCGCGCGCCCTCGCCGATCCGCCTGAAGATGATGTCCTCGCTGTGGGGTTCACTGAGTCCGGACGGCGCGATGGCCCTGGATCTGTCGCTGATCATCGCGCGGCCCTCGGCATTCGAGTACGTCCTGGTCCACGAGTTGTGCCACCTCATCCACGCCAATCATTCGCGTGCGTTCTGGCGCGAGGTGGAGGCGCGGTTTCCGGCCTGGCGCGATGAGCGCGCCTACTTCCATGAACACGGCCGCCGTCTCAAGGCCGGATTGCGTGCGCTGCTGGCCGGCTGAGGTTTCCGCTATCGTTCCTTCCGATAACGGCCCGGTCCGGACGCCGTGATCCCATACCGGACACCTACAAGGAGAAATGCGGAATGCGTGGAATGCTGTTGTTGTGCTGCATGGCGCTGGCCCTGGCGGGCTGCAAGAAATCGGCCGAGGAAAGCCTGGCGGAAGCGGCACTGGAGAAGGCGACCGGCCACAAGGTCGACGTCGACAAGGATGGCGAGTCGGTCACCATCAAGACCGACGAGGGCGAGATGAAGATCCACACGGGGGACAGCGCGACGCTGCCGGCCAACTTCCCCAAGGACATCTATCTGCCGACCGGCTACGCCGTCGAGAGCGTGATGGAAGTGAACAAGACCCTGCTGATCGCGCTGAAAGCCCCGGGCGAAGTCGCCAAGCTCTACGCCGATGCGCGCACGGCGATGGAAAAGCAGGGCTGGAAGCAGACGATGGCGATGCAGGGCAGCGCCAACGAGGGCCTGCTGGCCTACGAGAAGGACGGTCGCAAGGCCACCGTTTCGTTCAACGGCGAAGGCGCGGGCGAACCGGTCTCGGTCGGCCTGCAGGTGATGGAAGCGGAAACCGCCGCGCAGTAATCACTGTCCCGCCCTCCGTGCCCGCGGCCGAATGGCTTCGGGCGGATACGGAATCTCCGCAAAGCAGGAAAAGCGGCCCTCGGGCCGCTTTTCCTGTTCAGGCGCCGGACGCGGCGAGGAAATCCCCGATCGCGCGCGCCACGCCGGCCGGGTCGTCCATGTGCAGGTGGTGGGTGCCGGGCATGACGATCAGTTCGCCATCCGGCAGCAGGCCCGCGCGCTGGCTGCGCAGCGGTTCGGGGAAATAGGGCTGCGCAGGTTCGGCGAAGATCACCCGGGTCGGACAGCGGATGTCGGCGACCAGTGCGGCGATCTGGGCCTCGTCCAGCCGCTGCGGCGTGGGCAGGGTCAGGCGCTGGTCGCTGCTCCAGACATGACCGCCGTCCACCGCGCGGATGCCGCGCTCGACCAGCAGGCGCGCATTGGTTTCGCTCAACTGGTTGGCCTGCATGCGCGCGCGGATCGGCGCGGCGATATCGGTGAACACGCGCAGGCGCTTGCCCGGCAGCGCGCGCGCGGCGGCAATGGCCTCCTGCCAGCGCGCGGCGGTGCGATCCACGGTTTCCGACAGGCCGCCGAGCGCCTCGATCGCGACCAGGCGGCGTACCCGCCGTGGCGAGGATGCGGCCAGCAGGCTGGCGATGCCGGCGCCCATCGAGTGGCCGAGCAGGCAGAACTCGTCCCAGCCCAGCGCATCGGCCAGATCCAGCACCGCGTTGACCGCCACGCCGCTGGTGTACTCGGCGCCCGGTCCGATATGCACGCTGTGGCCGTGCCCGGGCAGATCCGGCACCACCAGTTCGATCCCGGAAAGATGGTCGGCGAGCGGCAGGAAGCTGGCGGCGTTGTCCAGCCAGCCATGCAGCGCGAGCACCCGCGTCCCGCCCGCCTCGCCACCACGCAGGCCACCGATGCGACCCATCGCGATATCGGCGGAGAACTCCTCCAGCCTCACGCCGACTCCCCGGCCACCTGCCGCGCCAGCGCCGCCAGCGCGTCGGCGTGGGCCGGCGTGGCGTTGAGGCAGGGGATGTAGCGCAGCTCACCGCCCTGGTCGGCGAACCGGCGGGCGAAACCGATGCCCACTTCCTCCAGCGTCTCCAGGCAGTCCACCGCGAAACCGGGGCAGACCACATCGACCTTGCGCAGGCCGTGCGCAGCCATCGCGTCGAGGGTGGCGTCGGTGGCCGGTTCCAACCAGCGCTCCTTGCCGAAACGCGACTGGTAGGTCAGGGTCCATTCGCCCTCGCCCAGGCCCAGCGCCGCCGCAATCGCGCGACTGCTGGCCTCGCAGCGTCGCGGATAGGGATCGCCCTCGCGGGCCAGCCGCTGCGGCAGGCCGTGGAACGAGAACAGCAGGTGCTCGCCGGCACCGTTGCGCGCCCGCCACTCGCGGATTGAATCCGCGACCGCGCGCACCCAGCCGCCGTCGACCGAGTAGTCGTCGACCACGGTCAGATCAAAGCCCCTGGCCTCGCGCGCCAGCACGTCCTTCACCGACTCGGTGGTGGTGGTCGAGTACTGCGGATACAGCGGCAGCACGATCAATCGGCGGACACCCGCCTCACGCAGTTCGCGCAACCGCTCCGGCAGGGCCGGCCGGCCGTAGCGCATGGCGTCTACCACCCGCCAGCGCGGCAGGCGCTGCTGCAGCGCTTCGGCCAGGCGGCGGGTATGCACCGCCAGCGGCGAGCCGTCCGGCAACCAGATCTGCGCGTACTTGTGGGCCGCGCGCGGACCGCGCAGCGGCAGGATCAGGCCGTGCAGCAGCGGCAGCCAGATCCAGCGGCTGAGCTGGACCACGCGGGGATCCTGCAGGAACTCGCCCAGATAACGCCGGACGGCGGAAGCCGTGGGCGCCTCGGGCGTGCCTAGATTGACCGCGATCAGCGCGGTATCGGGTGCGTCGGGCATCCGCGTATTGTGGCAGAGCGCACTCTTGTGAACCGCTGCTTCGTATCGATGACGATCTTCGGGCGGGTCGATGGACGGCGCGCGAAGGCTGGAATCCTCAGCGCCGATTCATTCAAGTACACCTATTTTCAAGCAGTTGCAGTAAATTTCTGCGAATCCACCTTCGGAGCGCCCATGAAACGCCGCCATTCCCGCCTGCTCATGCTGCCGGCAGCGACCCTGCTGGCCACCGCCCTGTTCGCCGGCCAGGCCCTCGCCGGCCCCAAGGAAGACGAACGCGCCACCAACGCGGTGCGGGTGCTGGACGAAATCCGCCGCATCCCCGAGGAAGGCATTCCCGACAAGCTGCTGGATGAAGGCCGCGCCATCGTCGTCATTCCCGACACCCTCAAGGCCGGACTGGTCTTCGGCGGGCGTCGCGGCCACGGCCTGATGTCGGTCAAGAATCCGGACGGCACCTGGTCGCAACCGGTGTTCGTCAAGCTGACCGGCGGGAGCATCGGCTTCCAGGCCGGCGTGCAGTCGTCGGACATCGTCCTGGTGTTCCGCAACGACCGCAATCTGGACAACATCGTCAACGGCAAGATCACCCTGGGCGCCGACGCCGGCGTGGCCGCCGGTCCGGTGGGCCGCAATGCCGCCGCCGCCACCGATGGCCAGCTCAAGGCCGAGATCTGGTCGTGGTCGCGCGCCCGCGGCCTGTTCGCCGGCGTGGCGCTGGATGGCGCCGTGTTGCAGATCGATGACGAGGCCAACACCGCGGTCTACGGCGGCGGCAGCACGCCGCGCGCCATCTTCGAGGGTCGTGCCGGCCATCCGTCCGGTGCCGTGGTCGGTTTCCGGGATCAGCTCGAGGAAGTGACCGCCGCCGCCCGCGCCGCGCGCAGTGGCCGGTCCGCGCCCGCAGCACCGGCCGCCACCGTCACGCCGGCGACCGCGGTCGCGCCCGCCAGCCAGACCGCGCCGGTCGCCGAAACCGCGCCGCTGGGCCAGGCGCCGGCCACGCCGCCGGCACAGTCCGGTTTCCAGCCGGTCGCCGAAGGCGAAATCCGCACTGAACCGCTCAACGGTACGCCCTGAAAAAGCGAAAACCCCAGCGCGCGCCCGGGATCTCCGGGCGTGCCTGCGCTATGCTGATCGCCTGATTTCATTACTCAACGCACGAGAAGACCATGGGCGGTTTCAGCATCTGGCATTGGATCATCGTTCTGGTGGTCGTTCTGCTGATCTTCGGCACCAAGCGCTTGCGCAACGTCGGCCAGGATCTGGGCGAGGCGGTCAAGGGCTTCAAGAAGGGCATGCAGCAGGACGAGGACAAGCCGGTCGAACGGCTTGACGACCAATCGCAGTCCCGCAACAGCGAGTCCAGCACGTCCAAGGATCGCGACAACTCGCAGCAGTAAGCGCGGTCCCCTGCCGCCATGTTCGACATCGGTTTCCCCGAACTGGTGGTCATCGCCATCGTGGCGTTGATCGTCCTCGGTCCCGAGCGCCTGCCCAAGGTCGCGCGTTTTGCCGGCCTGTGGGTGCGCCGCGCGCGCGCGCAATGGCATTCCGTGAAGGACGAACTGGAGCGCGAGCTGGCCGCCGATGAACTGAAGCGCAGCCTGCGCGACACCGAGGAAGCGCTGCGCGAGACCGAACGCAAGGTCCGCGAGAGCGCGGCGGAAACCGAACGCGAGTTCGAAGACCTGCGCTCGTCGGTGGAGCGTTCGCCGACACCGTCCTCCCCGCCGGAGCAGGCGGAAGAACCCGCGGCGCCCGCGGGTGGAGAAGACGTCCCCCTGTCCCATGGCAGCAGCGATGAACCACGACGCACCTGAGGATCAGGCCGAAAGCAGCCTGATGGGCCATCTGCTGGAACTGCGCACGCGCCTGATGCGGGCGCTGCTGGGCGTCGTGATCGTGCTGGTGGCGCTGCTGCCCTTCGTGAAAACGCTGTACAGCCGGCTGGCGTTGCCGATGCTGAGCCAATTGCCGGACAACCAGTCCGCGCAGATGATCGCCAACGATCCGACCTCCGGCTTCTTCGCGCCGATCAAGCTGGCTTTCTTCGCCGCCATGTTCCTGACCGCGCCCTGGCTGTTGTACCAGGCCTGGGGATTCGTCGCGCCGGGCCTGTACCGGCACGAGAAGCGCCTGGCGTTCCCGTTGCTGGTGTCGTCCATCCTGCTGTTCTACGCCGGCTGCGCGTTCGCCTATTTCCTGGTGCTGCCGGGCGTGTTCCATGCACTGATGATGTTCACCCCGGACATCGTCACCATCGCTCCGGATCCCGGCAAATACCTCGATTTCGTGCTGGTGATCTTCCTGGCCTTCGGCGTGAGTTTCGAATTGCCGGTGGCGCTGGTGATCCTGGCCCTGCTGGGCTGGGTGACGCCGCAGCAATTGCGCCAGGGCCGCGGTTACGCGGTGGTCGGCATCTTCATCCTGGCCGCCGTCATCACTCCGCCGGACGTGGTCTCGCAGCTGATGCTGGCGATTCCGATGTGCCTGCTTTACGAAGCCGGCATCATCGCCGCGCAATGGGTCGCGCCCAAACCCGATCGCGACGATTCACGCACGCCGCGCGACGCGTGATCGCGTCAACCTGAACTCTTCTCCACATCGCTGAAGCCGTCCGCGGGATCCATTCACGCCGCGACGTTGCGGTTCATCCTGCCTTTGCCAGACTCGGCCGCGCTGGAGTGAACGAGAAGGAACACCGCGATGACGCAACGCTTGGGTGCGATCTGCCTGCTGGGCCTGCTGTCGGCCTGCCAGCCTGAACATCCGGTCGACACCGCGCGCGCCGCATCCGCCGCACGCGTGGCGGAAGCGCCGCCGCCGCCGGTGTCGGACGCCCAGGCGTCACGCATCGCGTTGCAGGCGCAGTTCGTCGACGAGGCGCTGGGCGTGGCTATCCTGCCCTTGCCGGGCTTCACCCTGCGCCGCGATTTCCGCCGCGATTATCTCGCGACCGACGACTGGAAGACGTTCGCCAAGCCGGACAGCCGCGGCAAGGCGCTGGCCGCGCTGATCCTGGACGGCTCCAACGAGATCACCGCGGCGGAATTGCGGCTGGGCATCAGCGATGATCCCGACGCGGTGGCCGCCTGCCTGGAGGTCTCCGACTCGGCATTGCCGTCACCGCGCGATGAAATCCGCATCGATGGCCAGCCGTTCCGGCATTTCCGCGCCAGCGATGCCGCGATGAGCCATTACCTGACCGTGGACGCCTACCGCGCCGTGCGCCAGGAGCGCTGCTACGCCATCGACCTGCTGGTCGTCGGCACCCGGCCGGAGGTCTACGATCCGCCGCGCACGCCGCCTTTCGATACCGCCACCGCGCAGGCGCGGCTGCGGGAAGCCCTGGGCGCCATCCGCTTCGTGAAATAGCGGATGCGTGGAACGCCCGTTGCTGCGAGGAGTGGCGTTCCACAGTCCATGCATCACCATATTTGGTGTTGACGCTCCCATGTGCCCCCACTATCTTGTGGCTGTCGGTTCTCCCGGTCGCACGCCGGGGGATGAAAAGGGAAGCCGGTCGAATGCCGGCGCTGCCCCGCAGCGGTAGGTGGAAACGAACCCGTCATTGGCACTGAGGCGCCTTGCCTTGGGAAGCGACGGGCTAGGAGGAAGCAGGGCTTCCGCGTCCACGAGTCCGAAGACCTGCCGACAGCCGCGCGTTGCACACCGCGCGGTGCCGGCCGCGGAATCTCCGGGGGGAGATGGCTGGTGAAGCAGGCCGGCCATCCGTTCCCACGGTCGCGGCCCCTGCGACGCCGCTTCCCCACCCTGATGCTCCATACGGCCTTCCGCTGCCTGCGAGGGACAGGTCGCCGCGTGCATCACGCATGGAGGAAGCCCCGTGACCCCGACCGATACCGCCGTCGCTGAAACCGACGTCTCCCCGTCCCAGAAGGACGCATTCCTGTTGACCTCGCCGCCCACCGCAACCGCGATGAGCGTGACCAAGCGCAACGGCAGCCGCGAGCCGGTGGATCTGAACAAGATCGTCCGCGCGGTGCAGCGCAGCTGCGAAGGCCTGCACGCCATCGACCCGATGCGCGTGGCCACCCGCACCATCTCCGGCCTGTACGACGGCGCGAGCACGCGTGAACTGGACGAACTGTCCATCCGCACCGCCGCGCTGCTGACCGCCGAGGAACCCGAATACAGCCGGTTGGCCGCGCGCCTGCTGGCCAGCTACATCGCCAAGGAAGTGACCGGGCAGGAAATCCATGCGTTCTCGCAGTCGGTGACGCGCGGCCATGAGGTCGGCCTGATCAACGATCGGCTGTTGAATTTCGTGCAGACCAATGCGCGCAAGCTCAACGACGCGCTGGATGCCTCGCTGGATCTGCATTTCGACTATTTCGGCCTGCGCACCCTGTACGACCGCTACCTGCTGCGTCATCCGCACACCCGCAAGGTCATCGAGACCCCGCAGCAGTTCTTCCTGCGCATCGCCTGCGCGCTCAGCGAGGACGTGTCCGAGGCACTGGCGCTGTACCGCCGCATGGGCAACCTGGACTACCTGCCCAGCTCGCCGACCCTGTTCAATTCCGGCACCACCCACGAGCAGCTGTCCTCGTGCTTCCTGCTGGACTCGCCGCAGGATTCGCTGGAGTCCATCTACCAGAAGTACGGCGACATCGCCCAACTGTCCAAGTTCAGTGGCGGCATCGGTGTCAGCTATACGCGGGTGCGTTCGCGCGGCTCGCTGATCAAGTCGACCAACGGCCATTCCAACGGCATCGTGCCGTGGCTGAAGACGCTGGATTCCTCCGTCGCGGCGGTCAACCAGGGCGGCAAACGCAAGGGCGCCGCCTGCGTGTACCTGGAAACCTGGCACGCCGATGTCGAGGATTTCCTCGAACTGCGCGACAACACCGGTGACGAATCGCGTCGCACCCACAACCTCAACCTGGCCAACTGGGTGCCGGATCTGTTCATGAAGCGGGTGGAGGCCGACCAGGAATGGTCGCTGTTCGATCCGCGGGTCGTGCCGGAGCTGACCGATCTGTACGGCGAAGCGTTCGAGCAGGCCTACCTGCAGGCCGAAACCCAGGGCAGGGCCGCGAAGGCGGTGCCGGCGCGCAAGCTGTACGCGCGGATGATGCGCACGCTGGCCGAGACCGGCAACGGCTGGATGACCTTCAAGGACAAGTGCAACCGCGCCAGCAACCAGACCCTGCGCGCGAACAACGTCATCCACCTGTCCAACCTGTGCACCGAGATCCTGGAGATCACCTCGGCGGAGGAAACCGCGGTCTGCAATCTGGGTTCGATCAACCTGGCCCGCCACTTCGACGAATACGGCGACTTCGATTTCGAGCGTCTGGCCGAAACCGTGCGGCTGGCGGTGCGTCAGCTGGATCGGGTGATCGATCTGAACTTCTACCCGATCGAATCGGCGCGTCGCGGCAACCTGCGCTGGCGTCCGGTCGGCCTGGGTTGCATGGGCCTGCAGGATGTGTTTTTCCGCAAGCGGCTGGCCTTCGACAGCGCCGAGGCACGCGCGCTGTCGCAGAAGATCGCCGAGACCATCTACTTCCACGCGCTGGAAACCTCGTGCGAGCTGGCCGAGGAACGCGGCCGCCATCCGTCCTTCGCCGACACCCGCGCCTCGGCCGGTGAGCTGCAGTTCGATGCCTGGAACGTGGCGCCGCGGGACGGCGCACGCTGGGACGCGTTGCGCGCTCGCATCCGCGAGCACGGCCTGCGCAACTCGCTGCTGATCGCGATCGCCCCGACCGCGACCATCGCCTCGATCGCCGGCTGCTACGAATGCGTGGAGCCGCAGATCTCCAACCTGTTCAAGCGCGAGACGCTGTCCGGCGATTTCCTGCAGGTCAACCGCTATCTGGTCACGGAACTGAAGCAACTGGGCCTGTGGACCCCGGAGATGCGCGACGCCATCAAGCTGGCCGAAGGCTCGATCCAGGGCATCTCGCAGATTCCCGAACCGCTGCGCCAGATCTATCGCACCGCGTGGGAGCTGCCGATGCGCTCGCTGATCGACATGGCCGCCGAACGCGGCGTCTACATCGATCAGTCGGCCTCGCTCAACCTGTTCATGGAGAGTCCGAACATCGGCGCGCTGTCGTCCATGTACATGTACGCGTGGAAACAGGGCATCAAGACCACCTACTACCTGCGCTCGCGTCCGGCCACCCGCATCGCCAAGACCACGGTGAGCAGCGTCGGCAGCGAAGCGCCGAAGCCGGCCTACACGGCGGTGGAGGCGGTGTCGTGTTCGCTGGAGAACCCGGAAGCCTGCGAGGCGTGCCAGTAGCCGACGTCATGCGGGGTTGAGAAGCCGCGCCTCCATTCCCCCCACGCAGGATGCGCACAGGAATGACAGGAACAGGAGGTTCCGGGCGCAGGGACGCGCCAATCCCTCGTTCAACCGTCCCCTCCCCCGCTGGCGTGGGAGGGTCAGGGTGGGGGCAGGGCCGAAGCCATTGAACACGAACCACCCAACGTCCATCGAAGGTCCACTTCGCTTCATCTTGCTTTTCTCGCAGACGGACAAGCCTCCACTCCGTTCGCCCCCATCCCAACCTTCCCCCGATAGCGGGGGAAGGGGCTGAAATTCGTGGACGGAGACGCTCCCGCTCCGTTCGCCCCATCCCAACCTTCCCCGCTTGCGGGGGAAGGGGTTGAAATTTGCGGACGGAGGCACTCCTGCTCCGTTCGCCCCATCCCACCTTCCCCCGATAGCGGGGAAGGAGCAGAAACAGGAAACACGACATGTCCGCCAAACCCCGCCAGATGCTGCTGGACCCCGGCTTTGAACTGACCCTGCGCCCGATGCGCTATCCGCAGTTCTACGAGATGTACCGCGATGCGATCAAGAACACCTGGACGGTCGAGGAAATCAATTTCCAGATCGACATCAGCGATCTGCACGACAAGATGACCCCCGCCGACCGCCACCTGATCCACCGGCTGGTCGCGTTCTTCGCCACCGGCGATTCGATCGTGTCCAACAACCTGGTGCTCAACCTCTACCAGCATCTCAATGCGCCGGAAGCGCGCATGTACCTGTCGCGCCAGTTGTACGAGGAAGCGCTGCACGTGCAGTTCTACCTGACCCTGCTGGACAACTACCTGCCGGATCCGGCCGAACGGGTGAAAGCGTTCGCGGCGGTGGAGAACATCCCGTCGATCCGCAAGAAGGCCGAGTTCTGCTTCAAGTGGATCGACTCGATCCAGGACCTGCGCCGGATCGAGACCCGCGAGCAGCGCCGCCAGTTCCTGCTCAACCAGATCTGTTTCGCCGCCTGCATCGAGGGCCTGTTCTTCTTCGCCGCCTTCGCCTACGTGTACTACTTCCGCTCACGCGGCCTGTTGCCGGGACTGGCCTCGGGTACCAACTGGGTGTTCCGCGACGAGAGCTGCCACATGGAGTTCGCGTTCGAGTCGGTGCGCACGGTCCGCGAGGAGGAGCCCGAGCTGTTCGACGACCGCATGCGCGAACAGGTCTACGACATGCTGGCCGAGGCGATCGAATGCGAGGTGCAGTTCGCCGAGGACGTGCTGTCCGGCGGCGTGGCCGGCATCTCCACCCGCGACATGCGCCAGTACCTGCAGCACTGCGCCGACCAGCACTTCGTCAAGCTGGGCATGGAGAAGAAGTACAACGTGCGCAATCCATTGCCGTTCATGGAACTGCAGGACGTGCAGGAGCTGACCAACTTCTTCGAACGCCGCGTCTCGGCCTACCAGGTCGGCGTGCAGGGCGAAGTCGGCTTCGATCACGCGTTCTGATCGTTTTCGCGTAAACCACTTTGTGGGAGCGGCGTCAGTCGCGAATGCTCCAGGTCCGGCCGGAGAGCATCGCGACTGACGTCGCTCCCGCAGGGATTCATTCCGGAGTCCGTTTCCTGCGCTAGGATGCGTCCGGGAGGCACTGGCAACACGGAGGCAACACGGAGCAACCGCATGTCCGAACATTCCCTGTCCGACCCGCGCCCGATCGAGGCGCGGCTGCTGCACATGGTCTTCCCCGACCACACCAACCACCTGGGCACGCTGTTCGGTGGCCAGGCGCTGGCGTGGATGGACATGTCCGCGTTCATCGCCGCTTCGCGCTACGCGCGTACCACGGTGGTGACCGCGCGCTCGGAGCAGGTGGATTTCAACCAGCCCATCCACAAGGGCGATCTGGTCGAGGTCATCGCGCGCATCGTCAAGGTCGGCCGCAGCTCGATGAACGTGGATGTCGAAGTCATCACCGAGGATCTGCTGAGCGGCGAGCGCAAGCTGTGCACGCGCGGCCACTTCGTGATGATCGCGCTGGATCCAATGGGCCGACCCACCCAGACCCCGCCGCTGCCGCCGCCGGTCGTGCTGGACTGAGGCAGTCTCAACGCCGCGCGGCCGGCGCGGGAAAGTCCGGAACGGTGAAGGCGGGCGGCGGCAAGGTCACCTCCACGGGCAGGTCACCGAACTCACCGGTACGCAGGAAGTGATGCACCGCCGCCTTGGCGTCGGGCGCGTTGCGCAACTGGTAGAACACGCCGTCATGGCCGCCACGGTGGATCACGATCGCGTGGCCGTTGCGCAGGTAAGGCAACTGCGCCTGCATGTTCTCGATCGGCGTGGATGTGTCCCAGTTGCCATGCACCATCAGCACCGGGGTGTCGATGGGGCGAAGGCGGCGATAGTCGTCACCCAGGTCCGGCGTGGGCCAGCCGGCGGCGGCGGCGAGGTACGGCGCGAACCCGGCGACGCCCGTGTACGCGACGGCCGGGTCATGGCGCAACTGGTACTCGCGTTGCGGCGTGATGCCCAGGCTGGTGTCGATCAGCGGGCCGATGAGTTTATACGGCTGCGCCTGCCGCCCCGCCGCCACTTCGCGCGCCCACGCGGTGTAGTGGCCGTGGTACAGCGACAGCACGAAGGCCGGCCAGGTCTCGGGCGCGCCGGCTTCCGCCAGCAGCGAAGCCTGCAGGTCGGCCAGACCGATCACCACCGGCGCGGCACCGTCGTGGAGATCGAGCGTGACCGCTTGCCGGCTGAAGCGCTCGCGCAGATCGTCGATGGCGGCCATCAGGCCGCCAGGTGGCAGGTACGGTACCAATCCGGGATCACGGTCGGCCTCGAAGGCGATGCGCTGCATCGTCGCCAGCAGCGGCGAGGGCATGTCGTAGCCGAAATCCAGCGGTTCGATCGATGCCAGTACGGCACGCACGACGATATCCGGATGTGAGCGCATCACCGCGAAGCTCCATTGCGATCCGAAACTGCCGCCGAACAGGCTGATGCGCGGATAGCCCAGGGCGCGCCGCAGGTCGTCGACGTCATCCGCGCAGGCCGCGATGGTGTAGCCAGCCAGATCCTTGTCCGGATGCGCGGCCACGGCGGACTTCACCCTCAGCAGGGCATCGTCGATGTCGTCCCGCGCGGTGAACGCGCGCTCGCGCGGCCACGCCGGCGACATCGCCGTGAGCTTTTCGCCGCGCTCGCTGTAACCGCGCTGCTCGATCACCACCAGGTCCGCCGTGTCCCGATAGGTCAGCCAGGACGCCAGCCGGCTGCGCGCGGCCTCGCTGCTGCCGTCGAAGGCGTCCAGCACCGAGAGGCCGGGGCCGCCGGGCAACCAGAACACCGGCGGCGCGTCACCCGGCGCGCGGGCGCGGATACGGGCGAAGCCGACACCGATCAGGCGGCTGCCGGTAACGCCACGATGCTCCGGCACGTACAGCGTGCCGATTTCGTAAGGCACCGGGGTGCCGTCCGCCGCCCGGACGGTTCCGGTGGTGACCATGATATCGCCGGCCTGCCGTGCCTGCGCGGGCATCACGGAACCCGACAGCGACAACAACACGAGAATCGACAGCCACGGCATGCGCTTCATGGGCGGAATTCCGGCAGCGGGGTGCGCAGCCTCGCGCAACAGATATCTTTATGTCAAGATATTTCCATGAAGAAGCCCGATACGCCCGAACCCGACCTGATCGACCAGTTGCTGGCCGACTGGCGGCGCGAACGTCCTGACCTGGATGCCGGCGCGATGGCGGTCGCGGGGCGGGTCCTGCATCTGGGACGCCTGCTGGAAGCCCGGGCCGACGAATGCCTGAAGCCGCTCGAACTCAGCTATACCGAACTGGATCTGCTGGCGACACTGCGCCGGTCCGGCGCGCCTTACCGGCTGTCTCCGACCGATCTGCGCCAGTCCGTGCTGCTGACCTCCGGGGCGATGACGGCCTGCCTCAACCGGCTGCAGGCGCGCGGCCTGATCCGGCGCGAACCGGACCCGCGCGATGGCCGTTCCCTGTTCGCGGTGCTGACCGCCAAGGGCGTGAAGCTGGCCGAGCGCGCCATCGCGCTGCGGTTCGATCAGGCGCGCAGGGCGGTGGCCGCGCTGGACGCCGGCGAACAGGCGACACTGGCGGGACTGCTGCGCAAGCTGGGCCAGGGCATGGCGGAGGGCTGATCGGTCGCGCCGCCATCGCTACATTCGCCGGCGGACATGGTGCGTGCGCGGGGCGCGGCCCTACACTGGTCCGTCCCCCCACGCGGCCGCCCCATGCGCCAGGATCACATCCTCACCCTGTCGTGCCCGGATCGCACCGGCATCGTCTATCGGGTCACCGGGCTGCTGTTCGAATCGGACTGCAACATCATCGATGCGCAGCAGTTCGGCGACGAGGAATCCGGCCGTTTCTTCCTGCGCGTGCATTTCGACCTGCCCTCCGCGGCGGCGTTGCCGGCATTGGAGGCGCGCTTCGAAACCTTGGCCGAAGCATTCTCGATGAGCTGGCAGATCCACGACGCCCGCCGCAAGGCGCGCCTGCTGGTGTTGGTCAGCAAGCAGGGCCACTGCCTCAACGATCTGCTGTTCCGCGCGCACAGCCGGCAGTTGCCGGTGGAGATCGCGGCGGTGGCCTCGAACCATCGTGACTTCGCGC
Source organism: Pseudoxanthomonas sp. 134C1 (assembly GCF_057773065.1). Classification (NCBI taxonomy): domain Bacteria; kingdom Pseudomonadati; phylum Pseudomonadota; class Gammaproteobacteria; order Lysobacterales; family Lysobacteraceae; genus Pseudoxanthomonas; species Pseudoxanthomonas sp. 134C1. Next base: position 213,580 of record NZ_JBYMTH010000001.1, read on the forward strand.
CGCTGGCCGCCTCCTACGGCGTGCCTTTCCATCACCTGCCGGTGGATGCCGACAATCGTGGCGCACAGGAGCGCCGGATCCTGGATCTGGTCGAACAGGCCCAGGTGGATCTGGTGGTGCTGGCGCGCTACATGCAGATCCTGTCGCCGGATCTGTGCGATGCGCTGGCCGGGCGCGCCATCAACATCCACCACAGCTTCCTGCCCAGCTTCAAGGGCGCGCATCCGTACCACCAGGCGCATCGTCGCGGGGTCAAGATCATCGGCGCCACCGCGCACTACGTGACCCGCGATCTCGACGAAGGTCCGATCATCGAACAGGACATCGCGCGCGTTGATCACGCGATGACGCCGCGCGATCTGAGCCGGCTGGGCAGCGATACCGAATCGCTGGTGCTGGCGCGCGCGGTGCGCCGGCACGTAGAGCATCGCATCCTGCTCAACGGACATCGCACGGTGGTGTTCCGCTGATCCGCGTGGAAGCCGCCGCGGTCAGGGCGGCGGCAGAACTTCGCGCAGATAGTCGATGAACACCCGCAGCTTGGGCGGCAGATGTTCGCGCGCCGGATAGTAGATGTGGAAGCCGGCGAACGGCTGCTGCCAGTCCTCCAGCACCCGCACCAGCGCGCCGCTGCGCAGATCCGCCTCGATCTGGGCCTCGAACACCTGTGACATCGCCAGCCCCTGCCGCACCAGGACCAGGCCGAGATCGCTGTCGTTGACGATCAGGCGGCCACCCACTTCCACGTCGAAATCGCAGCCCTCGCGGGTGAATTCCCACGCCATGAGGCGACCATTGCTGCGCCGGTAGCGCACGCATTCGTGGTGGACGAGGTCGGCGGGTTCGGTCGGGGCGGGATGACGCCGGAAATAACCGGGGGTGGCGACGATGGCCTGGCGTTGCATGGGACCGATCGGCAACGCCACCATTTCCCGGGCCAGCGACTCGCCCAGGCGGATGCCGGCATCGAAACCGCCGGCCACCAGATCGGCCAGCGCCGGTTCGACGAACAGTTCCACCTGCACTTCCGGCCAGCGCGCCATGAACGTTGGCAGATGCGGCGCGATCATGCGCTCGGCCACCACGTTCGGCAGGTTGATGCGCAGGTGCCCGGCGGGCCGGTCGCGCAGGAAGTCCATGTCGCGGAAAGCCTCGTCGATCTGACGCAGGCCGGGCGCCACCTGTTGCAGAAAACGCTGGCCGTGCTCGGTCAGCGCGACCCGACGGGTGGTGCGGTTGAGCAGGCGCACGCCGAGTTGGCGTTCCAGCGCGCGCACGGTCTGCGACAGCGCGGAGGGGCTGATCTCCAGTTCCAGCGCGGCGCGGGTGAAGCTGGCGTGGTGGGCGACCCGCGCGAAGGCGAGCACGGCCGGCAGCGGATGGGACGCCATTATGAAGCTCACCTTCAGACAGGATTAGGATATTGCGTCTTTATCGGCGCAATCACCAGTTCTATGGTGATCAGGTCGCACCGGCACGGCATCGCCGCGCCGGTGCGACCTCCCCCATCCGCAAGGAGTTCCCGATGAAAACCCGCACGCTGGGCCGCCATGGCCCGACCGTCTCCACCCTCGGCCTGGGCTGCATGGGCATGAGCGCCTTCTACGGCGGCCGCGGCGATGAAGGCGAATCCATCGCCGTGATCCACCGCGCGCTGGAGCGTGGTCTGAACCTGCTGGACACGGCCGACATGTACGGCCCGCATACCAACGAAATCCTGGTCGGCAAGGCCATCGCCGACCGCCGCGACCAGGTGTTCCTGGCCACCAAGTTCGGCATCCGCCTGGATCCGGCCGACCCGCACGCCCGCGGCGTGGACGGCCGCCCGGAGTACGTGCAGGCCGCCTGCGACGCCAGCCTGCAGCGGCTGGGGGTGGATCACATCGATCTGTACTACCAGCACCGCGTCGATCCGCAGGTGCCGATCGAGGACACCGTGGGCGCGATGTCGCGCCTGGTCGAACAGGGCAAGGTGCGTTTCCTCGGCCTGTCCGAAGCCGCGCCGGACACCATCCGCCGCGCCCACGCGGTGCACGCGATCACCGCGGTGCAGACCGAGTATTCGCTGTGGTCGCGCGAGCCCGAGAGCAACGGCGTACTGGACGCGGTGCGTGAACTGGGTATCGGTTTCGTGCCCTATTCCCCGCTGGGGCGGGGTTTCCTGACCGGCGCGATCCGCTCGCTGGCGGATTTCGACGCCGACGACTATCGCCGCCACTCGCCACGTTTCCAGGGCGACAACTTCGCGCGCAATCTGGCGCTGGTGGATCAGGTGCATGCGCTGGCCGCGGCCAAGGGCGTGACCGCCGGCCAGCTCGCGCTGGCCTGGGTGCTGGCGCAGGGCGAGGATCTGGTGCCGATTCCGGGCACCAAACGCCTGCGGTATCTGGAGGAGAACCTGGACGCAATCGACGTCGTGCTGACACCGGAAGAACTGGCCGGCATCGAGGCCGCGTTCCCGCTGGAAGCGGTGGCCGGCGATCGCTACACCGCCGCCGGCATGGCGATGGTCAGCCGCTGAGCATCAGCGGCTCCCCTCACGCGTCCGGCCATCGCCGGGCGCGTGACGACCACACCCGATCACAGCGCCAGCCACTGGCGCAGCGGATGTGCCGGATCCGCCAGCAGGCGGATCGCCAGCGCGATGGAGACGGTCACCAGCAGCGGCTTGATGATCCGCGCGCCCTGTTTCATCGCGAAGCGGGACCCCAGTTGCGCGCCGATGAACTGCCCGGCGCCCATCGCCAGACCGACTTTCCACAATACCGCGCCGGTGGCGAGGAACACCACGAACCCACCGACGTTGGAACCGAAATTGAGGAACTTGGTGTGCGCGGTGGCCTTGAGGATGCCGTAGCCGGCCAGGCTGACGAAGCCCAGCATCAGGAACGAACCGGTGCCCGGTCCGAACAGGCCGTCGTAGAACCCCACCACTGGCACGAAGCCGAAACCGAACGCGGTCACGCTCATGCGGCGATGCTTGTCCACGTCGCCGATGTTGGGCTTGAGCCCGAAATACACCGCGATGGCGATCAGCAGGAACGGCAGCGCCGCCTTCAACCAGTCCCCCGGCATCACGGTGGCCAGCAACGCGCCGCCGACCGCACCCAGCGCCGCCATCAACGCCATCGGCCATTGCATGCGCAGGTCGACGTGGCCGTGGCGCGCGTAGCTCCAGCTGGCCGATGCGGATCCGAACAGCGATTGCAGCTTGTTGGTGCCGAGCGTCTGCAACGGCGGAATGCCGGCCAGCAGCATCGCCGGAATGGTGATCATGCCGCCGCCACCGGCGATGGAATCGATGAACCCGGCCAGCAGGCCGGCGAGGAACAGCAGCAGCAGGATCTGCAGGGCGACGTCGTGCATGGGGTTCTAGGAAAGAGAAGCGGCCGCCCGGCGCTTTTATCACCCGGGAACGTGCTGCGGCCAGCATTCTAAGCGTTGCCGCGCGCGGCTGCCGGGATCGGGTTAGCATCGGCCGATATCGCCGGGAGATCCTTGATGCGCACCATCCTGTCCTCGACACCGCTGTTGTTCGCCCTGCTGCTGCCTCCCGCCTTCGCCCAGGATGCCGCGTCCGCCGTCCAGCGTCCGGAGGTGGCGACCGCCGCGCAGCAGTTGCAGGACAAGGTGGTCGCCTGGCGGCGCGATTTCCACCAGCACCCGGAACTGTCCAACCGCGAGGAGCGCACCGCCGCCCAGGTGGCCGCACACCTGCGCAAGCTGGGCCTGCAACCGAAGACCGGCGTGGCCTTCCATGGCGTCACCGCGGTCATCAAGGGCGGCAAGCCGGGACCGCGGGTGGCGCTGCGCGCGGACATGGACGCATTGCCGGTGACCGAACAGACCGGCCTGCCGTTCGCTTCCAAGGCCACTTCAACCTATCGCGGCGAAGCGGTCGGCGTGATGCACGCCTGCGGCCACGACGCGCACACCAGCATCCTGATGGGCGTGGCCGAGGCGCTGGTGGCAATGCGCAAGGAGCTGCCCGGCGAGGTGCTGCTAGTGTTCCAGCCCGCCGAGGAAGGTCCGCCGAGCGGCGAGGAAGGCGGGGCATCGCTGATGCTCAAGCAGGGCCTGTTCGACGACTTCAAGCCGGACGCCGTGTTCGGTCTGCATGTGTTCGCCAACATTCCGGTGGGACACATCGCGGTGCGCCAGGGCCCGATGATGGCGGCCTCGGATCGCTTCAGCATCCGCATGATCGGCCGCCAGACCCATGGCTCGCGGCCTTGGGGCGGCATCGATCCGATCGTGGCGATGGCGGATTTGATCGGCAGCGCACAGACGATCGTCAGCCGCCGCACCGATATCTCGCGACTGCCGGCGGTGGTGACCTTCGGCGCGATCAAGGGCGGCATCCGCTACAACATCATTCCGGACGATGTGGAGGTGCTGGGCACCATCCGCACCTTCGACGAGGGCATGCGGCAGAAAATCTTCGCCGACCTGACCAACGTGTCCAAGCATGTCGGCGCCGCGCACGGCGCGCGCGCGGAAGTGAACATCGAAAGCCACGACGGCAATCCGCCGACGATCAACGATCCCGCCCTGACCGCCCGCATGCTGCCGAGCCTGCGGGCGGTGGCGGGCGTGGACAACGTGTTCGAGCCGCCGCTGCAGATGGGTTCGGAGGACTTCTCGCTGTACGGGCAGAAGGCCCCGGCGATGTTCTTCTTCGTCGGCGCCACCGGCAAGGACGTGGATCCCGCCACCGCGCCGAGCAACCATTCGCCGAAGTTCCTGCTTGACGAAGGCGCGCTGGACGTGGGTTTCCGGGCGTTGCTGCAGGTCACCCTGGACTATCTGAACGGCACACCGGCACCGGCCACGGCCGGCTAGATGTACACGGAGGTGGCCGACTTCCAAGCGGAACCGGCCACCTCGATCGGGATCGATGGAACCGACGGCCGCCTCAGGATTCAGGCCGGCGCTTCGCCTGGCGATACTGGCGCTTGTCGCCCGCGTGCTGTCCATCGGACTGGACGTTGACGCATACCCGATCCCCGCAGATCACCGCATCGGACGCATAGAAGGCACGGAGGACGGGAACCGCGTCCTCGTAGCGCTGAAGCTCATCCCTCGCGGAAGCGAGTTCACGGCGGTAGTAGCCCAGCACGGTCCAGGCGACGAGGATTACCAGCAACAAGGCGCCCCCTGCGGCGGCAAACCACAGCCATGCCGCATGGCTCAATCCCCGCAGGCGCGCGGAGATCTTCGCCATGGTTTGATCACATTCGACGGCGAGCGGTGAAATCACGCCCCTCACCTCCTTCTCGATCTGGATGCCGGCATCACTGACGGTCTTCGTGATATCGACCCGGAATCGGCTCGCTTCCTGGCGCAGCGTCTGCATGTGCCGTTCGAGCGACGTCGCCATGCGGGTTTCCTGCTGCCCCAGTGCCGCGTGCAGCATCAGGATTGCGCCTGTCGCATCCTCCAGGGCGCGCCGCGTGGCTGCATCGGTTTCCATGTTCATTGCTCCCATTGCTTCCTTTTCCCGGCACTGCTTTATCTACGCATGACGGGAGGCTCATGGGACCTCACTGCCGGTTGTTCCTGTGAACGCTGATGCTCTTCGGCATGCTGTCTGGCCAGCCACCGCTCGCCGAGCTGCGCCAATCGCTGCCCTTCGAATGATTGCGAGAATGCCAGCGCGACGCGGTCGAGGTGCTCTCTGTCGCCGCTCCGTAGTGCGGTCAAGGCCTGATTGAGATGGGGATTGTCGAACGGCCCCGACGCGGGTTGGTAATGGCCCTGACGATCGCCCGCGGCGCCATTCATTCCAGCCGGTGGCATCGCCTCGGCTGGCCGTCGCCGTGGGGGTTCCCGGTCCGGCCCTTCATCGTTCCGGGCCCGGCCTTCCGCCTCGACCGCCGTGAGCACGTACTGCCAACGCGTCTGCCGCGGATTGGCGCGAACCGCGTCGGCGAAACCCTGGTACTGATCGGGATGGATGGTCTGGCAACCGGCCGAGTCGGTGTTGTTGCGCGAGCCGGCATGGACCTTGAACGTGGTGTTCAAGTTCTGTACGCCGTTGATGTCCGTCTCGGTGAACCGGCCATCGCCGTTGGTGTCGCGTTGTATCTGGCCGAGTCCTGTGGTTTCGGCCGCCCTGGTTGGGCGCAAGGAAAAATCTCCCGGATTGCCCCTGGCCGGATGTGTGGTCTTCTCCATTTCGATGGTGCCCGCTGCCAGGCGTCCAAGGTCCAGCATGCCATCTCCATCAACGTCCTCTCCCTGAATCTTGCGGGGCCGTGTCACCTGCTCATACCCCGGACTGGGAGGAATACGACGCCCTTCGACACCACTACCGAGCGGTCTCCGGCCATCGCTTCCGACATGATGACCGTACTGCGCGGTCGGTTCCGTATTCGCGCGATCCGCGATGTATACGCGCCGCGCGCCCTCCGTGGTCCGGCTGAGCGCCACGATGTGATCGTCGTAGACGCCGGTGCCGGCCAGACCGGTGCCGCCCATCGAGGCCAGGGTCGAATTCTCTTTGCGTAGCCCGAGCAGTACGCTTTCGCCGTCGCGGCGCAAGGCGTCGTAGGCGGCCCGGGTACCGCGGGTTTCCACGATGCTGGCGTAGACGTCATGCTGTTGCGCCTCGGTCAGGCCCACGAGCTCGTTGGGTGCATTGGCCTCCCGGCTGTAAGCCGGCATCCGTGGTTCGCGCAATGCCTGTCGCAGCCGGTTCCACACCTGCGCATCCGTCCCGGCACGACCGGGGCCATCCAGTTCGACACGCAGCCCGGCCGCGACGTAACGATCCAGTGCTTCCTGCACCCCGGGCCGCTCGGCCTCGCGCCTGGCTTCCAGCAACCGCAGCGCTTCGGCGTGCTCACTCCGGCGAAACAGCGCGATGACCTGATCGGCGCTGTCGCGGATGTCGATATCGGTGGATGCGGTGGAATGCGGGTTTCTCATGGGGTGTCCTCCGGAGCACCCGAAGAACCGGGCGCCATCAGATAGCGGTCAATATGGCTGTCGTAGCGGGGTGGGCAGGCCCGCTCCCCCTGTTCCATAAGACAGGGCCAGAGTTCGGCAGGCACCTGCTCGCGAAGTTCGAACCGGTTTCCCGTCCACACCAGGAAACCGAAATGCGCCTTGTAGCCGCCGTAGAAGTCACCGAACGCACGCGGGTCCGACGCCGGCAGGGGCGGCGCGTAGTACTCGTCTTCCCGCTCGTCCTTCACCGGCTCCAGCACCCAGCGCATCACCGGCACGTAGTCCAGTCGGGTGAGGTCCAGGCGCGCGTCGCTCTTCTTCGCATCGCCCTCGGGCAGGAGATACCGGCCATAGCGGCGGCGCTCGGCCCGGGTCAGCGTGGGAGCCGGAGGAGCCAACGTTCGGGTCACGTCCTCGGGCTTGCCGCCCTTGTGGACGCGATACAGCTTGAACTGGCGCAGGAAAGCGTCGCGGGGCCAGCACTTGTAGGGCCAATCCGGCCAGGTCGCATCGCATTCCGGCCCGTACACGAGATACACGGTGGTATCCGGGTCGGGGCCCTCGAAGGAACGAATCCAGAACGAACTGAGGTGCGCAATGACGACCACGAAGTCCGGCCGTTGGCCCAAGCCTTTGACCGCGCGGAACTTCTGCTTCTCCACCGCCGCGGCTTCGCGCTCGGCCGCGCTCAGGAAGGTGTGCCCCTCCGGAATCTGGCGCAGGAACGCCGCCATATGCGGCGGCGGCCAACCGTAGCAGGCGCGGTCCTGGAGAGGAGGCTCGGGAGCGAAAAAATCCTTTCTGCAATCCGCACCGAGCACTTTCTCCACCGCGAATCTGTCGGGTAAACCGGAGGTCGGCGCGGATACAGCGGGGTTTGTGATGGCCGGTGCAGGCTTCACCACAGAAGTGGACGATGTCTGCGGCGGCGCAGCGGACACGTCCGCTTGCGCCGTCCCGATCAACAACCCCGCGAGAACACCGAAGCGCACAAGCGTGCCCCTGTCCACCCACTTGGCAGAGGCTGTGGCGAATAATAGCGTCATGGGTTGCGGCTCCCGGACTCGATTGGCGCAGGTGCGGTCAGATAGCGGTCAATGCGGCTGTCGTAGCGGGGTGGGCAAGCCGACTTGCCCCGCCCCGTGCGGCAGGGCCAGAGTTCGGCAGGCACCTGCTCGCGAAGTTCGAACCGGGTTCCCGTCCACACCAGGAAACCGAAATGCGCCTTGTAGCCGCCGTAGAAATCATCGAACGCACGCGGGTCCGACCCCGGCAGGGGCGGCGCGTAGTACTCCTCTTCCCGCTCGTCCTTCACCGGCTCCAGCACCCAGCGCATCACCGGCACGTATTCCAGGCGGGTGAGGTCCAGACGCGCGTCGCTCTTCTTCGCATCGCCCTCGGGCAGGAGATACCGGCCATAGCGGCGGCGCTCGGCCCGGGTCAGCGTGGGAGCCGGAGGAGCCAACGTTCGGGTCACGTCCTCGGGCTTGCCGCCCTTGTGGACGCGATACAGCTTGAACTGGCGCAGGAAGGCGTCATAGGAAATGCACTTGTACCGGCCTCTAAGACGCCAACTCATATCGCATTCCGGTCCGTACACGAGATACACGGTGGTATCCGGGTCGGGGCCCTCGAAGGAACGAATCCAGAACGAGCTGAAATGACCGATGATGGTCACGAAGTCCCGCTGTTGGCCCAAGCCTTCGACTGCACGGAACTTCTGCTTCGCCGCAGCCGCAGCCTCGCGCTCGGCCGCGTCCAAGAAGGTGTGCCCCTCCGGAATCTGGCGCAGGAACGCCGCCATATGCGGCGGCAACCCGCCGTAGCAGGCGCTGTCCTGGAGAGGTGGATCGGAAGCGAAACTCGTTCTGCAATCCGCTCCCAACGCTTCCTCCACTGCGTAGCGGCGCGCAGGGTCGGTTTCCCCCACCGTGATCCTTTTGCCGGATCCCCCCGCATGCGAAACCGCTGAGCAGATCGCGCAGCCCGCGAACATGGCCAGATGAACATAGCGTCGCGCAACCGGCTTGCCCGCCATGGCAACCTCCTCTCAAGTCCTAGTTGATGTTCCCGATGCCCCTGCCATTCCCCACTTTTTTCGGCAGTGCGCTTTCGAGTTCACGTTGGACATTGCCCTGAACCTTTGGAATCGGAGTTGTCCGAATTCGAATGTCCGGCGAATTACGTCGAAGAACCGGCCTGTTTTCCCGCCGCACTCAGGTGGGCGGTGGAGCCAATGCGCTGGCGTGGAAACCTGCCGATCGCCAGGCAATGCGGGCGCCAGACCTGCGTGGATGGAATATGGTTTCGGGTGCGCGATGAAAGCCATCGCCGGACACCTACGACGACGGATGTCCCAAGGTCTGCTTTGTTCCGGATCCAGGGGATGATCGAAAGCGATCATTCCTGGCCGTGGCGTGGCGACAAACGGAGATCTGAGGGACAGGCTCCTCCACGCAGGCGATCGGAGTCGGGTCCTCCGTGCCCGGTGCACCGGATACGTTCCACTCCATGGCGTCTCTATGGGCCCGGGGTGCTCACCGTCACCCGATAGCGCACCTCGCGCGCCGGTGGTACGTCCTTTTCCCAGGTGCGGCGGTAGACGAGTCGCAACTCGGCGACGCCCGATTGCTCGGCCACGAAGCGCCACCCGCTCCGGGCATTGGCGGCGCGGCGGGGGTGTCGTCGGCCAATGGCGGCGGCGTGGTCTGCCGCAGCACCGGCGCGCCGGTTTCGACCAATTCCCAGCCGTAGCCGGTGCTGGCATTGGCCGGCAGGGCAAGGTCGAGGAAGCCGCCCACCGCCAGTTCCCGCACTTCGGCGCTGGCGCCACCGGCCGGCGCGGTCCCGGCCGATGGCGGCGGCGGGGGTGCGGCGGGGAGTGGCGCGCAGGCCGCCAGCACGCACGCCAACCCGGCGGCGATGCCGTGACGCGCTCCGATGCTTCCCATGACGGTCTCCGAGGCCGCCTAGCGTACAGGCGGACGGGACTAAACTAACACCATGAGCAAGCCCGAAGATTCCCTGCTGGGGCGCGAAGTCGCCTATCCGGATCACTACGATCCCAGTCTGCTGTTTCCGATTCCGCGCCGGCAGGCGCGGGCCGAGATCGGCATCGCCGACGACGCGCTGCCGTTCATCGGACACGACCGCTGGCACGCCTACGAACTGAGCTGGCTGGACGCGCGCGGCAAGCCGCGGGTCGCCACGGCCACCTTCTCCGTGCCTTGTGACTCATCGAACCTGATCGAATCCAAGTCGCTCAAGCTGTTCCTCAACTCGCTCAACGCCACCCGCTTCAACAGCGATGCCGCGGTGCTGGAGTGCATCCGCACGGATCTTTCGGCGCGCGCGGGCGCTGACGTGACGGTGGCGTTCGGATTGCCGCCGATGGTCGAAACAATCGAGGGCGAATCGCTGGATGATCTGGACGTTGAGATCAATCACTACGGTCCGCCGCGCCCGGAAGGCCTGCTCATCGACAGCACTGTCCTGGTGGAGGAAACCCTGGTATCGGCGCTGCTCAAATCCAACTGCCCGGTCACCGGCCAGCCCGACTGGGCCACGGTGGTGATCCGCTACGCGGGCCCGCGCATCGACCGCGCCGAACTGCTGCGCTATCTGGTCGGTTTCCGCGGCCACGCCGAGTTCCATGAACAATGCGTCGAACGCATCCATTGCGATTTGATGACACATTGCTCGCCGCAATGGCTGTCGGTGGAAGCGCGCTATACCCGACGCGGTGGCCTGGACATCAATCCGTGGCGCGCCACCCCGGGCGTAACCGCGCTTCCGGCGCAGCGCGAACCGCGTCAGTAGCGGCTTGCTGAAGGCCACGTCGGCCTTCACGCCAATCCCATGATTTCTTAACAGGGCGCATGCAAGGCTAGCTCGTCCCAACATCCTGCACGGAAGGACGGTTGTGTATGAGCAACGAGAAGAAAGCGGATTTTTCGGGCGTCACCGCGAAGGTGGATTCCACCGAACAACAGAAAGCCGATTTCTCCGGTGTCACCGCGAAGGTGGACAGCACCGAAGAGGCCATCGGGGAGCAGAGCTACACGATCGAGAAGGGCGACACGCTCTCCAAGATCGCCAAGGAACATTACGGTAGTGCCAACGCCTGGAAGCACATCTTCGAGGCCAATCGCGACGTCATCGAGGACCCCGACCGGATCTTCCCCGGCCAGGTGATCAAGCTGCCGCCCAAGGACAGCATCGCCTGATCCGCTCACCTCACCGACCATTCAACGGCTGACACAAGGACTGACACCATGAAGCAGAACCGCATTTCCTATGCCCTGATGATCGCGCTGGCCGGCACCGTGGCCCTGGCCGCCTGCAAGAAGAAGGAAGAACCGGTCGCCGCGCCGCCAGCCGCCACCGAACCCGCTCCGGCGCCCGTACCGGCTGAGCCCGCACCGGCTCCCGCCGTGAGCGCGACCGGCGTGACCGTGGGCAATGCCGCCGCCGCCGACAAGTCGGTCGCCGCGGTGTCCACCTTCACCCCGAAGGACAAGATCATCGTGTCGGTGAAGACCGATGCGAGCGCCCCCGCCGATGCGACCATCGATGCCAAGTTGACCTATCAGGATGGCCAGGTCGCGGGGCAGCAAAGCACCAAGCGCACGGCGGATGGCGATGGCACCACCAACATCGAGTTCACCAACGCCAATCCCTGGCCCGCCGGCAAGTACAAGGTCGACGTGACCTTGAACGGCCAGGCCGTCGGCATGACCCAGGAAATCGAAGTCAAGTAATTCCCACCCTCTCTCCCACCCTGGTGGGCAAGCTCGGGCGCGGTGCGAACCGCGCCCGCTTTTTTTGTGCGAAACCCTCGGCGTCACCTTCACCCCACCGGCGATCTTCGGCCAGGTCCTGGAAACCTCGCAGGATGCGGGCGAGCCGCACCGGCCCTGCGGTGAGGGTTGCGGCGGTTGAACGGGTAGGCCCCCGGCGTCCGTACGCCGGGCCATGGTGATCCGGGTTTTGCCCATGACTGCATAAACCGCGACAATGGGCGTCCGCTTCATCCCTGTCGTACCCCTTTTCGTTCGTCCCTTTGTTCACCCTGCGCGCGGCGTGCCGCGTGCCATCTCAACCGGGAGCAGTTCCATGGCAGAACCTGTCCTCACCCCGCCCCCCGGCGGTGAGAAGATCACCATCTCCGGCGGCAAGCTCAATGTCCCCAACCATCCGATCATTCCCTTCATCGAGGGTGACGGCACCGGTCCGGACATCTGGCGCGCCAGCGTCCGCGTGCTCGACGCGGCGGTGGAAAAAGCCTACGGCGGCGCCAAGAAGATCCACTGGCTGGAAGTGTTCGCCGGCGAGAAATCCAACAACCAGTTCGGCACCTGGCTGCCGGATTCGACCGTGCAGGCCTGCCGCGACTACCTGGTCTCGATCAAGGGTCCGCTGACCACGCCGGTCGGCGGCGGCATCCGCTCGCTCAACGTGGCGCTGCGCCAGATGCTCGATCTGTACGTCTGCCTGCGCCCGGTGCGCTGGTTCGAAGGCGTGCCCTCGCCGGTCAAGAAGCCGGGCGACGTCGACATGGTGATCTTCCGCGAGAACACCGAGGACATCTACGCGGGCATCGAATGGGCCGGCGGCAGCGCCGAGTCGCAGAAGGTGCTGGACTTCCTGGCCAGGGAATTCCCGCAGGCGTTCGGCAAGATCCGCTTCGGCACCCAGGAGAAGGCCAACGAGTGGCAGCAGGCGCTGGAAGGCATCGGCGCCCCGCACCGCGACGTGGGCGTGGAAGTCGGCCTGGGCATCAAGCCGGTCAGCCGCCTGGGTACCGAGCGCCTGGTCCACAGCGCCATCCAGTACGCCATCGACAATGGCCGCAAGTCGGTCACGCTGGTGCACAAGGGCAACATCATGAAGTTCACCGAAGGTGGCTTCCGTGACTGGGGTTACCAGGTGGCGCGCGACTACTTCGGCGCGGTGGAGCTGGACGGCGGTCCGTGGCACGTGATTCCGGAAGGCAAGCCGGGCGCGGGCCTCGTCATCAAGGACGCCATCGCCGACGCGTTCCTGCAGCAGATCCTGCTGCGTCCGCGCGAATACGACGTGTCCGCCACGCTCAACCTCAACGGCGACTACCTGTCCGACGCGCTGGCCGCGCAGGTGGGCGGCATCGGCATCGCGCCGGGCGCCAACATCAACTACGTGACCGGCCACGCGGTGTTCGAGGCCACCCACGGCACCGCGCCCAAGTACGCCGATCTGGACAAGGTGAACCCGGGTTCGGTGATCCTGTCCGGCGAGATGATGCTGCGCTACATGGGCTGGACCGAAGCCGCCGACAAGATCATCGACGGCGTCAACAAGGCCATCGCCAGCAAGCGCGTCACCTACGACTTCGCCCGCCTGATGGACGGCGCCACCGAAGTGAAGTGCAGCGAGTTCGCCGACGAGATCATCAAGCACCTGTGAGGGTGGTGATCCGCGGTTGATGTTGCAGACGCCCGGCCTTGTGCCGGGCGTTTGTTTTGGGGGCTGGTCGATTCCCGGGCACGAAAGTCCCTTTGAAAAAGGGGCGGTGCTGAAGGCGAAGGGGGATTTGCTCTCCTCGCCAACAGCAAATCCCCCTCAGTCCCCCTTTTTCAAAGGGGGAAGCAAAGCCGGTTTCCGAGCGTCAGAGTTGCTTGTTAGCCCCCTTTTGAAAAAGGGGGCGGGCGCCAGAGGCGACGGGGGATTTGCTCTTCGTGCCAACAGCAAATCCCCCCGGTTCCCCTTTTTCGCCTTCAACAGCCGAATGGCTGATCAAGGGGAAGGTAAAAGCGGATCACACTCCCGAGTCGACGCCGCGCGCTCACCGGAACAACGACAGCGCGGTCATCTCGCGTCGCCTGCGGGCATGCAGCACCCGCAGGGCGCGCTCGTGGCGTTCGGGCGGGACTGGCCTCCGCGCCGTGGGGTTTTCGCCACCGCTCGCGCGGAGTGCTTCGGTGCTGGCGATATGACCATCGAGGAACAGCATGCCCTGGCTGACGGCGCCCAGTTCACGCCACCACGAATGCTTCGTTTCGGTACGCATGGGATTCTCCTGCCGCCGGGACATCCGGCTTGAACAGGAACCAAGTTAGGCTCATCCTGATTGCCGAAAAAGCGAAACCTCCGCAAGCCAGCCTTGAACCGGGTTCAACATGGACCATCCCGCATGAGCCGTTTGCCGCTGGACCAGATCGACGCCTTCGTCACCGCCGCGCGGATGAAGAACCTGACCCGCGCGGCCGAGGCGATGCACCTGACCGTCAGCGCGCTCAGCCACCGGATGCGCCTGCTGGAAGAACGGGTCGGGCACAAACTGCTGGCGCGCGGGCCGCGTGGCGTGGAGCTGACCCCGGAAGGCCAGCGCCTGTTCGACGCGGTGGCCACGCCGCTGGATGCGATCGGCCACGCCCTGCAACGCATGTCGGCACGCAACGACCACGTCATCACCCTGAGCCTGATTCCGTCGATGGCCACCGCCTGGCTGGTGCCGCGCCTGCCCGATTTCCTGGCGGCGAACCCGGAGCTCGGGCTGAACCTGCAATCGAGCACCCACGTGGTGGATTTCGATCGCGAGCCGGTGGACATGGCGCTGCGGCTGGGTGGTGGGCGCTGGCCGGGCGTGCGCGCGGAACATCTGTTCCACGAATGGATCCAGCCGGTCGCCAGCCCGACCTTCCTCAAGCGCCACGGCAAGCCCGCGCTCGCGCGCATCGGCAGCCTGCCGCTGCTGGGCGATCCCTCCGATCGCTGGAAGGAGTGGTTCGCCGAATTCGGCGGCGAAGCGCCGCGCCGCTTCGTGGCCCAGTTCGACGACACCGAGACCCTGCACCAGGCCGCCGCCCAAGGCATGGGCGTCGCCTTGGCGCGGCTCACCCTCGCCGAACCGCTGATCAAGGCGGGCCGGCTGGTGCCGCTGACCGGCAAATGCCTGCAGGCCGACTTCGCCCACTACCTGGTCTATCCGGAACGCAGCCTGGCCCATCCGGACTTCCAGACCGTGCGCAAGTGGGTACTGGACCAGGCGCGGGTGGACGCATGATCCAGCCCACCGTCATCGCCACGCTCATCCATGACGCATTCGCCGACTATCACGCGCGCTTCGCCGAGGTCACCCAGCGCGCGCGTCATCGGTTCGAGACCATGGACTGGTCCGGCGCGCGCGCGGACGCGGTCGAGCGCATCGAGCTGTACGACGAATGCATCGCCGAATGCGCCCTGCGCCTGCAGGCGGCACTGCTGGATCACGCACACGACCATGCGCTGTGGTCGGCCGTGCGCGACGGCTACGACCGCCTGATCGCCGACCTGATCGATCGCGAGCTGTACAAGACCTTCTACAACACCCTGACCCGGCGTTTCTTCAAGACCCGCGGCGTGGATCCGTCGATCGAGTTCATCGCGATGGACATCGAGCCGACCGACGCGATCACCCACCCGGTCGCGCGCCACAGCTACGCGGTGTCCGAGCAGCGCCCCACCGACACCTTCGTCCGGGTGCTGGGCGACTACCGCTTCGACATTCCCTACGCGCACCGCACCCGCTGCGCGGCGTCGGTCGCGATCCGCCTGCAGGATGACCTGGCGCATTGGGGCGAGAATCCGGTGCGCGGCATCGAGCTGCTGGACACGGTGTTCTACCGCGAACGCCGCGCCTACCTGGTTGGCCGGGTGTTCGGCGAACACCGCTTCTCGCCCTGCGTGATCGCGCTGGTCAACGACGGCGGCAAGCTGAAGGTGGAAGCCGTGCTGACCCGGCGAGGCGACGTGGCGCACCTGTTCGGCACCTCGCGCAGCTATTTCCATGCGGATCTGTCCACCGTCGGCGATGCGGTGGTGTTCCTGCGCTCGTTGCTGCCGGGCAAGCCGATCGACGAGATCTACACGGTGCTGGGCCGGGCCAAGCAGGGCAAGACCGAACGCTTCCGCACCTTCTTCCATCATTTCGACACCCAGGCCGGCGAGCAGCTGGTGCAGGCCGAGGGCACCCCGGGCATGGTGATGGCGGTGTTCACCCTGCCCAGCTATCCGCTGGTGTTCAAGATCATCCGCGACCGCTTCGCCTACCCCAAGGAAGTCAGCCGCAAGGATGTGGAGGACCGCTACAACCTGGTGTTCCACCTGGACCGCGTCGGTCGCCTGCTGGATACCCAGCCCTATCGTTTCCTGCGCTTCCCCCGCGCGCGCTTCGCCCCGGCCCTGCTGGAGGAACTGCTGTCCACCTGCAGGCACGGCATCACCGAGGACGGCGACGATCTGATCATCCACCTGTGCTACGTCCAGCGGCGGCTGCGTCCACTCAACCTGTACCTGCGCGAGCAGAAGCCCGAGGCGGCGCTCGCGGCGGCGATTGATTACGGCCAGGCAATCAAGGACATGGCGCGCAACAACATCTTCCCCGGCGACATGCTGCTGAAGAACTTCGGCGTGTCGCGGCACGGCCGCGCGGTGTTCTACGACTACGACGAACTGTGTCTGGTCACCGACTGCCACTTCCGCGACTGGCCGCAGCCGACCTGCTACGAGGAGGAAATGGCCGATGGGCCGTGGTTCTATGTCGGGCCCGGCGACGTGTTTCCGGAACGCTTCCCGCAATTCCTCGGCCTGCCGGCGCCGCAGGCGAACGCATTGCGCGCGGCGCATGGGGATCTGTTCCGCGCCGGCTGGTGGCGCGACCTGCAGGCACGGCTCGCCGCAGGCGATTATCCGGACACGCCGCCGTATCCGGATGCGTTGAAGCTGGCGTGATTTTCGCCTGCCGGGGCCGTAGCGCACGGGCCGCCACCAGGGCGTCCACGCCGCCGCGATGGCACGGCATCGACAATCGGACACGTCCTATGGGAGACCGCGGCCGACCTGCCTAACGTCTCCGCCTCCCTCTCCGGTGGCGGTATCGTGCGGCTGATTTTTCGGACTCTGCTTTCCATTCTGATGATGGCCGCATGGCCGGTGGCGGCCAACGACGCGGTGCCACCGTCGCCGGCGGAAACCTTCCAGCTCTATGTCCGCGCCTTCCTCCGCCTCGACACGGACGCGGCCAGAACGCTCTACGACGCGCGCGAACCCTTGCATGGCGATGATGGTGTCGCTAAACCGGAAGAGGTCGCGGCGATGGCGGCATTGATCCGCTCCGGCACCGCACCGGGTTTCCCGTTTCTGGCCGATGCGACGGGAAGCGACGCGGATTCGGCGGAACAGCAGATCACCCGGCTCACGCGACGGATAACCGTCGCTCTCTACGAGGCCTTCGCCAGTGTGACCTGCACGGTCGGGGACGTCACCGTCATCGACCTGGGCGGATCTTCCGAAGAGAAAATCGCGACGTTCGCCTACACGTGCCTGGTTCCGGATGTCTCCGGCGCACACGAAGCGTTCCGGGCGGCCATGGACGAACCTTCACCCGAACGGATGAAGGCCTTCACCGAAACATATACCGCCGCGCTGAAAGGTCCCCGCGATACCGAGGTCGAAGGCGTCTTCATGCTCTCCGCAGCCACCGCCGAAGGCTCCTGGCACGACCATGACCGTGATTTCATCAGTGTTCTGTATGCGTTGCAGAAGGCAATGATCCCGTTCCTGGATCTTCACGAAGAAACCGAGGCTGCGAAGGTTCCCTCCGTCACCGGCATTCCCGTCTGCGACGTGCTGCTCGCGCGGCATCGGGCCTGCATGACCCGCATCGCGCCCCACGGGTTGCCGGAGGTGGCGACCATGGCGACGGAGCTCGAGCAGATGTCGGTGCTCCGGGATGCCAAGGACATGACCCGGCATTGCAAGGCGCTTCATCTGCTGATCCAGGGCATCTGGGGGACGGACTGCTTCGCCACTCCCTGATCTCCGCCGCGGTACCGACGTGGCGGCGGGAGGCGGGGCCTCCAGGATTGGCGGGTATCCCCGCCAATCCCGAAAATCGACAGCGATTGAATCATGGCTTGCCGACGAGAGCCGCGTTACCTTTGGAGCGCACTCCCGTCCTTCCGGCCCTTCATGAGCACCTACCGCCTGCAATCCATCTTCCGGCCCGCCTCGGTGGCGGTGGTCGGCAGCCGGTCGCGGCCGCGTTCGGTCGGGCGCGCGGTGATCAACAACCTGCTGGAAGCCAGCTTCGGCGGACCGATCGGACTGGTCAACCTGCATCCCACCACGATCGACGGCGTGACCACCGTCCGGCGCTTGCGGGATCTGCCATGGAAACCGGATCTGGTCGTGATCGCCACGCCGCCGGCCACGGTGCCGGGCATCGCCCGCGAAGCGGCCGAGTGCGGCGCCGGCGCGGTGGCGGTGCTGACCGCCGCGATGGGCTCGGGTCCGGACTCGCCGGCGGCGCAGCTGGAAGCCATCGCGCGCGAGAAGGGCCTGCGCGTGCTGGGTCCGAACTGCCTGGGCGTGATCGCGCCGCACGTACACCTCAACGCCAGCCTCGCCGGCCGCCTGCCCAGCGCGGGCGATCTGGCGTTGATTTCGCAATCGGGGGCGATTTCCGGCGGGCTGGTGGAATGGAGCGTAGGCCGCTCGATCGGATTCTCGGCGGTGGTGTCGCTGGGCGACGCGCTGGACGTGGATTTCGCCGACCTGCTGGACTACTTCGCCACTGATCATCGCACCCGTGCGATCCTGCTCTATGTCGAAGCGATCAAGGACGCGCGCAAGTTCATGTCGGCCGCGCGCGCGGCCGCGCGCACCAAGCCGGTGGTGGTGGTGAAGTCCGGACAGGTCGCCACGGCGGCCGCGCGGGCCGCCGCCGACAGCACCCACGTGCAGCACCTGGCGCATCCGCGCGCAGTGTATGACGCGGCGTTCCGGCGCGCCGGCCTGCTGCAGGTGCGCTCGCTGGACGAATTGTTCTCCGCCGCCGAAACCCTGGGACGCCTGCGCGCATTCCCCGGACGCCGGCTGGCAATCCTCACCAATGGCGGCGGCGTGGGCGCGCTGTCGGTGGATCGCCTGCATGAACTGGGCGGCACGCTGGCGGCACTGTCCGACGGCACACGCGACCGGTTGGATGCGATGCTGCCCGCGGGCTGGTCGCGCGACAATCCGGTGGATCTGCTGACCGACATCGACGCCGAACGCTATGCGGCCACCATCGCGGCGCTGCTGGACGATCCGGAGAATGACGCCCTGCTGGCGGTCAACGTGCCCACGGTGCTGTCATCGGCGGTGGAAACCGCCGAGGCGATGACGCGCGTGCTGCGCGCGCGTCCCGCGCATGGGCCGCGCAAGCCGGTGTTCGCGGTCTGGCTGGGCCACGATCCGGCCGCGGCCGACGTGCTCGACGCCGCGCGCATTCCCAACTACCCCACCGAGTCCGACGCGGTCGGCGGCTTCATGCATCTGGTCCGCTATCGCGAGGCGCAGGCGGCGCTGATGGAAACGCCGCCCAGCCTGCCCGAGGACTTCGTGGTCGACACCGACGCCGTGCGCGCACTGGTGGAGCAGGCGCTGAGGGACGGCCAGCACTGGCTGGATCCGCTGGCGACCGCGCACGTGCTGGCGGCCTACGGGATTCCGGTCGCGCCGCTGCAGCGCGCGCGTGATCCGGACGATGCCGCGCGGGTGGCCGAGCCCCTGCTCGCGCAGGGCCTGGCGGTGGCGGTGAAGATCCTTTCGCCGGACATCCCGCACAAGTCCGACATCGACGGCGTACGCCTGAACCTGGTCAGCGCCGGCGCCGTGCGCGAGGCGGCGGCCGGCATCCTCCAGCGCGCGCGCGCCGCGCGCCCGGACGCGCGCATCGGCGGCGTGCTGGTGCAACCGACCCTGCTGCGGCCAAAGGCGCGCGAACTGATCGCCGGCATCGCCGACGACGAGGTGTTCGGTCCGGTGATCGTGTTCGGACGCGGTGGCACCGCCGTGGACGTGATCGACGACAAGGCGCTTGCACTGCCGCCACTGGATCTGCGCCTGGCCCATGAATTGATCGGCCGCACCCGGGTCTCGCGCGTGCTCAAGGCCTACCGCGACGTGCCGGCCGCCGACGAGCGCGCTATCGCGCTGGTGCTGGTGAAGCTGGCGCAGCTGGCCGCCGACATTCCGGAGATCCGCCAGCTGGACATCAATCCGTTGCTGGCCGACCGCGACGGCGTGATCGCGGTGGACGCGCGCATCGCGGTGGCACCGGGCCGCAAGCTGCACAAGGGTCGCGGGCATCCGCGCTTCGCGATCTTCCCGTATCCGAAGGCATGGGAGCGCACGATTACCCTGGCCGACGGCAGCGACGCGTTCGTGCGACCGGTGCGGCCGGAGGATGACGCGATGTTCCGGGAGTTCTTCACCCACGTGACCGACGAGGATCTGCGCCTGCGCTTCTTCCAGTCGGTGCGTCATTTCAGCCACGAGTTCATCGCCCGCCTCACCCAGATCGACTACGCGCGCTCGATGGCGCTGGTGGCGCTGGATCCGGTCAACGGACAGATGCTGGGCGCGGTGCGCCTGCATGCCGATGCCAACTACGATCGCGGCGAATACGGCATCCTGGTGCGCTCGGATCTCAAGGGCCACGGCATCGGCTGGCGGCTGATGCGCATCATGATCGAGTACGCACGCTGGCTGGGCCTCAAGGTCATCGAGGGCCAGGTGCTGCGCGACAACCGCACCATGCTGGCGATGTGCGAGCAGTTGGGCTTCCGCATCCGCGCCGATCCCGACGAGCCGACCCTGATGGACGTCGAGCTGCCCATCGACGGGCGCATGGAAGGCGACGCCGGCT
Source organism: Pseudoxanthomonas sp. 134C1 (assembly GCF_057773065.1). Classification (NCBI taxonomy): domain Bacteria; kingdom Pseudomonadati; phylum Pseudomonadota; class Gammaproteobacteria; order Lysobacterales; family Lysobacteraceae; genus Pseudoxanthomonas; species Pseudoxanthomonas sp. 134C1. The sequence continues at coordinate 234,242 of NZ_JBYMTH010000001.1, forward strand.
AGAGCCGGCAGACCTGGCGCAGGCGGATCGCGCCCGCTTCCGCTCCGTGCTGGTCCGCGGCGGCCTGGCGCAGCCGCCGGATCAGCCTTACGGGGTCGCGTTCGCCATCGTCATTGGCGCAGGCCAGGGTGATCTGGCCCCAGGCCACCGCCTCGCCCATCACATAGACCTCGTAGTCGGCGAAGTAGCCGACTCCGGAACTTGGGAAGTCAGGTGCCGACATGGCGTTCGGATTCGCATTCGGCGCAGCCCAGATGCTCCAGCGCCATTTCCAGCGCCAGCGTGTAGCTCTGCGCGCAATATCCCTGCGCCACCGCCAGGCAGGCCCGCGACGGCGGCAGGCGCGGTTCGGGCGCATCGCAATCATCGTCGTGGACTTCGATGTAGGGAATGCCGGCGTGATCCACCGCCGCATGCAGGCGCGCGCTGGTGGCGGCGCTGCCCGGGTCCAGCAGCAGCAGTTCGGTGCGGGTGAGCCGCGCCCCTTCCAGTGCGTGCAGGTACTCGGCCTCGTTGGCGCAGACGCGCACGGCCAGGGTCTTGCCGGCGGCGGCGGCGCGTTCGGCCAGGGCGCGCACGACCGGCGCGGGCAGTGGCGGCGGCGGTTCGCTGGCATGGGCGCGGCGCTCCGGGCCACGGATGAGCAATAGCGACATGGGGATGCTCCGGGTTGCGGAAAGGAAAGGAAGGGTTCAGGCGGTGCCGGTGGTCGTGGCCAACCGGCGCAGGGCGATCGACAGCGCCAGGGCGTGACCCTGATGGCGGTCGCGATTGAAGACCACCGTCGCCAGCGGCGGGTGCCGCAGATCCAGGCGGGACTCCAGCACCTGCGTGCTGTCGTCATGCACTTCGATGTAAGGCGTCGACAGCCGGTCGAGGGTTTCGCGCAGGGCCGGCAGCGCGGGCTCGCTGGCGGCGATGTCGCCCGAATCCAGCAGCAGCATCCGCACGTCCAGTGCGACGCTGGCGCGCAGGCCGGTCAGCAGCGCCTCCACGCTCGGGCATCGGCAATGGAACACGGCATGGCCATGGATGCGGGCCTGCGCCCGCAGGCCGCGCAGGACGGGCGGCGCCAGTGGCGTTCCGGCATCCGGCGAGGGATGCGGGCCTTCGAGAATCATCAGGTTCATGGCGGGCTTGCGGCGCGCCTTCGCGCGGTGGAAAACAGGCTATGCGCCATGGGCGTAAACAGGCCATTCCGTCCACCACGCCAACGCGTAAATTCCACATAAGCGAATGCGTACCGGAGGCGCGTATCCGGCCTTGCCGCATCGCACATGCGTGATAGGCTCGCCGCACTTTCCCCGGAGAACACCGATGAAGCCGCATTCGATCTGCCTCGCCGTGCTGTTGGCCCTGGGCGTGCCCGCGATCGCGCAGGCGCAGGACGCCGCCGCCGTCGCGGCCGATGCCGCCGCCAGCCTCGACATCGCAATCAAGGGCGACTGGCGAACCCCCGCCAACGTGGCCCGCGATGGCTATCGCCATCCCGCCGAGACCCTGTCGTTCTTCGGCCTGAAACCGGACCAGACCGTCGTCGAGATCACCCCGGGTGGCGGCTGGTACTCGGAAATCCTGGCCCCCCTTCTGCGCGATCGCGGCCACTACGTCGCGGCGATCGTGGACCCGGCGGCGGTGGCGCAGGGCGGTGGCCGCGACTACCAGCAACGCAGCAAGGACGGACTGGAAAAGAAGCTCGCCGCCTCGCCGGCGCTGTACGACAGGACGAAGGTGGTGGCGTATTCGCCGTCGGCGCCGGTGTTCGGCGAGGCCGGTTCCGCGGATCTGGTGCTGACCTTCCGCAACGTGCACAACTGGCGCTCGGCGGGACAGGCCGAAGGCATGTTCAAGGGCTTCTTCAACGTACTCAAACCGGGTGGCGTGCTGGGCGTGGTCGAACACCGCGCCAAGCGTGACGTACCGGCGGACGACAACAGCGGCTACGTGGGCGAGGCGCAGGTGATCGCGCTGGCCGAGGCGGCCGGATTCCGGCTCGACGGCAAGAGCGAGGTCAACGCCAATCCGCGCGACACCAAGGATCACCCCAACGGGGTGTGGACACTGCCTCCGTCCAACAACCACGATCCCAAGGATGCGGACAAGTACAAGGCCATCGGCGAAAGCGATCGGATGACGCTGCGGTTCGTGAAACCCTGATTCGAGCGATTGTTTCGTGCTGATCGCGTTCAACAAGCCGTTCAACGTGCTGTGCCAGTTCACCGATCGCAGCGATCCGCCCCGGCGGACGCTGGCGGAATTCGACCTGCCGCCGGAGGTGTACGCGGCGGGTCGACTGGACTACGACAGCGAGGGGCTGCTGTTGCTCACCGACGATGGCGGATTCGCGCATCGTCTGACCGACCCGCGCCACAGGCAGACCAAGACCTACTGGGCGCAGGTGGAAGGCACGCCGGACGACATGCAGCTCGACGCGCTGCGGCGTGGCGTGTCGTTGAATGACGGCCCCACGCGGCCGGCGGAGGTGCGCCGGCTGGATCCATCGCCGACGCTGTGGTCACGCGATCCGCCGGTGCGCTTCCGCAAGACCGTGCCGGATGCGTGGCTGGAAATGCGCATCACCGAAGGCCGCAACCGGCAGGTACGGCGGATGACCGCCGCGGTGGGATTGCCGACCCTGCGGCTGGTGCGCGTGGCGATGGGCGATGTCGCGCTGGACGATCTCGCGCCGGGTCGTTGGCGCGAGATCCGTTCATGAGCTCCGGTCACCTCCGCCACGGTGACCGGACAAGACGTCATCCGTGGAGGAACCGGCGGCGTCCTATGGCTGGGGAGAGGCCTGCAAGGTCTTCAGCTTCTCCTGCGCCTGCTTCGAGTCCGGTTTGAGCTCGATCATCCGCCTTGCCTGAGCGATGGCGGCTTCGCGATCGCCCTTGGCCAGATAGGCGTCGGCCAGACTGTCATACACGTTCAATGATTGCGGATGCGCGTCTCGATTGAACTCCATGACGACGATGGCCTTGTCGAACTCCTTGCGTTCGATCAGCGCGTAACCCAGCTCGTTGACCTTGTCCTCCAGGAAGTCGTAGCGCGCGGGACTCGCCGCGCGCTCCCCCGCCAGCCATTTGCGCAACGCGTCGGCATCGTCCGATTGCAGGCGCTGGAACAGCGGAACATGGATCGACGCCTTTACCGGCGTGTGGGGCTTGCCGGCCACGATCGCCTCCACCGCGTCGCGCGCATGGTCAACGCTGTCATCCTCGCCGTTGTTGGTGAGCAGCACGATGTCCAGGTCCTGGGCCGGCAGCAGCGTCAAATCGGCCTTGAAGCCGCGCCAGTGGCCACCGTGGGACACCCGCGCCTGGCCCAGCGGCGACGGGCGCAGCGCCAGCCCGAAGCCGTAGGGCACGCGGCTGCCATCGGCCAGCCGCACCGGCGTGGTGGCCTCGGTCCAGTGCCTGGCGGACATCAGCTTGCCGCCACGCAGCGCGCGCGCCCAGCGGTGCATATCGCGGGCGGTGGAATAGATGCCGCCGGCGCCGGCCACGTAGAACTGCGGCACCTGGTCGAACGCCTGCCGACGGCCGCTGGCGGACACCCGGAAGCCGTACGCGCGCGGGCCGATGCCGGCCTCGTTGTCCGGCATCCGCACGCGGGTGTGCGACATGCCCAGCGGGGTGAAGAATTCCCGGTCCAGATAGCGCGCGTAGTCGACACCCGACGCACGCGTCACGATCCGCGCCAGCAGCAGATAGCCGGTGTTGCTGTACTCGAAGCGGGTGCCGGGCGCGAACACCGGCTGCATCTTCTGTCCGGCCAGGATCTGGACCGCGTCTTCGGTGGTGATGGGGGAGGTGACCTCCCCGCCGCGCAGGACCTTGGAGTAGTACGGCATCACGTCCGGCACGCCGGAGGTATGGGTGAGCAACTGGCGCACGGTCACGTCGGAATACGGAAAGCCCGGCAGGTGTTTCGCCACCGCATCGTCCAGGCCCAGCCGGCCCTGTTCGGCCAGCCGGACGATGGCCGCCGCGGTGAACTGCTTGGTGATCGAACCGATATCGAATGCGTGGGCCGGGGTCAGCGATTGCCCGCCTTCGGCCGCGGCGTCGCCCAGCGCGCCCTCATAGAGGACCTGCTCGCCCCGCATGACCAGGAAACTGCCATTGCAGACCTGGACCGCGTGGCATTGGCGGAAGTATTCGGCCAGCGTGGCGTCGGTGGGCGGGGTGTCGGCCATCGCGGCCAGCGGCCACAGCAGCAGGGCCAGCGCGGCGCGGGTGGCGGGACGGGAACCGGCCGCGCGGGCGGACGGGGAAAAACGGGCAAAGCGCATGGGACTCTCCTGGGTGTACCACCTGTACTATTATTAGTAGTACAGTTGTCCCGGGAAAGCTGTCAAGGGGATTTCGTCGGATCAGCGGAAACGTCGGGAAGCGGGGAGCGGAGCGAACTGCGCTCTACGGGTCCATGCAGAGCCGAGCTTGCCCGGCTTTGGCTCGTCGGTATGAAAACACCACGTCAGCGGAACCAGTTCCGCTTTACGTCAGGGGTTGGCCGACGTGGAGCGGGAGGCCGCGGCGCGGCGGCCGGCGCGGCCGGTGCCATTGACCTTGCGCGCCTCGATGCGGCGCGACTTGCCCTCGATCGGCGCGTCGGCGGCGTCGCGCTTGCGCTTGCGGTAGGCGGCATAGGCCAGCAGGCCGATGCCCGCCGCCGCCGCGACGGCCACGACCGGGTTGCGGCGGATGAACTTGCCCGCGGTCTTCGCGCCGGTCTTCGCCGCGCCCAACACCACGCCGGTCTGCAGCAGTTTGTCGGCGTTCTTCGGCACCGCCTGCCTGAGGCTGCTGCCGGCCTGGCTGACCAGTTCCAATGCGCGGTCGGTGATGATGGTGAGCTTGCTCATCGTCGTTGTCCTGTGGGAGATGACGGGATCCAGTGTCCATCCACGGATGTTCACGGCCCGTTAGCGGACCACGCGGGCGCCGACCGGTGGCTGAATGGCTGCGACCGCGTTCTTGTGGCCCTGTGGGAGCGACGTGAGTCGCGAAGGGGCTTTCCCGCGAAGTCCATCGCGACTCACATCGCTCCCACAAGCGGGAAAGAGCTGATCTCAGGTCCCGCGCGGCTTGGCGCGATGGGTGGCCTGCGCGGTCCAGGGATCGTCGGGCCAGGGATGCTTGGGGTAGCGGCCCTTCATTTCCTTCTTCACTTCCGGATAGGTGCGTTCCCAGAAGCCGCGCAGATCCTGGGTCACCTGCAGCGGCCGGCCCCCCGGCGACAGCAGATGCAGGGTGAGCGGGACGCGGCCGTCGGCGATGCGCGGTGTCTCCGCCAGACCGAACAGTTCCTGCAGCTTCACCGCCAGCACCGGCGGTTGTCCGTGCGTGTATTCGATGCGCCGCTCCATGCCCGACGGCACGGTGATGCGGGTCGGGGCGAGTGCGTCGACGCGTTGGCGCACCGACCAGTCCAGCGGCGACTTGAGCGCTTCCGCCAGTTCGGATTCGTCGAGCGCGTCCAGCCGGCTCTTGCCGGCGAAGGCGGGCCGCAACCAGCGATCCAGATCCGCCAGCAGGGCCTCGTCGGAAAGATCCGGCAGGCCGAGTTCCGGCATCCATTCGCGCAGGCTGCGCACGCGTTCGCGCCATTGTCCCAGTGATTCGGTCCACGGCAGCGCATCGATTCCCAGTTCGCGCACCGCGTCGGTGAGCGCCTGCGCGGCCTGCGCGGGATCGACACGGCCGGTCGAACGCGCCTCCAGGACGATGCGATCGAAACGGGTTTCACGCTGCGCGCTCAATGCACGCTTGCCGGCGTCCCAGCGCACCGCGTCCTCGGTGACGAAGCGGTCCGGAAATTCCGTGCGCAGGAAACCCTCGTCGACCGGGGCACCCCGCTGGATCAGCGCATCCTTGGCCTCGTAACGCAGTTCGCTGGCGACAATCCAGGGTTCGCCGAACAGGGCGCTGTCGTCGAACAGGCGCGCCATGCGCCCGTTGGCCAGCGCATAGCGGCGCGGATCCTGCGGGTGCCGGTAGCCGATGCGATCGGGATAAGCATGGGCGAGGCGATCGCCCAGCAGGTGCGCTTCGAGGGTCGCTGGCGGCGCGGCGTCCTCGCGCAGGCGGCGGCGCCATTGCTTCGCGGCCGCGTCGATCACGGCCAGCGCGGAGCGATGGGCGTCGCCCGGCGTCCGGCCCTGGCGGAAACCCGCGAGCGCGCGCCAGCGCGCGGCCAGCGCGTCACCGCCTCCACGCAGCGGATCCCGCGCTTCGATCAGCGCCGCCAGATCGCAGACCAACGCGCGGGTCGCACCCGCCGGCGCTGACAGCAGCATCGCCGCCAGTCGTGGATGCGTGCCCAACGCCAGCATGCGCTGGCCCAGCGGGGTCACCCCGCCGCCGTCACCGAGCGCGCCCAGCCGCTGCAGCAGTTCACGCGCCGCGCCGAGCGCGCCGGCGGGCGGCGGATCCACGAAGCGCAATTGATCACTGCCCCAGGCCGCCAGTTCCAGCGCCAGCGCGGCGAGTTCCACCTGGGCGATTTCCGGGCGGCGCTGCGGTTCCAGCCGCTGCGATTGCGGCCACAGCCGATACGCCCAGCCCTCGGCGACACGCCCGGCGCGGCCGGCGCGCTGATCCGCCGACGCCTGCGAGATGGCGACGACTTCCAGCCGCGCGAAACCGCTGTTGGGGTCGTAGCGCGGCTCGCGCGCCAACCCGGCGTCGATCACCACGCGCACGCCCGGCAGGGTCACCGAGGATTCGGCCACGTTGGTCGCCAGCACGACCCGGCGATGGCCCTGTGGATCCGGCTGCAACACCTCGGCCTGTCGCTCCACCGGCAGCTCGCCGTGCAGCGGCAGCACCGCGACATCGCGCGGCAAGCCATCGAGGAGCGATTCCAGCCGTGCGATCTCGCGCTGGCCGGGGAGGAAGACCAGCAGATCGCCCGGATGCGACGCCAGCGCCTGTTCGATCGCGCGCCGCGCCTGTACTTCGGCGGGTTCGTCGCGACGCGCGGGGAAATGCGCCAACGTCACCGGAAAGCTCCGCCCTTCGCTGCTCAGGCGCGGCGCGTCCAGGAAACGCGCCAGGCGTTCGCCGTCCAGGGTCGCCGACATCACCACGATGCGCAGGTCCTCGCGCAACTGCGCCTGCACGTCGAGTGCCAGCGCCAGACCGAGATCGGCCGACAGATGGCGCTCGTGGAATTCGTCGAACAGGATCGCCGCCGCCGATTCGAGCATCGGGTCGTCCTGGATCATCCGGGTCAGGATGCCCTCGGTGACGACCTCGATGCGGGTGCGCGTGGACACCTTGTTCTCGAAGCGGATGCGGTAACCGACGGTCTCGCCGACCGCCTCGCCGCGCTGCTTCGCCATGAAGCCGGCGGCCGCGCGCGCGGCCACCCGGCGCGGTTCCAGCATCAGGATCCGGCGCCCCTGCGTCCACGACTCGTCGAGCAGCGCCAGTGGCACCTGGGTGGTCTTGCCGGCGCCGGGCGGCGCTTCCAGCACCAGCCGCGGATGCGCGGACAGGCTCCGCCGGATCTCCGGCAGCAGCGGGGTGATGGGAAATTCCGGCAAAGGCGCGGGCGACGGCATGGCCCGCTAGGATACCGGCTCCGCGCGCCGGGCCGACTACAATGACGCGCCCTCCGCTCCACGACTTCCGCTCCATGCAACTGATCGACATCGGCGCCAACCTCACCCACGAAAGCTTCGGCCACGATCTGGACGCGGTGATGCAGCGCGCCCGCGCGCACGGCGTGGCGCAGATGGTGGTGACCGGCGCCAGCCGCGAACATTCCCCGCAGGCGCTCGCCCTGGCCCGGGCGCATCCGGGCGAACTGTTCGCCACCGCCGGCGTGCATCCGCATCACGCGATCGAGTACACCGACGAATGCGATGCCGAGATGCGCGCGCTGCACGCGCATCCGGAAGTGGTGGCGGTGGGCGAATGCGGGTTGGACTACTTCCGGGATTTCTCGCCGCGGCCGGCGCAGCGGCGCGCGTTCGAGCGCCAACTGCAGATCGCGGCGGAGAACGGCAAGCCGCTGTTCCTGCACCAGCGCGACGCGCACGCCGATTTCATGGCGATGATGAAGAACTTCGACGGCCGGCTGGGTCCGGCGGTGGTGCACTGCTTCACCGGCAGCCGCGAGGAACTGTTCGACTACCTCGACCAGGACTGGCACATCGGCATCACCGGCTGGCTGTGCGACGAACGCCGCGGCCAGCACCTGCGCGAACTGGTGCCGCACATCCCCGCCGGGCGGCTGATGATCGAGACCGATGCGCCCTACCTGCTGCCGCGCACGGTGCGGCCGCAGCCTTCGCACCGCCGCAACGAACCGATGTACCTGGCCCACATCGTGGAGGAGCTGGCGCGTGACCGGAACGAACCGGTGGACGTCACCGCCACCGCGACCACCGCGACGGCGCGCGCGTTCTTCCGGTTGCCGCCGCGCGAACGTTCCTAGGGCCGTCCGGCCAGGCCGCGCCCAGGCACCTCGGCCGGAGGCGGCATCCTCAGCAGCACCGTCCGGATGCCCGGCTTTTGGCAGGCCCGCCTGACTTCGGCCATCAGCCGCTGGCGCGACGCATAGGCCTGGCCGGCATTCGCCTGGCCCAGCCAGCGGCCGGTTTCATACTGGGGCGGCAGGCGCGGTTGCGCGCACTCCACGCGCAGTTCGGCCGCCGCCTCGGTGGTGCCGGCGTGGGCCGAGGAAATCAGGACCGGCACCAGCAGCAACGCGCGCAGCAGGATCGTGGGCAGGGTGTTCATGGCGGTTTCCTTGATTGGCCGGGGCGCCAGATTCGCGCCGCCGCCGCCGCCGGGTCTTGAGGACGCCGGGAGGAAACTCCGATGAACGGCTTGGGATGCTTGGGAAATGCTTAGGCCGGCACGGCCACCCTTCCGCGTATCCCTAGGATGTACGTGTTTGGCCGGGTTCCTCCTGCGCAGAACGCCATGTCCCTTTCCCGCTCCGCCCGCATCGTCCTGGACGACGTGATCATCGATCTCGCCGGTCGCCAGCTGCTGCGCGACGGCGAAGCGAGGCCGCTGGAGCCCAAGGCCTTCGACGTGCTCGCGCTGCTGGCGTCGGAACCGGGCCGCGCCTTCAGCCGCGACGAGATACTGGATGCCGTCTGGGGTCACCGGCATGTGACTCCCGGCGTACTCAACCGGGTGATCACCCTGTTGCGGCAAGCGCTGGGCGAGGACGCCCACCATCCACGCCGGCTGCATACCCTGCATGGTGTCGGCTACCGGTTCAGCGGTGATCCCGCGCCCGGGGATGCGCCACGCGCCGACGATGCCGCGGCGTCATCGGCCATGTCCGCGACCGCCGTGCGCGGGTGGTCCTGGATCCTGTCCTCGGTGCTCGGCCTGCTGTTGTTGCTGGCCGCGGCGCTCGTTCCACGTGCGCCGGTCGCGTCGGTGGCCGCGACTCCACGCACGCTGATCGTGATGCCGCTGACGGCGGTCGGCGAGGGCGATCGCGATATCGCTTTCGGCCTCAGCGAGGAACTGATCAGCACGCTCTCGCGCATCCACGGACTGCGGGTGATCGCGCGCGATTCGACCCGCCTGGCCACCGCCGATGGCGCCGATCTGTCCCGGCTGGTGCGGCAACTGGGCATCAGCCACGCACTGGAAGGCAGCGCCCGCCAGGCCGGCGAGCGTCTGCGGGTGCACCTGCGGCTGGTGGACGCGGCCAGCGGACGGACGCTGTGGACCCAGGACTACGATCGCGACGTGGCCGACGTGTTGATGTTGGAACGCGACATCGCCCAGGCCGTCGCCGGTACGCTCGCGCTCAATCTGGGGCTCGCGCATCCGATCTCCCCGACGCGTGGCGGCGGCGCGGATTTCTACCGTCGCTATCTCGCGGCCCGGGCCATGCTGCGCGCGCCTCCGCCGGTACCGGCGGAGCGGGTCGAACTGGCCGAAGCGCGCCTGCGCCAACTGGTGGCCGAGCAACCGCGGCACGCGCCTTCGCACGCCGCGCTCGCGGTTGCACTGGATGGGCGCGCCTACCTGCGGCCGGAACTGGCCCTCGAACTGCGCCAGGAGGCCGCGCAACACGCGGCGCGGGCGCGGCGGCTGGATCCCGCTTTGCCGGAACCCTATCTGGTGGAGGCCAGCGCGGCCTGCCGCGAGAACCAATGGGAACGTTGCCTGTCGCTGTATCGCCACACCACCGAACTGTCTCCCAGCGAGATGCGCGCGCAGTTCCAGTACGCCATGGCGCTGGCCTCGCTGGGCTATCTGGATCGGGCCGAGCAGGTGATGCGGCGCGGCACCCGCCGCGATCCGCTCAACCAGGGCTGGCATTTCGGCCATGGCCGCATCCTCGACACGATGGGCAGGCATCGGGAGGCGCATATCCAGTTGCAGCGCGCGGGCGGTTTCGGCCGCTACGGACGCTGGTTCAACGCGGTGTGGCGCGGGGACCACGCCGCGCTACCGATCATCGCCGCCAGCATCGGCGGACCGGATGACACCGCCAGCCGGATCTATGGTCCTCTGTTGCGACAGTCGTATCTGCTGGCCAGCCAGGCCCAGGTGGATCCTTCGGTCTGGCCGCAGACGCGGATCGCGATGAGCGAATTCGAACGACGCACCGGACTGATGAACTTCCTGCGGGTACTGGATCCGCAACGCGACCCGGCTACGGTGATCAACGGCCTGAATCAGGTGCGGCGGCGTTCGTACTCGTCCTGGGATCTGCTGCTGTGGACCCGTGATCTGGCCTATCTGCGCAGGGATCCCGCATTCCAGGACTACCTGCAGCGCAACGGCATCGCCGCATACTGGGAACGGCACGGCCTGCCGGTGCAATGCCGCAGGCAGGGGGAGCGGTATCGGTGCGAATGATCCCGCACGCCGGAGGTGATCACGGTTTGCCGGCGGTGTCCCGCGCGCTCCATTCGCAGATCCCGCGGGTGCGTTCCAGATCGCAGCGCATGTCGACATGGCGGGGTGGCCAGCCAATGGCGCCTTCCCGGAAACCTTCGACCCATCGCCCGTTCTCCTCGATGCAAATGCCCCACGTGTTGATGCGGTCGCCCATGGGGACAATCACCCCGATCTTGCTGTCGCCCTCAATCGTGAACCCGCCCGCGGCATCGGTGATGGTGATGTATCGGGACGGATGGCAACCGGCCTTGAACATGTGCGGCAACACATGGATCCGTACGCCCGCCATCGGTGTCCCGCCCCGGACCAGCCGGCCATCGATCCGCGGGACGATCTGCTCACGGTGCGGAAAACATCCCGCCAGCAGGAACACGCCGGCATACAGCGCCAATGCACGTCCCGCGCGGAAGTCGCGCATTCGCATGCGACGCGGAATCGAGGACGTCGCCCCGGCGGGGAGCGAAGCAGGATGAGGTTGTTTCATGTCCTGGTTACCAGCGCCGAAAAAAGGTTTCGAACCGTCTCAGGCGCACGGCAAGTCGCGAGTGCATGGGAGGGAAAGACCGCCGGGTACCGTAGGATGATCGACATCCCCGCGCCATCGGAGCATTCCGAGCCGACGAGCCTGCGCTCGTCGCGGGGAGCCATCCAGCGGCGGCGCCTCCCGAGTCTTGACCGGGATCGTCAGTGGGTCGGTCGCGACGCCTCGTAGGCCTGCAGATGGCACCAGGCGGTGGACAGCAGGGGTACCGGCAATCCGGACTTCTGCGCACGATGCACCATGTCGCCGACGATCTGCAGGCCTTCCACGCGCTGGCCGGCTTCCAGATCGCGCAGCATCGAGGCCTTGATGTCCGATCCCGATTGCCGCAGCGTCGCCAGCGCGTTGCCCTGGGCGGCCTGCGGAATCGGCTGACCGGATGCCACCGCCACCGCGGCGCATTCGGCGTACAGCGCGGTCATGAAGGCCTCGCCGCCCTCGCCCGCCACGATCCGCCCGATCGGCGCGCGCATCAGGCAGGTGCCGGCGGCCAGCGCGGTGAGGAAGCTGTACTTGATCCATTGCTCGCGGGCGATGTCCGGCGCCAGCAGGTGATCGATGCCCGCCTTCGCGCAGGCATCGGCGAAGGCGTGCAGGCGCGCGCGCGGCGCGGTGCCATCGCGTTCGCCGAAGGTGATCGAGGCGGGCTTGCCCAGGTGCAGGATTTCGCCCTGCGGTCCCTTGGTGGCGCTGATGAAGCACAGGCCGCCGATCACGCGACCATGGCCGAACCGCTCGTCCAGTCGCACGTAGTGCAGCAGGCCGTTGAGCACCGGCAGCACGTCGGCGCCGGCCTCGATCGCCGGTGCGATCGCGTCGATCGAGCTATCCAGGTCGTAGGCCTTGCAGCTGAGCAGGACCAGGTCGAACGGCCGCGACGCGACCAGCCCGGGCAGGGCTTCGGCGGTCACCGTCATCACCGGCAGGTCGGCGTCGCCGAGCGGGCTGCGGATGCGCAGCCCCTCGCGTGCCAGATCCGCGGCGCGCGGTGGACGGACCAAGAAAGTGACGTCGGCACCGGACTGCGCCAGGCGTCCGCCGAAATAGCCGCCGGTGCCGCCGGCGCCCAGGATCAGGATTCGCATCCGCACAACTCCTCGCATCGCGCCGGATCGCGCCGGCGCGAATTCAACTGCGCAGGCCGACACCGCGCTTCAGCAGCCACAGCGCCAGCGAACTGAGCGCCAGCACGAACACCAGCATCAGCGCGTAGGCCACCCACGGCGGCACGTCGCTGCTGCCCAGCAGGCCATAGCGGAACGCGTTGACCATGTAGAAGATCGGGTTGGCGTGGGTCATCGCCTCCGCCCATGGCGGCAGCAGCTTGACCGAATAGAACACGCCGCCCAGGTAGGTCAGCGGGGTCAGGATGAAGGTCGGCACGATCGCCACGTCGTCGAACTTCTTCGCGTAGACCGCGTTTATGAAACCGGCCAGCGAGAAGATCGTCGCGCCCAGCAGCACCGTGGTCAGGGTGACCAGCGGATGCGGGATGCGCACATGGGTGAAGCACATCGCGATTGCCAGCACGATCACGCCGACCATCAGCCCGCGCAGCACCGCGCCGGCCACATAGCCCCACAGGATCACCCAGTTGGGCATCGGGCTGACCAGCAGCTCCTCGATGTGGCGGCCGAACTTGGCGCCGAAGAAGCTGGAGGAGATGTTGCCGTAGCTGTTCTGGATGACGCTCATCATCACCAGGCCCGGCACGATGAACTCCATATAGGTGTAACCCCCCATGTCGCCGATCCGCGAACCGATCAGGCCGCCGAAGATCAGGAAATACAGGGTCATGGTGATGGCCGGCGGCACCAGGGTCTGGCCCCAGATGCGCAGGATGCGCGCGACCTCGCGGCGGACGATGGTGCCCAGGGCGATCAGGTTGGGGTTGCTCACGCCGCCTGCTCCTTGCCGTTGCCGGTCATGCGCACGAACAGTTCCTCCAGCCGGTTGCTCTTGGTGCGCATCGAGCGCACCCGGATGCCGGCTTCATTCAGCGCGGCGAAGATGCGGTTGAGATCCATCGCGCGCGGCATGTCCAGATCCAGCGTATGCGGATCGGTCGCCACCAGCGTCGCGCCTTCGATCACCGGCAGTTGCGCCGGCAGTTCGCCATCGATGTCCAGCAGGAAGCCTTCCACGTCGAGCTTGGCCAGCAGCGCGCGCATCGGGCCCTGTTCGACGATGGTGCCGTGGTCGATGATGGCCAGGTTGCGGCAGAGGCTCTCGGCCTCTTCCAGGTAGTGGGTGGTCAGTATGATGGTGGTACCAGCCGCGTTGATGTCCTTCAGGGTCTTCCACATGCCGCGGCGGATCTCGATGTCCACGCCAGCGGTGGGCTCGTCGAGGATCAGCAGCTTCGGCCGGGTCATCATCGCGCGGGCGATCATCAGCCGGCGCTTCATGCCGCCGGACAGCGTGCGGCTCATCATCTGCGCCTTGTCCCACAGCTGGGCGCGCTTGAGTTCCTCTTCCGCCAGCACCAGCGCCTCGGCGCGCGGCACACCGTAGAAGCCGGCGTAGTTGACCAGGATGTCGATCGGCTTCTCGAACATGTTGAAGTTCAATTCCTGCGGCACCAGTCCGATCAGGCGCAGGGCGTCATCGCGGTGGCGCGACAGGTTGATGCCGAACACCTCGACCTCGCCGCCACTCTTGTTCACCAGCGAACTGACGATGCCGATCAAGGTCGACTTGCCGGCGCCGTTGGGGCCAAGCAGGGCGAAGAAGTCGCCGGGCGCGACCTGCAGCGAGACGCCCTTGAGCGCCTGCACGCCGTTGTCGTAGACCTTGCGGAGATCGGAAATGGCGAGCGCGGGCGCGTTCGCGGAAACCACGGGTTGGGACACGTAGGGACCTTGCGGCGCCGGCATGGGCGCCCGGGGGGACACGAACGCTTATTATAGGCACCCCGCCGGGCCGGCCCCGGCACCACACCGTTCCATCGCCCAGCACCTTGGCCATCGTCCATTTTCCGTTGAAGCTCGTGGGGCGCCGCATGCTGGCCCCCAGCGTCGGCCACTATGTCTTCGTCCGCGACGACGGCCAGCCCCTGGATTTCATCCCGGGCCAGTTCATCCAGGTGCATTTCACCTACGCCGACGGCACCCCGGCCAAGCGCAGCTATTCGCTGGCGACCATCCACGACCACCGGCTGGGGCCGGGCGAGGCGGTGGAGATAGCGGTCAGCTACGTGCCCGGCGGCGCGGCCACGGCCCTGTTCGAAGGCCTGCCCGAGGGCGGCCACGTCGATGCGAGCGGACCCTACGGCCGGTTCTGCCTGATGCCCAACGACCGCAACCGCCGCTATCTGCTGATCGCCACCGGCACCGGCGTCACGCCCTATCGGGCGATGCTGCCGCAGATCGCCGAGCAGATCGCCGGCCGCGACATCGAGGTGGTCCTGCTGTTCGGTGCGCGCACGCCGGCCGAACTGCTGTACGGCGACGATTTCCGCGCCTTCGCCGATCAGCACCCGCAATTCCGCTTCGTGCCCTGCTTCTCGCGCGCGCTGCCGGACCATCCGCATCCGGATGTCCGCCAGGGCTACGTGCAGCAGCATCTGGCCGAGTTCGCTCCGGACGCGGAGGGCGACATCGCCTACCTGTGCGGCAATCCGGACATGGTCGATGCCTGCTTCGAGGCGTTGAAGGCCGCAGGCTTGCCGATTCCGCAGATCCGGCGGGAAAAGTACGTCAGCAGCAAATAGCCGACAGCCGACCCGCTGACGACATCCGGTGGCAGGGCGCCGCCGCCCGGAAACTCCACGCGGGCTGCCCCGCCATGGCTTTGTCGTACATCCGGGTGGACTGAAAAAAAACACCGCACTTTGGTCACATCCGCCGGCCGGTGTCGTCATGGCATCCTGAAACGCATCGCAACCAGGACGAACGCCCATGCGACACCACCGCAAGACCCTGCTGGCCTGTGCCGGCCTGCTCGCGCTCGCCGCCTGCAGCAACGACCCCGCGCCCGACAAGGCCGCCACCGGCCGCCACTATGGCCGCATCACCTTCCAGCCCTGCACGCTGGCCGAGCCCGGAACCGGCGGCAACGTCGAGGCGCAGTGCGCGACCTTCGAAGTACCGGAGAACCGCCAGGCCCCGCAGGGCCGCAAGATCGCCCTCAACCTCGCCTGGCTGCCGGCCACCGACGAAGGCGCGGCCCTCGAGGATCCGGTGTTCTTCCTCGCCGGCGGTCCCGGCCAGGCCGCGACCGAGCATGCGGTACTGGTCGACGCGGCCCTGCGCGAGGTCCGCAAGCAGCGCCACGTGGTGCTGGTGGATCAGCGCGGTACCGGCCGCTCCAATCCACTGGAATGCAAGGGTCCCGAGGACGGGTCGGTCGCCGACATGGATTCGCTGGACGAGGCGGCCCTGCAGGCCATCTCGCGTGACTGCGTGAACGCGCTGTCCGGACACGCCGATCTGCGCTACTACACCACCACCGACGCGATCCGCGATCTGGATGCCGTGCGCGCCGCGATCGGCGCCGCGCGGATCAACCTGATTGGCGTGTCCTACGGCACCCGTGTCGCCCAGCAGTATGCCGGCACCTATCCGCAACACACCCGCGCGATCGTGCTGGACGGCGTGGCGCCGAACACGCTGGTGGTCGGCGGCGAGTTCGCCCGCCGGTTCGACGATGCGCTGGCGCTGCAATCCAAGGCCTGCGCCGCCGACGCCGCCTGCCGCGCGCACTATCCGACCGATCTGCGCACCCGCCTGCTGGCGCTCAAGCAGCGGTTGTCCGCCGCGCCGGTGGAGGTGACTTACCGGGATCCATCCAGCGGCCAGGAGAAGCGGGACAAGCTGTCCGCCTCGACGGTGACCGGACTGACCCACGCGTTCTCCTACATGCCGGCGACCACCTCGCTGCTGCCGCTGGTGCTGGATGAAGCCGATCAGGGCCGCTACGGGCCGCTGATGTCGCTGGCCAAGTTCATGGACGGGCAGGTGTCCGGACAGATGGCGCGCGGCATGCAGCTGTCGGTGATCTGCGCCGAGGACGCGGATCGCTATCAGCCGGATCCGGCCGACGCCGACACGGTGATGGGCGACGATCTGGCGCGGCTGTTCTTCAGTCCCTGCGCGGTCTGGCCGAAGGGCGAGCGTCCGGCCGGCTTCACCCGGCCGCTGGTGTCGAAGGTGCCCGCGCTGCTGATGTCCGGCGAACAGGATCCGGTCACCCCGCCCAGCTACGGCGAGTCCGTGCTCAAGGGACTGTCCAACGGTCGCCACCTGGTCCTGCGTGGCCAGGGCCACAACGTGATCGGCCAGGGCTGCATGCCCAAGCTGGTCAGCCAGTTCATCGAATCGACGGATGCCAAGGCGCTGGACGCCAAGTGCCTGGATGCGATCGACGGCACGCCCGCCTTCACCGGTTTCAACGGATGGGAGCCGTGATGGACTTCCGCATCCCCTTCCCATCCACCGGCGCGATTCCAGGAGAGATTCAATGATCGTTGCACAGGATCTGCACAAGAGCTTCAAGACCAAGACCGGCCTGGTCAACGCGGTGGACGCGGTCAGCTTCCAGGCGCGCGACGGCGAAATCACCGGCCTGCTCGGACCCAACGGCGCCGGCAAGACCACCACCATGCGCATGCTGTACACGCTGATGTCGCCGGATCGCGGCAGCGTGCTGGTCGACGGCATCGACGCCGCCCGCGACCCGGTCGCGGTGCGCCGCGCGCTGGGGGTATTGCCGGACGCCCGCGGCGTCTACAAGCGCCTGACCGCGCGCGAGAACATCGCCTATTTCGGCGAGCTGCACGGCCTGTCGCGCGAACTGATCGCCGAGCGCACCCGCAAGCTGTCGCAGGCGCTGGACATGGACGACATCCTGGATCGGCAGACCGAAGGCTTCTCGCAGGGCCAGCGCACCAAGACCGCGATCGCCCGCGCGCTGGTGCACGACCCGAAGAACGTCATCCTCGACGAGCCCACCAACGGCCTCGACGTGATGACCACGCGCGCCATGCGCGGCTTCCTGCGCCAGCTGCGCGAGGAAGGCCGCTGCGTGATCTTCTCCAGCCACATCATGCAGGAGGTCGCCGCGCTCTGTGATCGCATCGTGGTCATCGCCAAGGGGCGCGTGGTCGCCGCCGGCACCGCCGACGAACTGCGCCAGCAGGTCGGCGAGGACAACCTGGAAGACGCCTTCGTCAAAGTGATCGGGTCCGAGGAGGGACTGCACGCATGAGCCTGTTCGGTACCGTCATCACCGTGATGCGCAAGGAACTCAAGGATCTTTCGCGCGATCGCCGCACGCTTGCCCTGGCCCTGTTCCTCGGCCCGCTGCTGTACCCGGCGCTGATGCTGGGCATGGGTTCGCTGGCCGAGAAGCGCGCCCGCACCCAGATCGACAAGCAGCTGGACATCCCCGTGGTCGGCAAGGAGAACGCGCCCAATCTGGTCGCCTTCCTGGCCAGCTACGGCCTGAAGGCGGTGGATCCGCCGAAGGATCTGTCCGCCGCGATCCGCAACCAGGACATCGACGTCGCCCTGCGCATCAGCCCCGACTACGCCAGGGACTGGCGCGCCGGCAAGCCGGCGCTGGTGGAAATCATCAAGGACAGCACCCGCCGCGACGCCGAGATTCCCAGCCGCCGCCTGGAAACCACGCTGGCGATCTACAGCCAGCAGGCGGGTGCGCTGCGCCTGATGGCGCGCGGGCTCGACGCCTCCGTGGCCAAGCCGGTGAACATCGGCGCGCAGGATCTGGCCACGCCGGAAGCCAAGCGCGGCGTGCTGCTGTCGGTGCTGCTGCCCTACCTGTTGATCCTGACCTCGTTCATCGGTGGCGCCTACCTGATCCTCGACGCCACCGCCGGTGAACGCGAGCGGCAATCGCTGGAGCCGTTGCTGGCCACGCCGGCCTCGCGCGGCGCGGTGGTCAGCGGGAAGATCGCGGCGGCCTGCGCGATCGGCATGGGCACCCTGATCCTGACCCTGCTGGCGTTCCGCTTCAGCGCGCAGATTTCCTCGGGCGTCGGCCGGCAGTTGAACGTGTCGTTCCCGGCGATGGCGCAGATGCTGCTGGTGCTGTTGCCGATGCTGTTCATCGGCACTTCGCTGCTGACCTGGCTGGCCGCCAGCGCCAAGAGCATGAAGGAGGCGCAGAGCCACATGACCTGGCTGCTGCTGCTGCCGATGGTGCCCACCTTCGCGTTGATGGCCAGCCCGGTGAAAAGCCAGCTGTGGCAGTTCGCGGTGCCGTTCCTGGCGCAGAACCAGCTGATCCTCAAGGTCATCCGCAATGAGGCCATCACCCCGCAGATCTGGGGCATCTACCTGGTCAGCGCGTTCGGTCTGGCGGCGCTGCTGTGGTTCGCCGCGGTGCGCCGCTACCACCAGGAGCGGCTGGCGATTTCGGGCTGAGGCGCTTGCGATGCCGGAATGAAGAAGGGGCGGAAATTCCGCCCCTTTTTTTGTTGCCTGGTTCCGCGGATCAACCGCCCGGATTGAAGCCGATGGTGCGGCGGGTGGTGACCGGCTCGCTGACCGGCTGGAACTTCCAGCGCTTGGCCGCGTTGACCGCTTCGCGATCGAACACCCGCGCCGGTGTGGCGCGCACCACCCGCGCGGAGGTGACCGAGCCATCGGTGCCGACGGTGAATTCCACCAGCACTTCGCCAGCGGTACCGGCGCGCAGGGCTTCGGGGGGATAACGTGGCGCCGGCGTGCTGATCGGACGCAGTTGGTTGCTACCAGCCGAAGTCGCCGCGGTACTGGCCGGCGCCGAAGCCGGCGCGGCGGGTGTCTGCGCGGCGGCGGCGCGGGCGGCGGCTTCCCGTTGCTCGGCCTCGCGGCGGGCCGCGGCCTGCCGTTCGGCTTCCTGTCGGGCCGCTTCCTGCTGCTGCACCAGCTGCTGCGCCGCGGCCGCTTCGGTCGCGCGCTGCTGTTCGGCCTGCTGCGCCAACCGCTGCTGTTCCTTCACCCGGTTCTCTTCGGCCGCCTTGGTCTTGGCTTCCGTGTCCTGCGCGCGCTGGGCGACCGCTTCCTGCGCCGCGGCGATGCTCTGCTTCAGACGCGGCAGCGCCGGCGCCTTGGGATCGGCCTTCTCGATGATCGCCGACAGACGCTGCGCCTCGGTGAACTCCTCGCGCGCGATGCTCTGCTCCGCGGCGATCAGCGTGTACGGCATCAGATCGGTCAAGGCGCTGGTCACGCCCGGATCATTGGGCAGCTTGTCGCGCAGGGCCAGGTAGTACTCCATGGCGTTGTTGCCGCCGGGCGCGTAGATGCGGTTCTCGCGCAACGCATTGGTGGCGGCGTCGCGGAGCTGATCCACGTTCATGGCCTGGACTTCCGCCGAAACCGCCGGCGGCGGTGGCGCGGTCTGGCCGGTGGCGGCGGCCTGGCCGGCGGCGGGTGCCGGGGCCGGTTCATCCTTGGAGCATGCGGCGATGGCCAGTACCAGCAATAGCGGTACCGCCAAACGCGACTTGGCGTAGTGCATGTTCGACAGCATCGGTTGTTTCCCCCAGAAACACGAAAGTGAATCAATGGATCCCGCGTGCCCAGCACACGGGATCACGCCCCGTCTGTCAATCTTGTCACCTTATTTGCCGATGCAGAAGGTCGAGAAGATGTACCCCAGCATCTCGTCGGCGGAGATCTTCCCCGTGATCTCCCCAAGCGCGTCGTGCGCCAGCCGCAGCTCCTCGGCGGCCAGCTCCAGCATTTCGTGATTCAGTTCACCGTTTGCCCGTTCAGCATGCGCCGCCGCGCGGCGCAGGGCATCGACATGGCGGGCTCGGGCCGAGAACTCCCCTTCGCTGCCCTCGCCCGTCCCCTGGCCGGCCAGTTCCCGCAGGCGCGCGTGCAGGGCCGGCAGGCCTTGTCCGGTCGCGGCCGAGACCGCCACCACCTCCGGATCGATGTCCTCCGGCGATACGGGCAGCAGATCGATCTTGTTGTGGATCCACAGCCGCCGGGGCACGTCGGCAATCACGTCGGCCACCGCCGCCGCGCCGGCCTGCACGTTCCGCGCATCGACCACGACCAGCGCCAGATCGGCGCGCTGCAGCTCGGCGCGGGCGCGGCGCATGCCCTCGCGTTCGATCGCGTCGCCGCCCTCGCGCAGGCCGGCCGTATCGACCAGATGCAATTCGAGACCGTCCAGGCGGATGGTTTCGTGCAGGGTGTCGCGGGTGGTGCCGGCCACGTCGGTGACGATGGCACGATCGCTGCCCGCCAGCGCGTTCAGCAGAGAACTCTTGCCGGCGTTGGGTGGCCCGACGATCACCGTGTGCAGTCCATCGCGCAGTTTGCGTCCGCGCTCGGCGTCGGCGAGCAATTGGTGCAACTCCGCCTGCGCCGCTTCCAGACCGGCGCGGACTTCGCCGCCACCGAGCGTCTCGATCGATTCGTCGGCGAAATCAATCGCCGCCTCGACATGCACGCGCAGGCGCAGCAGGGCGGTGGCGATCGCATCCACGCGGCGCGAGAACACACCGTCCAGCGAACGCCGGGCGGCGCGGGCGGCGCGGGTGTCCGACGCGGCGATCAGATCGGCGACCGCCTCGGCCTGCGCCAGATCCAGCTTGCCGTTGTGGAAGGCGCGTTCGCTGAATTCGCCGGGACGGGCGCGGCGCGCGCCCAGCGCGCAGGCGCGATCCACCAACGCATGCAACACCACCGGACTGCCATGCGCCTGAAGTTCGGCCACGTCCTCGCCGGTGAAACTGGCCGGACCGGGAAACGCCAGCGCGATGCCGTCGTCCAGGGTGCCGCCTTCGCCGTCGTCGAAGCGCACATGGTGGGCACGCCGGGGCTGCAGTCCGCGTCCGCACATCGCCGCGGCGATGGACAGCGCGCGCGGCCCGGACAGGCGCACGATGCCGACCCCACCCGCTCCGGGCGCGGTGGCGATCGCGGCGATGGTGTCCTGCGGCGCCATCACGTTCATTGCCGCTGCCTGAGCTGCTCGCGCACGGCATCGGCCGAAGCGCCGGTGGGCTGGAGCTCGAGATAGGTGCGGTAGGCCTTCTCCGCTTTGGCGACGTCATCCAGATGACGGTAAGCATCGCCCAGATTGAGATAGGCGACCGCGCGCGAGGGATCGATGCGGACCGTGTTCTCCAGCCACCGCGCCGCCTGCGCGTACTTGCCCTGGCGGTAATAGACGAAACCCAGGTTGTTCGCCGCGAGCGCGAAATCGGGACGCAGCTTCAGCGCCTCGGCAAAGGCTTCCTCGGCTTCGGGATAGCGCTTTTCCTTGTACAGCTGCAGGCCGCGATCATTGGCACGCTGCGCCTGCTGGCGCTCTGATACGCGACCGGCGGCGGCCGGCAGCGCGACCTGGCGCGCGTCACCCTGCAGATCCCGGATCGTCACCTGGCCCGTCCCCGCCTCGGGCGTGGAGGCCTCGACCTTGCCGTTGAGCGCGATGGCCTCGCTCGACAGCTGCTGCGTGCCGGCAGTGAGGAATTCGTCGCCGGCCGGCACTTCGAACACGAACTCGCCACCCTGCGATCCCGGCAGCGATCCGAATGCGGGTGTCTGCGGCGAGATGCCCGATACCGCCGGCGCCACGTAGGCCGCCAGTTCGGTGCCGGTGATCAGGCCGTCCCCGTTGAGATCGCCCTTGCCCGACAGCGCCTGCAACAGCACCCAGGTAAACACCGAATGGCCATTCGGCCCGCTGTCGGCGACCTGCTGGTCGGCGCCGCCGGCGGTCAGCATCTGCCGCGCGATCCGGCGCGCGTTCTCGCGCAGGTAGGCGCTGGCGCCGTTGCCGCCCCGGGTCAGGCCCAGGCCGCTGTAGCAGGCGTCCATCACGAACATCACGTGCTTGGCCTCCAGGCTTTCGGCGATGTTCTGGATGTCGGTCATGGCGATGGCGTCGTTGGCGAACTGCGACGGATCCGAATCGGCCGGAATGATGTAGCCCAGCTCGCGTCCCGATGCCAGCCGGCGGGTCGCGCCATGGCCGGCGAAGAACACGAACACCCGATCGTTCTTGCCGAGCCCGCCATGACCGAGCCGGTCGTGGAAAGCCGCGAGGATGTTGTTGCGGGTCGCTTCCCTGTCCTTGAGCACGATGACCTGCGAGGACGGAAACCCGAACTGTCCGGTCAGGGTATCGGCGATGGCCTGGGCATCGTTGCCGGCATAGCGCAGCTTCGGCCAGCGCGCGTAGTCGTCGATGCCGATGACGATCGCCCAGGAACGCGCGTAGCCGGTGGTGACCGCGGGCTCCTGGCTGCGGGCGGCGCGGGCGACACTGAAGTCGCGACCGTTCCAGGCGGCGAACTGGTAACCCTCGGCGGACAACCGATCCAGGATTTGCGGCAGTGCCTTGACCGTGCGCTCGTGGATGTCATGGAACAGCACGATACCGCGCTGCTCCTTCTGGACCTGGTCCAGCACGCGCTGGACGATCGATTCCGGCACCGGATCGGCCCAGTCCAGCGAGTCGATGTTCCACATCACCGAAC
Source organism: Pseudoxanthomonas sp. 134C1 (assembly GCF_057773065.1). Classification (NCBI taxonomy): domain Bacteria; kingdom Pseudomonadati; phylum Pseudomonadota; class Gammaproteobacteria; order Lysobacterales; family Lysobacteraceae; genus Pseudoxanthomonas; species Pseudoxanthomonas sp. 134C1. The sequence goes on from NZ_JBYMTH010000001.1 coordinate 257,124, forward strand.
GCAGTTTGGCCTCGCCGAGGATGCGCATGCCTTCGGCGTTGCGCGCGCCATAGGGAAAGCGGAACAACGGCGCGCGGCGCGCATCGATATCGCGAAGCAGGGTGTCGGTGTCGAGGATCTGGCTGCGCAAGGCGTCGCCGGTCTGCCTGGACAGCTGCGCGTGGGTCAGGCTGTGGTTGCCGACCGTGTAACCCTGCGCGATCAGATCGCGGGTGACGCCGGCCAGTGGCCCGAGCGCCGCCTGCCCCTTGTCGTCGAGCTTGCCCAGGTTGCGACCGACCTGGAAGAACGTGGCCGGCACGTCGTAGCGCTTGAGGATCGCGATGATGTCCTCGGTGTAGGCGCGATGCGGGCCGTCGTCGAAACTCAACACCACCGTCTTCGGCGGCAGATCGCGGCCGAACACCTCGCGATCGCCATCGGCCATCGACATCGGATAAGGGGCGATCACCCCGTATTCGCGCAGCAGCGCGTCGCGGTCGTGGCGCTTGCGCAGGCTGGCGACATAGTCGTCCCACTTCTCGCGCTTGAGCTCGATCGCCCGGGTGGTGTCGAAGCGGCTGAAGATGCGGGTGATCTCGCGGTTGTAGTTGCGCTCGATTTCCTCCAGCGCCTCCAGGTCCTCGCCGATGCGCTGGTGCAGCTTGATCGCCGGCAGCGAGGAATCCTTGCCGACCAGTGTCTGCAGATCGCGCAGGATTTCGCGGAACGCCAACCGATCGGCGTCATGCAGATCCGGCGCCGATTCGATGTAGTCCAGTCGCCCGCCGAGGGCGGCGAAGCGTTCGGGTTCGGACCGGGCCAGCAACGCGGCGAACAGCCCCTGCAGGCGTACGGCGCGTTCCAGGTTGTCGTGGAACAGGCTCTGGCCGATCGCGCTGGCGCTGGCCCGCGCGGCGGCCGGCAGGGAATCCTCGTCGTCGAGCAGGACGATGATCCGCCGGTGGTTCTCCAGCTGCGCCTTCAGTTCGGCGTCGATCGCGCGGGTGTCCACCGCGCCGGCCGTACCCGCCGAAGCCGGCGTCGACGCGCCCTGTTTTCCGACGTCCGTGCCACCGTCGCCCTTGCCGCAAGCCACCAGCGCGAACCCCGCGGCCAACACGAACAACAGGCAAAGAAAACGGCGGAATGGCATCGCGGCAGGTCCGGAAAAACAGCGGAAGGGGTGGCCGCGCATGTTACCCCGGCAAAGAAAAACCCGCCTTGCGGCGGGTTTTTCTCGGAGTGGCGCGGCTTACTTCTTGGCGGTGGCCGTCGCGGTGGCGGGCTCGCCATGCCGCTTGGTCATCCACCATTGCTGCAACAGGCCGAGCGCGCCGTTGGTGACCCAGTACAGGACCAGGCCGGACGGGAAGAAGGCCATCATGACGCCGAACACCAGCGGCATGAACTGCATCATCTTCTGCTGCATCGGGTCCATGCCCGGCGCAGGCGTCAGCTTCTGGGTCAGCCACATCACCAGCATGTTGAGGACCGGCAGGATGAAGTACGGATCCTGCGCGGTCAGGTCCTGGATCCAGGCGAACCACGGCGCCTGGCGCAGTTCCACCGATTCCACCAGCACCCAGTACAGCGACAGGAAGATCGGCATCTGCACGAGGATCGGCAGGCAGCCGCCCATCGGGTTGATCTTCTCCTTCTTGTACAGCTCCATCATGGCGACCTGGAACTTCTGCTTGTCGTCGCCGTAGCGTTCCTTCAGCTGCTGGATGCGCGGCTGGAACTTGCGCATCTTGGCGAAGCTCTTGTACTGCGCCGCCGACAGCGGATACAGCGCCGCCTTCACCAGCAGCACCAGGCCGATGATCGACCAGCCCCAGTTGCCCAGCAGCGCGTGCAGGTGGGCGAGGATCCAGAACAGGCCCTGGCCGATCAGATCGAAGATCTGGAACTGGCTGTAGTCGACCGCGCGGTGCAGGCCCGGCACCTTCTCGGCCTTGATCTTGTTGACCAGCTTGGGACCGACCCACAGGCGCGCGGTGGTCGCGACGGTCTGGCCCGGCGCGACGTTCAGCGCATCGCCCATGTCGCGGATCAGCGGGCGCGGACCGGTGGCGTACTTCGGCTCATCCAGCGAGATGGTGGTGTGGTCGGCCGCCTGCGGAATCCATGCGGTGAAGAAGTGGTGCTGGAGCATCGCGATCCAGCCGCCAGTGCCACGCCAATCGACGCGGCCATCCGCCACGTAGTCCTCGTCGAACTTGCGGCGCTGGTAGCCACCGTCATACCAGGTGGCGCCGCTGAAGCTGAAGGATTCGGGGTTGGTCATGCCGCGCTTGACCAGCGGCGGGTTGCGGGTCAGCTGGCGGTAGATCGCGCCCTGCCACGGTGTGTTGCCGGCATTGACCACTTCGTCGCGCACCTGCACGGCGTATTCGCCGCGCTTGAGCGTGTAGGTGCGGCGGATGCTGACGCCATCCGGACCACGCCAGATGAAGGGCGCGGAGATTTCATCGCCGCCGGCCGCAAGCGCGAAAGCGGTGCCGGCTTCGGGGACGAAGCCCTTTTCATGGTTCGGCGCGGCGCGCGTGCCGCCGGCCGGCACCCAGCCGCTCTCGGCGACGTAGTAATGCGCGGGATCCTGGTTGAACAGCTTCACCGCCGGGCTGCCGGGGCGCTTGTCCTGCGGGTAATGCAGCAGTTCCGACTCCAGCACGCTGCCACCGTCGAGCACCAGCTTGAGCACGTCGCTGCTGATCGTCACGCGCTGGCCGGTCGAGGGCGTGGCGGAAGCGATTGCCGTCGCGGGCGCGGCAGCGGGCACCTGCGGAACCGTGCTTCCCGGCTGCGCGGTGGGGGCAGCGGTCGGCACGGTGCTGCCCTGCGCCGCGGGGGCGGTCACCGCCGGGGTAACGGACGCGGCGGCGGGCGCATTGAACTTGCCCCACTCCATCCACAACAGGATCGCCACCATCAGCCAGGCGAAAATCAGGAAAACACGGGTCTGGTTCATCGGACAGGCAATCTCAACCGGCGTGGGGTTCCGGTGTCGTGGAGGAAGAAGAAGGGGAATTCAAGGCCGCCGGCATTGTGCCTACCGCCGGAGTCGGCGGCAATGCGCCGGCGCGGACGAGGACACGGACGAAGGTGTCCAGCAGTTGCGCGTTGCTGGCCGTCCTGGCCGGTGGACGCGCCACCACGACGTAGTCGCCGCCGGGCAGCTGGCTACGCAGGCGGCGGAACTGCTCGCGCAGTTGGCGCTTGATTCGGTTGCGGCCCACGGCGCGGGTGTCGACCTTGCGGGAAACGGCCATGCCGAGCCGGGCCGGGTGTTCACCAGCCAGCCAATGCAGGCTCAGCAACGGATCCGAGCAGCGGCGCGACTTCTCGAAGACGCGGGCATACTCCGCGCCCGTACGGACCCGGGCAGGACGTGGAAATGCTGCGCTCATGACAGCAAGAAGCCCGCACCGTTCAGTGCGGGCTCCTGGCAAGGGCATCGCATGATTGATGTCTCGGCCGCGAATTGCGGCAAAGCCATCAGGCGGTGAGGCGCTTGCGGCCCTTGGCGCGGCGACGCGACAGGATCTTGCGACCGTCTGCGGTCTTCATGCGGGCACGGAAGCCGTGGTCGCGCTTGCGCTTGAGATTGCTGGGTTGGTAAGTGCGCTTGGTGGCCATGGGGCCCTCGTGCGGGGTTGCGGATGGAAAGAACCGGAAATTCTATAGGTATCCGCCGGTTACGGTCAACACCGGCGAAGAAGATCGAAATGGGCGACGCAAGGCCGCGCTCCGGTTGGGATCGCCGCCGGTCCATTCATCCACATCTTATGCACAGGAGCCATTGGCGCGGCCGGGTGGCGGTGGTAGTCTGGCCGACCCCTTCTTTACAGGCTCCCGACCGCGCAGGCGCGTGGCGTGGACGCCGTGTTTTCCACACCTTATCAAGAACGAGTTGTTTCACGCGATGGATGCCTGGCCCCGCTGCCTTGAACGCCTGGAAGCCGAATTTCCGGCAGAGGATGTACACACCTGGTTGAAGCCGCTGCAGGCCGAACAGCGCAGCGATGCGGTGGTCCTGTACGCGCCGAACGCCTTCATCGTGGAACAGGTCCGCGAGCGTTACCTGGACCGGATCCGGGAACTGCTGGACTATTTCGCCGGGCATGCCGAGGTTTCGCTGGAAATCGGTTCGCGCGCCCGCGCGCCGGAGCCGGTCAGGCCCGCCGCGCCGGGTCTGTCGATGGCGCCCGTCGCCACGGCCGAGCCCTATGCCGGCAATCTGGATACCCACTACACCTTCGACAACTTCGTCGAGGGCCGCAGCAACCAGCTCGGCCGGGCGGCCGCCTGGCAGGCGGCGCAGAAGCCGGGTGACCGCGCCCACAACCCACTGCTGCTGTACGGCGGCACCGGCCTGGGCAAGACCCACCTGATGTTCGCCGCCGGCAACGAGATGCGCCGGCAGAATCCCAATGCGCGGGTGCTGTACCTGCGTTCGGAGCAGTTCTTCAGCGCGATGACCAAGGCGCTCATCGAGAAATCGATGGATCAGTTCAAGCGTCGCTTCCAGCAGGTCGACGCGCTGTTGATCGACGACATCCAGTTCTTCGCCGGCAAGGATCGCACCCAGGAAGAGTTCTTCCACACCTTCAACGCGCTGTTCGACAGCCGCCAGCAGATCATCCTCACCTGTGATCGCTATCCGCGCGAGGTCGAAGGCCTGGAACCACGGCTGAAGTCGCGCCTGGCCTGGGGCCTGTCGGTGGCGATCGAACCGCCGGATTTCGAGACCCGCGCGGCGATCGTGCTGTCCAAGGCGCGCGATCGTGGCGCCGAGATTCCCGACGAAGTGGCGTTCCTGCTCGCCAAGAAGATGCGCAGCAACGTGCGCGATCTGGAAGGCGCGCTCAACACGCTGGCCGCGCGCGCCAACTTCACCGGCCGCGCGATCACCCCGGAGTTCGCCCAGGAAACCCTGCGCGATCTGTTGCGCGCGCAGCAGCAGGCGATCAGCATCCCGAACATCCAGAAGACCGTGGCCGATTACTACGGCCTGCAGATCAAGGACCTGCTGTCCAAGCGCCGCACCCGCTCGCTGGCGCGGCCCCGCCAGGTCGCGATGGCGCTGGCCAAGGAGCTGACCGAGCACAGCCTGCCGGAAATCGGCGATGCCTTCGCCGGTCGCGATCACACCACCGTGCTGCATGCGTGCCGCCAGATCCGCAGCCTGATGGAGACCGATGGCAAACTCCGCGAGGATTGGGATAAGTTGATCCGTAAACTCAGTGAGTAAGACGCCTGCACCCCTGTGGACAAACTGTGGCTGGAATTTTCGCCAGAATTTATCCACAGGTTTCAGGGTCCCTCCCGAGGGGCTTGTCCACGGGGTTGGATCTGTCGGAAAATCTTTGCGATTCAAATGTTTGTGATGGTTCTCCACTGATTTCGGCGAAACCATCACCACCAGTTTTTAAGATCTTTCACTTCTTTTTAGAAGCACAAGGCACAAGGGGCACCCACCGACATGCGTTTCAGCCTTCAGCGCGAAGCATTCCTCAAGCCGTTGGCCCAGGTGGTCAACGTGGTCGAACGGCGGCAAACCCTGCCGGTCCTGGCGAACTTCCTGGTGCAGGTGCAGAACGGCCAGTTGTCGCTGACCGGCACCGATCTCGAAGTGGAAATGATCGCGCGCAGCGCGGTCGATGACGCCCAGGACGGCGAGACCACGATTCCGGCCCGCAAGCTGTTCGAAATCGTCCGCGCCCTGCCCGACGGCAGCAAGGTCACCGTCAGCCAGTCGGCCGACAAGGTCACCGTGCAGGCCGGACGCAGCCGCTTCACCCTGGCGACCCTGCCGGCCAACGACTTCCCCTCGGTGGATGAAGTCGAGGCCACCGAGCGGGTCGACGTGCCCGAAGCAACGCTGAAGGAACTGATCGAACGCACCGCGTTCGCGATGGCCCAGCAGGACGTGCGCTATTACCTCAACGGCCTGCTGTTCGACCTGGCCGACCGCACCCTGCGCTGTGTGGCCACCGACGGCCACCGGCTGGCGCTGTGCGAGGCCACGCTGGAGGGCGCGCCGCTGTCCAAGCGCCAGATCATCGTGCCGCGCAAGGGCGTGACCGAACTGCAGCGCCTGCTGGAAGGCGGCGATCGCGCGCTGGAGCTGGAAGTCGGCCGCAGCCACATCCGGGTCAAGCGTGACGATGTGACCTTCACCTCCAAGCTGATTGACGGCCGCTTCCCGGACTACGGCGCGGTGATTCCGATTGGCGCGGACCGCGAAGTACTGCTGGATCGCGAGGTGCTGCGCGCGGCCCTGCAGCGTGCGGCCATCCTGTCCAACGAGAAGTATCGCGGCGTGCGGGTGGAAGTCTCTCCCGGCCAGCTGCGGATCAGCGCCCACAACCCGGAGCAGGAAGAAGCCCAGGAAGAGATCGAGGCAGACACCAAGGTCGACGGCCTGGCCATCGGCTTCAACGTCAACTACCTGCTGGACGCCCTCAGTGCGCTGCGCGACGAACAGGTGGTGATCCAGTTGCGGGACGCCAACTCCTCGGCGCTGGTTCGCGAAGCCAGCAGCGAGAAGTCCCGTCACGTGGTCATGCCGCTGCGTCTCTGACGTCTGGTTTCACGTGGAACACGTATTTCGCCCGGCCCATGCCGGGCGATTTCGTTTTGGGGCGGTGCAACTCCACAGAGCTCCGGCACGACGCCGATGCGGGCATGGCTCCCCCACATCTTCGATCCGGCGATCCGGAGACGGATTCACGGGGCGCGCGCCATCCGGAATCCCGTCCATCCCGGCAGGGCGATCCCGTAAGATCCCGCCATGCTCCCCCGCCCGCTTCCACCGTCCCGGGTGGCTTCCCGACTTCTGCCTGCCCTGACCGGAGTCCCCAGCCTGTGCGCGTGACCCGCTTGACCGTGGCGAGACTGCGCCGTTTCGAGCAGGCCAGCCTGCGGCCCGCGCCCGGGTTGAATCTGATTACCGGAGACAATGGGGCCGGCAAGACCAGCCTGCTGGAGGCGCTGCACCTGATGGCGTACGGCCGCAGCTTCCGTGGACGGGTGAGGGATGGACTGGTCCGTACCGGTGCCGAAGCGGTCGAAGTCTTCGTCGAATGGGAGGAAGACGGAACCACCCGGCCCCGTCGCGCCGGACTGCGTCATAGCGGCCAGGCCTGGACCGGGCGTCTGGACGGCGAAACCGTGGCTCAGCTCGGTGAGCTGTGTGCCGCTCTGGCGGTGGTCAGCTTCGAGCCGGGCAGCCATGCCTTGGTCACTGGCGGCGGGGAACCCCGCAGACGCTTCATCGATTGGGGCTTGTTCCACGTGGAACAGGACTTCCTCGGGTTGTGGCGGCGCTATGCCCGTGCCCTGAAGCAACGCAATGCCCTGCTCAAGTCCGGTATCGGCGGCGCCCAACTGGACGCCTGGGACCACGAGCTCGCCGAGGCCGGAGAGCCGCTGACCCAGCGGCGCCTGCAGTACCTGGACCAACTTCAGCCACGTTTGAGCCGGATGGCGGGCGAGCTGGTGCCGGCGCTGGGGCGCGCCAGCCTGGAATTCCAGCCCGGCTGGCGGCGGCACGAAGTCTCCCTGGCCGATGCCTTGTTGCTGGCGCGGGACCGGGACCGTGCGGCCGGCCACACGTCGGTAGGGCCCCACCGCGCCGACTGGCGGGTGGACTATGCCGCCTGCCCCGCCCGGGAAGCCCTGTCGCGTGGCCAGGCCAAGCTCACGGCGCTGGCCTGCCTGTTGACCCAGGCCGAGGATTACGCCGCACGTCGCGGCGAATGGCCGGTGATCGCGCTGGATGATCTGGCTTCCGAACTCGACCGCAGCCACCAGCGGCGGGTACTGGAGCGTCTGCTCGGCAGCGGCGCCCAGGTATTCATCACCGGTACCGAGCTTCCGCCCGCCCTGCTGGAAATGGACGCGCAGCCAACCCGGTTCCACGTGGAACACGGGCAACTGTCCCCTGTCTGACAGCGGCAGCGCATCGGGGGCGCCTGCGCCCGGGATGCTATAATTTCCGCTCGTATCCCTATAGCTTGCGTGCCAGCCCGGCGTTCTCCGGTCTGGCACCAGCGGCTATGCAGCCGACCACGAAGCGAATGACCGACGAAACGATTCCTGCACCGAACGGCAATTACGACTCCAGCAAAATCACCGTCCTCCGGGGCCTGGAAGCGGTCCGCAAGCGCCCCGGCATGTACATCGGCGACGTGCACGACGGCACCGGCCTGCATCACATGGTGTTCGAAGTCGTCGACAACTCGATCGACGAAGCCCTGGCTGGCCACGCCGACGATGTGATCGTGAAGATCCACGAGGACGGCTCGGTGTCGGTGTCGGACAACGGTCGCGGCATCCCGGTCGACATCCACAAGGAAGAAGGCGTTTCAGCGGCCGAAGTCATCATGACCGTGCTGCACGCCGGCGGTAAGTTCGACGACAACAGCTACAAGGTTTCCGGCGGCCTGCACGGCGTCGGCGTGTCGGTGGTCAACGCGTTGTCGAACAAGCTCACCCTCGACATCTGGCGCGATGGTTTCCACCACGAGCAGGAATACCACCTCGGTGAGCCGGTCTATCCGTTGAGGCAGCTGGAAGCGTCGAACAAGCGCGGCACGCTCACGCGTTTCTGGCCGTCGGCCGAAATCTTCACCGATGTCGAGTTCCACTACGACATTCTGGCCCGCCGCCTGCGCGAACTGTCGTTCCTCAACTCGGGCGTGAAGATCACCCTGATCGACGAGCGCGGCGAAGGTCGCCAGGACGTGTTCCAGTACGAAGGCGGCATCCGCAGCTTCGTCGAGCATCTGGCCCAGCTGAAGACCCCGCTGCACCCGAACGTCATTTCGGTGACTGGCGAAACCAATGGCATCACGGTGGACGTCGCCCTGCAGTGGACCGACGCCTACCAGGAAACGATGTTCTGCTTCACCAACAACATCCCGCAGAAGGATGGCGGCACCCACCTGGCCGGTTTCCGCGCGGCCCTGACCCGCACCCTCAGCAACTACATCGAACAGAACGGCATCGCCAAGCAGGCGAAAGTCAATCTATCCGGCGATGACATGCGCGAAGGCATGATCGCCGTGCTGTCGGTGAAGGTGCCGGATCCCAGCTTCTCCTCGCAGACCAAGGAGAAACTGGTCAGTTCCGACGTGAAGCCGGCTGTTGAGGCCGCGTTCGGTGCACGTTTGGAGGAGTTCCTGCAGGAACACCCCAACGAGGCCCGCGCCATCGCGGAAAAGGTGGTCGATGCCGCGCGCGCCCGCGAGGCCGCCCGCAAGGCCCGTGAACTCACCCGCCGCAAGGGCGCGCTGGACATCGCCGGCCTGCCCGGCAAGCTGGCCGACTGCCAGGAGAAGGATCCGGCGCTGTCGGAACTGTTCATCGTCGAGGGTGACTCGGCAGGCGGCTCCGCCAAGCAGGGCCGCAACCGCAAGAACCAGGCGGTGCTGCCGCTGCGAGGCAAGATCCTCAACGTGGAACGCGCGCGCTTCGATCGCATGCTGTCCTCGGCCGAAGTCGGCACGCTGATCACCGCGCTGGGCACCGGCATCGGCAAGGACGAGTACAACCCGGACAAGCTGCGCTACCACCGCATCATCATCATGACCGACGCCGACGTGGACGGGTCCCACATCCGCACGTTGCTGCTGACGTTCTTCTACCGGCAGATGCCGGAACTGATCGAACGCGGCCACGTCTACATCGGCCTGCCGCCGCTGTACAAGCTCAAGCAGGGCAAGCAGGAGCTGTACCTGAAGGACGACGCGGCGTTGAACGTCTATCTGGCCAACAGCGCGGTCGAGGGCGCGGCGCTGATTCCGGCCGCCGGCGAACCGCCGATTCCGAGCGAAGCGCTGGAAAAACTGTTGCTGGCCTACGCCAACGCGCGCGAGGCGATCGCGCGCAACGCGCACCGCTTCGATCCGCAGTTGCTGGAAGCGTTGATCGACGCGGCGCCGCTGGATGCGGAGTTCGTCGCGCGCAACCAGGAACAGCGCGCCGAACTGGATGCGCTGGAAGCCAAGCTCAACCGGGGCGGCCTCGGCAGCCCGCGTTATTCGCTGCAGTTGCAGGCCGCCAACGAACAGCGTCCTGCCGCGCTGCTGTCCACCCGCCGCCACATGGGCGAGGAACTCACCCAGGTGCTGCCGCTGTCGGTGTTCGAGAGCGGTGAACTGCGTGCATTGCGCGAGTCGGCGGATCTGCTGCATGGCCTGGTCCGCGAAGGCGCCAGCGTTGCGCGCGGGAACAAGTCCCAGGTGATCGAGAGCTTCGCGGAAGTGCAGACGTGGTTGCTCGACGAAGCGAAGAAGGGCCGCAGCATCCAGCGCTTCAAGGGCCTGGGTGAAATGAACCCGGAACAGCTGTGGGACACCACGGTCAATCCGGATACGCGTCGTCTGCTGCAGGTCCGCATCGAGGACGTGGTGGCCGCGGATCAGATCTTCAGCACGCTGATGGGCGATGTGGTGGAACCGCGCCGCGATTTCATCGAAGCCAACGCGCTGAAGGTCGCGAACCTCGACGTCTGATCCGATGCAGGCGGCGCCCGACGCGGGACCACCGCCCGTACCGCCGGCGCGGCTGCGGTCGGCACTGGCCGGCTTCGGCATCGATACCGCGCTCGCTCTGGTCATCACCTTCGCGCTGATGATGGGGGCCGGCGTTGTCTGGGGCATCCTGCGTGCGATCCAGCTGGCGGCCGGCGGCGCGGAGGAAGCCGAGATCCTGGCGGGACTGGCGCAGCCCGGCGCGCTCGCGCAGATCCTGATCGCGCTGTTCTCGATGGGCAGCACCGCCCTGCTGCTGTATTTCTGGCGGCGACCCGCCACGGCCCTGGAACGCCAGCATTCGTGGCAGGCCCTGCGCAGGACCGGCACCTGGATCGCGGTGGCGGGCGTGGCGCTGCTCACCTTCCTTTCCAGCAGCGCCGCGGCCTGGCTGGGGGAGCGGCTGGGCGTTCCGCCGAATCCCAGCAACCTCGCACCCATCCGCGAACTGACCAGCACCACGCCGGTCTTCACGATGGCGTTCGCGGTCCTGCTGGCGCCGCTCTACGAGGAACTGCTGTTCCGGCGCGTGCTGTTCGGCGGCCTGTGGCAGGCGGGCTATCCGATTCTTGGCATGCTGCTCAGCGGCCTGGTCTTCGCGCTTGCCCACGAGGCGCCCGGCCTCAACGGCAACGGCCTGGCCCCCACGCTGCTGCTGCTCGCGGTGTACACCGGAATGGGCGCGGCTTTCGCCTGGTTGTACCGCCGCACCGGCACCCTGTGGGCGCCGATTGCCGCCCATGCGCTGAACAACGCCCTGGCCATGGGCGCCCTGCAGCTGACGGCGGCGTCCGGTTGACGGAATGTTAAGACGGTCTTGCCGACACTAAACCCGATTCCGTGCTGGAGTGCGCCGTCATGAAACCGTGGTTGCTTGCCGCCGCCATCGCGGCCCTGCTGGTCGCCTGCGCCACCACCACCTCGCCCACCGGGCGCACCCAGGTGGTTGGCGGTATCTCCCAGCAGCAGCTGGATCAGCTCGGCGCCCAGGCCTTCGCCGAGACCAAGGCCAAGGAACCCGCCAACCGCGACGCGAAGCAGAACAGCTACGTCACCTGCGTGGTCAACGCGCTGGTCCGCCAGCTCCCGCCCCAGCAGCGCGCCGTCGCCTGGGAAACCGCGGTGTTCGTGGACAAGGAACCCAATGCCTTCGCCCTGCCCGGGGGCAAGGTCGGCGTGAATACCGGCATCTTCACGGTGGCGAAGAACCAGGATCAGCTCGCCGCCGTGCTGGGACATGAAATCGGCCATGTCATCAGCCGCCACCACGAGGAGCGCATCACCCGCCAGATGGGCACCCAGACCGGCCTGAGCATCCTCGGCGCGCTGGCCGGCGCCAAGTACGGCCAGACCGGCGTGGACGCGGTCAGCCAGTTCGGCAGCCTCGGCGCCCAGGGCCTGATCCTGCTGCCCAATTCGCGAACCCAGGAAAGCGAGGCGGACGTGGTCGGCCAGCGCCTGATGGCCCAGGCCGGTTTCGACCCGCGCCAGGCGGTCAATCTGTGGGAGAACATGATGGCCGCGGGCGGCGGTCGGCCGCCTCAGTGGCTGTCCACCCACCCCGATCCCACCAACCGCATCCGCGAGCTCCAGCGCGATGCTCCCGCCCTGGTGCCCACCTACGAAGCCGCCCGCAAGGCCGGAAACACCCCCCGCTGCGGCTGAGATCGGTTGCGTATTGCTGCTCCGCAGCAACAAAAACCTTACCTGTTTCACTGGAGTTTCTGATAGCTTTTCCGGCCCCGGAAGGATCCGACCACCCCCTACAGACTTCTGCCGTTCGCTTTGAGGTGACCCCCATGCTGCATCGCAAGTCCAAACATGCCCTGCTTTCCCTCGCCATCATCGGCCTGCTGGGCGCCGGGGTTGCCGCGGATGCCGCGGCCCAGATGAACCGCGACGACAGCAGTTCCATGCGCCGGCAGAAGAAGGAAAAGGTCGAGATCAAGTATCCCGAGGCGACGCGCCAGGAGCCGAAGGAAAAAGCGTCGGCCAAGATGCAGAACCAGCTCAACAAGCTGTTCAAGGCCTACGAGAAGGAAAACAACGAAGACGAGACGATGACGCTCGTCAACGAAATCATCGCCAGCGACAAGGCCAACGCCTACGACAAGTCGGTCGCCGCGCAGATCGGCGCGCAGGCCGCTTACGGCAAGGATGATTCCAAGCTGGCCAAGGACTACGCGAACAAGGTCCTGGAGTTCAACGGCCTGGACAACAACAACCACTACCAGACGATGTTCTTCCTGGCCCAGCTGCAGATGCAGGATGACCAGTACACCGAAGCACTGGCGACGATGGACAAGTTCTTCGCCGAGACCAAGTCGCAGAAGCCGGAGGAACTGGTCGTCAAGGGCAACATCCTGTATCGCGCCGAGCGTTACGCCGATGCGATTCCGTTCCTGAAGCAGGCCATCGAGGCCTCTCCGGAACCGAAGAACGATTGGATGCAGATCCTGATGGCCAGCTACGCCGAAGCCGGCCAGAACGACGCGGCCGTCAAGCTGGCCGAGCAGCTCGCCGCCAAGAACCCGGCCGACAAGAAGGCGCAGATGAATCTCGCCTCGGTCTACCTGCAGGCCGACAAGACCGATCAGGCCGCCGGCGTGCTGGAGAAAATGCGTTCCTCCGGGCAGCTCACCGATGATCGCGAATACCGTCAGCTGTACAGCATGTACGCCAACATGGACGGCCGCGAAAAGGACGTCATCTCGGTCATCAACGAGGGTCTGCAGAAGGGCGTGCTGAAGGACGACTATCAGGTCCAGCTGGCCCTGGCACAGTCCTACTACTATTCCGAACAGATCCCGCAGGCCATCGAGGCCTGGAAAAAGGCCGCGCCACAGTCGCCCAATGGCGAAACCTACCTGAACCTGGCGCGCGTCCTGTGGCAGGAAGACCGGATTCCGGAGGCCAAGCAGGCTGCCAAGTCCGCGTTGGACAAGGGGCTGAAGAAGCCCGAGGACGCCAAGAAGATCTTGGCCCTGCCCTAACGGAAAACCAATATTCGCACGCCCAGAAACATCGAAAAAACGATGGTTTTGGCACCACGGAATGGTATAAGCTGAGAGTTCCCCCTGCCAAAAGTCAGGTGGGGGGAACCTAATACGACGCGGACGTTCCGACGTCCCGCACCAACCTTGAGTTCATTGGCGCATGGCTGAACAACTGGTCATCAATCGGTACCGGGAAGAAGAAGAGGACAAGAGCCTCAACTGGCCCCGTATCATCGGCATAGCTTTCGTGATCGCGTTGCACGCGGCCGCACTGCTGCTGCTGCTCATTCCTGCGGTTGCCCCGCCGGCGGACAAGGAGGAAACGCAACGTACCTCCGTGGTGATCGTTGACGCACCCCCGCCGCCGCCGCCCCCGCCGCCGCCGCCGCCGAAGCAGGACACGCCGCCGCCGCCGGTCAAGAACCTGGCGCCGCCGAAGCAGACTCCGCTGCCGCCGCCGCCGGAAGCGCCGCCGGTCGAAGTGTCCGAACCGCGCCCGACCGACGTCTACCAGCCGCCGGCCCCGCCCGCGCCGCCGGCCCCGGTCGCCGATATCGGCGCCAGCGTGGACATCTCGTCCAAGAACATGAATCCGCCGCGCTACCCGCCGTCGGCTGCCCGCGCCGGCATCGAAGGCACGGTCATCCTGATCATCGACGTGGATGCCAGCGGCAACGTCACCAACGTCTCGGTCGAGAAGTCCAGCCGCAACCGCGACCTGGATCGCGCCGCGATGGAAGCCGCCCGCAAGTGGCGCTTCAATCCGTCCGTCGTCAACGGCCAGAAGGCCGCCGGTCGCGTCCGCGTCCCGGTCGACTTCAAGATGGGCGGCTGACGCCGCCCGTCCCGAGTTACCCCATCCGTTTCGTCACCCGCAACACCCTCAATCAACACACTTAAATAAAGGTAAGCGTCATGCTGCAGGAAACCATCATCGCCGCCGCAGCCGGGGGCAACAACGCCGCGAGTGCCCTCACCAACATGGGCTTCGAGCACCTGATCACCGAAATGGTGCAAAAGCCCGGCGAGTACGCCGTCTCCTGGGCAGTGCTGCTCATCCTGGTCGCCATGTCGGCCATGTCCTGGTACTGGACCGTCATCAACTCGCTCAAGAGCGTTCGCCTGAAAGGTCAGGCCGACCGCGTCGTCAGCACCTTCTGGGAAACCCCGAACGCGCAGGACGCCATCCGCCTGATGGAAGAACAGCCGAAGAACGAGCCGTTCTCCAAGATCGCCCTGGACGCTGCCCAGGCCGCCGCGCACCACCAGCGCGCCGAGGGTTCCAGCACCGGTCTGGGCGAAGCCCTGAGCCGTTCCGAGTTCGTTGACCGCGCCCTGCGCCAGGCCGTCACCCGCGAGAGCTCGAAGCTCCAGAGCGGCATGACCCTGCTCGCCACCGTCGGTGCGACCGCGCCGTTCGTGGGTCTGCTGGGTACGGTGTGGGGCATCTACGGCGCCCTGATCCGCATCGGCGCCACCGGCCAGGCCTCCATCGACGCCGTCGCCGGCCCGGTGGGTGAAGCGCTGATCATGACCGCCATCGGTCTGTTCGTCGCGATCCCGGCCGTGTTCGCGTACAACTTCTTCAGCAAGACGAACAGTTCGACCATCTCCAAGTTCGATACGTTCGCCCACGATCTGCACGACTTCTTCGCCACCGGCTCGCGCGTTCGCTGAGTCAACGGCAACAGCAGTCCCAGGCATATCGACAAGCATTGACGGAGCCCGAAAATGGCTTTCAGTAGTGGTAATAGCAGTGGCCCCATGGCCGAAATCAACGTCACGCCCCTCGTGGACGTGATGTTGGTGCTGCTGATCATCTTCATCATCACCGCGCCGCTGATGTCGCATAAGGTGAAGATCGAACTGCCCGAGGCGAACCTCGTGCAGAGCGAAGACGACAAGAAGGCCCCGCCGGTTCCGCCCATCACCGTCTCGGTGAAGGAGGATGGCTCGCTGTATTGGAACGACGAAGCGATCAGCAAGGAAATCCTGGAGTCGCGCCTGTCCAGCACGGCTCAGCTGCAACCGCAGCCCAAGCTCAATCTGCGTGGTGATCGCACCACCAAGATGCGCACGATCAACGAGGTGACGAAGATCGCGCAGGGCCAGGGCATGCTGGATATCGGCTACGTCGCCACCAAAGAAAAGGGGCAGTGAGCCATGGCATTCAGTAGTGGTGGAAGCAAGGGCCCCATGGCCGACATCAACGTCACGCCCCTCGTGGACGTGATGCTGGTGCTCTTGATCATCTTCATCGTGACCGCGCCGATCATGACCTACCCGATCGACGTGGCCCTGCCGCAGCGTGTGATCAACCCGCCGCCGCAGTTGAAGGAACCGCCGCCGCCGATCGATCTGCGTATCGATGCGGGTGGCTCGGTTTACTGGAACAACTCTCCGGTCAACGTGCGCGATCTGCAGCAGCGCATGGAGCAGGAGATCCAGCGTGATCCGACCAACCAGCCGGAACTGCGCATCGATGCGAACCCGGACGCCCAGTACGACGTGATGGCGAAAGTACTGGCCGCCGCCAAGAACGCACAGATGCTGAAAATCGGTTTCGTGCAGTAAGCACACATAGACGCAAACCTATTGAACGCCGCCCTCGGGCGGCGTTTTTTTTGCATCTTCGCGGTGATTTCCTGTGGGAGCGACGCAAGTCGCGACCGGGAAACATGGTCAGTTGAAAAGCCGGGGCGCGCGAAACGGGGCTCCCGGCGGAGAGGCCGCTCCCGGTCGCGACTCACGTCGCGCTCCCACAAGATTTTCGGCTCCCCCCTTGCCAGGAGGTTGCGGTCGGGCGTAGCGTGGATTCCGACCCGACGCGAAAGGAGTACGCCATGGCTTTCTCCGCAACCGCACGTCCCTCCGCCCTGGCGGAGATGAATGTCACCCCGTTGGTCGATGTCATGCTGGTCCTGCTGATCATCTTCATGGTCACCGCGCCGCTGCTTTCGCGGCCGCTGGATCTGGCCTTGCCGCAGTCGACCCCGCCGATTGATCAGGCCAAGCCCCTGATCCTCAGCCTCGACATATCCGCTGACGGCACACTGATGCTGGACGACCGCGCGCTGTCGGCGTCGGACCTGCGCCAGCGCCTGGACGATGCGTTGCGCAGCGATCCGAAGGCCGTGTTGACCCTGCGCGCTTCGCCGGATGCCAGTTATCAGCAGGTTGTCACCGCCTTGGCGCAGGTACGGGCCAGCGGCATCCAGCAGGTCAGCTGGCGGGAACGCTGAGTCGAACCGCGGGTAGTTCCGGGCGGGCCGCCTTCAGCTGGTTGCCCGCTCGGCGCGGACCGATTCCAGGATGGCCAGGTAGTTCTGCACCGTCCGGTGCAGACCGGCGTACAGGGCTTCGCCGATCAGCGCGTGGCCAATCGACACTTCGAGTACGTCCGGGACCGCTTCCAGGAATTCCTGCAGGTTGGCCTGGCTCAGGTCATGGCCGGCATTGACGCCCATGCCCAGGGAGTGGGCATGCCGGGCGGTCTGGATGCAGCGGGCGAGTTCGGCGTCGGCTTCCCCGGCCGCCATCGCCTCGGCGAACGGACCGGTGTAGATCTCGATGCGATCGGCTCCGATCGCGGCGGCTTTTTCCAGTGATGGACAGCCGGCATCGACGAACACGCTGACCCGGCAGCCATGGGATTTCAGTTCCGCGATCAATGGCTGCAGGCGCCCGGCGTCGCGATCGAAATCGAAGCCGTGGTCCGAGGTGATCTGGCCGTCGCTGTCCGGCACCAGCGTCGCCTGTGCGGGACGCGCCTGTTCGCACAGTGCGAGGAAGCCGGGATAGCCCTCGCGCGGAGGCGCGAACGGATTGCCCTCCAGATTCAGTTCCACGTGGCTGCCGCGGGTGAGTTCGGCGAGTGCGTGGACATCGTCGGCCCGGACATGGCGCTGGTCGGGGCGCGGATGCACGGTGATCCCATGCGCGCCGGCGTACAGGCAGGCGCGCGCCGCGCGCACCACGTCCGGTTCGTCGCCACCACGCGAATTGCGCAGCACGGCGATCTTGTTCACGTTGACGCTCAGGACGGTCATGTCGACCTCCCTGCGAAGCGGAGGGTGGCCCTCACAGCGGAGGGGGTCCCGAGGGCGGCGCCGTCCCCTGCTTGCGTGCCTCCGCCAGCTCGCGCAGGCGGCGCAGTTCGGCAGGATCGATCATCTGCGATTCGTCGCGCTGCGTGTCGCCCATCCGCGCGGCGTACCAGCTGACGATCCATGCGACGAACAGGCCCAGCGACGCGAGCAGGCCGACCACCATCAGCGCGGTCGACGTGGTGCGCATGGACAGCACCAGCGCGCCCACCGCAAACAATAGATAGAGCCAGTGCATGACCGTCCCTCCCCTGGATGGCGGGAGTGTACAACGCCGGGCGATGGCGGGCAGCGGCGCCGATCACAACAGCGGCGACGTCAGCCGCGCCAATGCCTCGGGCAGGCGATGCCGCCACAGCGAGCGCCGACGCTGCAGATGCACGGGGGCGGACGCGGCGAACTCGCCTTCAAGCAGCTGGGCCAGCCGGCCGGCGAGGCCGCGATCGCGGAACAGCATGGAGATTTCGAAGTTCAGGCGGAAGCTGCGGTGATCGAAATTGGCACTGCCGATCAACGCCAGGTTGTCATCGCACAACAGCGCCTTGCTGTGCATCATCCGCGGGCCGTACTCGTACACCTTCACGCCGGCCGCCAGCAGCTCGTCGAAATACGAACGGGCGGCATAGGTGACCAGGCGTGAATCACTCATCTTCGGCACCAGCAGGCGCACGTCCAGGCCGCCCAGGGCGGCCGAGGTCAGCGCCATCCGCGCCGCCTCGCCGGGCACGAAATAGGGTGTCACCAGCCAGACCCGCGACTTCGCTTCGTGGATGGCGGCCACGTGCGTGCGATGGATCGGCTCCCACGACGAATCCGGGCCGGACACCAGGGTCTGCGCCGCGATGCCGCCCTCGATGCCGTTGTCGGTGGCATGCCACAAGCGCGTGCCCTGGAAGTCCTTGCGCTTCTGGCCGGTGGCATACACCCAATCCTCGACGAAGACCTGCTGCACGCTGCGCACGACGTCGCCCTCCATCCGCAGATGCAGATCGCGATAGGCGTCGGGCCGCAGCGATTCGTCCTCCTCGTCGGTGATGTTGATGCCGCCGGTGAAGGCGATGCGACCGTCGACCACCACGATCTTGCGGTGGGTGCGCATGTTGACCCAGGGCCGGGTGAACGGCCGGAATCGGGTCGGATGGAACCAGGCGCTTTCGCCGCCGGCCTCGTGCAGCGGCTGGAGGAAACGCCGGCCTACCCGCGAGGAGCCGACCGCATCGAGCAGGAGCCGCACCTTCACCCCTTCCCGCGCCTTGGCGATCAGCGCCTCCAGCAGGCGCTGGCCGCAGCGATCCGGGTTGTAGATGTAGTACTCCAGGTGGATATGGTTGGTGGCCTGCCGGACCGCGTCGAGGATGGCCTCGTAGGTGGCCGAACCATCCACCAGCAGCTGCACGGACGTGGCCGTGGACGGCGGCAGGCCGGTGGTGGTCTGGGCCAGCATCGCCAGTTCGGTACAGCCCTCGTCCACCGGGCAGAACACCTCGTAGGTGTCCAGACCGGTGCGCGACTGGTGCCGGCGCAATTGCTGGCGCTTGATTTTCTGCGGCCCGAGCAGGAAGTAGATCAGGTAGCCGACGTAGGGCAACAGCGATAGCGACAGCACCCAGCTGAGGGTGGCGACCGGCTCGCGCTTCTGCAGCACGATCCATCCGCACAGCGGAATCAGGTAGAGCAGCCAGGCTGCGGTGAGCCAGCGGCTCAGGTGCGGGATGGACAGGAAGGCATCCCACCAGTGGTTCAGGGTTTCCAGCATGCCCGGATTCTATGCGGTGTCGCCGTCGTTGAGACGACCCCGACGTAATCTGCGCGGATGGGTGATGCGATCAAAGGGCGTGGTTCCACCGGCTACCTGCCGGGCCGTTTCGCCGTGACCGTCGCGCAGACGGCGGATGACGGCTGGCACGAGCGGGATCGCGAGGACGAAATCGAGTCCGCGCCGGCCACCCGGGTAACCGAGGAGCGCGCGCGCAGCATCATCAGCCGCAACCAGTCGCCGGACATCCCGTTCCAGCAATCGCTCAATCCCTATCGCGGTTGCGAGCACGGCTGTTCGTACTGCTTCGCCCGGCCGAGCCACGCCTATCTGGACCTTTCGCCGGGACTGGATTTCGAAACCCGGATTTTCGCCAAGACCAACGCGCCCGAGGTGCTGCGCGCGGAGCTGGCGAAGCCGGGCTACCGTTGCAGCCCGATCGCCCTGGGCATCAATACCGATGCCTACCAACCGACCGAGCGGAAGCTGGGGCTGACCCGGCGCATCATCGAGGTGCTGGCCGAAACCCGGCATCCCTTCTCCCTGATCACCAAGAACGCGCTGGTCGAGCGCGACCTGGATCTGCTGGCGCCGATGGCGCGGGATCACCTGGTGCAGGTGTACTTTTCGATCACCACGCTGGACAACCCTCTGTCGTCGCGGCTGGAGCCACGGGCGTCGGCGCCGCATTCGCGCCTGCGCGCCGTGCGCCGGCTGAGCGAAGCCGGCATCCCGGTCGGGGTGATGTTCGCGCCGGTGATTCCCTGGGTGAACGACAGCGAGCTGGAAGCCGTGCTGGAGGCGGCGCGCGGGGCGGGTGCCGATTCAGCCGGCTATGTGCTGCTGCGCCTGCCGCACGAAGTGTCGCCGCTGTTCCGCGATTGGCTGCAGACCCACCTGCCGCAGCGCGCCGAACACGTGATGAGCACCATCCAGCAACTGCGCGGCGGCAGGGACTACGACGCCCGTTTCGGCAAGCGGTTCAGTGGCGACGGGGTCTACGCGGATCTGCTCGCGCGCCGATTCGATCTGGCCTATCGGCGGCTGGGCTTCGATCGGCGCAGGCATCAGGGACTGGATACAAGCAGGTTCGTGCCGCCACGACCGCCCTCGCCGCAGGGGGAGTTGTTCTGATTTGCTGGCGGGTCTTGTAGGAGCGACGTGAGTCGCGACGCTACCTGGAGCCGGGATGCTTATGGTTGCGACTTGGGTCGCTCCTGCAAGGACGAGGATCAGCGGGTTTCGAGGTGATACCGCGCCGCCGCTTCCACCTCGTTGCGCGAACCCAGGAACACCGGCACGCGCTGGTGCAGGTGGCCCGGTTGCAGGTCCAGGATCGATTCGCGGCCGGTGCTGGCCGCGCCGCCGGCCTGCTCGACCAGCAGGCCCATCGGGTTGGCCTCGTACATCAGCCGCAGCTTGCCCGGTTTGCCGGGATCCTTGCGGTCCCAGGGATAGATGAAGATGCCGCCGCGGGTCAGGATGCGGTGCACGTCGGCGACCATGCTGGCGATCCAGCGCATGTTGAAGTCCTTGCCGCGCGGGCCTTCGCTGCCGGCCAGCAGATCGGCGACGTAGGCCTGCATCGGCGCCTCCCAGTGGCGCTGGTTGGACACGTTGATGGCGAATTCGCGGGTGTCCTCGGGGATGCGCATGTCGCGCTGGGTCAGTACGAACGCGCCCTGTTCGCGGTCCAGGGTGAAGGCGTGGGTACCGTGGCCGGTGGTCAGCACCAGCATCGTGCTGGGCCCGTAGATGCAGTAGCCGGCGGCGACCTGCCGGCGGCCCGGTTGCAGGAAATGTTCGTCGCCCGGGCGGCCGACGCCCTCGGGGCTGCGCAGGACCGAGAAGATGGTGCCGACCGAGACGTTGACGTCGATGTTGGAGCTGCCGTCCAGCGGATCGAACAGCAGCAGGAAGCCACCGCGCGGATAGGCGTCCGGAATCGGCTGGCTGTGCTCCATTTCCTCCGAGGCGCAGGCCGCCAGGTGGCCGCCCCAGGCGTTGGCCTCCAGCAGGATGTCGTTGCTGAGCACGTCCAGCTTCTTCTGCGCCTCGCCCTGGACGTTGCCGGTGCCGGCGTCGCCGAGCACCCCGCCCAGCGCGCCCTTGCTGACCGCGATGGAGATGCTGGTGCAGGCCCGCGCGACCACCGCGATCAGTTGGCGCAGCTCGGCGTCGATGCGGCCGGCGCGCTGCTCCTCGATCAAATAGCGGCTGAGGGAGACGGTATGGGCGGTGGGCGTGGGCATGGCAGGATGGCGGGCGGAAGAACCGCGCATTGTCCGGACATTGCGGACCAATGCAAGACCAATTTCATGGACCTGAGGTCGCGCCTTGATTCCCACGCCCCCGGCGGTATGGCTGTCCCTGTCCTCGGCGCTGGGGCTGGGCCTGTTGATCGGCCTGGTCCGCGAGCGGGCCGGGGGCGAGGCCAGCGCCATCGCCGGCCTGCGCACCCATGCCCTGACCGCGCTGGGCGCGGCGGTCGCCGCCCAGCTCGGCCTGCCGGTGCTGCTGGTGATGCTGGCCGGCGTGGTGGTCCTGGCCGCCCTCGCCTATCTGGGCACGCGCGAACACGATGTCGGCCTGACCAGCGAGGTCGCCCTGCTCCTGACCGCGCTGCTGGGCGCGCTGGCGGTGCGATCGCCGCCGCTGGCGACCGGCCTGGCCGTGGTCGCGGCCCTGCTGCTGTACGCCAAGGAGCCGCTGCATCGCCTGACCCGCCAGGTGCTGAGCGAGCGCGAGGTGTTCGACGGCCTGCTGTTGCTGGCCTCGGCCCTGGTGATCCTGCCGATCCTGCCGGACGAGGCAATCGGCCCGTTCCAGGCCATCAATCCGGCGACCCTGTGGAAGCTGGTGGTGCTGGTGATGGCGGTGAGCGCGCTCGGCCATGTCGCCCTGCGCCTCATCGGCAACCGCTGGGGACTGGCCGTCGCCGGTTTCTTCGCCGGCTACGTCTCGTCCACCGCGGCGGTGATCGGATTCGGCCAGCGCGCCCGTGAAACCCCCGCGCTGCGATCCTCGGCGGTGGCGGCGGCGCTGTTGTCCAACCTGGCTTCACTCAGTCTGTGCGTGCCGATCCTGTGGGCGGTGTCGCCCCCGCTGGTCATCGATCTGTGGCCGGAGCTGGCGGCGATCGGTGCGGTGCTGCTGGTCGGTGGCCTGCTGGGTCTGCGCGCGGGGCGCGATGATCCCGCCGCGCCGCCGACCGCGGAGAGCCGGATGTTCCGATTCGGGCAGGCGTTGGGATTCGCGCTGGTGGTGGCCGTGTTGACCTTCGTGTCGGCCGCGCTGGCGGCGTGGATCGGCCCGCGTGGCGCGATGGCCGCGGCGGTGATCTCGGCGACCGCGGAGCTGCATGCGGCGGTGGCGACGCTGGCCAACCAGTTCGCGCGCGGTGGACTGAGCGACATCGAAGCACGCTGGCTGATGCTGGCGCTGCTGGGCGCGAGCCTGGCGACCAAGTCGGTGATCGCCTGGATCAGCGGCGGTGCCGCCTACGGCGTGCGTGTCGCGGCCGGTCTGCTGGCGGCGCTGGCGGCGGGATTGGCGGTGCTGGTGCTGACCTGAGTGAATGTAATCCCGTACCCCTGTGGGGGCGAGGAGAGTCGCGACCGTCATTCAATCAGATACGGAATCGTCGCGACTTGCGTCGCTCCCACAAGGAGAGACTGATCAGATGATCCGCAGGGTGATCGCCTTGAGGACGGCGCGGGTGCGGTCGCGGGTGTCGAGCTTGTCGAGGATGTTGGATACGTAGTTCTTCACCGTGCCTTCGGCGAGGAACAGCGTGCGCGCGATTTCCTTGTTGGAATAGCCGCCGGCGAGCAGGCGGAGGATGGCGACTTCGCGCTCGCTGAAGCGTTCGCTGGGAGGCGACTCGTCGTGGAACCGATAGCGCGCGCGCACCGGCTCGGTGGAGACCGGCTGCAGCAGCGTGTCGCCTTCGGCCACCCGGCGGATGGCGGTGCGCAGATCCTCCGGCGCGGCGTCCTTGAGCAGGAATCCCTGCGCGCCGGCCTCGGCCGCCCGCAGCAGCAGATCGCCGTCATCGAAAGTGGTCAGCAGCAGCACCGGGGTGCGATCGCCGCGCGCGCGCAGCTGCTGCAGGGCGTCGATGCCGTCCACGCCGGGCATGCGGATGTCGCTGAGGATCACGTCCACCGGGGAGGTGGCGATCCGCGCCAGCAGTTCGGCGCCGCCGTCGGCCTCGAACGCCACCTGGATGCCGTCCGGGCCGTCCAGCAGGGCGCGCAGACCGGCGCGGACCAGGGCCTGATCGTCGGCCAGCGCGATCCGCACGAGGGCGGATCCGGATGCATCGTTCATGCGGGAAACTCCACGGTCAATTCCAGGTTGCCGGCCAGGCCGCGGCCGATGTGCAGCTGTCCACCGACACCGGCGACGCGCTCGCGGATGCCGGCCAGGCCATTGCCTTCGCGCAGCTGGGCGGGGGCCTGGCCGTCGTCGACGATCCGCAGCGCCAATTGACGCGCATCCCGTCGCAGGTCCACCCACAGCGTACTCGCGCCGGCATGGCGGGCCGCGTTGGTCATGGCCTCCTGGACGATGCGCAGCACCGTCTCGGCCAGTTGTGGGTCGCGGATCACGGCATCATCGGCGATGCGCAACTGCATGCGCAGCTGCGGCAACGGCGCGGCCAGCGCCCGCAGCGCGGTCTCCAGATCCAGGCCACGCGAATCGCGCAGCGCCTGCACCACGCTGCGGATGTCCTCGAGCAGTTCGCTGGCCAGTTGTTCGCTCAGGCGGATCTGGGGGCGTTCGGCCAGCGCCGGATCGGCGGCCAGCGCGCGCAGGTTGAGCTTCATCGCGGTGAGCTTGTGTCCGGCGACATCATGCAGTTCGCGCGCGACCCGCAGGCGTTCGGCGTCGCGCGCGCTGTCGGCCAGCAGGGCACGGGTGGCCAGCAGGTCGGCATTGACCAGCGCCAGCCGATCGCGCGCGTTCTCGGCGCTGCGCGCGTAATGGCCGATCAGCGCGGCGAAGGCCTGGAAGCCGGAATAGATCGCCACCATGAACCAGGCCGCGTCGTGCCCGGCGCGGACCATCAACAGGCCGAAGATCAGGTTGGCCCCGAGCATCACCAGCAATGCGTGCAGCGGCCGCCAGGTCATCGCCAGCTGCGCGGCGACCACCACCAGCAGGACCGGCGCGGTGCCGGTGCGCGGAGCCAGTCCGATCATGAGCAGCGCGACCAGCAACTGAAGCCACAGCAGCGCATCGCGCAGGCGCCGGCCCACGCCGGGCTGGTCCAGCAGCAGGAACGCGGCCAGGAACACCAGCAGCGCACCCAGGCGCGCACCGTTCAGGCCGCCCGTTTCGCCGCGCATCGCCAGCATCACCGCGGCCCAGGTCAGGACGCCGGACAGGTTCAGGGGTTGCAGCAGCAGTTTGAGGCGTTCGTGCATGCGGACATGCTGCCTGCCGCGACCTCCGCGCGCCACGGCTGTGGCGAAAGTCGTGACTTCCGGCAGGTCGCGGGCTGCTGACACCACGCTGTCAGCAGCCCCCCGCCAAGATGCATGCCTGCCATTTCAGGAGGAAAGCGCATGAGTCCCCGGAGCTTGACGACCCGTGCACAGGAACTGCTGCCGCGTGCCTTCCAGGCCTACGTCGCGGGGCTGGGCCGCAGCCTGGTCAGCGGTGACCAGATCACCTATCCGGCCTCCCCCGGCCACGCCCTGCCCGCCGAGGGCCGCCACGATTTCGACTTCCTGCATGGCCTCTGGCGCGTGCGCAACGTGCGCCTGAAGGAACGGCTGGCGGGCTGCGACGAATGGGAAAGTTTCGAAGCGCGTCAGCAGTGTGGTCCGGTGCTGGGCGGCGTCGGCAACGTGGACGAGTTCGTCACCGACTGGGCGGGTGGCTACCGCGGCATGACCCTGCGCCTGTACGACCCACTCCAGCGCCAGTGGAGCCTGTACTGGGCCAACAACCAGCAAGGGCTGCTCGAACCACCGGTAACCGGCCGTTTCGAGAATGGCGTGGGTACCTTCCATGGCCGCGATCGCCACAAGGGCCGCGAGATCCAGGTGCGGTTCCGATGGCATGAAATCCAGCCGGACAGCGCGCACTGGGAGCAGGCGTTCTCGCCGGATCGCGGTGGTCACTGGGAAACCAACTGGCATATGTACCTGACCCGGGAGGCCGCGTGAGCGCCACGTCCTCCCTGCGGACCGTCGAAATCCGCAGCTATCGCCTGCGCCCCGGTACCCGGGACGCCTTCCACCGGCTGATCACCACCACGGCCGCGCCGATGTTGCGGCGCTGGCAAACGGATGTCGTGCGGCATGGGCCTTCGCCGCATGACGGCAGTTCCTACCTGCTGATCCGCGCCTATGCCGACCTGGAGGCACGTCAGCGTGAGCAGGACGCTTTCTACGGCGGCGCGGAGTGGCGTGAGGGACCGCGCCAGGCGGTGCTCGACATGATCGAGGAATACCTGTCGGTGGTGCTGGAGATGGATGCCGCCGTCGTCGATACCCTGCGTCAGGAGTGAAGTCATGCTGGAGACCCTTTCCCCATCCGTGATGCGCGCGCCCCGCCGGAGCCCGCTTGCACCGCCGACCGCTTCGCGGGTTCCCGGCGTGATCGAACTGCGCCAATACACCCTGCATCCGGGCCGCCGCGATGATCTGATCACGCTCTTCGAGCGCGAGTTCGTCGAGACCCAGGAAGCCGAAGGCATGATGCTGCTCGGCCAGTTCCGCGATCTGGACGAGCCGGATCGTTTCGTCTGGTTGCGTGGCTTTGCCGACATGGCGGCGCGGCGCGAAGCGTTGGCCCGGTTCTATCAGGGACCGGCCTGGCGCGCCCACCGGGACGCGGCCAACGCGACGATGATCGATTCGGACAACGTGCTGTTGCTGCGGCCGGCGGTATCGGGTCCCGCGCTGCGTGTATCCGCACCGCCGCCGGCCAGGGATGCGGCCGCACCGGAACAGGCGCGTGTCGTCATCTGCCTGCACTACTTCGACGCGCCGGTGAATGCGGAGTGGCTGGCCCACTTCGAGCAGATCCAGCGGCCATGGCTGGAAGGCATGCATGCGCGGGTGCTCGCGACCCTGGTGACCAGCAACACGCCCAACGACTATCCCGCCCTGCCGGTGCGCGAAGGCGAGCATCTGTTTGCCTGCATCCTCCAGTTCGCCGACGAGGCCACCCACGAACGTTGCGACCGGCAACTCCAGGCCGCGTGGCGGATAGGTGCGCAACCCCACCGCACCGAGCTGCTGCGGCTGGCGCCGACCGCGCGTTCGCGGATGGGCCGCGATTTTCCGCATGCGAGGGAGGACTGAGATGCCCATGCCCCTTTGCGCCCGTCGCCGCCGGCAAGGGATGATGCCGGCATGCGCCGCGCCGACCGCCTGTTCCTGATCATCCATGCCCTGCGTGGACGCCGTACCGCCCTGCCCGCCCGCACCCTCGCCGAGACCCTGGCGGTCTCGTTGCGAACGGTCTATCGCGATGTCGCCGACCTGCAACTGTCCGGCGTGCCGATCGAAGGCGAGGCCGGGGTCGGCTACCTGCTGCGCAAGGGCGCGGACATTCCGCCGCTGATGTTCAACGCCGACGAACTCGAAGCCCTGGTGGTCGGCACGCGCTTCGTGCGGGCCTTCGGTGGCCAGCGATTGTCGGTGGGCGCGCGCTCGGCGCTGCTGAAGATCCAGGCGGTGTTGCCGCCCGAATTGCAGGCGCGCGCGCAGCGCACCCGCATCTATGCGCCCGAACTCAAGGACCGCTTCGAATCCACCGGCCTGCTGGATCGCCTGCACGACGCCATCGAGCAGCGCCATGTGCTGCGGCTCCGCTACGCCGATCATTCCGGCGAGGAAACCGGGCGCGACGTGGAGCCATTGTGCCTGGCGTTCTGGGGCGGCAGTTGGACCCTCGGCGCGTGGTGTCGCTACCGTGGCGACTTCCGCAACTTCCGGCCGGACCGCATCTTCCAGCTCGATGAAACCGGCGAAATTTTCGCGGACGATCCGGAACGTGGTCTGGAAGCCTACTTCCGCCGGGTCGGACCGCCGCCGTCGGATGCCTGAGCCGCGGCGTCAGGGGGCTCTGCGCCACTCCAGACCGAGCAGGACGCCGCGATCGGGTCCGGGCTCGTAATAGCGGCCATTGCCTTCGTTGACGATCACCGAGCCGGCATAGCGCTGGTCCAGCACGTTGTCCACGCGCAGGAAAGCACGCAGCGTGTCGTTGCCGAAGCGCCAGCGGCGAGCGGCTTCCAGATGCAGCAGCGCGTAGCCGGGCGCCTGCTCGCTGCCGATGTCGTTCACGCTCACCTGCTCCTGGGCGACGGCCTCGGCGGCGGCGCTCCAGGTGTCCGACTGCCATTCGAGCCGGCTGAAGAACTGCTGGCGCGCGGTGCCGGGAATGGCCGTGCCGGCCCGCACCGGCGTGTCGGGTACCGCGCAGCCGCTGCGTGCGCAGGTCAGGAAACCATCGCGGAATTCCGCGTCCAGCCAGGTCCACGCGGCCTGCCAGTGCCAGTGCTCGCCGAACGCCGCGCGCAGGCTCGCTTCCGCACCCTGCCGGCGTGCCCGGCCGACGTTGCGGTAGGTGCTGCGGCCGCCGAGGTTGCTGGCCACGGACAGTTCGTCGTCGGTGTCCGCGCGGAACAGCGCGACCGCCAGTTCGCCGGCGCCCCAGCGCCATTTGCTGCCCAGTTCCCAATGCCGGCTGATCGCCGGACGCAGGTCCAGCGCCAGGCCGGCGCCACCGTCGGCGCGATAGCCGAGTTCGTTGAAGGTCGGGGTCTCGAAACCGCGCCCGCTCGACAGATAGAGACGCCAATCGGCACCGGCGTCGAACATCACACCCGCGACCGGCGTGGTCTCGGCGTAGCGCACCCGGCCACTGTCATCGGGATTGGAGGCGGTGACGTAGTGATCACGCGAGGCGAACCGCACCGCGCTGTGGCGCGCACCGGCGAGCAGCGACCAGCGATCGGCGAATCGCCACCACGCCTGCGCGTACTGGTCCACGTTCTCCACCCGGTTGCGCTCGTCGCGACGCGGCCGGCCCCGCACGCCCCACTGCGTCCCGATGAAATTCTCGTAGCCGCGCCGGTGCTGGCGCTGGCGATCCGCATTCACGCCCACGGTGGCCTCGAACGGCCGCGTCGCGAGTTCGCCCCGCCACGACCAGCGCGCGTCGACGCCGGCCTGGTCATTGCCCAGATCGATGACGCCGCCGCTGTTGAGCGGATTGCCCTGCGCGCCGACCGGGAGCGGCAGGAACTGCGCCACGTCACGGGTGCCGGCATAGGCCGTCGCGCGCAGGCGATGGCTACCGGCCAGCGGCTGATCCAGCACCAGTCCCAGTTGATCCTGGCGCACCGACTTGCGGGTGTTGAACTGGTGCGCGGCGGCGACCGCCTGCGTTGGATCCGCGCGCCACTGCGCGCGGGTCAGGCCAAGCGGGTCCTGTGCGCGCGGTGAGTCGAAATGATTGAACACCAGATCCAGGGTGCCCTCGCCTGCCAGATCCAGACCCAGCTTGCCGTTGAAGGATTCGCGCCGCGCGGCACTGTGATCCCGGTAGCCGTCGGTATCGAACACGCTGGCCGCGAGGTTGTAGTGCACCCTGCCCTGCGCGCCCGACCAGCGCGCGCCCAGCGTGCGGGTGGCATGGCTGCCGGCCGAGCCCTGCACGCGCAGTTCGCCCGGCGCTTCGCCGCGCGCGCTGAACAACTGCACCACCCCGCCCGAGGAGTTGCCGTACAGCGCCGAGAACGGACCGCGAAGTACTTCCACCCGCTCCGCCCCCATCAGGTTGAAATGCGAAAGCTGGCCCTGCCCGTCCGGCAGCGTGGCCGGAATGCCGTCCGCGTACAGCCGCACGCCGCGCACGCCGAAGGTCGCGCGCGCGCCGAAGCCGCGGATGGACAGCTGGGTGTCCTGCGCGTAGTTCTGCCGGTCACGCGCAAGCAGTCCGGGCACGCCGCCCAGTCGCTCGGACAGATTGACGCCCGCGCTGGCGGCGTCCTCGCGCAGATCGATGAGATCGAGTGACGCCGGTGTGTCGAACGCGGAGACACCATCCAGGCGTGCAGCCTGCACGGTGACACGGTCCAGGGTGCGCGCGGTGTCCTGCGCGGCCGCTGGCAAGGCGACGAGAAGGGCCAGCGCCAGCGTGGCGCGCGGTAAGTGCATCATGCGCGCATTCTAGGGCCTGTCCGCGCAACCGTTGGAATGTCCGGGTATGCGTGTTGTGGGAGCGACGTCAGTCGCGACAGCGATGCAGGTGACCCGCCATGGACTCGACCGCGAGATGGCCGCGAATCGCGACTGACGTCGCTTCCACAGGATGGATCTCAGATGTCGCCGCCGGCCAGCCAGCCTTCGCCGGTGCCATGGGTGAACACCCGGTCGCCCTCGCGCACGTCGCCGGCCGGAATCGCTTCCTGGTGCGCCAGGCGCGCGTAGATCGGAGTGAAGTCCGGCGCGGTGGCGTTCATCAGCTGTTCGAAGCTGTCGATGACGAAATAGGTCTTCTGGTAGGTGTCGATGCGGTAGCGGGTGCGCATCAGCCGCTCCAGATCGAAGCCGATCCGGTTGGGCGCCTCCGATTCCAGCGAGTACAGCGATTCGCCCTTCGACGACACGATGCCGGCACCGTAGATGCGCAGGCCGTCCGGCGTGTTGATCAGGCCGAATTCCACCGTGTACCAGTACAGCCGGGTCAGGTGGACCAGCGCCTCCGGACCGATGCCGTGTGCCTTCACCCCGCCCCTGCCGTAGGCCGCCATGTAGTCGGCGAACACCGGATTCATCAGCAGCGGCACGTGGCCGAACAGATCGTGGAACAGATCCGGTTCTGCGATGTAGTCGATCTGGTCGGGACGGCGGATCCACCAGGTCACCGGGAAGCGCCGGTTGGCCAGGTGATCGAAGAAGTCCAGTTCCGGCAGCAGGCCCTCGACCCCGATCAGGGTCCAGCCGGTGGTCGCCTTCAGTACCCGGTTGAGCTCGCTGA
This sequence comes from Pseudoxanthomonas sp. 134C1, assembly GCF_057773065.1. Taxonomy (NCBI): domain Bacteria; kingdom Pseudomonadati; phylum Pseudomonadota; class Gammaproteobacteria; order Lysobacterales; family Lysobacteraceae; genus Pseudoxanthomonas; species Pseudoxanthomonas sp. 134C1. Next base: position 287,515 of record NZ_JBYMTH010000001.1, read on the forward strand.
AGCGCGGAATCCGGTCCGGGGTCATACCCATCGCGTCCTGCGCCTGCAGGAACTCGTCGCAGGCGCGACCGACCAGCAATGCGCGCTGGCGGGCGTAGAGCTTGCCCCAGGTGTCGTGGTCGGCGTCCGCGTATTCGGCCGGCTGCTCCACGACGGCGGTCGTATAGACCGGCACGTATCCCTTGTCGGTCTGCTGGCGCTCGACGCGGCGGGGTTCGTTCATGGCGGGCTCCGGGGCGGAAATCGGTCGGTTGCATGCTAGCGCCGGAGCCGCGCAATGGGGTTGCAAAGTTGCGTATGAAAGGGGTTATGGCGCAACCTTGTTGCGTCAAATGATGTTGCGAGGCAACAAATGGCCGAATCCCTCCCCTTGGACCGGACCGACCTGCGGCTATTGGCGCTGCTGCAAAAACAGGGACGCGCGCCCAATTCCGAAATCGCCGCCCAGGTGAACCTGTCCCCGTCGGCCTGCCTGCGCCGGATCCAGCGACTGGAAGCGGCGGGCGTCATCGGGGGCTACGCGGCGCTGGTCGAGCCCAAGAGCGTCGGGCTGGGTTTGCAGGCCTTCGTCCGCGTGCAGCTGGAGAAGCATGGCCAGAGCGGCATCGCGCTGTTCGCCGACAACGTGCAGCGCTGGGACGAAGTGGTCGCCTGCCACGCGCTGACCGGTGACATGGACTATCTGCTGCATGTGGTGGTGCAGGATCTGGAACACTTCTCGCGCTTCCTGCTGGACCGGTTGCTGGACGCCAGTGGCGTGGCCGACGTCAATTCCAGCTTCGTGCTGCGCACGGTGAAGGCCTTCGGCGGCTGGCCGCTGCCGAAGGCATGAGGATTTCCACGGGAGCCGAAATGGATCAGCTGCATATCCGTGCCGCCACGCATGACGACCTCGACGCCATGTGGGCGATCTTCCGCGCGGTGATCGCGCCGGGCGACGCGCTGCCGTTCGACGAGCACTTCGATCGCGACACCTTCCGCGATCATTGGTTCGGCGCGCACGCGGCCTGGGTGGCGGAGCAGGGCGGCCAGGTGATTGGCATGTACAAGCTGGGTGCCAACCACGCGGGGCGGGGCGCGCACATCGCCAGCGCGACGTACGCGGTCGCGCCCGAGGCGCAGGGCAGGGGCGTGGGCAGGCGACTGGTCGAGCACAGTCTGGCCCGCGCGCGTGCCGCCGGGTTCCGCGGCATCCAGTTCAACTACGTCGTCAGTACCAACGCGGCGGCGGTGGAACTGTACCGGCGTCTCGGCTTCGACATCGTCGGCACGCTGCCGGGCGCGTTCCGTCACGAACAAGCCGGGTGGGTGGATGCGTACGTGATGTTCCGGACCCTGGAACCGTCGGAATCCGATCTGGCGCGATGACCTGGATGTCCGACGCCAGTCCGGCGCGCGGATCGCATCCGGTGAGACCGGCCGCGTGATGATGGTGCGTGAATCGATCGCGCCGGTGCGGCAATGAGATGCACCGGTGGCGATCAACCTTCCTGCCTCCGGCGCGGATGGACGCGCCGGGACGAATGAGCGGACACCATGATCGAAATCCAGTTCTCCCCGGAAGAAAAGGCGCTGATCGTCAACCGGATCCAGCTGTATTTCAGTGAGGAGCTGAAACAGTCCATCGGCCGGTTCGACGCCGAGTTCCTGCTCGACTTCTTCTCCCGGGAGGTCGGCGCCTACCACTACAACCGTGGTCTGTACGACGCACAGGTCGCGCTGGCGGCGAAACTGGACGATGTCCAGGACGCCATCCACCAGCTGGAGCGTCCGACCGACTTCAAGCGCTGACGCCGCACGCGCGGCAGGGGAATCCGGCATGGGCATTCCGCTTCGCAACCTGGTCGCCATGGCGCACGTCGCCGACGTGGCACGTTCCATCGCGTTCTATGCACGCCTGGGCTTCGAACTGCGCGATACCCACGTGCCCGAACACGGCGACGCGCCGGTCTGGGCCTGGCTGGAGGGCGGGGCAGGGCAGTTGATGCTGGCGCGGGCCAGCGATCCGGTCATTCCCGGCCAACAGGCGGTGTTGTTCCATCTGTATTTCGACGACATCGCGACGGTGCATGCGCGGTTTAGCGCGGAAGGACTGGCGGTCGGCCCGATGACCCATCCGTTCTACTGTCCGCGGGGCGAGTTCAGGTTGACCGACCCCGACGGCTATTGCCTGATGTTGACCCATACATGAGCCGCCGGGGCCCTTGTCACCCGCCGCGTACTACACTGGCGCTCCGCCGGCGCGAAAGGCCGGAACACAGGACAGGTACGGCATGATCCGCGAAGTCGGTGGTGTTTCCATCCAGCCGACCCATCGCGCGCGCTGCCATTGCGGCGCGGTGGTGCTGGAACTGGATCTGCCCGACGGCATCGTCAGGCCGCGCCGCTGCGATTGCTCGCTGTGCCGGCGCAAGGGCGCCATCGTCGCTTCCGTGCCACTGACCGGTCTGCGGGTGGTGCAGGGCGAGAACGTACTGAGCCTGTATCAGTTCAACACGCGGGTCGCGCGGCACTACTTCTGCTCGCGCTGCGGCATCTACACGCATCACCAGCGCCGCTCCGACCCCAACGAATACGGCTACAACGTCGGTTGCCTGGATGGCGTCAATCCGTTCGCGCTGGGTGACGTACCGGTCGAGGACGGAGTGAACCATCCGTCCGACCGGAAACCAGCGGAGACATGAAATGAAGCGCCGCGATCTGTTGGCCGGAGCGGGCGCGGTGCCGGTGATGATGTCCTCGCCGCTGCCGGCGAACACCCACGGAAAAGGCTCGATGTACGGATTGATTGGCAAGATGAAAGCGGTGAGCGGTCAGCGTGATGCGCTCATCGCCCTGATGCTGGAAGACGTCGGCGCCATGCCCGGCTGCCTGAGCTACATCGTCGCCCGTGATCCGGCCGATACCGACGGCATCTGGATCACCGAGGTCTGGGACAGCGCCGCCAGCCACAAGGCATCGCTGTCGCTGCCGGCGGTGCAGCAGGTGATCGCCCGCGCCAAGCCGCTGATCGCCGGCTTCGGCGAACATTTCGAGACCATGCCCGTAGGTGGCCACGGCCTGGCACGGGCGTCGGTATGAAGCCGCAGCCACTGATCGCGGTGCGGGACATCGCGTCCAGCCGGCGCTGGTACCAGGCCGTGCTTGGTGTGGACAGCGGTCACGGCGGCGACGAGTACGAACAGCTGATGGCCGGCGACGAGATGGTCCTGCAGTTGCATCGCTGGGAAGCACACGCGCACCCGCATCTGGGCCAGGCGGATATCGCCCATGGCAATGGCGTGCTGCTGTGGTTCCTGGCCGGGGATTTCGATGCCGCGCTGCATCGTATCCGGCAGGCGGGCGCGGAGGTGCTGGAAGGACCGAAGGTCAATCCGAATGCGCGGCATCGGGAGATCTGGCTGCGCGATCCCGATGGCTATGTCGTGGTCGTCGCCGGACACTACGGCGATCTCGGCGCATGAGCCGGATTCTCTACAGCGGCACCCGCAATGCCTCCAGCTGGGCGTTCCGCGCCTGGCTGGCGCTCCGCGAGCAGGGCATCGAATTCGAGGAACGCATCGTCGACATCCGCAAGCCGCAGCGATTCGAGAATCTCGCGCGCATCGCCGTGTTCTCGCCACCCGCCGCCGTGCCGGTGCTGGTGGATGGCGGGACGGTCATCCACGACTCGCTCGCGATCATGGAATACGCCAGCGAACTGGGGGCGTCCCCGCTGCTGCCGGCCGACATCCGCGATCGCGCACGGGCGCGCGCGCTGCTGGCCTGGGTGCATTCCGGTCTGTCCGGCCTGTGTGGTCACCTGTCGTTCGAAAGCGCCTTCTATCCCCAGCGGCGGCGCATGACCGCGCAGGAACAGGCCGAGGCGGGGCGCATCCTGGCGGCCTGCCAGCAGGCGCTGATTCACAGCGGTGGGCCTTATCTGTGCGGTGCGCTGTCGCTGGCGGATCTGGCCTTCGTACCGGTCCTGTGGCGACTGTTCGCGCACGATGTCGACGCCAGCGCCTGGCCCCATGCCGTCGACTGGACCGAACGCCTGCTGTCCCGGCCAACCGTGCGCGAATGGCTGCGCGAGGCCGAAGCCTTGCCGCCGGTGTACTTGGACGACTACGAACCGTAGGCGCGCGTCCTACGCTTCCAGCCAGCGCAGGCCGACGATGCCGAGCAGGATCAGCGCCATGCAGCCCAACCGAGCCGGCGAGGGACTGTCGCCATACGCGAAGATGCCGAGCGCGGCGACGCCGATCGCGCCGATGCCGGTCCATATCGCGTAGGCGGTGCCCGTGGGCAGATCGCGGATCGCATGGGTCAGCAGGAAGATGCTGACCAGCGCCGCGACGATACCGATCACGCCGGGCAGGGGACGCGTCCATCCCTGCGCGGATTTCAGTGCGCCGGCCATGACGATCTCCATCAGGCCAGCGAGAATCAAAAGCCACCACGCCATCACGGACTCCGTTGGGTTCACTTGAAGGGCGCCCAGCCTGACCACACACTGTGGGCGGTACAAGTACGCACTTCGAGGTGCCTGTGGACAGTGGTCAGCCGAGCCCGCCCACCATGGTGGAATCCGCAAGCGGCGCCTGCCCGTCGCAGGCCGTGATGGCGTTGCTGGCGGGCAAATGGGCGTTGCCGCTCCTCACCGAACTGGCACGCGGTCCGGTGCGCAACAATGCGTTGCTCCGGCGCATCGACGGGGTATCGCAGAAGGTGCTGACCCAGAACCTGCGCGAACTGGAACGCAACGGCCTGATCGAACGCATCGACCACGGCACGGTGCCGCCGAGCGTGGAGTATCGCCTGACCGCATTGGGGCATTCGCTGGACCGCACCCTGACCGGCCTGGACCGGTGGGCGGAGCAGCACAAGGCGGCACTGATCGAGGCGCAGGCGCAGCATGACCGGCGCCGGGCGGACGCGGAATAATCCGCGGGCCCGATCCCGGGTAAATGAATTAGACACCATGCACCGCAAGGCTACCGATACCACCGAAGCCGTCGATGCCTTCATGGCCGCGCTCGCGCATCCCTGCAAGGCTGAGGTGGAAGCATTGCGCGGGATCGTGACCGGCGTGGATTCTGGCATCGCCGAAGGGATCAAATGGAATGCGCCGAGCTGGCGCCTGGGCGAGTACTTCGCCACGACCCACCTACGCGCCAGACAGGGCATCGGCGTGATTCTCCATCTCGGCGCGAAGACGCGGGCGCCGGGTCAGAGGCCCGCGATCGATGACCCGGACGATCTGCTGGAATGGCTGGGACCGGATCGCGCGCGGGTGGCATTCATCGACATGGATGAGCTGCGCCGTCGGCAGCCGGCGTTCGAAGCCGTGCTGCGGCAGTGGATCCGCCTGCTCTAGTCGGGCGTGTTCCGCGCGATCAGTCGCCGGTGCCCTGAGCGACGGCCTTGCTTCGATGCGCCAATGCCAGTTCGCCCACACGACGCCGGCCGGGGTTGTCGCCGGCGATCCACTCGGTCGGCGGGAACAATTCGAACAGGCCGACCTTGAACAGGGTCGGGATGGCCGCGGCCAGTTCCGTTTCCACCGGGCCGCGTTCGCCCGCGTTGTACAGGGTGATGTTGTGCAGCAGCGTGGCCACCGTGCCGGTCTGCACACGGCTGCCGTCCTTGAGGGTGACGGCGGGCAGCAATTCGCCGTCGGCGACGATCTTGTGGTTGATGGCGGCGAGGTCGGGAGGCGGGGAGGGCGTGGACATGCGGAGGTTCCTGCGACGGGTTCCACCGCAAGGATGTGGGCGGATCACGTGCGGGCAAGAGGCGTAGACTCGCGATCATGAGAGAACACCTGCAACCGTCCTGGCAGCGTGCCTGGCAGGGCATCGGCGCCGTCGGCGACGGATTGGCCTGGTTCGAACAACTGCTGGCCTGCTACCGGGAGCCGCATCGCCATTACCACTCGCTGCAGCATCTCGGCGAATGCCTGGTGGCCTTCGACGGCGCGCGCGGATTGGCCCGGCGCCCCGACGAGATCGCACTGGCGCTGTGGTTCCATGACGCCATCTACGATGTGAAGCGCTCAGACAACGAGGCGCGGAGCGCCGACTGGGCGCGCGAGGCGCTGATGGAGGCGGAGGTCGATGCCGCCGCCGCGGATCGCGTGCATGCGCTGATCATGGCGACCCGTCACGACGCGGTGCCGCAGGACGCCGACGCGCAATTGCTGGTGGATGTGGATCTGGCGATTCTCGGTGCGACGCCGGACCGGTTCGCCGAGTACGAGGGTCAGATCCGGCGCGAGTACGCGTTCGTTCCCGGCTGGCTGTTCCGGCACAAGCGGCGCGAAATCCTGCGCGGATTCCTGGAACGCCCGCGGCTGTACTCGACGCCGCATTTCCACGACCGTCTGGAAGCGCGGGCGCGGGAAAACCTGGTGCGGGCGATCGGTTGATCGCGACGCCGGATCCGTTCCGGCGTCCAGGACATCTCAGCGGGGGAAGCTCCGCACTATTCGCATTTCTTCTTGCCGCCCCACAGCTTGCCCAGGTGGAAGCCTTCGTCGTCGCATTCGGCAGGCTTGGCCGGCGCGACCGGGGCAATCCTGGCGGCATGCGCGGCCAGGCGCTGCCTGCGCAACTGCTCCAGCTTCTCGCGGATCTGCGGCATCACCGCCATCGCCGCGCGCTCGCCTTCCAGGATCGCGTTGTTCTTCTGTTCGAAATCCGCCGGACCGATCTCGCTGACCCGGGGGCGGATGACGACATCCGCGCGCGCCAGTTCCTGCTCGCCGAGCTTCTGGCCCATGATCGTGATCGACTGGTTGACGATGCCCAGCATGCTGCCCGGCCGCGTGCCAGGCGCCTTGCTGGAGATGTCCACCGCGATCACGAAGTCCGCGCCCAGCTGGCGCGCCGCGTCCACCGGCACCGGGCTGACCACGCCGCCATCGATGTAGGTGGCCTTGCCGATCACCACCGGTTCGAACACGCCGGGAATGCTGCTGGAAGCGCGCACCGCCTGGCCGACGTTGCCGCGCACGAACACGGTGCGTTCGCCGGTTTCCAGCTGCGTGGCGACCACGGCGAAGGGCTTTTTCAGTTTCTCGATCGGGCGCTTGCCGAGCAGCTCGTTGACGTAGTCCTGCAAGGCCTGTCCCTGCACCAGCCCGCCGGAGAACAGGCGCACGTCGCGGATCTTGGTTTCATCGAGCGCGAACGCCTGCTTCTGCATCTGGAACGGATCCATGCCGCTGGCGTACAGCGCGCCGACCACGCTGCCGGCGCTGGTGCCGGAAACCACCACCGGCTGGATGCCGTTGGCTTCCAGCATCTTGATCACGCCGATGTGGGCGAAGCCCTTGGCCGCGCCGCCACCGAGGGCAATGCCGACCTTCACCGGTGCCGGTGGGGGCACCGGCGCGACCGGCGTCACCGCAGCGGGCGGTGGCGAGGGCTTGGTATTGCCGCCGCAGGCGACCAGCAGCAACAGCGGCAGCAGCCAGGGAAGGCGGGGGTGTAGCGCATTCATGAATGTGCAGGCGAGCTGGATGGGTCGCGCAGGATACCGCGTGCCGACCCAATGGCTTCCAACCAGGACGGGGCGGCGAAGAGGTTCAGGGCTTCTCGGCGGGTTTCGCACATGGCTGCCGCGCCGCCGGAAAGGCATGGCGATCGGGGAGGCGGGCCCGCAGCATCACCAGTTGCGGCTGCAATCCCTTGAACAGTGGCCCAAGCCCACGCGAGCGAATGTCGCAGCCGGCTTCGAACGAGCGCAACGAAAGCACGGTCATGTCGCCCGCGGTGCCGACCTGGAAGATGGCGTCGACAAACCCGCACCGCGCATCCTCGAACGCGATCTCGAGGCGATCGTCGTAGGCCACGGCCGAGCCGCCCTGCGCCTGGAGCGTGGCCACCAGTGCTTCGGGGACGACAGGGGAAAGATAGGACACGGGCGCCGGCAGCCGTTCCGGCGCGCGGCTGGTGGCGGTAAAGGCGAATACCGAGATCAGGGCGATGACCGGATGCCACGGCCGGGTCACCGGCATCCGGCGGGACTTCTGCGAAGCCCGGCGGAACAGGACGAACGAAAACGGAAGCACCACAAGCGCGATCAGATCGGTCGCGTCCACGGTGCGAGCCATCGCCATGGGCATCCAGGTGTTCCACAGGGTGATGACCGGCTCCGACCCCGGCGATTTCCACCAGGCGAAAGCGCCGGCGATCAGGACATGCGCGAGCCGCGAGGATCGTCCGGTGATCGCGGAGACGAACCACGCGAGCGCGAACAGGCCGGCGAAATCCGACAGCTTCCCGGTCAGCGCGTTGTGCCACAGCGGCTTGAACAGATGATCATTGAGAAGCAGCGTCAACAGCGCGGCCAGGAACGCCGGATGAGACAGCGCCGCCAGGCGCGGCCTCATCCGATGCATGCGTGGTTCCGTCGACACGGCGTCGTCCATGATCGATGGCGGCTCAGAAGCTGTTGTCGCCGTCCAGGATCCGGCCCAGCCCGCCCAGCACCGAGCCCTCGCCGCGCGCCTGCCCGCCGGCCTGCGGCGCGGCCTGCAGCATGCGGCCGGCCAGGCGCGAGAACGGCAGCGACTGCATCCACACCTTGCCCGGACCGGTCAGGGTGGCCAGGAACACGCCCTCGCCACCGAAGAACATGCTCTTGATGCCACTGACTGGACGCACATCCATGTTCACGCTGGCGTGGTAGGCGACCACGCAGCCGGTATCGACGTCGATGCGCTCGCCGGCCTGCAGGTCGCGCTCGACCACCGTGCCACCGGCATGCACGAACACCCAGCCGTCGCCTTCCAGCTTCTGCATGATGAAACCCTCGCCGCCGAACAGGCCGGTGAGGATCTTGCGCTGGAAGTGGATGCCCACGCTGACGCCGCGCGCGCCGGCCAGGAAGCTGTCCTTCTGGCAGATCAAGGTGCCGCCGTGCTCGTCCAGCTTCATCGCCAGCACCGTGCCGGGGTAGGGCGCGGCGAACGCGACCTTGGCCTTGCCGGTGCCGGTGTGGGTGAACACCGTGGTGAACAGGCTCTCGCCGGTGAGCACGCGCTTGCCGGCGGAAAGCAGCTTGTCCATGAAACCACCACCCTGGCCGCTGTGCGAACCATTGCCGAACACGGTGTCCATCTGCACCGTGCCGTCCTTGAACATCAGCGCGCCGGCTTCGGCGATCGCGCTCTCACCCGGATCCAGTTCGACTTCGACGAACTGCATGTCGTGGCCGACGATGCGGAAATCGATCTCGTCGGCGCCGCGGCGACCACCGGAACCCGGCAGCGGCGGCGCGTGCGGCGGGGCGCTGGCGGCACCGCCCAGCTCCGGCACCTCGCGTACCGCCTTCCACTCGCGCATGCCCTCGCGCCAGGCCAGCGCGCCGGGGTTGAGCTGGGCGTGGCGGCGGGCGGCTTCATCGTCCAGCGGACCGACCCGCTGCTGATCATTGGGACTATGGAAATACCACTGGCTCATGAGGGTGTCCGGGGGTGGAAAGAGCCGCGAGTCTAGCCGCGTGGCTCCTGCTGCGACATACCCGGAAGTCCTGCCCGGTATGGTCGGAACGCGACCGTGGTCGCGGCCTGGCGGGATCGCCGTTACCTTCGGCATGAACAGGACTTCCGGCCATTGCCCCGCCTGTTGCTGTAATGCAACATTCGCATGCTAGGCGGCGCCCGCCGCTCCCGACCACCCACCGGAAAGCCATCGCCATGTCCCGACTCCGCTCCACCGCCGTGCGGCCGCACCGCCTTGCCTTCGCCATCGCCGCGTTGCTGCCGTTCGGCAGTGCCCTCGCCCAGGAAGCGACCACCCCCGCTCCCAGGACAGAGGCTTCCACGCTGGACACCGTGCAGGTGACCGCGCAGCGCAAGGTCGAGAACATCCAGGACGTCCCGGTCTCGATCTCCAGCGTCAGCAGCGAGAAGCTGGACGTGCTCGGCTCCGGTGGCAACGACATCCGCTTCCTGTCCGCGCGCGTGCCAAGCCTCAACATCGAATCGTCCTACGGACGCGCGTTCCCGCGCTTCTACATCCGCGGCCTGGGCAACACCGACTTCGATCTCAACGCCTCGCAGCCGGTCTCGCTGGTGTATGACGAGGTGGTCCAGGAAAGCCCGTTGCTGAAGGGCTTCCCGATTTTCGACCTGGAGCGCATCGAAGTGCTGCGCGGTCCGCAGGGCACGCTGTTCGGCCGCAATACCCCGGCCGGCGTGGTCAAGTTCGAGTCGGCCAAGCCGACCCGCGAACTGGACGGTTACGCCCAGCTGTCCTACGGCACGGACAACATGTGGAACTTCGAGGGCGCCATCGGCGGTCCGCTGAGCGAGCGCTGGTCCGCACGCGTGTCGGCGCTGTACCAGCGCAAGGAAGACTGGGTGAAGAACCAGAATCCGGCGGGCCCGGATCGCGGCGCCGAAGGCTACGACGAATCCGCCGCGCGCGTGCAGTTCCTGTACGAGGGCGACGCGTTCGAAGGCCTGTTCAACCTGCACAAGCGCCACCTCAACGGTACCGCCCGCCTGTTCCGCGCCAACATCATCAAGCCGGGCACGAATGATTTCGTGCCGGGCTTCGACAAGGACAAGATGTACACGGACGGCGTGAATTTCTCCGAGCTCGACACCTGGGGCGGCAGCGCGCGCCTGCGCTGGGATCTGGGCGACTACAACCTGTACTCGATCACCGGCTACGAGACCGCCGAATCGCTCAACCGCGGCGACATCGACGGCGGCTATGTGTACACCTTCGACTTCAACCCGGCCGACGGCATCGACGCCGGCCAGCCGCTGATCGGCGCGCGCTTCCCGTCCGAATCGGCCGACGGTCTGCCGCACCACAAGCAGCTCACCCAGGAATTCCGCCTGGAATCGGATTACGCCGGCAAGTTCAACTGGCAGGCCGGCCTGTTCTGGTTCAAGGAAGACATCCGCATCGACAGCTTCAACTACGACTCGCTGGCCTCCGGCAATCCGCTGAGTGGCCACGCGATCCAGGAGCAGGAGAACAAGGCCTGGGCGGTGTTCGCCTCCGGTGAATACCAGGCTACCGACAAGCTGAAGCTGCGCGGCGGCGTGCGCTACACCCAGGACAAGAAGGATTTCAGCGCCAGCGTGCTGCGCGCCGTGCCGGGCGGGTCGCCGGTCGGCGGTCCGTTCCGCGAGCACACCGATGTGGACGACGTCAGCTGGGATGGCAGCGCGGTCTACGCTTTCAACGACAACGTGAACTTCTACGCCCGCGTCGCCAAGGGCTTCCGCGCGCCGTCGATCCAGGGCCGCGTGGCCTTCGGCACCGTGACCAAGGCCGACTCGGAGGAAGTGATCTCCTACGAGGCCGGCGTAAAGGCGGACCTGTGGGACAAGCGTGCGCGCGTGGGTTTCAACGTGTTCCGCTACAACGTCGACGGCCAGCAGCTGATCGCGGTCGGTGGCGGCACCAACCAGGCCAATCTGCTCAATGCCGACAAGACCATCGGTCAGGGTTTCGAGCTGGATCTGGAAGCCTACGTACTGGACAACCTGCTGGTGACCTTTGGCAGCAGCTACAACGACACCGAGATCAAGGACGCCGATCTGGGCGTCGCGCCCTGCGGTGGCGGCTGCACGGTGACCGATCCGATCGTCAATGGCTTTGCCCGCATCAACGGCAATCCGCTGCCGCAGGCGCCGAAGTGGGTACACAACCTGACCGCGCGCTACAGCGTGCCGATGGGTGACGGCGCCGAGCTGTACTTCTACACCGACTGGGCCTACCGCAGCGAAGTGAACTTCTTCCTGTACGAGTCGGTGGAGTTCACCGGCAAGTCCTCGCTGGAGGGCGGCCTGCGCATCGGCTACGGCTGGAACTACGGCGACTACGAGGTGGCGCTGTTCGGCCGCAACATCACCGACCAGACCCGCATCGTCGGCGCGATCGACTTCAACAACCTGACCGGCTTCATCAACGAACCGCGCACCGTCGGTGCCGAATTCACGATGAAGTTCTGAGGCATCGCCTTTCCCACCGGTGCCTCCACCGGTGGGAGAACCAAACTCAATGTGAGTCGCCAAGGTCGGGGCCCCATGCTAGGGTCCCCGCCCTGGCGGGCGGCGCTTGCCCGCGCGCAAGGATCAGCCCGTTGTCCCCATCGCATCGTTTCAAGAGCGGCCTGTCCGCCATCCTGCTCGCATCGGGGCTGGTCGCCCCCTCCGCGGTTCCCACCGCAGCCGCAAGTGATTTCGGCGCCATCATCGAGCACGCGATGCTGGATCGTTTCGCGGTGGATCCGGGCGAGCGCACGCTTGCCCGCTCGTGTGCCGATCGCTGCACCTTCTCGATGGTGGGCACGCGCTGGGGATTCCTCAATCGCTACGACTCCGGTTTCCGCCGCGTATGGCGCTCGCCGCCGATTGCGGTACGGGGTTGCGACCGTGTCGATGAAACCTCGCTGGCCAGTTGGGGGCGTTGGGACAGCGGCTTCAATTACCTCGACCTGGGCCGTTGCAGGGAAGACCAGCCCAACCTGTGGTTGTGGCAGGCCGACAACGGGCTGCTCGCGCTGAAGGTCCAGGAGCGTGATCCGGCAGACGACACGCGCAAGGTGCTGCAGGTGGAACCCGTCATTCACGCCTATCTTCCGCCGCAACGGCCGCTGGCTGATGCGATGGCGGCCATGCAGGCGCAGTGGCAGAAGCAGAGACCCAGCCACGGCAACGCATACCTGGATGTCGCGTCGCCTTCATCGCCGCGCGTTGAAGCGGGACACGAACCCGATGTGTCGGCGTTGCGCGCCGCCCATGCCGAAGCCGGGCGTATCTGGCGCGCGCGTGCCGCCGGCAAGCCGGAAGATCGCGCCATCGCCGCGGTGGCGGCGATGCAACCGGTGCTGGCGACCCTGGATTGGCGGACGCTGCCCGAAAGCGAGCTGGGCCTGCTGAACGATGCCGGCTTCTGGTTGCAGCAGACCCTGCGCTGCGAAGATGCGGTGGATGCGACCGTGCTGCTGGAAGAGGTCGTCCATCGCGCGCCCGCCCGCGCGCCCGCCTGGCTCAACCTCGCGGACGCGCAGGCGTACACGCGATCGCCGGCATGCGAGGCGAGCCTCCGCTGGACGACAGTCGCCAGTGGAATCGCCGTGCAGGAGAACGCCCGTCGCTATTGCACGGCGCAGGGCATCACCCGGATGCCGGCCGACATCTTCATTCGGGTGGCGGGCATGCTCGGGGTGGTAACGCTGGATGCAGCGGTGTGCCGGCCCCGCGGCGATATCATCCGCGCGGTGCAGGCGAGCGACGCGGCCGCGCTGACGCGGGCGCTGCGGGCGCATCCGGAGGACCTGGAGCAGCCTTCCGCACGCGGGTACCTGCCACTGCGCGAAGCCGTCGAACAGGGTTGGCTGGAGGGCGCCCGGCAACTGCTGGCGGCCGGTGCCGATCCCAATCGCTCGCGTCCATCCGACAGGGAATACGACCTGGTTCCGCTGGTGGCGGCGATCTACCGCTACGACCTGGCAATGGTGGATCTGTTGCTCGGGCACGGCGCCAATCCCAATCCCGGCCTCGTGAGCAGCAAGCCCCTGCTGATTGCCGCCAGTCTGTGGAAAAAAAGGGACCGATCGGCCACCGCCAACGCCACCGCGATGGTGCAGGCACTACTGGATACCGGCGCCGATATCCGCCAGAAGAACCAGGATGCCGAAACCGCACTGATGCAGGCCGCCTCCAGCGGCAATCTTTCAACCGTGGATCTGCTGTTGGCGCGCGACGGTGGTGCCTTGCTCAACGCCACCGACCGGTATGGACGCAACGCGCTTCATCACGTGCCGCCGTTCGATAATGATCGCGCCATCGTGTGGAAGCGATTGCTGGACGCGGGTGCCAACATCAATCAGCAGGACAAGAACGGATATACCCCCTTGTCGAGACTGTTCGAGTTCAGTGGCAGCAACCGCGACATCATCGCGGCGATGGTGAAGCAGGCGTTGCGTCATCATGCCGATACGCAGCTGGCGGATACGGAACGCGGCCAGACCGCGCTGCATCGCGCCGCCGCCGCCGGCAACCTTGCCGCCGCGCGCGCGCTGATTTCGGCGGGGGCGCCGCGCTGCCCGCGAGACCGCGAAGGCAAGACCCCCGCGGACTGGACCCGCCAGCGGATTGCGAGCATGGAGGCCGACGGAAGCTGCACGAAAAATCCGTCCTGCTCCCGGCAAATCAAGGACCTGAAAGCCATCGTCAAGCGCCTGAACTGCCCGGTCCGCGAAGGGCCCTGAGCGACCCGTCTTCCAGTGAGGAGAGAACCGGCTACGGCTTCACGGGCGAATCGGTCAACAGGGCTTCGCGCGCCACGTCCAGCAGCTGCTCATCCGGGTCATTGCTCTGTTCCCAGTACATCACGCCGGCCAGGCCCTTTTCTCGCACGTAGGCGACCTTGGCTTTCAGCGCCTGCGGATCCTCGTAGCTGATCATCTTGCGCAGCGTCGGATTCCACAGCCACGCCGCCTGCGCCTGCTCGTCCCAATGGCGGACATAGCCTTCCTTGTTCAGGCGTGAGCGGGCGATCTCCCGCCAGGAAATGAAACCGCCACCGCTGGCGAACGGCTGGTCCAGGCCGTTGTTGCCGTCGGTCACCTCATCGAAGGTGCGGCCGTAGAACGCCAGGCCGACGTGCAGCTTGCGCGGCGGCGTGCCGCCGGCGAGGAACTCCTCCACCGCCTGCACGGTGTTACGGCTGCCCGGCTCGGCCGTGCGCGACGGGCGCAGGCCGGCGTGATGGCCGGTCGTGCGCTTGAGGCTGCCGTAGAAGTCGTAGGTCATCAGGTTGATCCAGTCTAGGATCGCCGAGATGCGGGGAATGTCCAGGCCGCGCGCCGCGTCGCCATCGGCGGCGGCGATGGTCAGCAGGTAATACCGATCCCCCTGGGTCTTGCCGAGCGCGTCGAGTTTCGCGCGCACGGCTTCCAGCATCAGCGGGAAGTTGGCCTTGTCGTCGGCGCTGTAGCTGATGCCCGGGCCCGGATGGCCGGGATACTCCCAATCGATGTCCAGGCCATCCAGATCATGCCGGCGCACCAGTTCCACCGCGGTATCGGCGAAGCGCGCGCGCGCGGCTTCGGTCGAAGCCGCTTCGGAGAAATTCCCCGCGCCCCACCCGCCGATCGACAGCACGATCTTCAGATCCGGATTGTCCTTGCGCAGCGCGGTCAATCCCGCCAGCGAGCGCGCCGCGGTTTCGCGGGGCAGGAACACTTCGTGCTGCGGATTGACGTGGGCGAAGGCGAAGTTGATGACGTCCAGCTTGCG
This sequence comes from Pseudoxanthomonas sp. 134C1, assembly GCF_057773065.1. NCBI lineage: Bacteria > Pseudomonadati > Pseudomonadota > Gammaproteobacteria > Lysobacterales > Lysobacteraceae > Pseudoxanthomonas > Pseudoxanthomonas sp. 134C1. Next base: position 302,771 of record NZ_JBYMTH010000001.1, read on the forward strand.
CGCGCTGATGGGCGGCAGCTTCTCGCCATCGGACACGTAGCCAATCACGCGGTAACCGGAATCGTTTTTCGCCTGCGCAGCCTGCGTTTCGACGACGCCGATCGAGAAAGCGAAAGCCAGCGCCAACCACCCTGATCGAATCAATCTGCTCATGTAATCGCGACTCCCAGCGGGGCCGTCACTATACGATTACTTCCACATTGAGGAAGCGACGCGAATCGCGGTGGCGATGAATGTCCGGGACGACGTCATCCCTTCGCGAGGGAAGGTCATGCGATGACTGCCGTACGCCTTCGGATGTCCATTCGGATGACGGCAGGACAGGGAATGGACAGTGGGCGGGATGCGGGCGGCGTTCCGTCCTTCCATTGAACGGCTGTGGCGACTGACGTCGCTCCTGCATGGACGGGCCCGTGGCACCGCTTTCTGCGGGAGCGACGTCAGTCGCGACACTCCCATTTCGTTCGATGGGTCAAAAGCTCGCGACTCACGTCGCTCCCATGGGAAACAGTGCCGCGAATGCCGGCCGTGTGGGAGCGACGTCAGTCGCGATTCCCAACCTGTTCGAACAACTACCGGACCGCGGTTGAATCGCTTCGAAGGAGGCTGACGGCCTACCGCCCCGGCGGATCCCGTGGCGGAAAGCGCAGGACCACCCCGCGCACGCCGTCGTCCTGCGGGCGCACCCACAGCACCGGCACTTCACGCGGCGCCGGCGGTTCCAGTTCGTCGTCGTTCGGCGCGATCGATTCTTCCTCGTCCTCCCAGCTGTAGCGCCTGCGCGGCAGCGGTGGATCCAGCCGGCGGAACAGGAGCGCGGCGATGAAGCCGCCGATGGCGCCGCCCATGTGCGCCTGCCACGACACGCCGGGTTCCTGCGGCAGGATGCTCAGCACCATGCCGCCGTAGAACAGGAAGGCGATCATGCCGGCCGCGATCGCGGCGCGGTCGCGTCGCAGCAGGCCGAGCATGAAGATCATGAACATCAGGCCGTGGGTCAGCCCGCTGGCGCCCAGATGGTGCGAACCCGGATCGCCCAGCAGCCACGGCCCCAGCCCCGCGCCCAGCCACACCAGCGGCACGGCGCAGGCGGTCGCGCGCGGGTACACCGCGCCGGCGAGAGTGCCGAGCATCAGCAGGGCGGTGGCGTTGGCGGCGATGTGTTCGACCGAGCCATGCAGCAGCGGCGCGGTCAGGATGCCGATGAGGCCCTGCACCTGCAGCGGCGCGATGGCGAACGGCGCCCAGTCGAAGCTGGACTGCGCCGAGAACACCACCGCCAGCAACAGCACGAAGGCCAGGCTGAGATTCAACGCCCACAGCAGGCGCCGGCGATCGTGCCGGCGCTGGGTGTCCGGATCGAAGGCCGGGTGATCGGGATGATGCGTGTCCATGGATTCCTGCATGGCGCCCCGCCCGGGGCTTTGCAAGGGCCAAGCGCCGGGGACAGACCATCCCGTGGACGGGATGGCCGTCCGGGGGCGTCAGGCGTGCCGGTCCGGGCTGGCCGGACGCGCCAGGCTCAGGGCGATGGTCACGCCCAGGATCGCGGCCACACCGGCCAGCGACCACAGCACCGGGATCTTGAACACGTCGATCAACAGCATCTTGGTGCCGATGAAGGCCAGCACCACCGCCAGGCCGTAGGGCAGCAGGTGGAAGCGATCGGCCATGCCGGCCAGCAGGAAGAACATCGCGCGCAGGCCCAGCACCGCGAACACGTTGGAGGTCAGCACGATGAACGGATCCGCGGTGATCGCGAAGATCGCCGGGATGCTGTCGACCGCGAAGATCACGTCGGTGACGCCGATCAGCACCAGCACCACGAACAACGGCGTGTACCAGCGCTTGCCGTCGCGGACGACGCTGATGGCCTCGCCGTGATAGTCGGGCGAAAGCGGCAGATGCCCGCGCATCCAGCGCAGCACAGGATTGCGTTCCAGGTCCGGCTCCTTGCCGGCGGCGAACCACATCTTCACGCCGGTCAGCAGCAGGAACGCGCCGAACACGTACAGCAGCCAGTGGAAGTGGGCCAGCAGGGCGGCGCCGGCGAAGATCAGGATGCTGCGCAGGACGATCGCACCGAGGATGCCGATCACCAGCACGCGCTGGCGCTGCTCCTCCGGCACCGCGAAGTAGCTCATCACCATCAGGAACACGAAGATGTTGTCGACCGCCAGCGACTTCTCCACCAGGTAACCGGTGAGGAATTCCAGGCCGACCTTGTTGGCCATCGCCACGCCGGCGGTTTCATTGACGTACCACCACAGGCCGGCGTTGAACAACAGCGCCAGGCCGATCCAGCCCAGGCTCCAGTACAGCGCTTCCTTGAACGTCACCCGGTGCGCGCCGCCATGGCGCATCAGCACCAGATCGACCAGCAGCGCGATCACCACCACCCCGGCGAAGCCGGCCCACAACCATGGATTGCCTATCGTTTGCATCGAATGTCCCGTCGGAAAGAGTCAAGGCCAGGCCGCAGGGCGTCGGGCATGCACGGGATCGAGGGGACTCCGGGGCAGATCTTCGCCGTTGCGGCGAAGGTCTCGCTCACAGCCAGGTTTCTGGCTGCCGTGGGACCGGAGCGTGAATGCTCGAAATGACGGCCGGCACGTTGGGAGCTACTCCCCTTCTGGCGGCGATTTTCAGGGCAAGGGGCCGGGCCGGTCAACGGGAAAGGTAAAATGGCGTTCATGAACAGCCCGCTCCCCGTCGTACGTCTCAAGAACGCCTGGCGCTCCAGCCACCCGTGGATTTTCCAGAAACTGGTGGAAAAGCCCGCCCAGAAGCCCAAGCCGGGCAGCCTCGTCGATGTGGTCGGGGTGGACGGCGAGTGGATTGGCCGGGGCTTCTACAACGGTCATTCACGCATCGCCGTGCGCATCCTGGAGACCCATCCGGAGGTCCCGATCGACGCCGGCTGGTTCTCGCGCAAGATCGCCGAGGCGGTGTCGCTGCGGCGTGACGTGCTGGAGCTGGATGCGACCACCGACGCCTGGCGGGTGGTGCATGCCGAGGGCGATGGCCTGTCGGGTCTGGTGGTGGACCGCTACGGCGACCTGCTGGTGGTCGAGTTCTTCAGCGCCGGCATGTTCCGCCACCGCGAGTGGGTCTACGAGGCCCTGCAGGAACAGTTCCCCGGCGCGCGCTTCTACAGCTTCGCCGAGGAACACATCCAGAAGCAGGAGAGTTTCGACTTCCGCGGCAGCGATCCGGTCCCGCCGGCGGTCATCAGCGAGTACGGGGTGAAGTTCCGCGCCGATCCGGCCGGCGCGCACAAGACCGGCTTCTTCGCCGACCAGCGCGAGAACCGCGAATGGCTCTCGCACCAGTGCGGCGGCAAGCGGGTGCTGGACCTGTGCTGCAACACCGGCGGTTTCGCCGTCTACGCGGCCGCGCGCGGCGCCAGCGAAGTGGTCGGCGTGGACATCGACCAGGACGTGATCGAGATCGCCAAGGGCAATGCGCGGCTGAACGACGTGCGTCCGAAGTTCGTGCAGGCCGATATCTTCCCGTACCTGCGCGACGCCGCGAACCGGGGCGATCAGTACGACGTGGTGATCCTGGATCCGGCCAAGATGACCCGCGACCGCGAGCAGGTCATCGCCGCGCTGAAGAAATACCTGGACATGAACAAGCTGGCGCTGGGCGTGGTCAAGCCGGGCGGCCTGTTCGCGACCTTCTCCTGCACCGGGCTGGTCAGCGAGGAACAGTTCCTCGACATGCTGCGCCGCGCGGCTTATTTCTCCGGCCGCACCATCCAGATCCTCAAGGTGGCCGGCGCCGGCGCCGACCATCCCTTCATGGCGCACGTGCAGGAATCGCGCTACCTGAAGGCGGTGTTCTGCCGGGTGGTGGACTGAGCGGTCGGCGGGACACCCCTACAAAAGCAAATCCCCCTCATTCCCCCTTTTGCAAAGGGGGAGGTCAAAGCAGATCCGGGTGATGAGGCTTTTTTTAGCCCCCTTTTTGAAAAAGGGGGCGGGCGCCGCAGGCGACGGGGGATTGACCAGCCATGCGGCTGTTGAGAAGTGCTTGCTCTTCGCGCAAACAGCAAATCCCCTCAATCCCCCTTCTCCGAAGGGGGAGGCAGAAGCAAAAAGCTCGTTGGCCCCTCAGCCTTCCGGTGACAGCTCGATGCAATCGAACTTCACGTCCGGATCCACGTCGGCGTCGTAATCCACGTCGCTGCGTTCGAAGCCGAACAGCTTGAGGAATTCGTGCTTGTAGTTGGCGTAGTCGGTCAGCGCGAACAGGTTCTCGCTGGTGATCTGCGGCCACAGCGCCTTGGCCTTGGCCTGCACTTCCGGGCGCAGTTCCCAATCGTCCAGACGCAGGCGGTTCTCGTCGTCGGTCTGGGCCGGCTGGCCATCCGCGCGGTACATGCGGTCGCGGAACAGGCGGTCGAGCTGTTCGATGGTGCCTTCGTGCAGACCGAGTTCCTTCATCACCTTGAATACGATGCTGATGTACAGCGGCATTACCGGAATCGCCGAGCTGGACTGGGTCACCACCGACTTCAGCACGGCGACGTTGGCGCCACCACCGGTGGCTTCCAGGCGCTTGTCCAGGCGATGCGCGGTCTGGTCCAGATCGACCTTGGCCCGGCCCAGCGCGCCATGCCAGTAGATCGGCCAGGTGATGTCGGTGCCGATGTAGCTGAAGGCGACCGTGCGCGCGCCGTCGGCGAGCACGCCGGCCTTGGCCAGCGCGTCGATCCACAGTTCCCAGTCCTGGCCGCCCATCACGGTGACGGTGTCCTCGATCTCCTGCTCGGTGGCCGGCTCGATGGTCGCGTGGATGATGGCGTCCTTGTTGGTGTCGATGGCGGTGGAGGTGTAGGCCGCGCCGATCGGCTTGAGCGCGGAGCGCTTTAGTTCGCCGGTCGAGGGCAGCTTGCGTACCGGCGAGGCCAGTGAATAGATCACTAGGTCGACCTGGCCGCCCATTTCGTTCCTGATCAGTTCGATGACCTTGGCGCGGGCTTCGTTGGAGAACGCGTCGCCATTGATCGAGCGGCTGTAGAGGCCGGCTTCCTTGGCGAATTTGTCGAACGCGGCGGTGTTGTACCAGCCGGCGGTGCCGGCCTTCTTCTCGCTGCCCGGCTTCTCGAAGAACACGCCCAGGGTGTCGGCGCCGAAGCCGAACGCGGCGGTGATGCGCGCCGACAGTCCGTAGCCGCTGGAGGCACCGATCACCAGCACTTTCTTCGGGCCATCCGTGCGCACGCCCTGCGCGCGCGTGGCGGCGATCTGGTCGCGCACGTTGAGCTCGCAGCCGAGCGGATGGGTGGTGGTGCAGATGAAGCCGCGGACTTTGGGATGGATGATCAACGTCGTTACCGGGAATGTGCCTGCCCGGCATCTTAATGGCCGCTCCGGCGGGAAAGAAGCCTGAGGACGCTCCGCCGAAAATCCGTTCGCGCCGTTCGCAGGCGTACTGTTCCGGCGGGACAAAGAAAAAGCGGGCTTTCGCCCGCTCTTTCCATGCCGGTTGACCGACGTTGCGCGATCAGGCGTCGCCGCCCTTCGCCAGCAGGCTGCTGCGGCGGCTGTAGAGCAGGTAGACCACCACGCCGATGGCGTTCCAGGCCAGGAACCACAGCTGGGTCGTGCGCGGCAGGCTCCAGAACAGGTACAAACAGCCGCCGATCGCCAGCGGGCCGACCAGCCAGGCCGCCGGTGTGCGGAACACGCGTGGGCGATCGGGATCGCGCTTGCGCAGCACCAGCAGGCACACCGCCACCGCGATGAACGCCGCCAGCGTGCCGGCGTTGGCCAGCGCGGCGATTTCGTCCAGGCGCGCCACGCCGGCCAGCGCGGCCACCAGGATCGCGGTGAACACCGTGATGGCCACCGGCGTGCCGGTGCGCGGGTTGACCTTGGAGAGGCCGCGCGGCAGCAGGCCGTCGCGCGACATCACGAAGAAGATGCGGCTCTGGCCGTACAGGAACGCCAGCAGCACGGTCGGCAGCGCGATCACGGCCGCGCCGGCGATCACCTTGGCGGCGGTGCCCTGGCCGAGTTCGCGCAGGATCAGCGCCAGCGGCTCCGGACTCTGGCCGAACACGGTGTAGCTCATCGCACCGACGGCGGCCGCCGCGACCACGATGTAGATCAGGGTGCAGCCAATCATCGAACCGACGATGCCGATCGACAGATCGCGGCCCGGGTTCTTGGTCTCTTCGGCGGCGGTGGAAATCGCGTCGAATCCGTAGAAGGCGAAGAAGATGATTGCCGCCGCGGCCATCACCCCGCGTTCGACGCCGTCCGCCCCCATCGACTTGACGAAGCCGTAGGGCATGAAAGGTTCCAGGTGGGACGCATCGAACTGCGGCAGCGCGATGGCGACGAACACCGCCAGCGCGATCACCTTCACCACCACCAGGACCGCGTTGAGCGTGGCGCTCTCGCGGGTGCCGGCGATCAGCAGGCCGGCCACCACGAAGGTGATCAGCACCGCCGGCAGGTTGATCAGTCCGCCGGCGTGCGGACCCACCGTCAGCATCGTCGGCATCTCGACGCCCATGCCTTTCAGGAAGCCCACCGCGTAACCCGACCAGCCCACCGCCACCGTGCTGACCACCAGCGAGTACTCGAGAATCAGGCTCCAGCCGACCACCCAGGCGATGGATTCGCCCAGCACGGTGTAGCTGTAGGTATAGGCACTGCCGGCGGCCGGCATCAGTGTCGCCATTTCGGCATAGGCCAGCGCCGCGCAGGCGCAGACCACGCCGGCGACCACGAACGACAGCAGCACGGCGGGACCCGCCAGGTTCGCGCCCACTCCAATCAGGGTGTAGATGCCGGTGCCGACGATCGCGCCGATGCCCAGCGCCACCAGATGAGGCCAGCTCAGCGTGGGTACCAGCCGGCGGCCCTCTTCGTGCACGGTGACGCGATCGATGGACTTGCGCCGGAGCCAGGTCTGCATGGAGTGTCCTTGAATACGGAAGGGACCCGGCAGGCCGGGCGGGTCTCGATGTCAATGCGAGTCGAGGCGCGTGCAGGCTAAAGGCCGGCCGCCCTGCTGGCAATCGGCAGCGCACCACCGGTGTCCGGGTTTGCGGTTGCCGAGGAGCGCCAAGCGCTTGTGCGAAAAGCAGGTGCTTCTCAACCGCCGAATGGCGGGCCAATCCCCCGTCGGCCGCTGACGCGGCCGCCCGCCCCCTTTTCAAACGCCTTTCAACAGCTGCATGGCTGGTCAAGGGGGCATGCAGACGAAGCCCAGCGCCGGGAACTGGCTTTTCCTCCTCCGATAAGGGGACACACAGACCATACCCAGAGCGGAGAACCCGCTTCTCCTCCCCCTTCGCAGAAGGGGGACCGAGGGGGATTTGCTCCCGCTTCCGGCGCCGGAACCCTACCGTCCGTGATGCTTCTTCAGATACTCCGCCAGCGCCACGGCTTGGTTGTGCTCGGGATCGCGCGCACCGTAGACCAGGGTCACCCGACCGTGCCGCAAGGCTTCGCGCAGGGGCGCCAGCGCATCGGGCCGGGCGTCCAGTTCGGCGAAGTAGCGCTCCCGGAATCCGTCCCAACGCGACGGCTCATGGCCATACCAGGTCCGCAGTTCGGTGCTGGGCGCCACCGCCTTCATCCACTCCGCGTCGAGCTTCTCCTTCGACACCCCGCGCGGCCACAGGCGGTCGACCAGGATCCGCTTGCCGTCCGTCCGTGAGGCGGGTTCGTAGGCACGCTTGATCCGCAGGTCCATGGAAACCTCCTCAGCCGGTGCCCAGCCGCACGCCGAAGCCGACCAGGAAAACGCCCGCCAGTGATTGCAGCCAACGCCGCAATCGCGGCTGCTGGCGGACCCGTTGGCTCATCGCATGTCCGGTCAGGATCAGCAGCGAGCAGTACAGCAGGGTGATCACGGCGATCAGCGCGGCCATGGTAGCGAACGTCACCAGGCCCTGGTGATGCGCCGGATCGATGAACAGCGGGAAGAACGCCATGTAGAAAATGATGGCCTTCGGATTCAGCAGCGTGACCAGGATGCCCTGGCGGAAATAACGTCCGGCCTCCATCCGCACCGGGCCGGTACCTTCGCCGCGTTGCCACAACAGCTGCACGCCGATCCAGATCAGATAAGCGGCGCCGGCGTACTTGACCAGCCCGAACAGCACCGGATTGGCCTTCAGCAACGCCGCCACGCCGATCACCGCCAGCCACATCAGGATCTGATCGCCCAGCGCCAGACCGGCCAGGGTCGCGTAACCGGCGCGCGGTCCACCCTTGCCGGTGGCCGTCAGCAGCGAGAAGGTGCCGGGGCCGGGAATGGCGAGAAAGACGATCACGGCCGCCACGAAAGTGCCGAGATCCTGGATGCCCATCCACTGCATGGCGGAATCGTTTCGAAGAGGGGAACCCGGATTCTGCGCCCGAAAATCCGGCGTGTCATGGGCGCGCGCCGCCGGCTCGCCGTGACTTTGGTATCAAGGCCTGAGACGCGCCCGGCTACACTGTCCGCCATGGAAACCCAGACCCTGCTCGTCCTGCTCCTCGTTCTTGCCGCGGTGACCATCGCGCTGCTGGTCGCGCTGCTCCTGCGCCGGCCGGAAGAGCGCCTTGGTGCGGTACTGGAGCGCGCGCTGCGAGACGAGCAGCGCGACGGGCGCGGCGAGCTGCGCGAGCAGCTGGAAGGGCTGTCGCGCCAGCAGGAAGTCCGCATCGAGGGCTTCGGCCGCAGCCTGGCCGATCTGAGCACCCGCACCGACCAGCGCCTGGACATCCTGCGCGAGGCATTGAACGAGGATGCCCGCAAGGGACGACTGGAGGCGGCCGAGTCGCAGCAGCGTTTCGCCGACACCCTGGGACAGCGGCTGGCCGAGCTCACCCAGCGCAACGAGCAACGTATCGGCGAGATGCGAACCACCCTGGAAGCGCGACTGAAGGAGTTGCAGGCCGACAACACCGCCAAGCTCGAGCAGATGCGACAGACGGTGGACGAGAAGTTGCAGACCACGCTGGAAGCGCGCCTGGGGGCGTCGTTCAAGCTGGTGTCCGAGCGACTGGAACAGGTACAGCGCGGTCTGGGCGAAATGCAGCAGTTGGCGACCGGCGTGGGTGATCTCAAGCGCGTGCTCAGCAACGTGAAGGATCGCGGCGGTTGGGGCGAAGTGCAACTGGAGAACCTGCTCGAGCAGGTGTTGACCGGCGAGCAGTTCGCGCGCGGCGTGCGGGTTCGTCCCGACAGCGGCGAAGCGGTCGATTTCGCCATCCGCCTGCCCGGGCGTGGCGAGGACCAGACGCCGGTGTGGCTGCCGATCGACGCGAAGTTCCCGCGCGAGGATTTCGAGCGCCTGCTGGACGCGCAGGAGCGTGGCGATACCGAGGCGATGCGCGGCGCGGGCGCGCAGCTCGAACGCGCGATCAAGGTGCAGGCCAAGTCAATCAACGAAAAATACGTGGTGCCGCCGCATACCACCGATTTCGCGGTGATGTTCCTGGCCACCGAGGGCCTGTACGCCGAAGCGATCCGGCGGCCGGGATTGGTCGACGCGCTGCAGCGCGAGCACCGCGTCGTCGTGGCCGGCCCGACCACGCTCGCCGCACTGCTCAACAGCCTGCAGATGGGGTTCCGCACGCTGGCCATCGAACAGCGCTCCAGCGAGGTCCGTCATCTGCTGGGCGCGGTGAAGACCGAATTCGGCAAGTTCGCCACGGTGCTGGAGAAGGCGCACAGCCAGCTCGACACCGTGCAGAACAGCATCAAGGCCGCCGGTGTGCGCACCCGCGCCATCGAGCGCCAGCTGCGCAACGTCGAAGCGCTGCCCGGCGAGGACAGCCAGAAGCTGCTGGGCGCCGACGAGGCGGAGTAGCGTCGCGCGGGAACCCCAACCTGTGGGAGCGACGTCAGTCGCGATTGTCCCATCGTTCGAAAAGCCAAAAGCTCGCGACTCACGTCGCTCCCGCAGGAAGTCATCCGTAGCCGGTCGGGGCCATCGGTAAACCAGAAGGGAGCCGACAAGAAAAAACCGGCGCATCGCGCCGGTTCTTTCGGGACTTCTCCGAACTTCTCCGATTCGCGACTGACGTCGCTCCTGCAGAAAAGTGGCCTCAGCCGCCCGGAGTGATCTGCGGCATCGGCATCGCGTTGGCCGGAACGGTCGGATCCGGATCCTCGTCGTTGAGATAGTCCGGCAGCGACTTGTCCTCGTCCTGCGAGCGCGTGCCTTCGATCTGGTAGGCGCGGCGCTGCATCCACGAATCGCGGACCAGGGTGTAGTCGTCGACCGCGCCTTCGCGAAGGCTGTCCAGCGACAGCAACTGGGCGCGGGTGTCGACCAGATTCAGACCCTGCAGGAAGATGCGGGTCTTGTCGTTCTCGATGTAGCGGACCGGGCTGAGCGGTATGTCGCCCGCCAGGCCGAACACGTCGCGCACGGTGCGCGGGCCGAAGAACGGCAGTTCCACGTAGCGCGATTTCTTCCAGCCCCAGACACCGAGGGTCTGGCCGAAATCCTCGCTGCGGCGGGGCAGTTTGGCGTCGGAGGCCGGATCGAAGATGCCGCCGATGCCCAGCGTGGAGTTCAACAGGAACCGGCCCAGCGCCTGGCTCGCCTGCACGGGGCGACCCTGCAGCAGGTGATTGATGGCGGCCAGCGGCTGGGTCAGGTTGTCGAAGAAGTTGCTGACGCCCAGGCGCATCGGGCGCGGCACCACGTTCGAGTACGCGCGCGCCAGCGGCCGAGCGACGCCGCGGTCCACCGCGTTGTTGAAGCGATGCACCTTGCGGTTGAACTTCTCCCAAGGGTCGTACACCACCGGCGAGGACACCGCGGCGGGCAGGGTGGGATCGGCGACGCTGCCACCGTAAATGGCGGCAAAATCGTCCTCTGCGCTGGTGGCGGGCGCATCTCCGGCGACGGCGACCGATGCTTCCACCGGTGCAACGTCGGTGGTCGCTGTGTCCGGAGTCGTTCCGGTGGCGACCGGCGCGGTCTCGACCGGAGTCGTGGATGCCGCCACGCCGCCATCGATCACGGTGGATCCGGCGGTGGAATCGGAGGCTGGGGCCACCGGCTTCGGCGCCGACGCGCAGGCCGTGGCCAGCGCGGCGAACAGGAGCACGGTGCAGAGTCGGAAGGTGTTCATCCCGTTTCCTTGGAATCTCGGGGGGAGAGGGTCAGACCGGGAACTCCAGTCCCGGCGTCAGGCGGTACGCGGCGCACAGATCGGTGAAGCCGGCGGGCTGGCCTTCGATGGCCACCGCGCCGCCGGACGCGCGCATCTGCGCGGCCAGTTCGGCCAACAATGCCAAGCCGGCGCTGTCCACGGTAGTGACATTGGTCAGGACGATGCGTTGCACGCCGGTGGTCCTGGCCAGCTGCGGCCACAACGCGACCGCCGCGGCGCGATCCAGCGCGCCGCGGAAGACCAGCGCGTCGCCCTCGCGGGCGACGCCGGCGTCACTTCTTGCCGCTGGCGTTGGCATTGGTCTGCAACTTGCCGGCACGCAGGTCGGCGGCGACCTGGCTGATCGACTTCTGCCGCAACGGGGTATCGAACTGGGTCTTGAAGGTCTGCACGAACGAAACGCCCTCGACCATCACATCGAACACCTTCCACTTGCCGCCGGCCTGGCGCAGCAGGTAGTCGATCGGAATCGGCTCGCCGTCCGGACGCAGCATTTCGCTGGCGACCTTCACGCCACGGCCGCCGGGCAGCGCGGATTCGGACTTCACCCGCACCTTCAGCTGGGTGTTGAAGTCCAGCAGCGCCGAACCGTAGCGGGTCATCAGGCTGTCGCCGAGCGCGTCGGCGAAGGTCTTGATGTCGGCGTCGCTGGCGCCGCGACCGTGGATGCCCAGCACCAGCCGGGCCGCGTACTCGCGGTCGAACAGGTTGTTGAACTCGCCGGACACGTACTGGCGCAGCGTGGCCGGATTGGCCTTGAACTCGGCGCGGCGCTTTTCCAGCGTACCGATGATGCGGGAACTGTTGGTCAGCACCACCTGGCTGGCCGAGCTGGGCGCGGCCTGGGCGGTGGCGGTCTGCGCGCTGGCGATCAACGGCGTCGCGGCAAGCAGCGCGGAGGCCAGGGCGAGCGGGAGGAGGGAGCGTTTGATGATCGTTTTCATGGCTGGGGTTGTTCTTCCGTCGGTTGTGCGGGCGGAGCGATTTCTTCGCCGGCGTTGCTGCCGCCGGCACCGCCGCCGCCGCTGAACATGTATTTGCCGGCCAGCTGGAGCAGATCCACGGCTGGCTGGGTGAAGGCGATTTCCTCGCCCGGTTTCAGTACTTCGGGATCGCCGCCGGGCGAGAGGCCCACGTAGTTCTCGCCCAGCAGGCCGCTGGTGAAGATGCCGGCGGAGGTGTCGGCGGGCAGATCCTTGAACTTGGAATCGAGCGACAGGGTGACGAGGGACTCGAACTTGACCGGATCCAGCTGAATGTCGGCCACCTGGCCGACCACCACGCCGCCGATCTTCACCGGCGCCTGTTTGCGCAGCTGGCCCAGGTTGGTGAAGCGCGCCTTCAGCTCGTAGCTGCCGCCACCGATGCCGAAACGCTTGTTGGTGGAAGCGATCGCCAGCACCAGCAGCGAGGCCAGGGCCAGCAGCAGGAAGGCGCCGACGGCGAATTCGAGACGGGGTCCACGGACGGCCATGGCATCAACTCCGGAAAAGCAGGGCGGAAAGGACGAAATTGAACATCAGCACCAGCAGCGAGGCGTTGACCACCGCGCGGGTGGTCGCCACCGAGGTGCCTTCGATGGTCGGTTCGGCGTGGTAGCCCACGTAGGCCGCGACCAGCGCGCTGGTGCCACCGAACACCGCCGACTTCAGCAGCGCCACGCCGAAGTCGTCCCACAGATCCACGCTGTTCTGCAGCGCGGACCAGAACGTGCCGTTGTCCAGGCCCAGCACGTGCACGGCTTCGAAGTAGCTGGCGCTGATCGCCAGGCTGCAGAAGAAGCCGGTCAGCAGCGGCACGGTCAGCACCGCCGCCCAGAAGCGCGGCGCGACCGCCTTGGCGACCGGATCGATGGCCATCAGTTCCAGCGCCTTGATCTGATCGGTGGCGCGCATCAGCCCCAGCTCGGCGGCGATCGAACTGCCGGCGCGGCCAATGAACAGCAGCGCGGTCAGCACCGGGCCCAGTTCGCGATACAGCGACAAGCCCAACAGCGTCGACAGCGCGTCGGAAGCCCCGAAGGTGGTCAGCGTGCGATAGCCCTGCAGGGTCAGCACCAGGCCCACGAACGCGCCGCCGACCGCGATGATCGGCAGCGAACGACCGCCGATCTTGTAGATCTCGCGGGTCAGTTCGGCGAAGAAATCGCGGGTCGGTGCCGACGCGCGGAACACCGACAGCGAAAACAGTCCCGCGCGGCCGAGCGAACGGGTGGCGGCAACGAACGGCATCAGTGAATCCTCCCCTTGGGCAAAAGTCCCTTCCCCCGCGTGCGGGGGAAGGTGCCCGAAGGGCGGATGGGGGCAAGCGCGAACATCTGGACGAGCACCTTTTCGCCTTCGCCCCCACCCCAACCCTCCCCCGCGTTGCGGGAGAGGGAGCTGTTCATGGGCGCCGCAAACCGGCCGCGCGCGAAGCCGGCTTCGATTCCCGATTCCCGATTCACGACTCCCCGCTTCAAGCCGCTTCCCCCACGCGCTTGATCGCATCGAACGCGATCGGGCCGTCCGGCTCGCCGCGCAGGAACTGGCGCACCAGCGGATCGGCGGTGTTCTCCAGTTCGGCCGGCGTGCCGGTGAACACCAGGCCGCCGTTGGCGATCACCAGCGCCTGATCGGCGATCGGCAGGGTTTCGTGGACGTGGTGGGTGACGATGATGCTGGTCAGCCCCAGGGTGTCGTTGAGGCGCTGGATCAGGCTCATGATCACGCCGCTGGCGATCGGGTCCAGGCCGGTCAGCGGTTCGTCATAGATCATCAGCGGCGGGTCCAGGGCCAGCGCGCGGGCCAGCGCGACGCGGCGGGCCATGCCGCCGGACAGCTCGCGCGGATACAGGTCGGCGGCGGCGCGCAGGCCGACCGCGTTCAATTTGAATTCGACCAGGCGCCGGATCAGCGGCGCGGCCAGCCGGGTGTGGGTGCGCAGCGGCAGCGCCACGTTCTCGGCCACGGTCAGATCGGTGAGCAGGCCATTGCCCTGCAACAGAACGCCGATACCCTTGCGCATCTCCAGCAGCGCGTGGCTGCGGCGCGGCACGGCTTGTCCGAACACTTCGACCTGGCCCGCAGTCGGCGGCAATTCGCCGGTCAGCGCCGCCAGCAGCGTGGACTTGCCGCTGCCGCTGGGGCCGAGCACGGCGGTGATGCTGCCACGCGGCACCGTCAGCGCGATGTCGCGCAGGATGGCGCGTCCGCCGCGATCGAGGCGGACATCGGACAGGCGCACGGCGGGTGTGTCGGCGGATGTCATGGCGGGCGGGCGCTTAACGGAAAAGCAACGAGGAAGCTTCGCGGCTGGCGGCTGAACAAAACCGAACTGGCCGGTACAGGTATTGTGCCGGAAACCCATGCGCAAACGCCGGCCCCGGACGGGAAACACCATCCCGAACCGGCGATGCGTACCGTGCTCGCCTCGGCGACCGCGGCCACGCTGCGGCAAGATAGCCGGATGCCCGACGCCGCCACGCCCGACTTCCGCCTCTATCACTCCAACTCCCTGGATGTCCTGGCGGGCCTGCTGGCGGACGAGCTGCGTCGACCCCTGCCCGACCAATCCCTGCTGACGCCGGAAGTGGTGCTGATCCCGCAGGTGGCGATGCGCCGCTGGCTGCAGGCCACGCTGGCGGCCGAGCATGGCGTGTCCGCCAACCTGGAGTTCCTGACCCCGGGCGAGTTGGTCGCCCGCGCGCTGGCCGCCAACGTGCTGGGCGAGAGTGACGACCTGGACGCCGCCGGTCTGCGCTGGCGGCTGTATGCCGCGCTGACCGACCCCGCGCTGCTGGCGCGACCGGCGCTCGCGTCGCTGCGCGGCTATCTGGCCGGGGGCGACCCGGTCAGGCCGTGGACGCTGGCGACCGAACTGGCCAGCGTGTTCGAGAAGTACCAGGCCTGGCGCCGCGACTGGCTGCTGCGCTGGGAGGCCGGCGCCGACCCGGACGATCCGCAGGCGCTGTTGTGGCGGCACATCGCCGCCGGCAGCGAGCATCGCGCGCGCCGCATCCAGCAATACCTCGACCGCTTCGCCGGGCCGGCGTCCGCCTTGCCGGACGGCCTGCCGAAGCGCCTGTTCGCTTTCGCCACCCTCAACATTTCGCCCGACGTGCTGCGCGTGGTCGCCACCCAGGCGCGGGCGGGCACCCTGCATTTCTACCTGCCCACGCCGACCCGCGCCTATTGGGGCGACCTGCAGACGCTGGGCGAGCGCCTGCGCGGCGGCGACGCCGATCCGTTCGGCGAGGCGTTGGGCGAGAACCCCCTGTTGCAGGCCTGGGGCGCGGCCGGTCGCGATTTCATGGCGGTGCTGGGCAGCTATGAAGTGGTGCATCCGGCGGGCGAGATCGCCGCCTACGCCGATCCCGCCGACGATGCCGCGCCGACCCGGGCCGAAGGCGGACTGTCCGACAGCCTGCTGCGGCACATGCAGCAGGACCTGTTCCATCGCCGCGCCATTCCCTCCGGCCCGGCGCGCGCCGAGCTGGATCGCCACGATCCCGGCCTGCAGGTGCACGCCTGCCACACCCGCCTGCGCGAAGTGCAGGTGCTGCACGACCAGTTGCGTGCGCTGCTCGACGACAAGCGCTTCGACCCGCCGTTGCAGCCGCGCGAAATCGCCGTGCTGGCCCCGGACATCGATCCCTATGTGCCGTACCTGGACGCGGTGTTCGGTGGCGATGGCCATGGCGACGCGCTGCCGTGGGCGCTGGCGGACACCAGCCCGCTGGCCAGCGAGCCGCTGGCCGAAGTGTTCCTGCGCCTGCTGGATCTGCCGGTCTCGCGGTTCGGGCTGGACGAAACCCTCGACCTGCTCGCCAGCGCGCCGGTCGCCGAGGCGGCCGGACTCGACACCGACGCCATCGAGCGCGTGCATGGCTGGCTGCGCGAAGCGGGCGCGCGCTGGGGCCTGGATGCCGCGCATCGCGTCGCCGCCGCCGCGCCGGCCGACGATGCCTACACCTGGCAGTTCGCGCTGGATCGCCTGTTGCTGGGCCACGCCAGCGGCGCCGGGGACGACATCGCGGGGGTCGCGCCGTGGGCGCAACTGGAAGGCGGCGCGCTCGACGCGCTCGACACCCTGATTCGCCTGCTGCGCGAACTGGCCCGCCAGCGCCGCGACCTCGGCCAGCCGCTGCCGCCCGCGCAATGGCGCGAACGGCTGCTGCGCCTCCTTGATGCGCTGTTGCCCGAACGTCCGGCCGCGCCGCGCGCGCAACGCGCCCTGGATCGCCTGCGCACCCTGGTCGATCGCTTCGCCCGCGATGCCGAAACCGCCGGCTACGCCGACGAGGTGCCGGCGGAAGTGGTGCGCGCCTATTTCGCGGATCTGCTGTCACAGGCCGACACCCGCGCGCCGCTGCTCACCGGCGGCATCAGCGTGGGCCGGATGGTGCCGATGCGGTTGCTGCCGTTCCGGGTGACCTGCTTGCTGGGCATGAACGATGGCGATTTCCCGCACCGGGACCCGGCCGCCGGCCTCAACCGCCTGACCGCCGAACTCGGCAGCGAGCGGCGCCGCCATGGCGATCGTTCGACCCGCGAGGACGACCGCTATCTGTTCCTGCAACTGTTCGCCGCCGCCCAGGACGTGTTCTATCTCAGCTACCAGGGCGCGGATCCGCGCGACGGCAGCGTGCGCGAACCGTCCGTGTTGATCAGCGAGCTGCTGGACGCGGCGGCGGCGTGCCACGCGGATCCCGCCGCCGCGCGCAAGGCGCTGGTGGTGCAGCACACGCTGCAGCCGTTCGCGCCCGCCGCGTTCGGTGGCGGAGAAGAGCCGCGCCGCTTCAGCTATCGCGCGCAATGGCGCCCGGCAGCGGATCGCGCCGGCGGCGCGCGCCAGCCGTTGTCTCCGTGGTTCGCCGAGCCGTTGCCTGTGATGGAGCCGGAGGAACCCGATCTGTCGCTGGATGCGCTGCGCCGTTTCTTCGTGGACCCGCAAGGCCAGTTCCTCGCCCGGCGCCTGGGCCTGCGCCTGCCCGAGCCGATCACGGTCGCGGAGGATGTCGAACCGCTGGTCCTGCCCGGAGGCGGACTGGAGCGCGCGGCCCTGCAGCAGGCGGTGGTCGAGGCACTTGATCAGGGCCGGGAAGCCGGGCTGCGCGAACGTCTGCGCGCGCGTGCGCTGTTGCCGTCCGGCGCGCTGGGCGAACGGCAGTTCGAGGCCTTGCTCGCGGAGATCCGTCCATTCGCGCAGGCACGCCGCGAATGGCTGGGAGGAGAGGCCACGACGTCGGAACGCCATGAGGTCGAACTCGACGGCATCCACCTGTACGGACACGTCGCCGATCAGCATCCACGCGGCCTGGTGCGGTTGCGCGCGGATGCGGTCAACGGCAACGCCGCGTTGCGCTGGGGCCTGGACTGGCTGCTGGCCAACGCCGCCGGCGCCCGCTTGCCGCTGGTCCAGTTCCACGACAGCGGCGACGGTCCCGGGCCGCACGTGCTGGAAGCGCTGGACGAAAGCCAGGCGCGCGCCGCGCTGCGCCAGTTGCTTGCCCTGCAGGCGCAGGGCCTGCGCGAACCGCTGTGGTTCGCGCCCTATACCGGCTGGGACATCTGGAACGCCGAACCGGAGAAGCGCCGCACCGTTGGCTGGAAGCGTTGGCACGGCGACGGCAACGGCGGCTGGGCCGAAGGCGAGGGCGAAGCGATCCGGCTGGCGCTGCGCGGCCGCGATCCCTTCGCCAGCCAGGCCGACTACCAGCGGTTGGAGCAGATCAGTCTGCGCATCTACGATCTGGTGCGCCGGGGCCACGCGCGCGCCGATGGCGGGGAAGAAGGGGAAGCCGCATGAGCGCACCCGATCCCGCCGGCAATCCCTACCTGACCCGCGCGCTGGATGGCGTCCAGCTGATCGAGGCCAGCGCGGGCACCGGCAAGACCTACACGCTCGCCACCCTGTTCACCCGCCTGATCGTCGAACAACGCCTGCGCATGGGACAGGTGCTGGCGGTGACCTATACCGAGGCGGCCACCCAGGAACTGCGCAAGCGCATCCGCGAACGGCTTGCGCTGGCCGCGCAACTGGTGGACACCGACGCCGGTGACGGCGACAGCGCCGAAGTCGCGCTGACCCGCCGCATTCTTCAGCGCCACCTCGCCCGGGGCGGGGAAACGCCCGATCAGCTTGCCCGCCGCCTGCGCATCGCGGCGGAGGAAACCGATCTGGCCGCCATCTTCACCATCCACGGCTTCTGCGCCCGCGTGCTGCGCGAGCATGCGCTGGAAACCGGGCAGGGTTTCGATGCGGTCGAACTGCTCGGCAACGCGCGCGAGCTGCATGCGGAAGTCGCCGCCGATCTGTGGCGCGTGCATGCCGCGGGCGCGATCGATGCCGACGCGCTGACACGCCTGTGGAATGGCCCGGATGCGCTCGCCGCGGATCTGCCGGCACTGTGCGGGCCGCTGCCACTGTATCCGCAGCCACCGGTGGAAACGCCGGGCGACGACGCGCTGTCCGGTCTGACCGGCGCCTGCGAGCGCCTGGCGGCCGGCATCGCCACGCAGGGCGATGCGTACTTCGCGGCCGTGCTGGCGGCGGTCGGCGGCGGCGTGCTCAACAAGACCTCGTACAAGCCCGACTGGTTGTCCGCCCTGCAACGCCAGCTGCGCCAATGGAGCGAGCGGCCGGATCCTCTGGCCGAGCTGGACGAACGCATCGCGCGGCTCACCCACGAGGCGTTGGCGGCCAAAACCAACAAGGCCCATGCCGACAAGACCCCGCTTTCGCCGTTGCAGCCGCTGATCGCCGACTACCTGCAGGCGCTCGATCGCTGCGCGCGCTGGCGGCGCGACCAGGCCATCCGCCTGCTGCACCGTCTGCGCGGCGAAGCACGCCAGCGCCTGGACGCGCTCAAGCGCACCCGCCGCGTGCGGACCTACGACGATCTGATCGAAGGCGTCGCCGAGGCGCTGGAGGGTCCGGACCGGCAGACATTGGTGGCGCGGCTGCGCGCGCAGTACCGGGTCGCGCTGGTGGACGAGTTCCAGGACACCGACGAACGCCAATGGCGGATCTTCGCGCGCGTGTTCGGTGATTCCGACGAGGTGCGCGCCATCGGCGATACGCCGGCGTTGTTCCTGATCGGCGATCCCAAGCAAGCCATCTACGGGTTCCGTGGCGGCGACGTGGACACCTATCTGCTTGCGCGCGGCGTGGCAGACGAAGCGCCGCGGCTGGCCCACAACTTCCGCTCGCGCCCGGCGGTGCTGCGCGCCATCCAGGCGATGTACGACGGCGCCGATGCCACCGGCCAGGACGCCTTCGCCCATCCCGGCATCCGTTTCGAACCGGTGCGGCCCGGCGACAAGCGCGCCGATACCGATCACCTGCGCGACAACGCGCCCGCACCCGCGCTGACCCTGCGCCTGCTGCGCAGCGAAGAGGGCCAGCCGCTCGGCGCCGATGGCTCGCGCGACGCCGCCACCGCGGCCTGCGTCGCCGATATCCATCGCGTGCTGGGCGACGCGCGTCAGGGCCGCGCGCTGATCGACGGACATCCCGTGCAGCCGGGCGACATCGCGGTGCTGGTACGCAACCACAAGGACGCCACCCGCATGCAGCAGGCGTTGGCGCGCGCCGGCGTGCCCGCGGTGGCCGCCGGCCGCCAGAGCCTGTTCGAGACCATCGAGGCCGGCGAGTTGCGCACCCTGCTGCTCGCGCTGCTGCAGCCCGCCGACAGCGGTCGCCTGCGCGCCGCGCTGTCCACCGTATTGCTCGGCGAGGACGCCACCGCGATTGCCGCGCTGGAAATCGAAGGTGACGCGCAGCGCCATCACCAGGCCCGGTTGCTGCACTGGCGCGAGCGCTGGCAGCGCAGTGGTCCGCTGGCGCTGGTTTCCGATCTTTGCGCCGAACAGGCCGGACGCCTGCTGGAACTGGTCGACGGCGAACGCCGCATGACCAACTACCTGCAACTGGGCGAACAGTTGCAGGAGGCCGCTGCGCGCACGCTCGGCCTGCACGGCCTGCTTGATTGGTTGCAGGCACGCATCGCCAACGCGGATCCGGACGACGAGACCCAGCTGCTGCGGCTGGAGTCGGATGCGCGCCGCGTGCAGATCGTCACCCTGCACAAGAGCAAGGGCCTGGAATATCCACTGGTGTACCTGCCCTTCACCGGCATCGGCACCCGCCGCCCGGACAGCGGCCGCTATCGCGTGCTGCATGAAGGCGGCCACCGCGTGCTGCTCTGGCGCATCGACAAGGACGACCCCGCGTGGAAGGCCGCCGGCGACATCGCCCGGCAGAACGCCGAAGCCGAGGACGCGCGCCTGCTCTACGTCGGTCTCACCCGCGCCGAACATGCGCTGTGGATCGCGGCCGGCGATCTCGCGGACATCGGCAAAAGCCGGTTGGCGCCGTTGCTGGCCGGCATGGCCGTGCCGGGCGACCACACCGATGTCCGCATCGTCGAAGGCCCGGCCGAACCACCGCCGCCACGCCTGCCGTCCGAGCACGAAACCGCGGTCGCGCCCGCGCGCACCGCCACGCGCCGCATCGCCGCCGACTGGTGGGTCTACAGCTTCACCCAACTGGCGCATGCGGAAGCCGGAGGCGATCCGCTCGCCGCGGCGACCCAGGCCGATCCCGGCGGCGAGGATGAAACCCCGGCGTCGGATCCCGACGCGCCCGCCACCGCATCCGCGCTTCCCGTCGCCGCCGACCCGCGCTTCGCCGGCAGCCGCTTCGGCGTGGTCATGCACGCCGCGCTGGAAAACGCCGACTTCGCCGCCTGGCGCGACTGGCGCCCGGACGACGCCGCGCCCGTCGGGCAGGATCGCGTCATCGCCGATGCGCTGCGCGCAGGCGGTTATGCCGAAGCTGACATCGCCGAGGGCCTCGACGTGCTGGTCCCGCTGATCGGCCACACTCTCGGCACGACGTTGCCGGAAGGCGTGCGCCTGGTGGATCTGCCCGCGGATGCGCGTCGCGCCGAAATCGAGTTCCACTTCGCCATGACCGCCACGCCGGTGCCCGCGCTGCTCGCGCTGCTGCATCGCCATGGCGTACTGCGCACGCGCAGTGCGTTCGGTGCGCGCCAGCGGCTGGAAGGCCTGATGACCGGCCTGATCGATCTGACCTACCACCATGACGGCCGCTGGTACGTGCTCGACTACAAATCCAACCAGCTGCCCGGCTACGACGCCGCGGCCATGCAACAGGCGATGGCGCACAGCGAATACGATCTGCAGGCGTTGATCTACACCCTGGCCCTGCACCGCTGGCTGCGTTTCCGCCTGGGCGACACCTACGACTACGCACGCGATTTCGGCGGCGTGCGCTACCTGTTCTGCCGTGGTCTGGACCTGTTGCAACAGCCTTCGCCCGGTGTCCACGCCCAACGCTTCGATCCGGAACTGGTCCACGCCCTCGATGCGCTGTTCGCCGGTGCCGCCCACCCTGCGCGGGATCCGCTCCCTCGCCCGCCAGCGGGGGAGAGCCGGGGCGGGGGCAACCCGGATACCCACCAGGCCCCGGGTAACCGCGCATGACCACCGCCCACCTTCTCAACGCCCTGTGGCTCGGCGGCCATCTGCGTACCCTCGATCACGCGCTTGCCCAGAGCTTGCGTCGCCTGGATCGCGAGACCCCTGATGACATCCTCGCCGCCGCCGCGCTGGCCTCGCTCGCCGTGTCCAAGGGGCACGCCGGACTCCTGCTGGCGCAACCGCGGGCGCTACTGGAGACGGATGCCGACATCGCCTGGCCGGAAGCGGAAACATGGGCGGCAAGTCTGGCGGCGTCGCGTTGGGTCGCCGCCCCGGATGATCCTGTCGCCGTTGCCGATCCGCACGCGCCCCTGGTGCTGGAACAGGGACTGCTCTACCTGCGCCGCTATCGCGAATACGAGCGCCAGTTGGCTGAGGGGCTGCGGCGTATTGCGGCGCACCGGATCGATGGGGGGGATGTGTCTGCGCTCGATCCCTTGTTTGCCCGACTGTTCCCGGATGCCTCCATCCCAACCCGCCCCGGCCAGGCGCAGCACGCCGGGCGTTCGGATCATCCACGCGGCAGTGCCGCGCAAACGGATGCTCCACACCCCCCGCAGGCGGGGGAAGGGCCCAGGGCGGAGCGGAACCAGACGCTTCCTTTGTTCGCAGAGGAACACTTCAAAACCAGCGCCATCGACGAGTCCCTTCCCCCGTCCGCGGGGGAAGGTGCCCGAAGGGCGGATGGGGGCAACGCGATCCTCGATCACCAGGCACTCGCCGCCATCCTCGCGCTCCAACATTCCCTCCTGCTCGTCACCGGCGGTCCCGGCACCGGCAAGACCACCACCACCGCGCGCCTGCTGGTGCTGCTCGCCGCGCAGGCCCGCGGTGCGGGCCGCGCGCCGCCACGCATCGCCCTGGCCGCACCCACCGGGCGGGCCGCCGAACGCATGGCCGAAAGCGTGCGCCATGCCGTGCAGGCGCTGGCCGCTGCCGGCATCGACGCCGACCTGCTGGCCGCACTG
This sequence comes from Pseudoxanthomonas sp. 134C1, assembly GCF_057773065.1. Lineage (NCBI taxonomy): Bacteria > Pseudomonadati > Pseudomonadota > Gammaproteobacteria > Lysobacterales > Lysobacteraceae > Pseudoxanthomonas > Pseudoxanthomonas sp. 134C1. The sequence goes on from NZ_JBYMTH010000001.1 coordinate 325,367, forward strand.
CCCAGCACCGGCACCACCCTGCATCGCCTGCTTGGCACGATTCCCGACTCGCCGCGCTTCCGACACGACGCCGATCACCCGCTGCCGTTCGACGTCGTGGTCGTGGACGAAGCCTCGATGATCGATCTGCCGCTGATGGCCAAGCTGGTCGACGCCGTCGCCGACGGCACGCGGCTGGTGCTGCTGGGTGATCCGGATCAGCTCCCGTCGGTGGAAGCCGGCGACGTCCTGTCCGCCATCCTCGGCGCCGCCATCGACGGCAACCATCCCCCTGAACCCCGTCATCCGCATCCCGATGGCGCCGACGCGGGTTTCGGTTCGGATACCCAGGCCAGCTTCCCCGCCGTCCGCGTCCACCTCCAGCGCGGCTGGCGCCAGAGCGAATCCCTGCAACTGGCCCCGCTTGCCACCGCCGTGCGCGACGGCGACGCCGATACCGCGCTGTCGCTGCTGCGCGCCGGCCAGCTCTCCAACGTCCACTTCCATGAAAACCTGGAAGATCCACTTCAGGGCCAACAGGACAGGCTGCTCACCCATTGGCGCGCACTCGCCACCGCTCGTTCGCCGGCCGAAGCCCTCGCGCTTTCCACCCGCCTGCGCATCCTCACCGCGGTGCGTGAAGGTCCGCAGGGCGCGCGCACGCTCAACGCCCGCATCGAGCGCCTGCTGCTGGAAAGCCAGGGCGCCGGCCTGCCACGCCCCGGGCAATTTCATTTCCACGGCCAGTTGCTCATCGTCACCGAGAACAGCTATCGCCATCGCCTGTTCAACGGCGACATCGGCATCTGCCTGAAGGACGAACAAGGCACGCTCGCCGCCTGGTTCCCCGGCGACGATCCGGAACAGCCACGCGCCTTCCATCCCGCCGCGCTGCCCGCGCACGAGTCCGCCTTCGCCATGACCGTGCACAAGGCCCAGGGCTCGGAATTCGATACCGTCTGGCTGCTGCTTCCCGCACGCGGCAATCGCGTGCTCTCGCGCGAACTGGTCTACACCGGCATCACCCGCGCACGCCGCGAACTGCATCTGGTGGGCGGCGAAACGGTAATCCGCGAAGCGCTGGCGAGGCACGCGAGCCGATGGTCGGGGCTGGGGTGGCGATTGGGGGCGGAGGGACTAACCTGATGGGCGTTTGCAAAGAAGCTTGCACGGAGGTGGCATGAAGTCGCAGGATGCAGAAGGACCCACATCGGAATTGCTGTTGTACCGCACCGAAGACGAGAAAACCCGTATCCAGGTGCGGCTGGACGGGCAATCGGTATGGCTGACGCAACGTCAGATCGCGGATCTTTTCGAGGTGACGGTCCCGACGGTCAACGAGCACTTGTCGGCCATCTACGAAGATGATGAGCTTGAACCTGAACGAACTATTCGGAAATTTCGAATAGTTCAAAACGAAGGACAGCGTCAGGTCCGTCGCCAGGTGGACCATTACCATCTCGAAGCCATCCTCGCGGTCGGTTATCGCGTCCATTCCGCCCGCGGCACCCAGTTTCGCCAATGGGCCACCGCGCAGCTCTCCGAGTATCTGGTCAAAGGCTTCGTCATGGACGACGCCCGCTCAAGGATCCGGGAGGTTGGGACTATTTTGATGAGCTGCTGGCGCGCATCCGCGATATCCGCGCGTCGGAGAAGCGCTTCTACCAGAAGGTTCGCGACCTCTTTGCCCTCAGCGTGGATTACCGCGACAGCGAGCAGCAGGCGTCGCTGTTCTTCCAGCAGGCGTCGCTGTTCTTCGCCGAAGTCCGGAACAAACTGCTGTATGCGGTGACCGGCAAGACGGCCGCCGAACTGATCATCGCGCGTACCGACCCCGGCCAGCCCAACATGGGGCTCAACGCCTGGGAAGGCAATCGCGTCCGCAAGGCCGACGTCATTGTCGCCAAGAACTACCTCACCGCCGACGAGATCGATTCGCTCAATCGCCTGGTGGTGATATTCCTTGAACAGGCGGCACTTCGGGTCAAGGATCGCAAATCGCTCACCCTCGACTACTGGCGCGAGAACATGGACAAGCTGCTGGCCTTCAATGATCGTCCGGTCCTGGAAGGCGCCGGTGCGGTCAGCCATGCTTCAATGAAGACGTTGGCATACGAGCGTTGCGACCAATTCTCCGCCCAACGGCGCAGCACGGAAGCGACGATGGCGGATGCGGAGGATCTGCGGGCACTGGAAGCAGCGGAGAAAGCACTCAAGATCCGTGCAAAAGGAAAGCATCCCTGACAGAGGAAATCCCGATGCGCCTTGAAAAAGTCTTCGCAATGAAATTCTCCAGCGTGTATCCGCTGTACATCGCGAAAGTGGAGTCCAAGGGGCGGACGAAGGAGGAGCTCGATCAGGTCATCCGCTGGTTGACCGGCTACGACGAAGCGGGATTGCGCAAACAGATCGAAACCGATCCCAGTCTCGAATCATTCTTCGCGGACGCGCCGCAGCTGAATCCCAACGTCACGCTGATCACCGGCGTGGTGTGTGGCATCCGGGTGGAGAACGTCGAGGATCCGCTCATGCGGAAAATCCGCTACCTGGACAAGCTGGTCGATGAGCTGGCGAAGGGCAAGGCGATGGAGAAGATCCAGCGGAAGTGAGCCGCGCCGGCATGGCGGCGCGGCGGGTTCCATCGGCGGTCACTCTGCCGCGACGCGCGCCAGATCCGCCCAGTACGGGAACATCGCCATGCTTTCGGACGTCTTGCGCCAGGCGACGATCTCGCCGTCGATCCGGTCGCCACGCAGTTTCAGCGCGAGCGACAGCTGGTCCAGGCGCTCGCGGCGCGTGTCGGGACTGCCGATGTCGCCCTTGACCTCGCCCGACACCAGTCCGTCGATCAGGCCGAAATCGGCGATCGGGTTGGCGGGGCCGTCGCCTACCGAGAGCGTGGCCTTGCCATCGTCCGACACCGTGAGCACGACCGGCAGGCGCTTGCCCTGGGCCAGCAAGGCGCCACGCCAGGTGCCGCGGTAGTCCCGCACGGGTTGCAGCGGCAGCAACGGCGAGTTCGCGGGCCGGGGCAGGGTGGTCCAGTCGGGCACCACCGTCTTCAGCAGCCGGTCGCGCACGTCGCCGATGAAGCCGGGCGCACCGCGCTGATTGCTGAGCACGATCACGCCCGCGTTGGCGGAAGGCACCAGCACGAACTCCGCGTTCACGCCCGACTGTCCGCCGCCGTGATGCAGCACGCCGATGCGTCCGGGTTCGTTGTAGATCTCCCAGCCCATGCCGTAGTGGAAGTGGGGTGCAACGAGCATGGCGGGGCGATGCAGCTCGTCCAGCCGCGCCGGCGAGAGGATGCGCGCGGACGCATCCAGCCCTTCGCCCCCCAGGTGCAGCATGGCGAAGCGCGCCAGATCGTGCGCGCTGGCATACAGCTCGCCGGATCCGGGCGTCGCGGTCAGGTAGAACGGCAACGGCTTGCCGTCGTCGGCGTAGCGGACCGCCATCTCGGCGCGTCGCGACCGATCGGTGTCGAAGAAACTGTCCTTCATGCCCAGTGGCAGCAGAATGCGATCACGCAGGAAGGCACCCAGTTCCTGTTGCGATTGCCGCGCGACGATTTCGCCGAGGATGCCCATCGCCAGGTTGGAATATTCGTAGCGCTCGCCGACCGGCGCGATCAGGTGGCCGTAGTCGCGGACCAGTTCGGGAATGGTCGGCTGCTTTCCGGCCCCCCCGTCCGGATACATCGCGAAGAACGTGGGCAACCCCGACGAATGGGTCGCCAGCCGGCGCACGGTGGCTTCGCGCGAGGGTCCGTTCGCGTCCACGATCTTTTCCGTGCCCAGGTAATCGTTGGCGGGACGATCCAGATCCAGCTTGCCTTCCGCGGCCAGCAACATCAGCGAGGTCGTGGTGAACGGTTTGGTCGTCGATGCCACCGAGAACGCGGTATGCGACGTCGCCGGCGTGCGTGCGCTGCGATCCGCCCAGCCGAAACCCTGCTCCCAGACGATCCTGCCGTCCTTGACCAGCGCCACCGATACGCCGGTGAGCCGGCCGGCGGCGATTTCCTTCTCGATATCGGCGCGGATCGATGTGTAGGCATCCGGCTGCGCGGCGTCGGCGGCGAATGCCGCCGGGACCCACAGCGCGGCGCTGAGAAGGAGGCAGAGCAGGCGAAGCGTGCGTGCTGTTTTCATGGGCGTCTTCCGTATGCGCGATCGTTGACGATGGGATGCGAGGACGACCGTGGAGGTTTAAGCGCGGAGCGATATCGCGCCACCGGCGCACTACCTGAACATGGTCGGGCCTGCTTCGAGATGAGGGGCGCGCGGCCTGGCGCGGAGAACAACGATGCGCAGGCGTGCCGCCACCGCGCCGGCGCCTCCCGGGCACGTCGGCGGCTAACCGGAAGTTTCCTGATCGATGGGTTCGACGATGATGCTTGCGTTTGCCTTGACCAGATCCGCCTGCCCGGAAACGGGAGCGGTTCCGTCGATGGAATAGGACCAGTTGATCCAGTGCCTGCGATCCGGAGTAGGGCATAGGGTCCGGACAAACACGTTGTCCATCGCTCCGGGCCCAAGCGGGACTTCGTAGAGGCGGATGAAGGGCAGGGTGCCGGGACGCCAGGTGCTTTCGGGGGCGAAGTCATCCGGATCGGGCCGTTCGAAGCCCGAACCGTAGAACGACTTGATCAACACGGTGACCGGTTGGTGCGTGTGGTTTTCCACTCGAACCGTCTCTCCGCAACTGGTCGCCTGCGCCGTGCCGCAGACAGCCAGCGCCAACAGGAACGAGATGCCCGCACATCGGGTCCGCAATTCGGTCATGGTGGCAAGCCGTCGGCCGGAAGGCATGAATCCTAAGCCAATCCCCGCCGATGGGGAGCCGTGCCCGGCTCCGCTCGGGTTACGATGCGGCACTTCCCACGTCGCCCGCTGTCGAACCCGTCCATGAAGGCCCGCACCCCCGACGCATCCACGGCGGCATGAGCAAACTGACCCGCGTGAAGACCTGGGCCGCCCCCAGGGTCGAACGCCTGCAATCATGGATCGCCGGGCTCGCCAGCGCGCTGCTGCATCTGCTGATGCTGCTCATCCTGCTGTACTCCTCCAAGCCCACGGTGACGACGCCGCAGAGCGCCGCGGGCGGCAGCCGGGTGCGGGTGGATTTCATCGGCGAGCCGAACCAGTCCGACAACCCCGTGGAAGCGCCGCCGAGCCCGCCGCCCACGCGCCCCCCCGAGCCCATTCCGCCGCCACCCGCCGCCTCGCGCGTCCAGTCCACGCTGGTCGACCGGTCCGACAATCCGTTGCCGCCCGACGGATCCGTCCCCTCGGACAGCCGGAGCGCGCGACGCGTCCCGCGTTTCGCCCAGCGTCCGAGTGAATCGCCGCCGCAGCCTCCCAGTCCCTCGTCCTCGGCGCGGCGCCGCCCCGAAACCTGGACCGGCCGGCCACCGGGCCTGATCGCCGAAGACCTGGCCCCGGAGAACGCGGGACTCAGCAACAGTCCCGCGATCCGCAATGGCCGTGGGCGCGATGCCGCCGCCAACGGGCCGAGCATGGAACTGGGTGGCTACCTGGTCTACTACGACGTACTCAGCGAGGAACGACTGCGTGCATGGGCCGCCCAGGGTATGAAGGAACTTTCCATCCCGCTGCCGGGAACGCGCTACTACATGGTCTGCCCGCTGGAGATCGCGCTCCGGCGCGGCTCCGGCAAATGCCGCGCGCTGGATCCGGACTCGCCGGAAATGCAGGCCATCGGCGATGCCCGCCAGGCCGTCACCATGCTGCAGGTCTACAAGCAGGGCGAGCTGGTCTGGCGGGGGCCGGGGCCGTATCGGTGAATGTCGAGGTGTCGTGACAGGGTTGGCAGGGATTGTACGAAACATATATGATTCGTATACTCCTTCCCGGCCGGACATCCCCATGGGCATCGTCAACATCGATGACGACCTTCACGACCAGCTGCGACGCGCCTGCACGGTGAGCCATCGCTCCATCAATGCGCAGGCAAACTTCTGGATCAAGGTCGGCATGCTCTGCGAAACCAATCCGGAACTCAGCTTTCAGGAAATCGTCGCCAACGAACTCCGTGCCGCGGGAGTGAAGCCACGGCCGCTGCGCGCGACGCGCACGTGATCAAGAGTCACGCCGAGATCGCGTTGATGGCCGAAGCCGGTACGCTGCTGGCCCAGGTATTCGACGCGCTGGGCCGGATGCAGTTGGAGGGCAGGAGCACGCTGGCGATCAACGAATTCGTCGAACGCCTGATCGTCGATGAACTGAAAGCGCGCCCCGCCAGCAAGGGACAGTACGGATTCCCGTACGTGCTCAATGCCTCCATCGATGATGTCGTCTGCCATGGCATGCCGTCGAAGGATGACGTGCTGCGCGCCGGCCAGATCGTCAATCTCGACATCACCCTCGAGAAGAACGGCTACATCGCCGACTCCAGCACCACCTATCTGGTGGGCGAAGTCGCCTATCCGGCGCGGCGGCTGGTTGCGACCGCCTATCGCGCCATGTGGCAGGGCATCGCGGCGGTGCGTCCGGGCGCCCGGCTGGGCGACATCGGCCATGCCATCGCGCGTTGCGCCAAAGCGCATGGCTACAGCGTGGTGAAAGAGTACTGCGGCCACGGTATCGGCCGCGAAATGCACGAAGACCCGCAAGTGCTCCACTACGGCAGGCCGGGAACCGGCCTGGAACTGGAGGAGGGCATGGTGTTCACCATCGAACCCATGCTCAATGCCGGCCGGGCGGCCATTCGCTCCCGTCCGGACGAATGGCCGGTGTACACCCGCGACCGCAAGCTGTCGGCACAGTTCGAACACACCGTGGCGGTGACCCGGACCGGTGTGCGGGTGCTGACCTTGCGTTCCGGAGAGACGCCGCCGTGTGCGGTGGACTAGCCCTTCTCTGGAATCCGTCCGAAACTTCGGCATGGCATGAATTGAACCAACGCACGAACCGGAAGTTGACTGGCCGAATGCTGTGCAGGTGGGTGGCTATACTGGGGCCTTCGAGCACTTGGGGAGCCCGCATGCCAGGCCGACACGCCATGAAAGCAGTTTTCGCAATCCTCTGCTTGCTTCTGGCGAATCCAGGTTTCGCGGGGACCTGGGGCCTCGGTCAGTTCGAGAATGATCAGGCGCTGGACCTTTCTTCCAATTGGGCCGAGTCGGGTTCTGTCGCCGACATAAGGAAGGCGTTGGACGCCGTGCACAAGGCCACCTACATAGACGCATCGGAGGCGGTCACGGCGTTGGTCGCCGCGGAAGTCGTGGCTGCTTCCCTGGGAAAGCCGGGCAAGGATCTTCCTCAAGATCTCGGATCCTGGATAGAACGGCAGCCCGCAAGTGAACTCCAGGCACTTGAGCCACTTGCACGTGCGGCCATCTCCAGAATCACCTCGCCCAGGAATTCCGAGTTGTACGAGCTATGGGGAGAAGAGGATGTCGCAGAGTGGCTGGCAACCGTAGCCGAACTCGATGCGCGGTTGGCACAGCCCTAAAAGGAAATGCACACGTTATCGGCAGAACGCCGACTTCCAGCTCCTAGATCCACCCGCCAGCGGCAGGGAGTTTCCATGAGACGTGCAGGGCGCATCACCGAATGGAATGACGAACGCGGATTCGGCTTCGTCGTGCCCAGTGGCGGCGGCGACCGGGCCTTTGTTCATGTCAGCGAATTCCAGCGTAGTTCGCGGCAGCCGGTGGTCGGCGACTTGATCTCCTATGAAACCACGCGGGACGCGAGGGATCGTCTGAACGCGAGGACCGTTCGCTTTGCCGGACAGAAGATCGCGGCGCCGGTAAACAGCCTGCGGCTCCCGGGTTGGCAGATTGCGCTGGCCTTCTTCTCGCTGTTGGTACTTGCCACTTACTTCGGAAAGACACCCATCCTCGTTGTCCTGATCTACCTCGCGGCCGGTCTGGTGTCATACATGATGTACTTTCTGGACAAGGCCGCCGCGGAAAAGGGCTATCGCCGCACACGAGAGTCGAGCCTGCATCTGATCGACGTGTTGTGCGGCTGGCCCGGTGGCCTTGTTGCCCAGCAGCAGTTCCGGCACAAGACCGCCAAGGCCCCGTTTCAGCGGATGTACTGGCTGACCGTCCTCCTGAATCTGGGAGGTGTCGCCTGGCTGGCCGCGAGCGGCAAGGCGCAATGGTTGTCCGACGTCCTGTTGGGTGGATGATTGACGGTTTTGAGCTTGACGGCTTCAACCATCAGAACGCGATCGAAAGGTTGCGAACGGAAACTATCGACGACAAACGCCTTGCGGTAGCGCACGACGCAGTCTATGGCCTGGACTGTGTCTTCGAATGCCATTCCGTATCCGTGCCAGGCGTGGAACCTGGAATCCCGCCGCATAGCGTCTATCTCGCCTGAGGGCGTCCGGAACAACGGATTCTTGGCGAACAGCGCTTCCTTTCCGGAATCCGCTTGTCGTCCCGCACGTGCCATCCTCACCCCGCCTGCGACGCCTCGAATACCGCCAACTGCGCCGCGAACGCCCGCTGATATGCCGGCCTCGCTTCGCCCCGCGCCACGTAGGCGGCCAGGTTCGGATACTCGTCCACCAGATTCGAACTCCGCAGCCGTTGCAGCACCGAAATCATCAGCAGATCGCCGGCGCTGAAGGCGCCATCCAGCCAGTCGGCTTCGCCCAGACGCGCGGAGAGCTGTTCCAACCGGGTACGGACGCGCTGCTCGATCATGGCGATACGCGGTTCGAACCACGGTTCGCGGCTCTCGAAGATCCTCATCATCCCGTGCTCGACGATGGGCGGTTCCATCGTGCTGACGGCGGTGAACATCCAGGTGATCGCGCGTGCGCGGCCGTCCGCGTCCTCCGGAAACAGGCCGGGATGGCGCTCCGCGATGTGGAGCACGATCGCGCCCGAATCGAACAGCGTCAGCTCGCCTTCCTCGTAGGTCGGAATCTGACCGAACGGCTGCAACGCCAGATGCGCGGGCTGTTTCAGCGCGCCGAACGACAACAGCCGTACGTCATAGGGTTGGCCGGCTTCTTCCAGCGCCCAGCGCACGCGCACGTCGCGCGACAGGCCCTTGCCGCGGTCCGGCGAACTTTCGAAGGCGGTGATGGTGGGGCTCATGGCAGGACTCCGGGTGATTCCGCTGGTGGATGATCGTCCAGGCCAGGTTTCCGGCCTTCATGAAGTAGACGAACGAACAGGCGGGGGATCGACACATCGCTGAAAACAGCCCCGGATACCAGCACCTCATCCCGCCATCGAATGCGCCACCAGATTCCGCCGCCACGCCGCTGGCGGCAGGCCGTACTCGCGCCGGAACGCGCGGCTGAACGAGGTGTCGTTCTGATAGCCGACTTCTTCGGCCACGCGCGCCAGCGGGGTGTTGCCGCAACGCAGGAGATTGGCGGCCATCACCATGCGCCACTGGGTCAGGTACTGCATCGGCGAAGTGCCGACCAGTTGCTGGAAGCGTTCGGCCAGCACCGAGCGCGAGGTGCCGGCGGCGTGCGCCAGCTCGGCCAATGTCCAGTCGTGACACGGCTTCCGGTGCAGCGCGTTCAACGCGGCGCCGACCACGCGATCGCCCAGGCCGGACAACCAACCGGCGTGGTTGTCCGACTGGTGCACGTACTGGCGCAGCACTTCGATGAACAGCAATTCCGCCAGCTTGGCGAGCAGGCCGGCGCCGCCGGGACGCGGCGCCTTCGCCTCGGCCAGCGCGTAGCTCACAGAAGATTCCAGCCATTGCCCGGCGTCCGAATCGCGCAGGCTCACCCGCACCACCGGTGGCAGGCCGTTGAGCAGCAGCTTCGCCAGGCGCGTGTCGCAGGCCAGGTAACCGCAGACGATGCGGGTCGGCGCGCCGCCGCCGCCGTAGGCCAGCCGGCGCGGACGCGCGGACAGCAGCTTCTTCAGATCCACCGCGCCGCGCGGTGGCGGCAGCCCGGCGTGCGAGGTCATGCGATGCGCGCAGCCGGTGGGAAACAGCACCACGTCGCCGGTATGCGCGCGCAGCGGTGCCATGCCATCCATCTCCACCAGGCAATCACCCTCGGTGATCAGATGGAAGATCACGATCTGTTCGGCCGACGGCGCCAGCCATGGCGCGGCCAGCGAGGCCTTCGGCGACTGATAGCACCACGGCGCGCTGAAGCGCGCATTGACGAAGAACGCGCCCGACATCTGCACCACGCGCAGGATTTCCGACAGCGCATCCATCTCAACCGGCCTGGCCTTCGCCCACGCGCACCTCCACCGTCACCGGCGGGTGCCGCAGCAGCGCGTCCATCATCGGCGAACGCTTCATGCCGTCGTCCACCAGCTGTCGCAGCCGCGTGTCGTCCACGCCGTCGGCCTGAATCCGCACCTCCACCCGCAACCCCAGCGGACCCGCCGGAATCGGCGTGCCGTCCACTTCGCGCATGCCCAGCACGCCGCGCGTGTCGGACTCGCTGCCCACCACCACTTCCAACGCATCCAGCGCGATGTCTTCGCTCGCCGCGACCATCGCGATGACGGTCGCCGCGCAGGCCGCGATGCCGGAGCGGAACAGCCAGCCCGGTGAGACACAGTCGCCGCTGCCGCCCAGTTCGGTCGGCATGTCGGTGTCCATGTTCACGCCCAATGCGTGGTGCGAGGTGATGCGGGTGCCACCGCGCCAACTTGCGCGCGCGGAAGCATCGTCGTGCACGCCCCTGTCGGGACGGCGGGTCAGTACCGTCACGGCCCGCTCCATGGCCTGTGCGATAGCGCTGGTGTTGTTCATGTTTGTGTGTTCTCCGGCCACGGCATCGTGGCGACGGGGATTCTGACGAGCTAACGCGGCGCGACAGGCCATGCGGCCACGCGTCCGGACGCACGGCAAGGAATCCCGGCGGCGCGGCGAACCCGCGGCTCGGCACGGCGCACATCCGGACGCCATGGCAATTCGCGCGGACGCGGCGTCAGGACGCCACGCGGCGACGCCCGCAGTCTGGGCGCCCCCTCGCCACGTTTCCGGAACACACCGCATGAATGCCATGACCCACCCCCTCCCCAACACCCCCGACCTGGCCGCGGTCAAGCAGCGCCAGCAGGCCGCATGGTCCAGCGGCAATTACGCCGTGGTCGGCACCACCCTGCAGATCGTCGGCGAGCGCCTCGCCGAAGCCGCCGACCTGCGCTGGGACGAACGCGTGCTGGATGTCGCCGCCGGCAACGGCAACGCCAGCCTGGCCGCCGCGCGTCGCGGCTGCGTGGTCACCTCCACCGACTACGTGCCCGCCCTGCTGGAGCTCGGCCAGCAGCGAGCCCGCGCCGAACAACTGGACATGACCGTCCAGGAAGCCGACGCCGAGGCGCTGCCGTTCGCCGACGCCAGCTTCGACGCGGTGCTTTCCACCTTCGGCGTGATGTTCACCCCCGACCACGCGCGCGCCGCCAATGAAATGCTGCGTGTGTGCCGCCCCGGTGGCCGCATCGCGATGGCCAACTGGACACCGCAAGGATTCATCGGCCAGATGTTCAAGGTGCTGGGCAAACACCTGCCGCCGCCGGCCGGCCTGCAACCGCCGTCGGCGTGGGGCACGCTGGCGCACCTGCAACAGCTGTTCGGCGATCGCGCCGCCGCCATCGCGGTCACGCCGCGCACGTTCAATTTCCGCTACCGCTCGCCCGCGCACCTCATCGATGTGTTCCGCACCTGGTACGGCCCGGTGCAGAAGGCCTTCCAGGCGCTGCCGGCGGACAAGGCGGCGGAACTGGAGCGTGACCTCATCGAACTGCAGGACCGCCTGAATGTCAGCACCGCCCGCCACGGCCGCGACGCCGCGCTGCTGATTCCCAGCGAATACCTGGAAATCGTGATCACCCGCGCATGAGCCTCGAAGCCCGCCTGCAACGCCGCATCCAGCGCTACGGCTGGGACCTGGCCGCCGACGCCTACGAAGGCCTGTGGCAAAACCAGTTGTCGCGCGCGCATCGCCGCCTGCTGCAACTGGCCGCACCCGAGCGTGGTGAACGCGTGCTGGACGTGGCCTGCGGGACGGGCCTGATCGCGCTGGCCGCCGCCGAAAGCGTCGGCCCGCGCGGCCACGTCACCGGCGTGGACATCTCCGAACGCATGGTAGAAGCCGCCGCCCGGCGCGCCGCCGCGCTCGGCTTCGACAACGCCCGCTTCCTGCGCATGGAGGGCGAACGCCTGTCCTGCCCCGACGCCAGCTTCGACCTGCTCTACTGCGCGCTGGGCCTGATGTACATGCCCGAATTCGACCATGCTCTGGGCGAAATGCACCGCGTCCTGCGCCCGGGCGGCCGCATCGCCCTGGCCGTATGGGGCGAACGCGCCCGCTGCGGCTGGTCGGCGATCTTCCCCATCGTCGACGCCGAAGTCGCCAGCGACGTCTGTCCGCTGTTCTTCCAACTCGGCCACTCCGGCATGCTCACCGACCTCTGCAAGGCCGCCGGCTTCGCCGACATCCGCGAAGAACGCATCGACGCGCCGCTCTACTATCCGACCGCCCAACACGCCTGCGACGCCGCCTTCATCGGCGGTCCGGTGGCGATGGCCTGGTCCCGGTTCGATGCGGACACGCGGCGGCGGGTGCAGGCGCGCTATATCGACGCCATTGAACCCTGGCGGGAAGGCGACAGCTATCGCCTGCCGGGCGAGTTCGTGGTGCTGGTCGCGAAGAAGCCGGCGGTCTGGGAGGGACGATTGGAAGCCTGAAAGAAAGCACGCCGCGACAAGAATGGCGTTCCAAGCCATGCATTGTGTATATAGGTGGCACGAATGGATTCCGAAATCCGACCAGTGGGATGGCGAAATGACGGAATTCCGATTCAGGTCTTTGCGGGGTGATCAATGGATATAGATTCGATACGGCCCGCCATCAGCGGCGTGCTGGGTGGAATCATCGCCACCTGGTTGACCGCGAGATTGTCCCGCGGTCTTCCGCATTCATACAACGCGAAGTCCCGTGACCATCTCGCGAAACATCATCGCACCGCGATAGGGATGGCAAATGCCCTGTTCTTTGTTGGGCTCTGCTTCGGCGTCGCGCTTTATCCGATCGGCGGTTTCGCCTCGACCGACCATCGCCCATTGCTGTGGGGATTCGGCCTTGCATCGGTCATGCCCTTGCTGTCGCTTTGGCTGGTTTCGGTCATGTCCGGCCGTGAGACAAAGGAAGCGTTCGTGGCGTTCGCGTGGGGCCAGGGCAGCCCACTGTGGGCCACCTATGGAATATTGGGTGCCGGGGTTGTCGCGTTCCTGTTCGCGCTTGCGAGTCTTCGAGGCTGACCATCGCATCATCAACGACCTTGACCCGGTTCCGGTTGCGGCTGGTCGAACAGCTTCGGGCGCTACCCGCGCCGCCATGTTGTTCTTCTCGCTGAACCCGCATCCGATAGTCATGCACATTGTCCCCGGTGATGCGGGTTTCCCGCCGTATCGATCTTCGCGTCCGAACCGGTCACTGGCTATGTCGACGCCATCGAACCCTGGCGGGAAAGTGACAGCCATCGTCTGCCGGATGAATTCGTGGTGCTGGTGTCGGAGGCGTGTCGATTCCGCGCCCCACCTCACCCCAGCGCATCCCGCCAGTTCAGCCACCACGCCTTGGGCGGACGCGGGATTTGTTCCCACCAGAGGTTCATGGCGTGCACGCTGCCGTGCTGCCAGGCTTCGCGGTGGTCGGGATCGGGCGCAGGTCCATCGAACATCGTGGCCAGCCGGGGATAGATCGGGCCGGACGCGAGGGCCGGATAGCGGGTGAGCAGGGTGAGCAGGGTGAAGCGATCCGATGCCGTCGCGGTGCGGGCGACGACGGCTTCGATGTCGGACATGCGTTGCCCTTCGGACATGCCTTGATCCAGGCGCGCGACGGCGCTTGCGAATCCGCTGGTCGCGGTGGTCGCGAGCGGAATGCCGCTGCGCCGCGCGTTGAAGTCGAGCGTCGAGCCCGCCGGCACCAGGGTCTCCTGGCCGTTCACGCGATGCATGATCCAGCCGCTGGTGACGTGGATGGTTCCTTCGCCGCGTGGATCGCGGCTCATGTCGAACTCGCAACCCAGATCGACGGTTTCGCTGGCGCCCGCCGCGATGCCGAAATGGCCGGGCGGCGCCCAGATGCGCGCACGCACGCGGCCTTCCAGCAGGTCGAGACGATGGTGCCCGGTGCGCGTGTCCGAAAGCGTGATCCGCGTGCCCGGCAGAATCTCCATCCGGCCGATGCGTGCGACCCGGATCGTGGCCGACTGATCGGCGGGAGTCGCCAGCGTCTGGCCGACCGCCCACGTTTGCGGCAACGCCTGGGCGCCCGTTTCGACCGCCCACTGCCGGCGATCACTCCATTGCAGACGCCACGGCAGCCACGTCGCGATGCCGATCGCGCACGCCGCGAGCGCGGCGGCGGCGGCGAAGACGACACGGCGCCTGCGCCGGTCCGCACGTGATGGACGCGGCTTCGACCAGACCACATCGGCCCCGGGTACATGGCGATATGCGCCCAGCGCGGACGCCAGCCGTTCCAGATCCGGATCACCGGGCAGATCCGGATCCCACAGCGGGTCGGGTTTCTCAGTCATCGCTCATCTCCTCTTGCCGGACGATGCCCAGTGCCTTGCGCAGCCGGCCCATGCCGCGATGAAGATTCACCCGCACCGATTGCGGCGTCAGGCCGGTCAGCTGCGCGATCTCCGGGCCGCTCAAGCCTTCGACCAGGCGCAGGATCAGGGTCTCGCGATAGGCCTCGGGCAGTCGCCGGATCGCGCGCAGTGCCTCGCTCGCCTGCGCCATCGATTCGGGTCCCGCGCCGGGCCAGGCCGGATCATCCGCGTCCGCGAGATCCCGTTCCTCGACGGCGATCGCCGGCCGGGTGCGTCGCGCGATCATCGCGATCCAGGGGCCGAAGCGTTCCGGCTCGCGCAGTTGGTCCAGCTTGCCGAAGGCGACGGCGAAGGTTTCCTGCGTCAGTTCCTCCGCCCGCGCCCGCGAGGTCGTGCCCAGATGGATGGCGTGCACCAGCGGCGCGAAGCTGCGGTAAAGCCACGCGAACGCCACCTGTGACCCCCGTTGGGCCGCTTGCACGTGCCGGGCGATGTCCTGGGGCGGTGTCGCGGCCTTCATGTCCTGGCGAATCCGGGCGGTGTGGAAAGAGAGGGCATTCGCGGGCGAAGTGTTAACCGCCGGGATGGCGTTAACGCCGCCACGGGAAATCCGCTCTTCATCAGCGAACCCACCCGGAGCGCACCCATGCCTCATCCCCTGCCGCCCATCTTGAGCCTTGCCGTGGACACCGCGCGAGCCTCGACCCTGTTTCTCCTGCTGGCCGCGTGCGGTCGGGCCGACGCCGGCACCACGCCGGTGGTCGGATTGCCCTGCGAAGACTGCGACGTGCCCATGATCGGCCTGCCCGCCGCGCCACCGACGGAAGTGCGTCTGGCGCCGGAAGCCGAACCCGGCGAGCGCCTGCGCCTGAGCGGGCGGGTGACCGACGCGCAGGGCCGGCCGCGCCAGGGCGTGATCGTGTATGCGCACCAGACCAACCGGCAGGGCGTCTATCCGGGTGAGAAATCGGACCGGGATCCCGGCATCCGCGGGCATGGCCGGCTGCGCGCCTGGGCCAGCACCGATGCCGACGGCCGATACACGTTCCTCACCATCCGTCCCGGCAGCTATCCGGGCACGCGCATGCCGCAGCACATCCACCTGTACGTCATCGAGACCGGCTGCGCGCTGTACTACATCGACGACGTGCTGTTCCGCGACGACCCGCACCTGACCCCGGCGGTGGCGCGCAGGATGGATCAGGGGCGCGGCGGCTCGGGCATCGTCACGCCGGAACGGATCGCGGACGGATGGCGGGCGACCCGCGACATCGTGCTTGGCCGCAACATTCCCGGTTACCCGGACTGCGCGCGATGAGGGTCGAATCCGCCGGGCGGTATCCGCTCGCATTGCGGCTGTTGCACTGGCTGCTCGCGGTGCTGCTGTTGGCGCAGGTGATGCTCGGCTTCGCGGCCGAGCGCTGGACGTCGCGCGCGATCTCCGACGCGCTGTTCCCGCTCCACTTCAAACTGGGTGTCCTCATCCTGTGCCTGATGGCCCTGCGCCTCGGCCTGCGCCTGCGCTTGCCGGTGCCCGATGACAACGACGATGCCCCGCGCTGGCATCGCCGGATTCGATCCTGCATCCACGCGTTGATCTACCTGCTGGTCCTGGCACTGCCGATCAGCGGCCACGTCATCTGGGTATGGATGGGCGCCGATCGCACCCTGCTCGGCGGACTTCAGATACCCGCGTTCTTCGTCCCGCCGGACGACGACGAAACCGGACGCGCGATCGCCTGGTACGTACACGTCTACGGCGCCTGGACCTTGTCGGTGCTGGTCGGTCTGCACGCGGCGGCGGCGGTGTTCCGTCAATGGCGGCGGAAGGATGGCTTCATCGCCCGGCGCATGGGATTCGGCAGGGTCAGGCCGGCCTGAGTGCGCGCTTCGGGCCGGCCCCGCAACGGCGCCCGGCGCCAAATGGCGCCTCCGTCCGGACTTCGCTATCGTGGCGCCACCGCCGCGCGGCGGGAGGGGCAAGGAAATCGGGGAGGCAGGATGCAAGCGAGTCACTGGATGTGCCTGACGGTCATCGTCGCGGCACTGGGGCTGGTGGGTTTCGGCGGCAAGTCGCGGCCGGCGATACCGATGCTCACTCCCGTGCAGATCCAGTATGTCGACGAGCCGCTGAGCGCGATGCAGCTGCCTGCCGATACAGTGCGCGTGCCGGATAGCCAGATGATCGTGGCAGGCCCCCACTACTCCGCCGGATCGATGCTGTTTGGTGGTGCCCTGGGAGCGCTCGTCGACATGGCGCGGAGCAATCGCGAGTCGCAGCGCCTGATGAAAGAAAATCCGGACGTCGCACTACATTTTCAACTGAATGAGCGGGCGCGCGAAATTACCCGGACGCGACTGGCGCAGATGTCACCGGGCAAGGTCAACACATTCGCTGCTGACGGCACGTCGCGCCTTGAGGTGCGGGTGATGGTGGTTCTCAATTTCACCCATGACAATGCTTACGCACGGCCCTACGTTTGGCTCAAAGCAGGCCTGGTTCCGGCAGGGATAAATCATGCGACCTGGCAGACCAACTACTTTGCATCCTGGGGACCGGCCCGGCCGATGCAGGGTGAGGATGGCTGGTCGGCGAAAGGCGGAGCAGAACTCCGCCGCACCGTGGATATCGCGCTCGAAGAGGCCATCCGCGTCATGCTGGCGGATGTGTCCCAACCGTTTCCCCGTGAGGCATCCACGATCCAGATCATCAAGATGGACTACCCGTACGAGCGCGAGGCCATGAGCTCCAAGGTCTATCGTCTGGGCGAGGACGAAAAGTTCGTGTACTTCATGCCCAAGGTGGGTGATGCCTGGGGCAAGGCCGGTGTGCACGCGGTCGACAAGTACATGCTGGAGTACTACACGGGGACCGGTCGCTTCGCACCGAAGGCGACGGAGCCGGCCGGACATTCCGATTGATCCCACCCCCGGCGTTTGGCCGGTTGCCGCAAACCCATCGATCTGGAGGTCTGGATGATCAAGCCCGCATGCATGCTGACACTGTTCCTGTTCGCCGGCACGGCACAGGCCGGAGACGATTTCGATGCGCGCGTTGCCCGCGCGAAAAAGGTGGAGCGCTCATCGCCTGTCGGGCGCGAATACCTGATGCGGTACATGCCGGAGACAAATGCGACGTTCGAAAATATATACCGCGATTGCCGCCAACACGGCATCAAGGGCAAAAAGGAAATCTTCACGGTGGTGTTCGATATTGACGCCGAAGGCCGAATTACCAATATCGCCATCGCGGAGAAGGACCGGGACGAATACGCACAGTGCTATGCGAAAGGCCTTGCCCAGATAAAGGGGCCACCACCACCGGCATCGTTCGCGGAAAAAGGATTCCCGGTCGTGATTCAGGCCTCACACGACATCCGCTGATGCTTCCATCGACAGGCCAGGGTTACCGATAGCCGAAGCGGCCGTCACAGGAGAACGGCTCGGTTGAGACCGCTGCCTGTGCCGAGGATCCATCGAAAGCCGTGACCTATGACGCTTGAGGCGGGAACGGGAATAGCGCCCAATCAGGTCTGCTGAAGCGGAGGCGTTGGGCCATGAAGCGGATCCGGTTCCTGATGACTGCGTTGCTCCTCGTGGCCGCAGCGGCATTGCAGGCCGCCGAGAACGATGAAGCGCAGGTCCGCGCCGCCGACACACGGTTCTGGGCCGCCTACGACGCCTGCGACATGACGAAAATGGGCAACCTGCTCACCGCCGATGTCGAGTTCTATCACGACAAGACGGGATTGACGGTTTCGCGCGAGGCGCTGATTGATTCGTTGCGAAAAGGCGTCTGCGGCACCGCCGGCATGCGGTTGCGGCGTGAGGCGGTGGAAGGAAGCCTCACGTTCCATCCCCTCAAGGACGGCTACGCCATCCTGTCCGGTACGCATCGGTTCCATGTTCATGAAACAGGAAAGCCCGAGCGCCTGGATGGGCAGGCCGAATTCACCACCGTCTGGAAGTTCGCCGACGGCCAATGGCGCATGCATCGCGTACTGAGCTACGGCCATGGCCCGGTCCCTTACACGCCGCCGTCCGTCACGTTCGCGCTCGATCCATCGACGCTCGCCACCTACGCGGGCCGCTATCGCTCAGCGCGGATTGGCGACATTCTCGTTTCCGTCGACGGGGACCACCTCAAACTCACCGCCGGCAGCTTTGTGGCCACGCTCTATCCCGAGACGAAAACCCGCTTCTTCGCCCGGGAGCGCGACCTGCGCTTTGAATTCGAAAGCGACGAGGCGGGCAGGGTGCGCGCGCTGGCGGTGTTCGAGAACGACGCGGCCAGCGAACGGGCCGAACGCGCCGAGCCTAACTAGGACAGGCGGGAAGCGATTCCCGGCCAGCACCCGGCAACGAACCCGGCACCGGAATCGGCCGCATGCCGAGCCCATCCGTCCATTAGAACAACTCATGCGTCACACAAGTTTTGGTGATTTGTGCGCCGGGGCCCGCCGGGGCAATGTCCCGATCCTTCCAGACAGAGGACGGCGGTGGGCATGAACACAGGTCATGGGTTTCGTTCGGTGGTTCGGATTCTTGCGATGGTCATGGCCAGCGTCGTGGCGCTACCGGTCCTGGCGCACGATCCTCCGGAATGGTCGGAACCCATCAAACCCTTCCGCATCGCCGGCAATGTCTACTATGTCGGCACACAAGGGCTGGCCGCCTATCTCATCAAGTCGAATGAAGGCGCCATCCTGCTCGACGCCACGCTGGCGCAGAACGCCAGCCAGATCGAACGCAACATCGAAAGCCTGGGCGTGCCGCTGCGCGAGGTGAAGCTGCTGCTCAGCGACCACGCCCATGCCGATCACGTCGGCGCCATGGCGCAACTCAAGCGGGACACCGGCGCGCGCTTCCTCGCCAGCGAAGGCGACCGCTGGGCGCTGGAGAACGGAAGGAACGAGGGCGACAACAACTACGGCGTCATGCCCTTCGAGCCCATCCCGGTGGACGAGGTCATCCGCGATGGCCAGATCGTCCGCCTGGGCGACGTCGAACTGACCGCCCACCTCACTCCCGGCCACACCCGCGGCTGCACCAGCTGGAGCATGACCGTGGACGATCGCGGCACACCGCGTCGGGTGCTGTTCCTGTGCAGCATCACCGTGGCCGGCAACACCCTGATCGGCAACAAGGCCTATCCCGGCATTGCCGAGGACTACCGCGCCACCTTCGCCAAGCTCGCCGCCATGCGCGCGGACATCGTGCTGACCAGTCACCCCGAGATGGCGGATGTGCTGGAGCGGGCGGTCAAGCGCGATTCTGGGGAGGCGGATGCGTTCATTGAACCCACCTTGCTTCCCACGCTGGTGAAGGATTTCAGCGCGGCGTTCGAGGAGGTGTTGAAGGAACAGGAAGCCGCGAAGCGGCCTTGACTGAGGGGTTCGTGAAGCATTTGGACAAAGCGGCGTGCGGTCCCGGATGCACGTGTGAATGACGGCGCCGGTCCGAAGAGCATGTGGCTATACTCTCCCCACACAATGGGGGTTTGCATGTATGAAGACCGCATTGATTCCGTTTCTCTTCGTTGTCGCCACCTTGACTGGGTGCGGTTCCGCGCCCAATGAAGAAGAACTGGTGGCATTTGCCCAGGCCGCTTCAAAAATATTGAAGACCTCTGGAGAGGGCGAGCTTTCACCGGAGAGTTGGTCGTCTCCACTTTCCGATCTGGAACCCACTCGGGTATACGTTACGAAAGAGGGGCTCTATCTAGTCATCTCATCGTCCTTTGCCGACGAGCGCGGACTTTTCGTACCCCGCAATCCTGACTTTGCTCCGCAGGCTGGAACCGACCCCGCCTATACCCCTGTACGAAGCGGCGTATTCGCCTACCGTATCAAGGGGTAGCCTGGGTCCCCGAAACGCCCGACCGCACGAGGGAAGTAATAGCTCCTCGAGTGATGCTTCTGTTGTGTCCATCCGTTTAAAGGAGTTCAGTTTTGCAATCCTGGGGGCCGATTTCCGTCAGCGAATTGGAAGCGCTCGTAGCAAATCAGCTCAACGAGTGTTCGCAAGCCCAACGGACGTACTTCGATACTTATCGAGTAGTGCCCTATGCGGTGCCATTCCAGCGTCGATATGGGTTGGAGCATGTGCTGGTCGTGGCCAATCTTCCCAATGGGCTTCTGTACTTCGAGGATATCGAAGAAGGTTTCGAGCTGGGAAAGCTGGATGCCAACGGTAGGCTTCACGACAGCGGCTGCAATCAGATTTCCCTGTCCCAGGCATTGGCTCGGTCGGGCATTCAGTAGTTCAAGGTCTCACTTCAAACAGCCGGACCGCCCTTCCGATACGTCGGCAGGTCACCCGATAGACGGCGTGGCCGCACCCTTCAATAGCGCCCAGATTCGCGCTATGGTCCGCCCGGGGTAATGGGGAAGGCCACATGGGACGTGGTAAACGCAATCTCATCGACGCGCTGGCGGGCCTGCCTTGGCCGGTCGGTCTGGTGGTCGGTGCGCTGGGCTATCTCACGCTCGCTCACGGCGTGCCCATGTGGTTCGCCCGTCAGGGCGGGCCCTTCGCGCAGGCGTCCGCCGGTGCGTCCAATCCCTTCGGGCTGCTCGCCTGGCTTTTTCTTGCGCTGTGCACCATCGGCGCGCTTGCCTCATTTTTCAGGGCCCGGCGCACCCGCCGGCTGCTGGATACACGCACCGGTCTGGAAAGCATCGCCGCGCTGGGCTGGCGCGACTTCGAGCGGCTGGTCGGCGAAGCCTTCCGCCGTCGCGGCTACAGCGTCGAGGAAACCGGCCTGGTCGGCGCCGACGGCGGCATCGATCTGATTCTGCATCGCGACGGCCGACGCATCCTGGTGCAGTGCAAGCAATGGCGACGCCAGCGCGTGCCGGTCAATGTGGTGCGGGAAATGTATGGGCTGATGGCCCATCACCGGGCGGATGAGGTGCGGATTGCGGCATTAGGAGGGTTTACGCCGGATGCTGAGCGGTTTGCCGAGGGGAAGCGGATAGAGCTGATCGACGGTTCGACTTTGTTGATGATGATCGAAGAAGGACGTGCTGTGAGCTCGGGGGTAATTGACGCAAGGCATCGGATAGAACCAAAGCTAGTTGCGGCCGAAGAAAAATTGATAGACGTACCGTCATGTCCACGATGTGGCGAAACAATGGTTCACAGAGTTAATCGGCGGAGTGGAAGTGGATTCTGGGGATGCTCAACGTTTCCTACGTGCAAAGGAATTCTTAATTGAGTGCATCGAGTACAGATTGGAGAGTGGAATGACCGCTTTCGACCCGAAGCGGACGTCGAAGCAAGTTCGGAAAATAGCGGAATGCCTTGGAGAAGGGTCTTGGTAGTGTGACTAATGATCGATCCATGACGTACTGGCAGAGCTTCGCACGCCCCATAGAGATAACGCATGTACCCAGAGCTATTCTCATCCGCGACGTCTTCCGCAGTGTTTTATCCAAGCTTGACCTCAGCCTCCTCCAGTAGAAACTGGATAAAGTCGCAGGAGTAAATCGAGATCCAGCCGGCCCAGAAATTCCCTTCGCACTTTTATTGTTTTCGCATTGCTTCGCTGAACGCAGAGGCAAGGATGCCTGTCGGCATGGCGATGAGGCCAATTCCGGATACAGAAACCAAGCCGGCAACAAACTTCCCGGCCGGTGTGATGGGGTAGACATCGCCATAGCCTATCGTCGTGAGGGTAATGACAGCCCACCACAATGCCCGCGGAATGCTGCCGAACTTGTCGGGCTGCACATCACCCTCAATCCAGTACAGCGCCGACGCACCGAAGATCAGCAGGGTGCTCGCGAGACCAAGAGTCACCATCAGTTCGTACTTTCGAGACGAAACTACGCCGTAAAGCAGCCTCAGGGCGCTCGACATCCGACCCAGCTTGGCAAGGCGAAAGATGCGCAACAGTCGCACTAGGCGCAACGCCATGACGTTGATGGCGAAGAAAGGTACCAACGTAATGACGATGATGGATAAGTCCAGCAGGGCACTAGGCCTAAGCGCGAAGCGAAGACGTTCAACGGCGGGACTAACCCCCGGGCTCCTTCGCTCAACTACGCTCCACAGACGGGCGATGTACTCGATCGCGAAGAGGATCCCAAGGCCAAGCTCAAGTGCGCTGAAGGTCTTGGCGAACCTTCTAACTAGGCTGGGTTCGGTTCCAACGATGGCACTAGCCGTGGCCAATATAATCGCGCCCACCAGAATGATGTTGGTAGGAGACAGTCCTCGCGTGGGCCAAGCCCTCGGGTCCAGCTGGACGTGGACCCACTCTCTGAGAGTTTGCCGAGACATACCAGTCGCACCCCTTCTCCATCTTGGTCGTGAGCCAACATTGAGCTAATAGCCTGGTCACGCCTTCCGAAGGGAGAGGCATGGGTACCCCTCCGCGAAGAGGACTCAGACCATCCCACTCATCCTTGAGAACCTAAGGACAGACTCCCGGCTCGAAGCTCAAGACGTCCTTTTGATACCAGCACATCGGCCCGTGCAACTATAGCTGCCTTGAGCTGTGCGCTGGTGGTGCGGTACCCGAGCTTTCTGGAGACATGCAGTGCGACCTCGTCAAGTGTGGCGCCAAGGTTCTCTTTGACCAGACTCAGGATCGCCGCGTCAATCTCCATCGGAGGCAGAAGCTCCGGTCTGCGGAGAGTGTTTGACTCGGCCCCGCTACGATCTCTGGGGATAGCCTCTCGACCTGGCCATAGCAAGAAGTCACCATCGCGCACCACGAGAAGGTCTCGTACAGCCTGCGCGATGCCATCATCAACCGCTGCCTGAATTCTTCCGCCCGTTCGCTGCAGATCCCAGAGCGATCGGATTCTCACCGCGACTTCAGAGCAGTGCACCGGACCCTCTATCTGAACCACGTCTCGAACGATGGTCGCCATGCGTCCGGGCGGGACTAGATGGAGTTCGTACTGGTGCTTGGGAACCGAGAACGAGGCTTCCACATAGGCTTGCGCTGAAGGCGTCTCCAGAGCAACCAATCCGACCTCGACGTAGTCCTCGTGCTCAACAGTCTCAAAGTCGACCGGTACAGCACGAGAGCGCGGCGAATGGTCAGTAGCTAGAGGATCGGGCTCTGACTTCGCTGCCTCGATGATGGCGACAAGCTCATCGAGCTGTGCCTTCGGGCGGCGGAACCACTCAGAGCTCCAAATCCTATGAATGTTCCAGCCTTTATCGCGAAGCGCTTGTTCACGCAAACGATCACGATCTCGCGCGCTCTTAGCCACTCTGTACGAGTCGCCATCGCATTCAATACCAAGAATGTATCGCCCCGGTTCGGCCGGATCATAGATGGCGATATCAACGAAAATGCCAGCCTCACCAACATTCGTATGGAAGTCGTACCCGCGAGAACGGAGAGCGGAGGCCACCTCCTGCTCGAACACGCCGTTCTTGTGTTCCTCTGCGCTCCTGTCGATGTGCATGCGGCCCGTGCGCGCATAGTGCATAAATAGCTTCAGCGCCGCGGTACCCTTGCCCCTACCGCGCTTAAGGTCGATATCCTCGTCGGTGATCGAAGAGAAGACTTCACAACGGGACTTTGCCCGACTGATCAAGACGTTTAGGCGCCGCTCGCCACCCTCGTTGCTCACGGGGCCAAAGTTCATGCTGACGTTACCGTGCGCGTCGCGACCATAACCGATCGAGATCAGGATTACATCGCGCTCATCGCCCTGAATATTTTCCAGGCTCTTCACGAAGAAAGGCTCGTGCGCATGAGCCCCGAAGAAGCCTTCAGTCTCGGGGTGCTGGCGCCGCAGAAGCTCAATCTCGTCAAACACCGCGCGTCGTTGCTGGGTGGAGAAGGCGGCAACACCGAGGGTCAGATTGGGTGTAGTCAGCGCGTGTACGATGACAGCCTGCGCAATCGCCTTTGCTTCCTTCGGATTGGTGCGCGTGTTGCCTCGGTCGTAGACCGCATCGGAGAGGTGGTGAAAACGAAGGCCAACACCGGCTTCGCCTGTATAGGGGCTCGGGACGATGAACAGTTTGTTCTCGTAGAACTGCTGGTTGGAGACGGCGATCAGAGACTGATGGCGACTGCGGTAATGCCATCGCAACATGCGTTCGGGCAGACCCCTGGCCCTGCAAAGGCCCAGAATGCTCTCGACGTCAGCTGCCTGGGCGCCGTCGCTATCTGCACCATCGTTGCCATCACCCAGTGCTTTGGAGAAGAACCGGGTAGGCGGCAGTTGGCGCTCATCACCCACAACCACGATCTGCTTGGCACGTGCGATGGCCCCCAGCGCGTCGATCGGCTGGACCTGGCTAGCTTCGTCGACCACGAGCAGATCAAATTCGATCTTGCCGGGTGGCAGGAACTGTGCGACCGACAGAGGGCTCATCATGAAGACGGGCTTGAGTGCTTGGATCGCTCGCGCCGCGCGCTCCATCAGGACACGGATAGGCCAGTGGGCTCGCTTCTTCGCCATTTCACCCATCAGTACCGCCGTAGGGCCGGCGGCACCACCCCGCTGGGGGATATTCGCACGATGGACCTGACTGACCTGGCGTCGCGCCAGATCGATGCGGTCGCGGTCCAAGGTGGTGAAGCTTTCAACAAGTGCCGTTTGCCGCTTTCCGTCGAACTGACCTAGCTCACGATCTCGAGCGATCATCGCAGCCAACAAGGACTCCATGTAGGCTAGGTCAAAGGTGCCTCGTGTGCGCTCTGGCTCGAGGTTCCCGCTCTGAAGCTCCTTGACGATGGAGCTAAGCCCTTGCCGCTGAGCGCGCTTGGCTTGAGCCAGATAGCCAACCCATTGCGGTAGCCCCTCGGGGTCCGACTCCCAAGCGTTGAGTTGTTTGACGGCCTCGGCGACAGAGGCCTTAGCAGGATCCGCACTTAATAGCTTTGTTCCGGAGAAGGCGAGCGTCGCGAAAAGACCCATCAGCTCGCCCGCCAGGCCCTCACCCTCTGCCAGCAGCTCAAGGCCATGGGCGCGCTTTGCGGCTGGGTCTCGGACGGCGGCGGCCAGACCACGCAGTTCGCCATTCTTATGCATCCACGACAAAGCAGTGCTCAGAGTTGCAGCATCGGACTCGATGTCCAGCCATAAGGGCCCGAATACGGACCGACCGGTAGATGCTATGTCAGCAAGTTGCATACGAGCGGCTTGGTCCTGCTCAAGTAGGCCAAGGCGCTCAGCTACTTGGGAAACTGTCAGCTCGTTGCGATCCGCCAAGTGCTGGACGTCATCGAACAAAGATGCAAAAGGGGCGAGCCGTTTGGTGACAACTGACAGCGGCAACGCCACGAGCGATGTTTCCCCACCCCACAGCTCCTTCTCGCCAGCCAGTAAAGCTTCGTGCACTGGCGCTAGTGACTTCTGGGCACGCTCCAAGATAGGACGAATGCGTAAGGCAAGTTCGACTGCCAAGCGCCTGTCGGAGACGTCCGCGAGCTGTTCGCGAACGCCGGAACCAAGAGGACGCAGAGTGCGCATCCAGGCGACGACGCCACGCATATACGCTGGATTGGAGCGATCCCGCTCCCAACTAGATCCAAATGCCTCGAGGCCCTGGGCATCGCTGTCCTGAACACGCTGAAGCGCGGCCTGGCCGTCAAGCAACTGATCGAGCGTGGCCAGCATCTGTTCAGAAGGGAGCTTTGGATTAGCAAGCTGCGCGCGAACCGAACGATTCGCGTTGCGCCATTGGCCGCTAAGAAACCTCAGCCAGCTCCCGCTCCGGCTCGCCAATTCTTCCCGTGCAGTTTCAAAATCTTTCGACCATGCACTGTCACGGAATACGCCTGCGACTTGCTTGCGGGCGCTCTGCACACGCTCGACGGATTCGACAACCCCTTCCACTGTATCAACGCCCCGCTCCCAGATACGGGCTACCAGAGCGTCGCGATCGAGCTCGGGTATCGTGGCCGCGCGCTCGCCGATGGCCACGAGCCTGCTGGAACTGGCGAAGGTAAGTTCGGCGCGCTCTGATAGAAGTTGGCGCAGGCGCGCCAGATCGGGTGTTATAGAGGTGAGGTCTCGATACGCAGCGGCAAGGCTCTGAAACTCCGATCCAACAGTGAAGGACGGCAGAAGATCTTCAAGGCTAGCTTTCGCTCCAGACCAGTCCAAGTCACGGGCTTCGTCCGCGACCAGCGACCGAGTGCTGTCCCTAAGCGTCTGCGCAAGATTAAGCGCTCGCAGCGCCTCCTCGACGGCAGCAATGTCCTCCCAAGCAGCGTTCCGGAAAGCGGCCGCATCAAGAGGTGGTGCGGTGAGCAGCAGATCACAGCGTGTGACGGCCTGCGTGCAGGAACCTAATTGATCCGGTAAAGGCAACGCTAGTTCGTCGTGAAGGCGCGTGACTGACTCCCGCCATGACTCCAAGCGTTGCTTCAAGGCTCCGATGTCTTTGCCTAGCCGCTCAACGTCGTTGGGCAGAAGCACGTCGTTATCCACGCCCGACCAGGTGTGGTGGGCGGGAACACCCATGGTTCTGATGCGATCACAGATATCTGCCAGCAACTTGCGTCGCGCATCGACTTCGTGAGGTGCCCACTTCAGCGGGTCAGTGAGCGGGAGATGCTCTGTAGTGAAGCCTTCTCTGCGCAGCCTGACGAGCTCGCCGAACACAGTGTAGGGTGTCATTGCGGCAGGCAACAGGACGCGATGCAGCCGCTGTACGTGGGCGTTCAAATCTGCCTGGCGCTCAGCTAACTGCTCGACAATTGCGCCACCTGGGTCCTGCGGCATCTGTGCCAGCTGCCATGTAAGACGAAGGTCCTCGAGGAGGGTTCGCTTATTAGCTTTATTACTATGAAGCTCAAGACAAGCATTACCGATTCTGACTTGGTCGAGTCGACGCTTGACCACTTCCAGAGCGGCCAGCTTCTCGGCTACAAACAGGACTCGCTTGCCGGCAGCCACGGCACCGGCAATGACATTGGCGATCGTTTGGGACTTGCCGGTGCCAGGCGGTCCTTGGACCACCATGCTGTGTCCATTCAGTGCGTCATAGACAACCAGTGATTGCGAACTATCGGCATCGACGACATGCCGCATGCGATCGGGCGTGATCTCCTTATCGATATCGAAGTTATCCCCCGACAGCGCCGCTCCCGGGAAACCATCCGATACGACGCCCCGAAGCATGGGAATGGACTCCATCCCCCCAAACTCAACCCACAGTGACGGATCGAGGTCGCGATACATCATAAACTTGGCAAACGAGAACAAGCCAAGCACAGCGTCGTTGGGGAGCACCTCCCAATCCGGAGTACCCTCAATCAACTTCGCCACCGAGGCCAAGTAAGCATCGATGTCGAGAGACTCGAAATCCTCGATGTCCGGCAGCTTCACGCCGAACTGCCGCTGCAGGAACAATTGGAGCGAGAGGTTGGCTTGGATTTCATCTCCCTGCCAGCGAAGATGAAACTTCTCACCGGCGTTGCTGCGCTCCAGCGCTACCGGAACTAGAACAAGTGGGGCGTAACGATCTACCTTAGGGGCACCTGGCGCACGCCACTTTAGATAGCCGATGGCCAGATAAAGCACGTTGATGCCCTGTTCTTCTTGGAGCGTACGCGCGTCGATGTAGAGATCAAGAAGGCGCTTCTGCAAACCGGTGGGCGTTAACCGCGTGGTGAGATGAGCATCCCACTGGCTAACCACGCGGCCATGCTCGTCTAGTTCGAGATCTGGCTGGGCGAGGAGCTCAGGGTCTTCTGGCGCTTCATGTATCTCGGGGAGCGGTTCGCCGTCGAGCATCACTTCTATCGAGAGCCCGGGCAGTTCTTCATCCACTTTCGTCGGTTCGGCCCGACCTGCGACGAACGTAAACCGCTTACCGTCGATGACCAGGGTCTGATACATCACCTTGGCCAGCTCGTTGATGACTTCGACAGTCTTGGCGCGGCCGCTGCGTGGTGTATTGAGCAGGCGATTACGCGTGGAGAGGTCTAACAACTCGAGCCGTGCCCGGTTGACCTTGTCAACCAGTGGACCTGTTTCTCTTAGGACCGAGCCACTCTCTGGGGCGGGGGTACCCGCCTCCTCTTCAAGTCGTTCCATCGCACTTATCCCCTGCCGCCCCCCGGCGGCCGACATGGCGCTATAGTGCTCCCAAATGAGACTGCCATCCACTATTGGAAGGCCCGGGGAGGGGCGCCATGGAGGGGCTTAAATCAAGTGAGATCCATTGGGTAGTTAACAACTACATCGGTGTATCGGGTGGGTATCTGGGCGACTTTAGTTACGCCTCTCATCGCGAGTTCTACGCGAACTACTGCGACCTTGAGGTGGATGTCGATGCGTTCGCTGAGACTACGACCAGAAAGAAGTTCATCGCCATTCTGGGTGCTTCAGAGGCACGCGACCAAGCCGCCATTCTGATGGGCATCGCCCGTCGATTCCCGGCCGGGTCTGAGATGCAGCGCAGCGCCTCCGCCTATCAGACGCTGCTAGCACTGGCCAGGCGTTGCCAGCGGGTCGCCGCCGTCGACGGAGAAGAGCCGAAGATCACCAGCGACATCGTTCAGCGTGCACTTGCTGAGGCAACGACACTCCTCAAAACACACGGTTCCGTTAGTGCCATCGATCGGCTCCACACCGCGCTACATGGGTATCTGAGGACAGCCTGTCGTGTTGCCAACCTCGACCTCACAGATGCCCCGGCAGATCCTAGGATCGTTTACTACTTCAAAGTGCTTCGACAGCAACATCCAGGCTTCGAGGTTCCGATGGCTCAGCAGGCGGCCATGAAGAACATTCTCAACAGCACGGCAACGTTGCTAGAGCAACTTGATCCAATCCGGAACCGCGCCACTCTTGCTCATGCGAACGAGGAGCTTATCTCTCACGACGAAGCAGTCCTAGTAATAAATCTTGTTAGAAGCTTGATGCAGTACTTCGACGCTAAGTTGCGGCCACAAGAGCATCCACATTGATCGACGCGATCATTAGCACGGCCGAGAACGTAGCGGAATAGTCAGTGCCAACTCGTTGCCGAAGGCTAATGTCCTGATTCGGGTGTCGACTATTGGCCGATAGCCGTAGTACTACAGAGCGCTCCAAAGTCATTTGACGTAACACCATCCCCGTAGCACCATTCCCCCGCTGCCCTAAATCCGGCAGCCGGGTTTAGCAGCCCGAACAACCGAGGCGCACCAGCGCCCATCAACCGATGACCGGCGCTTTTTTCATGCTTGGTCATCGGGGCATGGAAGCGTGCCTGTCATATGGCGGGCGGTGCGCGGAGACCGCAAGGTCTGCCGGTCCTCGGTCCGGTCTGCTAACCGCGTACCGTCCGTCACCTCGTTTAGCAGCGAGGCGACGGATTCCAGACAAACCGAGGAATCCCACATGACCCGTCGCAAGTCACCGGCGCGCACCGCCGCGCCCAAATCCCTCCGCAAGCTCCGCCGCGCCCGCTGCGTCTGGACCATCGCGGAAGATCCGCCCGTCCGGGAAGCCGCACCACCCGAACCGCCGCCGCCCACAAAGCCTCCACGCCCACCCCGCCGTGGCTTCCGCATCCCGCACCGCTGCACCATGGGTTTCCAGTATTACGACGAACGCCACGACGAGCAGGTCGTCAGCCGCCGCGTGCCCAAGCTGCACCTGTCCGGCCGCTGGCTGGAGCAATGCGGCTTTGCCGTCGGCGACGACTTGCAGGTAACGGTCGGACGCGGCGTGTTGCTGGTGAGTCGGCGCAAGCGTGATTGAACGTCCGGGGATTCCGGACCATCGCTCAATCGGTACCTGCGGCAACGTTTCGCCCAATGAGCGCCGCGTTGCCATCGGTCGCCGGAGTCCAGCACTTGCCGGAACAGACTAGGCCGCCAGCAACAGAATCTCCGACGAATCGGATTCAAGCAGCGTGGCCGCTTCCGGCTGCTGGCGGATGAAGGCCACCAGGTTCGCCTGGTACTCCAGCGCGGGCAGCATGTCCTTGCCGCTCTGGAGGAAGGACAGCAGCTGCGGTTCGTGGTCGCTGGCGGCGCGGAAGGCGAAGGCTTCGTCGGACAGCAGGGCGACGCGGGTCTGGTTCAAGGTGGCGACGTCTTCGGCCACCCGGCGCAGCGCGTCTTCCGCATACTTCGGCGCGCCGATGCACAGCTGCACGCGTGACAGGAACAGGCCGAGGTGGACCAGCCGGTTCTGCAGCAGCTGGCCTTCGTCCATCCACTGGAAGGTGCGGTCGGCGTCCGCCGCGAGTTTCTTCAGCACGAGCAGGGTGAACTCGTACTGCTCGCGGAAATGCAGCACCAGCGATTTGAGCTGCTCGACATCGCCGCTTTCGCTGAACTGCTTTGCGCTGTCGACGAGGGCGAGGAAGCGGGCCTCGTCGCGGAAGCGTTCGCGCTGACGGCCTTCCAGCGCCAGATCCAGCAGCTGGTCAAGCCTGGCGGACTGCGCGTCGATCTTGCGCGAGATTTCGCCCAGCTTGTGGCAGACGATGGCGAAGCCGGCGGCGGACACGGCGAGGTTGAGCCCGGACAGCGCCAGATTGGCGGCCTGCAGCGATTGCAGCACGCCCAGGCTGCCCTGGATGGCGTCGAAGCCCGCCTGGGTGGTCTGCATGCCCTGGCCGACCATCTGCCTGAGCGTGTTGAGGCCTTCCTCGATCTGTTGCGGGTCGGACGGAAACTTGAGATGGGCCACGATCTGGCCGGCGTTGTCCGTGCCCTTCACGTGGCGGATGACGCCGCCCCAGATTTGCAAGGTGCCGTTGCGGATGCCTTCGATGATCTCGGGGGCGTTGCCGATGGTCCGGATCAGTTCGTCCATGCTTACAGACATGCGTTGAGTCTCTGGCGGAATTGTTGGAGGTCGTGCGCGATCTGCGCGCGACGGATGCAGGCCACCTGCACCACCAGCGGCACGGTCACCCGGAAGGCGGGTCCGCTGGCTTCGTAGACGGCGCTGGCGGCGGCGCCCACCGCCAGCACGGGATTCAATGCCGCGATGGCACGCCCACCCACGACGCTGGCGCCCGTGCGCACGACCGCACCCACGCCGCTCGAGGACAGCGCGATTCCGGCGGCCAGGCTGGCGGCGCCGGCGCCGCCCAGCGCCTGCATGAGCCGACCGCCGGGGCGGTCGGTATCGGGTGGCGGTGGCGCGAGGTGAAGTCCCTGTCCGCGATGGATGAGGAACGTCCGCTGGCCTTCCTCATCCAGCGGTTGCAGCTCGGCTTTGAGCGCGTGGTGGACGACGGCTTCCTCGATGGTGTGGACATCGCTGGTCTTGTGGAGGCCTTTCAGGCCCAGCTTGCCGGCCACGTCCCGCGCCAGTTCTTCGTAGGCGACGCCGCGCGAACGCACTGCGTTGACGAGCGTGTTGCCGCCGAACCGGCAGATCTCGTCCTCCAGCTCGGCGGCGATCTCCGCGAGCGTGCCCTGCGAGCGGTGATGCAGCAGGCGGGTCTTGACCTCCTCGCCCAGCGACACGCGGCCCTTGCCGTGGTCGGTCAGGATGTCGGCCAGTACGGCCAGTGCTTCCGGTCTGGCGAGCGGGAGCAGCTCCCGCAGCGGCCGGTTTCTTTCCACGATGGTGCGCATGCCTTCATCCCTGCGGGCGGGACCGGGCCGTTCCGGCGCGCGGGACGACACCTTCCCGACGCTGGCGCCGCTGGCGCCGGCCCCATCAAACCGCGTTGTGATTCCCCGACCGGAATCATAGCGCAGTGGCACGCCAGGCTTGCGGCGTCCATGGCCGTGGCAATGGCACGCCACCCTTGGCGACCCGCGACGGAGCGCCGCCGGACATGGCATGCTGCGCGACGGCGGTCGGGTGACGGGACACCCGACACGCGTTCAATCAAGGGAGGGGACATGGCGACGGACAGCAGCGGGGCGTTCGGCAAGGAATTCCTGGAGGCCTATCTGAAACTGGGCCTGGGATCGATGACCAAGTCGGACATCGACGCGCTGGTGATGTGGCTGCTGGATCGGCACGGCTACAACGGCAGCGGTCCGCTGTCGGTCTACAGCAACCAGAGCACCAGCGAGCGGCTGCGGACGCCTGTGGCGAAGGTGAAGAAGCTCCGCTACGAGGCCGCGCTGAAGTTCGGCGCCAGCTTCACCTCCGTCGAGGACATGGCCCGGGCGCGCCTGCTGTATTCGCTCTCCACCGCGACCTTTGAACTGGAGCAGGACAAGATCTGCCTGATCATCGAGGACGCGCTGGTCAAGTACTGGTTGCAGGGCCAGCTGAAGATCAACCGCCAGATCTTCGACCACCCGTTCAACACCGAAATCCTGCGCCTGTCCGCCAGCGCCCTGTTCGACGTGCTGTCGTCGCTGTTCGACGCGAAATCCGTCGCCACCCTCCGTGCGGACTACGATGCGGCCAAGAAGATCAGGGACGATAAGAAGCGCAACGAGAAACTGAAGAAGCTCGCCGAGGACTTCGCCAGCAGCGCCGCCAAGGCGGCCGGCAAGGGTGTGGTGGGGCTGTTCATGCCGGTGCCGACGCCGTGAGATCGCTTTGCGTGGCAGCGTGCAGGGTAAGCCGATGACGAATGTGGTGGTGGTGGGCGGCGTGCCGGGCAGCGGCAAGACGTCATTGGCGCGGCTGCTCGCCTCGGAAGACCCGCAGGGCGTGCATCTGGAGATGGATGGCTTTTTCCGTGCGCTGGCGCACCGGCGCGACCCGTCCCTGCCCGAGGCCGACACGCAGAACCGCACCGTCGTCCGCGCCTGTCTGGCGGCCGTCACCGAATACACGGCGGGCGGTTACATGGCCTATCTGGACGGCGTGATTGGCCCCTGGCTGCTGCCGGCCATCACGGCGGCGGTGCCGACGTTCCAGTACGTCCTGCTGCACGCGCCCCTCGCGACGGCGCTCGCGCGTGCCCGCGAACGCGTCACCCAACCCTCGGCCACGCCGGAGGTGGTGACCCGCATGCACGCGCAGTTCGAGGCCGTGCTGGATGCGCACCGGCGCCACGTCATCGAGACGGACGGCAGAACCGTTCGACAGGTGGCGGACGCGTTTCTTGTTCGCCGCACCAGTGGCATCCATGACCTGCCCGGAAAGGGATAGCGGGACGCGAGACGTGGCGCGCGTCGGGGAAACCCGCTGGAATAACCTGCAGCCGCGCGTCATCGGTGCGCTTGCGTTCTCATATGGCCGGATGGTTTCTTCTCCGTGTCACTATCGATGTAGACGAGGGCGGGATTTCTGGCCGTGCGCCTGCGCTTCGCGGAGGCAAGGGAACGAAAGGGGAATCGCGGGAATGGCATTCGGAGGGAGAGGACCATGAAATCGTTATTCGCACGAATCCTGATGCTTCTGGTGCTGGTGACCCCATCGGTCGTCGCGGCCGACTGGCGAGTGGATCCCGTCGAGTCGAGGGCGGGTATCCATGTGGTGTCGAGTTTCGGAGACGAAGAAGTGTTTTTCTCCGCGGAAATTTCCACACAGGCCATCCGAAGGGCACTCCAGCTTGTGGACTGGGCAGGCGGCTTCCACGCGGTGACAGTGGTGTTGGCACCGGGCGTGTCCATGGACGTCAGCGGAAGCCTCGACCCCCAACATGGACTGTCGGCGATGTACCGGAACCGGCATGAGCATAGGGAAGCGGTCATCCGGGAGGCACCCGAATCGGTCGAACAGATGGAGGCCATCCTCCTCGCCTTCATCGAGCCGGGTGACGGATGGAAAGACAAGTGGACATTCGATTTCGCGGAAGTGCCGATCCGGGATTGATCGCCACGGCATGGCTGCGGATCGCACCCGGAGTCAATCGGCCAACCGGACATTTTTTCAAGGACATGAACATGCCGAAAGGAAACACCCTGCGCGTCGTGATGATCGCGGCGAGCCTCGCGTTGGCCGGCTGCGGAAACGGCACGCCAGCGGTATCAGCGGATGCGCCAATCCATGAAGCCCCCTCCTCGGGCGACCCGGCCGCCGATCTGGTGCGCAACTTCAGGATGGGTGCCAACCTGGAAGAGATGGCGAACGAAGTAGCGGCTTCCACTCATGCCTATGCCACCGTTTCACCGACGGACGTCAAGGCGCAGATAAGCCGGCTGACGCCCAAATACCAGGCCGAATGGGATGCGAACCTCGCCAAGGCCCATGCGGCGCACCTCTCCCCGGAAGAGCTGCGCTCGCTGGCGGCCGAAGGCCGCAGGTCGCCGTTCTATCCGAAACTGGAGCAGCAGCGGCCGGCGATCGCGGCGGACATGAAGGCCGCGTCCGGCGCGCTGCTGCAACGGCTTGTGACCGAGGCACTGGCGAGCGCGGCCAAGCGTTCGTGATCTTTCACGCCGGTCCAACGCGACGGCAGTACGCTCACCCTCCCGAACCCGACTCACGAGGCCCGCCATGATCCCGCGTATCCAGCCCTGCCTGTGTTTCGACGGCAACGCCGAGGAAGCCGCCGACTTCTACGCGGCCACCTTCGCCGATACCCGCATCGACAAGATCAACCGCGCGCCCGGTGACTATCCCGACGGCAAGCAGGGTGGCGTGCTGACCATCGAGATGACGATTCTGGGCAAACCCTTCCTGCTGTTGAACGGTGGCGCCTCGTTTACCTTCAGCGATGCGATGAGCTTCCAGGTGTCGACGGAGGATCAGGCGGAAACCGATCGCTACTGGAAGGCCATCACCGAGGGCGGCGGCCAGGAGATCATGTGCGGCTGGTGCAAGGATCGCTTTGGCCTGTGCTGGCAGATCACGCCGCGCCGGCTGATCGAACTGGTGAGCGGCGGTGGCGAGCAGGCCGAACGTGCGTTCAAGGCGATGATGGAGATGAAGAAGATCGACATCGCGGCACTGGAGAAGGCGGTCGCCGGTTCCGGAACATAGCCATGTCGCGTGGCTGCGGTGAACCTCCTGTGGAAACAGCTTAAAGACCGCATGCCAACGGTCGATATCAAGCCATGTCTTTCCAGCCACGCGGAAGTGAGATGACGAGTCAGCAGGGACAAGCGAACGGAAATGATGATTCCGGCATCAACAATGTAAAGACCGGAGATCAATCCAGGCCACCAAGAATGAAGTTCTTGGAGGGCGTCCTGGAGCTTGGGCGCAACTGGGCGGTTGCGGTTGCCGTTGCGGCCTTCGGTGCAGCCGCCTACCACAGCGAAGCTGTCACAGGACCATGGCAGGAAAAAGGCTGGATGCTTGCCACGACATACATATTCGCGCTGATCTGGGTCTGTATGGCGATACTTAGATTCCTCGATGTTATGGACGTCAAGACAAAGGGCATTCGCCAGACGATGAAAGCACTTCTCATCGCTTCAGTACTGGTCGGAATAGGTCTTGCCTTGGTGATTCAGACGGCAACTTACGCCGATAACGCCATGTTGGTTCGTCTTTGCAAGGATTATCGAGATAAGCCAACGAGTGCGGTTCATAGCGACGCTCGTTGCCAACGCTTGTACAAGCACCTGGCTGAAAGGGAGAGAATCTATCTGGGCCAATAGGGCTCTGCCTTCGTGTTATCTAGCGTTGCAGGATGGGCGTAGAGGAGCAGAACCTGTTGCGTTCGGCGGTGCTTACCCCTCCATGGTCATGATGCTATCTTTCGCTCCCATGAGCACAGCCACCGACACCGTCAAATTCAAGGCGAAGCTGGCTCGCCCGGCGGAGCCGAAAGGGGCGGCCTGGACCTTTCTGGTCCTGCCGGCCGAGGCCAGCGCCAAGCTGCCCACGCGCAGCCAGGTGACCGTGGACGGCAAGCTTGACGGGCACGCCTTCCAGGCCACGCTGGAGCCGGATGGGCAGGGCAGCCACTGGCTCAAGGTGGAAAAGGAACTGCGCGAGGCCGCCGGCGTGTCGGTGGGCGACACCGTGGCGCTGGAAATGGCGCCGGTGGCGGTCGAACCCGAACCCAAGGTGCCGCCCGACATCCGCAAGGCGCTGGCCGAGCATCCGGCCGCCAAGGCGCAATGGGCCACCCTCACCCCGGTCGCGCGCCGCGACTGGATCCAGTGGATGACCTCCGGCAAGAAAGCCGAAACCCGCGCGAAACGCATCGCAACCGCGTGTGATCAGCTGGAGTCCGGCAAGCGCCGTGCCTGCTGCTTTGATCGGTCGGGGATTTACAGCAACGCGTTCTGTGCGCCGGAGGCGGCGGAGTAGGATCTCGCACCACTTCTCGGGCGGGAGCTCATCAATGTGCCGGTGCGGCTTCGATCCGTGTCAGTAGCTTGAAGATCTCATCTAACGAAGAGGGGTTTCCCGTGCGCCGCACACGGGAAAACGAAGGACCGGCTGATGCGGTAGGATCTCCACCCCCGCAAGCAGGTCCAGATGCCATGAGCCATTCCGACGACAAGCCCGGCAAGGTCAGCCAGGAGCAGGCCGAAGACGCGGTCCGCGTGCTGCTGGAGTGGGCCGGCGAGGATCCGTCGCGCGAGGGATTGCTGGATACCCCGAAGCGGGTGGCGAAGGCGTATCGCGACTGGTTCAGCGGCTACCGGATGGACCCGCGCGAGTATCTGGCGCGCACGTTCGAGGAAGTGGCCGGCTACGACGAGATGATCGTGCTGCGCGACATCGAGTTCGAAAGCCACTGCGAGCACCACATGGCGCCGATCATCGGCAAGGCGCACGTGGGCTATCTGCCCAACGGCAAGGTGGTGGGCATCAGCAAGCTGGCGCGGGTGGTGGACGTGTACGCGCGCCGCTTCCAGGTGCAGGAGAAGTTGACCGCGCAGATCGCGCAGTGCATCCAGGATGTGCTGCAGCCGCGCGGCGTGGGCGTGGTGATCGACGGCGCGCACGAGTGCATGACCACGCGCGGCGTGCACAAGCGCGGCGTCAGCATGGTCACCTCCAAGATGCTGGGCGAGTTCCGCGAGGACGCGCGCACCCGCGCCGAGTTCCTGCGTTTCATCGAGACCGGCGGCCGCCGCTGAGCCTGCGGGCCGGCATCGCGCAGGCGGATGCCGGCCCGGGCACGCAACCAGAACACGGACATCCCGCACCGCGCATCGCCACCGGAGGGCCATCGCATGACCGTCAGTACGTCCACCCGTTTCCAGCTGTTCGCCGGCCTGCTGCCCCTGCTCCTGGCGGCCTGCGCATCGCCCACGCCACCGGATTCCGCCAAGCCGCTGGACGTGACGACGCTGTTCGCCGATGCGTTGCATTGCCGCACCGATTTTCCCGATGGCCGTGATCCGGCGCTGGCCGGGCGTCTGCGCGCCAGCGGAGTCGATGTACTGGACCGCGCACCCGGCGAAACGCTGGACCTGCTGTACCGTTTCGCCACGCCGCTGCGCATCGATGGCACCGAAGTGCCGGCCGTGGTGGTGCGCGGCGACAGCGGTACCATCGTGGTGGCGCATGCCCGTGGCGACATGGAGGACTTCGCACGCCGCATGCAGGCCGCGCCGCATGCCCCGGATCGGGCGGCGATCGACGGTTTTGGCGAGTTGGATGTGCAGTACAGCCGGGTCATGCCGGTGCGCGCCGGCGTGGACGAGACCGCGCCACGGCTGGTGATTGGACGCGGCATCGAGGCGGCCGCACAGGCATTCCGCTGGGGTTGCCGCGCTTATGACGGCTGAGCCTGTCCGGCTCCGCAGGTGAAAAAATGAAGTGCGGAATCTGACATTGAAGGCCTTGTCGCTTCGGATCGGCGTGGGCGCGCGCAAAATGGCGCTTTGTTTTCAGGAGATGCCGGTGCCGCATCGTCATGCAAATCCGGGTCGTCATGCGCGCCTTCGCGCCTGCGGGCTTGGCCTGCTGTTGTTGACGGGGGCCGCGATGGCCGCCGACGAACCGTATCTGCAATTGGAGGCGCGCATGTCCGGCGAGCCCTATCAATGGCAGTTGCCCGATGGCGAAGTCATTCGCAAAGGCTTGAGTGACAAAGCCGCGCGGGTCGCGGTGTCGGCGCGCGACGGACACGAAGACTATGTACTGGAGATGGTTTGGGGCCGGTTTCCGGTGAAGGTCCCGGCGGGTTGCTGGCAGCAGCCGGCGGACGCGTTCGAGCGCTGCGTGACCATCCGCCCGCGCGAGGATTCGGCATGGCAGCGGGAACAGCAGGCCGAGAGCGATCGCGAATCGGATCTGCGGCAACGGACGCGGGAAGCCCGCGTCGCCTGGGTGTTCGAGTCCGTCCCCGCGCGCAAGGTGGCGGGTGTCCTGGGTGAAGCGCAGACCTCGCATCGGCGTTGGCTGGCCTCGCCCGAGGGCCGGCAGGATCCGGGCACATTCCGGTGCGCGCGACTGGATGCGAAGCTGGCCAGCGCCCCCTCGCAGCGGACGCTGCCGCGCGCCGGCATGATGCTGGACGATGCCGGGGCGATTGCGGCGTATGTACGCGCCGCGCGCACCGGCAACTGGCGCGCGGCCGGAGGTCTCTTCGACGCGATGATGGCGGACGAGGACTGGGAATCGGCGCAGGCGGTGGTCGCATGGCTGCTGCGCAAGCGTGTTCCGGCGGGCTACAACAAGCTCGCCACGCTGGTACAGGCCATGTCGCAGCATGAAGGGCCGACCTACGACGGCTCGCTTTCCACGGTGGTAAGCCTGCGCTGGCATGCCGCCCAGCTGGGCGACCCCGCCGCGCAGAGCGATCTGGCGGACATGCTGTCGCGCGCCGGCAAGGACGCGGCCGCCGAACGCTTGCGTGCCTGCGCGGTGGCGCAGAATCCGGCGTTGGGGCTCTAGGTGACGAAGGCGGGATTGAACTAGGCTGTTTCTTCCCGCCCCATGACCCTTGATCCGATGAGCTCCCCGGTTGATACCTGTCCCTGCGGTTCCGGCGCGACGTATGCGGCCTGCTGCGGTCGCTACCACGCCGGTGAATCCGCTCCGGATGCGGAAGCGCTGATGCGCTCGCGTTACAGCGCGTTCGTGCGCGGCGATGCGGTCTATCTGCGTGCGACCTGGGATCCGGCGACCCGCCCAGAGGACCTCGGACTGGACGCGCCCGGCGGCGTGCGCACCCGATGGCTGGGCCTGACGGTGAAGCGGCATCGCCCGACGGGCGAGAACGCCGCCGGGGAAAGCACCGCCGAGGTCGAGTTCGTCGCGCGCTACCGCGCGGGAGGCGGTCCGGCGGTGCGGCTGCATGAGCTCAGCCGTTTCGTGCGACGCGACGGACGCTGGTTGTACGTGGACGGCGATCACCCCTGAATTGACGCGTCGGGTTCGGCACTTCGGGCCGTTCAGGCTTGTGGTCGCCAATCGACATCGGGCAGGGCAGAGTAGAAGGCCCCACCGGCCAGGAGGCCCATCGATGAAACCGCTGCTGTTGTGGGCGCTGCTGGCGCCGCAGGATCCGCCGCCGCTTCCTCCGACCGCGCCACCGGTGACGCCGCCGGCGCAGTCGCTGCCCGCGCCCTTGCCGCCGTCCACTCCGCCCGTGCCGGTGCGGCGCGATCCGGTGTTCGACGCCTGCCTGGCGAAACTCCGGCCGCTGGCGACCGCGCGCGGGATCACGGCGGATGGTTTCGATCGGCTGACCGTCGATCTGGCGCCGGATCTGTCGGTGCTGGATCTGCTGGATGCGCAACCGGAATTCACCACGCCGCTGTGGGACTACCTGGCCGGACTGGTCGATGACGAACGCGTGGCCGATGGCCGGAGCCAACTCGACCTGCATCGCGCTCTGCTCGCCACGGTGAGTACGCAGTCGGGCGTGGATCCGGCGACGGTGGTGGCGGTGTGGGGCGTGGAGAGCGACTACGGCCGGGTGTCGGGCAAGCGCCCGCTGCTGGTGTCGCTGTCCACGCTGTCCTGTTTCGGGCGTCGGCAGTCGTTCTTTCGCGGCGAATTCCTGTCGTTGCTCGGCCTGCTGCAATCGGGCGATCTGCGGGATCCGAATCTGACCGGCTCCTGGGCGGGCGCGTTCGGCCATACCCAGTTCATGCCCTCGACCTATGCGCGCATCGCGGTGGATCAGGATGGCGATGGCCGGCGCGATCTGGTCGACAGTATTCCCGACGCATTGGGCTCCACCGCCGCCTACCTGCAGCGCGCCGGCTGGCGCAGCGGCGAACCGTGGGGCTACGAGGTGAAGTTGCCGCCGGGTTTCGACGCCTCGCTGGCGGGTCGCACGAAGCGGCGCCCGCTGGCGGACTGGCTGGCGCGCGGGATCACCCGCGCCGATGGTGGCGGGTTGGCCGCGGCGGATATGCCCGCGGCGCTGCTGTTGCCGACCGGCGCGCAAGGTCCCGCCTTCCTGGTGTTCCGCAACTACGATGCGATCTACGCTTACAACGCCGCCGAGAGCTACGCGCTGGCGATCGCGCTGCTGTCGGATCGCCTGCGCGGGGGCGCGGGATTGCTGACCCCATGGCCCACCGACGATCCGGGCCTGTCGCGCGCGCAACGCCGGCAGTTGCAGACGCTGCTGCTGGCGCGTGGCCACGCGATTGGCGCGGCCGATGGCATGATCGGCACAAACACCCGCCGCGCCCTCCAGGCCGAGCAAGTGCGCCTTGGCCTGCTTCCCGCCGATGGCCGCGCCGGGCAGAAGATTCTCACCGCCCTCGAACGCACCGGCCCGCCGGTCGCACCGCCCGGGAATACCCCATGACTTCGACGTCCGCTTTCGTGAAACCCGGCGACTTCAACGGCATTCCCGCCTGGCGGATCGACACACCCACCGTGCGCGCGGCGGTCAGCATCCATGGCGGGCAGTTGCTGGGGTGGCAACCGGCGGGCTTCGACGAGGTGCTGTGGTGCTCGTCCACCACGCGCCGGCCACCGCAGGCGATTCGCGGCGGCGTGCCGGTGTGCTGGCCGTACTTCGGTCGCGACGGGCAGTCCGCCGAGGCGCCACAGCACGGCCACGCACGCGTTTCGACATGGCAGTTCGTCGATGCCGTGGAGGAGGACGATGCGGTGGTGCTGGATCTGGCGCTGCCGCCGGATCCGCGCACGCCACTGCGCCTGCGCCAGCGGCTGCGTATCGGCGCCGTGCTGGAACAGACGCTCATCACCACCCATGCGGGCGATGCCGGGATCGCGTTCACCCAGGCGCTGCACAGCTACTTCGCGGTCGGCGACGCGCGGCAGGTGTCCGTTTCCGGCGTGGATGGCCTGCGCTATGCCGACAAGTTCGACGGCAACGAGCATGTGCAGGCCGGCGACTGGCGTCTGGACGAGCCGCGTGATCCGGGCCGCAGCGACCGGATCTACGAAGACGCGGGCGCGCGCTTTGTCCTGACCGACGCGGTCGGCCGGCGCCGCATCACGCTGGAAACCCGGGGCAGCCGGTCGCTGGTGATCTGGAACCCGGGCGAGGCCGGCGCCGCCGCCATCGCCGACCTGCCGGCGCAGGGCTGGCGGGAATTCCTGTGCGTGGAAACCGCCAACGCCGGCGCCGATGTCGTCCGGCTGGCGCCGGGCGCGGAACATCGATTGGGACAGCGCCTGTCCGTCTCACCTTTGTAGACGGGAGATCCACTACACTGCGGCACCTTTTTTCCGCCGTGCGTATCCCGTGACCGAAGCCCCGCCTGTCAGCGGCCGCCGCGCCGCGCTGATCTTCATTTTCATCACCGTCCTGATCGACATCCTGTCGTTCGGCGTGATCATTCCCGTGCTGCCCGGCCTGGTGCGCGAGTTCGTCGGCGGCGATTTCGCCAAGGCGGCCTGGTGGGTCGGCATCTTCGGCACCCTGTTCGCGATCATCCAGTTCGTGTCCTCACCCATCCAGGGTGCGCTGTCGGATCGTTTCGGTCGTCGACCGGTGATCCTGCTGTCCTGCCTCGGGCTGGGCGCGGACTTCCTGCTGATGGCGCTGGCGCAATCGCTGCCGTGGCTGCTGATCGCGCGCATCTTTTCGGGGGTGTTTTCGGCCAGCTTCACCACCGCCAACGCCTACATCGCCGACATTACCCCGGCGGAGAAGCGCGCGCAGGCGTTCGGCATGATCGGCGCGGCGTTCGGTCTGGGTTTCATCCTCGGTCCGCTGCTGGGCGGACAGTTGAGCAAGATCGATCCGCGCGCACCGTTCTGGTTCTCGGCCGGACTGGCGCTGCTGAATTTCCTGTACGGCTGGTTCGTGCTGCCGGAATCGCTGCCGAAGGAAAAGCGCACGCCGCGTTTCGACTGGTCGCATGCCAATCCCGTGGGTTCGCTGTTCCTGTTGGGACGCTATCCGCAGGTGTTCGGCCTGGCGGCGGTGGTGCTGATCGCCAACCTGGCGCACTACGTCTATCCGAGCGTATTCGTGCTGTTCGCCGAATACCAATATCGCTGGGATGAGGACCAGGTGGGCATGGTGCTGGCGCTGGTGGGCGTGTTCAGCGTGATCGTGCAGGCAGGGCTGGTGGGCCGGGTGGTGCCGAAGCTGGGCGAGCGCCGCACGCTGCTGTTCGGCCTGGCCTGCGGCGTGGCCGGCTTCTTCATCTACGGCCTGGCCGACGTGGGCTGGATCTTCCTCGCCGGCCTGCCGATCAGCGCGCTGTGGGGACTGGCCGGACCGGCCACCCAGGCGCTGATCACGCGCCAGGTCGGACCGGAAGTGCAGGGCCGCATCCAGGGCGCGCTGATGAGCCTGGTCAGCCTGGCGGGCGTCATCGGGCCGATGATGTACGCCAGCACCTTCGCCCTGTTCATCGGCAAGAACGCGCCGGCGCACCTGCCGGGCGCGCCGTGGATGCTGGCGTCGCTGCTGCTGTTCATTGGTCTGCTGGTGGGCTGGCGCTTCGCCCGGCCGGCGCCGGTGCCGCACGCCTGATCATCCGGACCTGCCGGGAACTCGACCTCCGGCACTGTTCGCCGTGTCCGGGATGGGGGATGCTCGCGCCGGATACATACGGTGAGGTGACCCCATGCGCGGAACGATATTGCTTGCCTTTGCAATGGTGCTGGCCGGCTGCGCCAGCCAGCCCGAGTACTACGACACCAACGCGGCGGTGGACATGAATCCGCTG
Source organism: Pseudoxanthomonas sp. 134C1 (assembly GCF_057773065.1). Classification (NCBI taxonomy): domain Bacteria; kingdom Pseudomonadati; phylum Pseudomonadota; class Gammaproteobacteria; order Lysobacterales; family Lysobacteraceae; genus Pseudoxanthomonas; species Pseudoxanthomonas sp. 134C1. The sequence continues at coordinate 368,725 of NZ_JBYMTH010000001.1, forward strand.
TGCGCCAGCCGGCCGGACAATCCGAATGATCCGGTATCGAAGGACTGCGAACGCAACAGCGGCGTGCGCTGGTCGCAGGACGACAAGAGCAGTCAGCCGCTGGATCTGAGCGGGGCGAAGAAGACGGACGACTGAGGCACGCGTTCCGGCGGGCGTTCCGCGCCGGGAGGCGGCCTGCCGGCGCACGGGCCGGAGGCCACCTCCCTTCACCGCCGATCACGCCCCGGACGGGAGAGAGAGTTCATTCGTCCGCGGCGGATGCCGGCGGTGCCGCGTCAGTCGTCGTCAGTCGTTCTCGACGTGGACGATCGCGCCGCTGGTGGCGTCCAGATGGATCTCCACGTCGTTGCCGTCGGCGCGCTCGGCCTCGGCCTTCCACATGCCGTCGTCGAAATCGATGTCATGCACCTTGGAGTAGCCGGCGGCGGCCAGTTTCGCCTTGATGTCGTTCTCGCTGAAGTTGGACACCAGCGCCTCGGCCTTGATGTTGCCGTTGGCCGGATTCACGCGCACGTCGACCCGGTTGCCGTCGGCGCTCGTCGCGTCGGTCTCCCACATGCCGTCCTCGAAATCGAGATCGTCCATGCGGGTATAGCCCTTCTCGGTCAGCAGGGCCCGCACCTGCGGTTCGGTCATCGCGGCCTTGGCGGGATCCTGCGCTTGCGCTTGCGCCAGCAGCGGCGTGGCGGCCAGCGCCAGCGACAACAGCCAGAGTTTGCGGGAAGGGCGGATGAAGGAAAGCGTCTGCATGGTTCGCTCCTTGCTGGAGGGAATCCCATCCTGCCGCCGCCGACTTCACCGGCGGATGAACCCGCCGGAAAGACGGCGTGAACCATTCGGCGAAATGAAAACCGCGTGAGCGCGGCGTCCTATCCGCGTCGCCAGATCAGCAGGGTGGCCACGCCGGCGATCAATCCCCAGAACGCCGATCCGATGCCGGCGATGCTCAACCCCGAGGCGGTGACCAGGAAGGTGATCAACGCCGGCTCGCGATGCGATTCCTCGCGCAGCGCCGCCGACAGACTGTTGCCGATCGTGCCGAGCAGCGCGATGCCGGCGATCGCCATGATCAGTTCTTTCGGAAACGCGGCGAACAGGGCTGCGACGGTGGCGCCGAAGATGCCGACCAGCACGTAGAACACGCCCGCCGCGATCGCCGCGACATAGCGCCGATCCGGATCCTCGTGCGCCTCGCGACCCATGCAGATGGCGGCGGTGATCGCGGCGAGGTTGAGCGCGAACGCGCCGAACGGCGCCAGCAGCAGGTTCGCCACGCCGGTCCAGCCCACCGCCGGCGAGATCGGAATGGCATAGCCGGAGGCGCGGATCACCGCCACGCCGGGCACGTTCTGCGAGGCCATCGTCACCACGAACAGCGGCAGCGCGATGCCGAACAGCGCCGGCAGCGAGAAGCTCGGGAAGATGAAGATGGGCTTCGCCAATTCCCAGCTCAGCCCGTCGGTCTTCAGCTGGCCCAGTCCGGCGGCGAAGGCGATGCCGACCAGCAGGGTGAGGATCACCGCGTAGCGCGGCAGCAGCCGGCGCGCGAGCAGGTAGACCGCGAACATGGTCAGCGCCATGCCCAGCTGGGTCTTCATGGCGACGAAGGCGTCCAGGCCGAAGCGCAACAGCACGCCGGCCAGCATGCCGGAGGCCAGCGACACCGGGATGCGGCTGATGGTCTTCTCGAACAGGCCGGAAAAGCCGGCGGCGGTGATCAAGCCCGCCGAAATCAGGAACGCGCCGATGGCATCGGACAGCGGCAGGCCCGCCGCGCTGCTGATCAGCATGGCCGCGCCGGGCGTGGACCATGCGGTCACCACCGGCATGCGGTAGCGCAGCGACAAGCCGATGCAGGTCAGACCCATGCCCAGGCCGAGCGCCCACATCCACGAACTGATTTCCTCCGGCGAGGCGCCCAGCGATTGGGCGGCCTGGAACACGATGACCGCCGAACTGGCGAAGCCGACCAGCACGGTGACGAAACCGGCGGCGATGGCGGACAGGGACAGATCGCGCAACAGGTGGCGTGGCGGGGAAGCGTTGGACATGAAGGGGCTGCTCAACGGAACCGGGGCATTGTCGCCCAGGGATGCGACGAGCAGAAAGCGCTGTGCGGCCCGATGCGTGGAGATGAGTGGAATGCTCGGTTCGCGGTTTGTCTCACTCTGCGGGTGGGGAAAGTGGTAGTGCGCTCGTGCTGCGGGTCGTCATGGCGCGGGGTTCGTCCGCCTGGCCCCCACCCCGACCCTCCCCCGCGGGCGGGGGAGGGGGCGGTGTCCGGGCGCGGCTGGTTGGTTGGTCGGCCGGTTGTTGACCGCCCAATCTTGGTTCGAGGGATATCGACATTCGCGATCCGCCCCTTCCTCCGCCTGCGGGGGAAGGCTGGGATGGGGGCGCTTTCCGCGACAAGCCCCCCGACATCACCCGCTTCAAACAACCGCAAACCCACTCAACGTCTGGATGCGCGCAACTCCACCGCCACCAGCCATCGCCTCGCCACCATCGGCGAGGTCATGCATACCGCCTCATCGGTGACCGTGGTGACCGCGCGCTCCAGCAACTGGATGTCGGCCTCGTGCTGGCGCGCCACATGCGGATCCTCGAAGAAGATCACCCGCTGGCAGCGATGCTCCAGCACGCGATCGGCGATCTGCGCGTCGCCGCCCATCGGGCCGCTCTGGTAGCGCTCGGCCCACGGCTTGTCCTGCGGCCAGCCACGGCTCCAGGCCAGTTCGTTGAGGCGCTGGCCGGTGGTGCCGGTGGCGACGCGATGGGCGAAGCGGGAGAGCAGATCGAAATGCTCGGCGGCGAAAGCCAGCATCTGCGGCTTCATCGCGTCATGCGCGATCAACGCCAGGGTCTGTTCCTCCAGCGCGTGGAAACGGTCGGCGCCCGGATCCGGCGAGAAGCCCGCGTGGATGCGTTCCATCTCCACCCAGTCGCGCGCGGAGGCGACGGTCGACAGGAACGGCTTGCCGTGGATCACGCACTGCCGCTTGAGCGCGATCGCTTCGGGAAAGATGGAAGAAGGATCGACCGGATCGATCAGATAGATCGCGCCATCGAGATTGCGCTCGGCGCCTTCCAGTCCGACCACTTCCGCGACCAGCTTCATCAGCCCGCCTTCGCGGCCATAGGGATAGCGCCGCAGCTGCGGATAGTTCGCCAGCATGCCGGCGGCGGCGATGGCGTCGTGGGTGCGCCCGACCGCGTGCAGGCCGAGCTTCAGTTCGCGGATGCCGGACTCGCAGGCGCGCAGCCAGCGGAACAGCGCGGCATCTTCGTTATGGTGGTGCAGGCGGTTGGCGGCAAGACCCAGGCGCATGGACGGGCGTCGAAGGGGAAAGCGCTAGTCTAGCGATCCCGCGTGCGCGGCACAGGTGGGTTTTGGCCCACCATTGCCATACCAATCCACCGACGTCCGCGCGCGAGTGCGGGATATCGACGCGGAGAACTATTCCGCCAGCATCTCGGCGATGCTCGCCGCCGCGTCGCGCCCTTCGGCCACCGCGGTCACCACCAGATCCGCCCCGCGCACCGCGTCGCCACCGGCGAACAGCTTCGGGTTCGCGGTCTGGAACGGCAGGCGATCGTCGCCACCGGCGACGATGCGTCCATTCGGCGTGCCTTCCACGCCCTGCGCTGCGAGCCATTCCGGCACGCTCGGCGAGAAACCGAACGCGATGATCACCACGTCGGCGTCCAGCAGCGATTCGCTGCCCTCGATCGGCACCGCGCTCTGGCGGCCGCGCGCATCCGGTTCGCCCAACCGGGTTTCGACCACTTCCACGCCGACGACCTTGCCGTCGGCGTCGCCCCGGATCGCCAGCGGCTGTCGGTTGAACAGGAAGCGCACGCCTTCCTCGCGCGCGTTGGCGACTTCGCGCGCCGAGCCCGGCATGTTGGCCTCGTCGCGACGATAGGCGCAGGTGACCTTGGCCGCGCCCAGCCGGATCGCGCTGCGCACGCAGTCCATGCCGGTGTCGCCGCCGCCCAGCACCACCACCCGCTTGCCGGTCAGGTCCGGCAGCGCCAGCTTGTCTTCCCAGCCGGCGATCGGCCGACCCCAGGGGGCGTTGCCGCCGACGATGCGGCCGTTCTGCACCAGGAACGGCAGCGCCGGCAGCACGCCGTCCAGATCCTGCCCTTCCAGCCCGCCATCGGTGTAGCGATAGGCGCCGGTGCCGAGGAACACCGCGTCGTAGTCGGCCAGCAGTTCCTCCAGGCTCACGTCGCGGCCCACTTCCACGCCCAGGCGGAACTCCACGCCCATGCCTTCCAGCACCTCGCGGCGACGGGCGATGACGCTCTTCTCCAGCTTGAAGGTGGGAATGCCGAATTGCAGCAGGCCGCCGATCTGTTCATAGCGGTCATACACCACCGCGTGGATGCCGGCGCGCGCCAGTCGATCCGCGCAGCCGATGCCGGCCGGGCCGGCGCCGATCACCGCCACCCGCTTGCCGGTCGCGACGACGTCGCTGAGATCCGGACGCCAGCCGTTGGCCAGCGCGGTATCGGTGATGAACTTCTCGACCGCGCCGATGGTGACCGCGCCGAATTCCTCCAGCGTGCACGCGCCTTCGCAGAGACGATCCTGCGGGCAGACGCGGCCGCAGACTTCAGGCAGCGGATTGGTCGAATGGCACAGCGCCGCGGCTTCCTCGATGCGGTTCTCCTGCACCAGCTGCAGCCATTGCGGAATCGCGTTGTGGACCGGGCACTTCCAGCTGCAATACGGATTGCCGCAATCGAGACAGCGTCCCGCCTGGTACTGGGCCTCGGGCTTGTCGAATTTCCCGTACAGCTCGCCCCAGTCGCCGGACGTGCGCAGCTCCAGCGGAATGCGCTGCGGCATGGTCCGGGGCAGTTCGAGGAATTGGAAGACGCTTTTCTTGCTCATGGCTGGACTCTCTGCCCCTTCCCCCGCGCGCGGAGGAAGGCCGGGATGGGGGCGCTTTCACTTTCAGCGATACGGGAGCGGGACGTGCACGATGGCCCCCCCCACCCCAGCCCTCCCCCGCAGGCGGGGGAGGGAGCTGTCTCCGTGCGCTGTCGGGTTCCTCCAGAAATGGAGGAAGGGGACGCATGCGTGTTCCGCCCCTTCCCCCGCTTGCGGGGGAAGGTTGGGATGGGGGTGCGTTCGCGCTGCATCAGGCGGCCCTGCGCAGCGAATCCGTCAACGATTCCAGACTGGCGGCCTTCGGCTTCACCAGCCAGAACTTGCCGACGTAATCGCGGAACTCGTCCAGGATCTGCTGGGCCCAGATGCTGCCGGTGAGTTCGCGGTGGCGCTGGATCAGCTTGTGCAGGTGCTGGCGGTGGCTCTCGAAACCTTCCGGCGAGATCCGGTGGATGTCGATCAGTTCGTGGTTGTAGCGATCGACGAAATCGCGATCCAGATCCAGCACGTAGGCGAGGCCGCCGGTGAAGCCGGCGCCGAAGTTCAGGCCGACCCGGCCCAGCACCATCACGATGCCATCGGTCATGTACTCGCAGCAGTGATCGCCGGCGCCCTCGATGACCGCCAGCGCGCCGGAATTGCGCACCGCGAAGCGCTCGCCGGCGCGGCCCGCGGCGAACAGCTCGCCGCCGGTGGCGCCGTACAGGCAGGTGTTGCCGATGATCGGTGTGTTGCGGGCTTCGAAGCGCGCGCCGCGCGGCGGACGCACCACCAGCCGGCCGCCGGCCATGCCCTTGCCGACGTAATCGTTGGCCTCGCCTTCCAGTTCCATCTGCAGGCCGCCGGCGTTGAACGCGCCGAAGCTCTGCCCGGCGCTGCCGCGGAAGCGCAGATTCAACGGCGCGTCGGCCATGCCCTGGTTGCCGTGCGCGCGGGCGATGGCGCCGGACAGGCGGGTACCGATCGAACGGTCGGTGTTGTGGATCAGGAAGCGGTGTTCGCCGCCGGACTTGCGCCGGATCGGTTCGGCCAGCAGGCCATCGAGCTGGGTGGCGAGGCTGTCGGGCGACTCGTACAGGCGCTGGGCCGCGCAGCTTTCGCTGCCGGTCTGCGCACCCTGCAGCAGGCGGGCCAGATCGATGCGCACGCCGGCGCGCGGCGAGACGTCGATCTGTTCCAGCAGGTCGGTGCGGCCGACGATTTCGTCCAGCGAACGCACGCCCAGGTAGGACAGCCACTGGCGCACTTCCTCGCTGAGCAGGCGGAAGAAGTTCTCCACCCGTTCCGGCAGGCCGGTGAAGTACTGCGAACGCAGGCGTTCGTCCTGGGTCGCCACGCCGGTGGCGCAGTTGTTGAGGTGACAGATGCGCAGGTACTTGCAGCCCAGCACGATCATCGGGCCGGTGCCGAAGCCGAAGCTGTCCGCACCCAGCAGCGCGGCCTTGACCACGTCCAGGCCGGTCTTCAGGCCGCCGTCGGTCTGCAGCACGGTGCGCTCGCGCAGCTGGTTGGTGACCAGTGCCTGGTGCGCTTCGGCCACGCCGAGCTCCCACGGTACGCCGGCATAGCGGATCGAACTGATCGGGCTGGCGCCGGTGCCGCCGTCGTGGCCGGAGATGGTGATGAGATCCGCGCCGGCCTTGACCACGCCGGCGGCGATCGTGCCGACGCCCGCGTGCGAGACCAGCTTCACCGAGACCAATGCCTGCGGATTGACCTGCTTGAGGTCGTAGATCAGCTGGGCCAGATCCTCGATGGAGTAGATGTCGTGGTGCGGCGGCGGCGAGATCAGGCCGATGCCCGGGCGCGCGTAACGCAGGCGGGCGATCAGTTCGTTGACCTTGTGGCCGGGCAGCTGGCCACCCTCGCCGGGCTTGGCGCCCTGGGCGACCTTGATCTGCAGCACCTCGGCGTTGACCAGGTACTCGGGGGTGACGCCGAAGCGGCCGGAGGCGACCTGTTTGATCTTGCTGCGCTTCTCGGTGCCGTAGCGCGCCGGATCCTCGCCGCCTTCGCCGGAGTTGCTGCGTCCGCCCAGGCGATTCATCGCGATCGCCAACGCTTCATGCGCTTCCGGCGACAGCGCGCCCAGGCTGATCGCGGCGGTGTCGAAGCGGCGCAGCAGATCGCCGGCATCGGCCACTTCCGACAGCGGGGTCGGCGTTTCCGCCCGCTTGAGCGCCAGCAGATCGCGCAGCGCGGACGGCGGGCGCGAATTCACCGCATCGGCGTATCGCTGCCAGTCGGCGGCATCGCCGGTGCGGGTGGCGCGTTGCAGCGTCGTCACCACGTCCGGGTTGTACATGTGGTACTCACCGCCGTGGACGTACTTGAGCAGCCCGCCGATTTCCGGTTGGCTGCGATCATTCCAGCCGCGGACTTCCAGTTCGCGCGCCTCGGCGTCCAGGCGTTCGAAACCGACGCCGCCGATGCGCGACGGGGTGTCGGCAAAGCACAGCTCGACCACGTCCGGATCCAGGCCGACGATCTCGAACAGCTGCGCGCCGCGGTAGCTGCTGATGGTGCAGATGCCCATCTTGGAGATGATCTTGGACAGGCCCTTGTAGATGCCCTTGCGATAGCTGCGGCCGATCTGGGCCTGCTCGCCACCCTTCTTCAGCTGCAGGATGCCGCGTCGGCCCAGGTCGAACAGGGTCTGGTAGGCCAGGTACGGATACACCGCGGTGGCGCCGTAGCCGATCAGGCAGGCGATGTGGTGGGCGTCGCGCGCGGTGCCCGTCTCGATGATCAGGTTGACGTCGCAGCGCAGGCCTTCGCGGCACAGGTGGTGATGGACCGCGCCGGTCGCCATCAGCGCATGCACCATCGGCCGGCCCTGCTGCGGGCGGCGATCGCTCAGCACCACCATGACCATGCCTTCGCGCGCGGCCTGTTCGACCTCGGCGCAGATGCGCTCGATGGCCGCCTTCAGGCCTTCCTCGACACTGTAGGACAGGTCGACGTAGCGGTGCTTCTGGTCGTAGGGATCCATCTTCAGCAGCTGGCGCAGCTTGCGCTGGCTGAGCACCGGCGAATTGAGGATGACGTGGTTCACCGTCTCCGGACCGGCGTGGAAGATGTTGGTTTCCTTGCCGAGCTGGGTCGCCAGCGACATCACGCAGTCTTCGCGCAAGGGATCGATGGGCGGGTTGGTGACCTGGGCGAAACCCTGGCGGAAGTAGTCGTACAGCGGCCGGGTCTGCCGGCTCAGCACCGCCATCGGGGTGTCGTCGCCCATCGATCCGGTGGCTTCCTGCTCGGTCTCGGCGAGAGGACGCAGCACCTGCTCCACTTCCTCGGTGGTCAGCTGGAACAGCTTGTGGAAGCCGCGCAGGGTCTTCTCGTCGAACGGCGCGTCGGTCAGCGACGGATCGATCAGTTCGGTCTGCAGGTAGGTGACGCCGTGATGCAACCATTGCTTGTACGGCGCGCGGCCGCGGTTGATGCGGTCCACCGCTTCGCTGTCGAGCAGATCGCCGCGCTTCAGATCGATGGCCATCATCTCGCCGGGGCCGAGCTTGCCCTTGCGGGTGACACGCTCGGCGGGCACTTCCCACACGCCGGCTTCGGAGGCGACCAGGAAGTGGCGATCGCTGGTCAGCATCCAGCGCGCCGGGCGCAGGCCGTTGCGATCCAGCATGCAGGCGGCGTAGCGGCCATCGCAGGCGACGATGCCGGCGGGACCGTCCCACGGCTCGGTATTGAGGCCGTAGAACTCGTAGAACGCGGCCAGGTCGGCGTCCTTGAATTCCAGCGACTGGGTGGCCGGCGGCACCAGGATGCGCAGCGCCTGCAGCAGATCCATGCCGCCGGCGACCAGCAGCTCCAGCATGTTGTCCAGGCTCTGCGAGTCGGAGCCGTGCATGGAGATGACCGGATCGAACTCGGCGATGTCGAAGCGCGGCGTCTTCCACACCTTGCTGCGCGCCTGCGCCCAGCGACGATTGCCCTCGATGGTGTTGATTTCGCCGTTGTGCGCCAGCAGCCGGAACGGATGCGCCAGCGGCCAGCGCGGCAGGGTGTTGGTGGAGAAGCGCTGGTGGAACACCACCGCGCTGCTGGTCAGATCGCTGCGTTGCAGGTCCGGGTAGAAGATCGGCAGCTTGTCCGGCAGCACCATGCCCTTGTAGCCGATGGCATGCGGGGACAGGGTGACCACGTAGAAGTCGGTGATGTCCCTGCGCAGCTGCTGTTCGCTGCGGCGGCGGGCGAGGAACAGCGCCAGGCCGAAAGCGTCGTCGTCCTGGCCAGCGCCGGCGTCGACGAAGATCTGTTCGATGCGTGGCAGGGTTTCCTTGGCCAGTACGCCGCAGACGCTGTCGTCGGTCGGCGGCACCCGCCAGCCGCGCGGCACCGCGCCGGCGCGGCGCAGCTCGGCTTCCAGTACGGCGCGACATCGATCCGCCTGCGCGGCGTCGTGCGGCAGGAATACCAGCCCGGCGGCGAAACGCGCGCCGATGGCGATGCCGGCTTCCTCGGCCAGCGCGCGCAGGAAGGCATCGGGTTTGCGGATCAGCAGGCCGCAGCCATCGCCGGTAAGTCCGTCGGCGGCGACACCACCGCGATGGGTCATCCGCGAAAGCGCGGCGATGGCGGTGTCGACCAGCGCGCGTGACGGCTGGTCATCCAACTGCGCGATCATGCCGAAACCGCATGCGTCGCGTTCGTCGTTCGGGTCGTAGAGCCCGTGGCGACTGCGAGGGGCCATTTCTGCCTCAAACTTTGCTGATGGCGACACCGTGCCCTGCCCCGCAGCGGCACTTCGAAATGTCACCGGAGCCCCGACTAAAGCACAGATGTTGCGGTGCCGCAACAGCGTTCCGACGAGGGCGACGATAGTTGCAGAAGCAACTTTTTCAGTGGCTTTTCTTTGGTCTGCTGCGCACGCGGTTCGTGTGCGTGCTCAACCGCAACCGACGCGCGCGACACGTCGCTGCGTGTCCAGATACAGGTTGAGGCGGCCTGCGCGGTAGTCGTGCACGCCGACCTGATCCACACGCACGGCGCGCGCCATGTCGGCGCCGGCGGCCGCGCGCGCTTTCTCGATCACGCCGGCGTCGATCGGCAGGCCGATGACGCCTTGCGCGGCGGAAGGATCGCAACGCGGCGGCAACGGCGCGGGTGCGATCGCGGCCCGCGGCGCGGATTTCGGCGGAGAAGAGGAAGCGCAGCCGGCGAGCGCGGCGGCGAACAGCCATGCGAGAGTACGGAGCTTGCCGGCCATGCGGGATCCTTTCCCGGTGCGTGCCGACGCCGGTGGCGTCGATGCGATGGCGGGGATCTTAAGACGTTTCCGCTGGCGTGCGATCGCGCGGGGGAAGGTGACGGCGCGCGCTCGCCCCAACCCTCCCCCGCAGGCGGGGGGAGGGAGCCGTGTCCGTGTTCCGTTCCTTGTTCCCGCAAGCGGTGAAGGGAGGGGGTGTCCGAGTTCCGCTTCTTTTTCCCGCAAACCGGTGAAGGGGAGGGCATCCTGCTCGCGTGTCTCGCGCCTTCACCGCAATGATCAGGGGAAGGCGTCATGCTCCTACGTTGCCCCTTCCCCCGCTCGCGGGGAAGGTTGGGATGGGGGCGCTTTCAGCAGTACCGCTGAAGGGAGGGAATCCCTGTTCGCGTATTCCGCTCCTTGTCCCCGCAAACGATCGAGGCAAATGAGCTGCGCCCGCGCATCGCCCCTTCCCCCGCCCGCGGGGGAAGGGCGGGATGGGGGCACTCTTCCACTACGGAGAATCGATCAACCGCAGCGAACCGCCGTCACCGCGCCCTTGTCGTCCAGATCGATGTTCAGGCGATCGGGATTGAACTCCATGGTGGCGGCTTCGCCCGGCTTGAGCGTGCGCACCGCGGTGGCTTTTGCATCCTTGCCGGCCTGCTCGGTGTCGGCGGGTGTAGCCGTCTTGCCGATGATCCACTGCGCCTGGGTGTCGTCGCAGCTGCCCGGCGCGGGCGCGGTGCCGGTGGGATCGGCGCCGGGTTCGGCCTGCTCGGCGGCGGCGGCCTGCGATTGTTCCGTGGCGGCGGTCTGTTCGTCGGGCGCGGGCGCCGAACAGGCGGCGAGCGTCAGGGTCAGCAGCAGGGCGGGAATCGCATAACGGGACATGCAGGCTCCAACAGCAAACGGATGATGGGCCAAGCATCGCCCAGCCGGCATTCGCATGTCGTTAACCGACGGGAGCGCCGCCACTCATCGGGCACGCTCGCGCACGTGCTCGATGCATCACGCCACCCGCGACCGACAGTGCCGGTTGCTGGCGCGGCCTTGCGCTGCGCGTTGACGGAGACGATGTCAGCCGCAGGTGACCCGGGTGATCTTGTTGTCCTTGTCCAGGTGTACGTTCACCCGGTCCTGGCGGTAGTCCATGGTGACGGCCTGGTTGGGGCCGATGGGACGGATCAGGCCCGCGCCGCTCTCGCGCCAGACGCGGCCCATGTTGGCCTGGTTCCCTTCCTGGCCGACGGCCCATTGCACGGGTTCGGCGTCGCACTTGCCCGAGCCGGGCTTGGGCGCGGTTCCGGCGCCCGCGTCGGCCGGCGGCGTCGTGGTGGTGCAGGCGGTCATCGCCAGGGCGGCGGTGAGGGTGGCGAAACCCAGCAGGGTGCGCAGGGACATGGCGGCTTCCTTATCGGCGGGTGGATGGCGCGCATGGTATGCCGAACGCGACCGGTATTTCCGGGTGGGCTGTCGCGGGCCGGGTAGGCTTCAAAGGAAAAGCGAAGAGCAAATCCCCCTCAAATGCTTCTCAACCGCCGAATGGCGGGTCATCCCCCTTTTTCGCTTTCAACAGCCGCATGGCGGGTCAAGGGGGAGGAAACGCGGAGTCTTTCAGAAGCAAGGAATAGCCCCCCTTGGAAAAAGGGGGGCGGGCGGCCGCGAGGCGGGCGACGGGGGATTGGCTCTTGGAGGAAAGGCAAAACCTCCCTCGGTCCCCTTCTTCGCCTTCAACAGCCGGATGGCTGGTCAAGGGGAAGCAGGTCGTCAGTCGCGATAGATCCGCGGCGCGCGCTTGAGGCCGCACAGCAGCGAGTAGGCGCTGCCGTTGGCATGGCGGGCCAGTTCGGTGACCGGCACCCGCGCACCCCACAATTCGACCCGGCTGCCGAGGCCCGCCTGTGGCAGGTCGGTGAGGTCGACGGTGAGCATGTCCATCGAGACCCGGCCGATCAGCCGGCTGCGTCGGTCATCGATGGCGACCGGCGTGCCGGCCGGGGCGAAATGCGGATAGCCGTCGGCATAGCCGAAGGCGACCACGCCGACCCGGGTCGGGCGTTCGGTGACGAAACCGCCGCCGTAGCCGATCGGTTCGCCGGCGGCGAGTTCGCGCACGCTGATGATCTTCGATTCGGCGGTCATCACCGGGCGCAGGCGATCGGCCTGCGGGTGCGTGGACGGAAAGGGATTGGCGCCGTACAGCATCAGGCCGGAGCGGCCCCAGTCGCTGCCGATCGCCGGCCAGCCGAGCAGGCCGGGCGAGTTCGACAGGCTGCGTTCGCCGGGCAGATCACCCAGTGTCGCGGCGAAGGCTTCCACCTGCTGCGGGGTGCGTTCGCTGTCCAGTTCGTCGGCGCGGGCGAAATGGGTCATCGCCACCACCGACGCCACCTGCGGCAACGTGGTCAGCCGCTCCCAGGCGGCACGGTAGTCCTGCGGGGCCAGGCCGACCCGGTGCATGCCCGAATCCAGCTTCAGCCAGATCCGCAGCGGCCGTTCCAGCGCCGCCTGTTCCAGCGCGGCGATCTGCCAGTCCGCGTGGATCACGCACCACAGATCATGCGCGGCGATCACCGGCAGTTCGTCGGCTTCGAAGAAACCTTCCAGCAGCAGGATCGGCGAACGGATGCCGGCGCCGCGCAGGGCCAGCGCCTCTTCCAGGCAGGCGACCGCGAAGCCGTCGGCGGCTTCTGCTTCCAGCGCCTGCGCGCAACGGACCGCGCCATGCCCGTAGGCATCGGCCTTGACCACGGCGAGGGACCGGCCGCCGGCGAGTTCGCGGGCGATGCGGTAGTTGTGGCGCAGGGACTGCAGGTCGATCAGCGCGCGGGCTGGGCGCATGGTTCAGGCTGGGAGTCGTGGCCGCCGCGGCGCGCGCCGTAGCGGGAAATGTCGAGGCCTTCGCCGCTGATTTGCGGCATGCGCGAGGCCATCAGGTCGGCCAGGTAGCGGCCCGAGCCGCACGCCATGGTCCAGCCCAGTGTGCCATGTCCGGTGTTGAGGAACAGATTCGAATACGACGTCGCGCCCACCACCGGCGTGCCGTCGGGCGTGGCCGGGCGCAGGCCGGTCCAGAAGCTGGCGCGCGACAGATCGCCGCCACGCGGATACAGATCGCCGACCACCATTTCCAGGGTCGCGCGGCGCTTGGGCGAGAGCGACAGATCGAAGCCGGCCACCTCGGCCATGCCGCCGACGCGGATGCGATCGTCGAAGCGGGTGATCGCGATCTTGTAGGTCTCGTCGAGGATGGTCGACGTCGGCGCCATCGACGCCTCGACGATCGGCAGGGTCAGCGAATAACCCTTGAGCGGATATACCGGCAGGCGGATGCCCAGCGGCGCCAGCAGCTTCGGCGAATAGCTGCCCAGCGCCAGCACGTAGCGGTCGGCGGTTTCCCGCCTGCCGTCGATGCGCACGGCGCGGATGCGGCCGCCTTCGGTTTCCAGCGCTTCGATGGTCTGGCCGTAGCGGAACTCCACGCCCGCCGCCGCGGCCATCGCCGCCAGCCGCTGGGTGAACAGATGGCAGTCGCCGGTCTGATCGTTCGGCAGGCGCAGGGCGCCGACCAGCTTGTCGGAGACGCTCGCCAGCGCCGGTTCGACCCGGGCGATGCCGTCGCGATCCAGCAGTTCGTAGGGCACGCCGTATTCGTCCAGCACCGCGATGTCCTTGGCCGCGCCATCGAGCTGGGCCTGGGTGCGGAACAGCTGGGTGGTGCCGAGCTGGCGGCCTTCGTAGCCGATGCCGGTTTCCGCGCGCAGCTCGTCCAGGCAATCGCGGCTGTATTCGGACAGGCGCACCATGCGCGCCTTGTTGATGGCGTAGCGCTCCTGGGTGCAGTTGCGCAGCATCTGCGCCAGCCACAGGTACTGATTGGGGTCCAGGCCCGGGCGGATCGCCAGCGGCGCGTGCCTGGAGAACAGCCACTTCAGCGCCTTCAGCGGCACGCCGGGCGCGGCCCACGGCGAGGCGTAGCCCGGCGAGATCTGGCCGGCGTTGGCGAAACTGGTCTCGCCGGCCGGGCCGGCCTGCCGATCCACCACGGTCACCTCGAAACCCGCGCGCGCCAGATACCACGCGCTGCTGATGCCGATGACCCCGCCGCCCAGAACCAGAACCCGCATGCCGATGCTCCCGCCAGTGATTCCGGACATTTCCCTGACCTGGAGGCCGGGTTTCCGGAGTTCGGCGAGTATAGGGACGGATGTATAGGGTTATTTTCCGTATTTGGTGGCAACATTGGGTAATTCCACCGAAAAGCCCGGTTTCCTTGGAGCCCGCATGACCCAGCGCCGCCGCGAACTGGACAAGATCGACCGCAACATCCTGCGGGTGCTGCAGGAGGAGGGCCGGATCTCCTTCACCGAACTGGGCGAGCGGGTCGGCCTGTCGACCACGCCCTGCACCGAGCGGGTCCGCCGGCTGGAGCGCGACGGGGTGATCACCGGCTACTACGCCCGGCTGGACCCGCAGTACCTCAAGGCCAACCTGTTGGTGTTCGTGGAAATCAGCCTGGCCTACAAATCCGGCGACATCTTCGAGGAGTTCCGCCGCGCCGCCCTGCGCCTGCCCAACGTGCTGGAATGCCACCTGGTCTCGGGCGACTTCGATTACCTGATCAAGGCGCGGATCTCGGAGATGGCGTCCTACCGCAAGCTGCTCGGCAGCACCCTGCTGACCCTGCCGCACGTGCGCGAGTCCAAGAGCTACATCGTGATGGAAGAGGTCAAGGAAACCCTCAGCCTGCCGGTGCCGGACTGAGCCCCGCCGCGGCGCCGGGCTGAACGGTCCGGGATGACGATGGGCACATGTCGCCCGCGCGCCGGACGGGAGTATCGTGGCCGCCTTTGTCCCATCCCGAGGTCCGTCATGCACGCCCACCGCTGGATCCTGCTGACCGCCGCGCTGTGCGGCGCCAGCGCCTGCAACCGCACCCCCGAACCGGCCGCCGAGTCGCCCAAGGCCGAAGCGCCCGCGGCCGCGCCGGTCATCGGCATCGATCTGGCCGGCCTGGACAAGGCGGTCGCGCCGGGCGACGACTTCGACGAGTACGCCAACGGCGGCTGGCGCAAGAACGCGCAGATCCCGGACGACCGTTCCAGCACCGGCGTGTTCCTGGAGGTGTTCCAGAAGGCCGAGAAGCGCAACGCCGATCTGGTCCAGGGACTGGCCAAGGCCAATCCGGCCGCCGGCACGCCCGAGCGCAAGATCGCCGACTACTACGCCGCCTTCATGGACGAGGCCGGCATCGAGCAGCGCGGTCTGGCGCCGCTGCAGCCGTGGCTGGACAAGGTCGACGCCATCGCCACGCCGGCGGATCTGGCGAGCTACCTCGGCAGCACCGTGCGCGCCGACACCGATCCGCTCAACGCCACCAACTTCGCCACCGACAACCTGTTCGGCCTGTTCGTCGCCCAGGGCCTGGAAGATCCCTCGCAGAACGTGGGCTACCTGATGCAGGGCGGCCTGGGCATGCCGGATCGCGAGTACTACCTGGCCGCCGACAAGGACATGGCCGCCAACCGCGGGAAGTACCAGGCCTACATCGGCCAGGTGCTGAAGCTGGCCGGCGCGAACGACGCCGACGCGGCCGCCAAGGCCAAGGCGATCTTCGATCTGGAAATGAAGATCGCCCAGGCGCACGCCAACATCGTCGACAGCCAGGACGTGCACAAGGCGAACAATCCGTGGGAGACCGCGGCGTTCGCCAGCAAGGCGCCGGGCATCGACTGGAAGGCCTTCCTCGAAGGCGCCGGCCTGACCGGGCAGAAGGTGCTGATCGCCTGGCAGCCCGATGCAATCAAGAAGCTGTCGGCGCTGGTCGCCAGCCAGCCGCTGCAGACCTGGAAGGATTACCTGCGCTTCCACGCCATCGATCACAGTGCCGGCCTGCTGCCGAAGGCCTATGCCGACGCCAGCTTCGAATTCCACGGCAAGACCCTGCAGGGCACGCCCAAGCAGCGGGATCGCTGGAAGCGCGCGATCGGCGCCACCAACGGCGCGCTGGGCGACGCCATCGGCCAGATCTACGTGAAGCAGTACTTCCCGGCCTCGTCGAAGGCGCAGGTCGAGGAGATGGTCAACAACATCCTGGCCGCGTTCCGCGAAGGCGTGGACAAGCTGGAGTGGATGACCCCGGCGACCAAGGAAAAGGCCAAGGCCAAGGCCGCGACCATGCGGGTGGGCGTGGGCTATCCGGAAACCTGGCGCGACTACGCCTCGCTGGAAGTAGAGGCCGACGACCCGCTGGGCAACGCGCGCCGCGCCGAGGAATTCGAGTATCGCCACCAGACCGCCAAGCTGGGCAAGCCGGCCGATCGCGCCGAGTGGTGGATGACGCCGCAGACGGTCAACGCCGTGCAGCTGCCGCTGCAGAACGCGATGAACTTCCCGGCCGCGATCCTGGAAGCGCCGTTCTTCGATCCCAAGGCCGATCCGGCCGCCAATTACGGTGCCATCGGCGCGGTGATCGGCCACGAGATCAGCCACGGCTTCGACAACACCGGCGCCGAGTTCGACGATCAGGGCCGCCTGCGCAACTGGTGGACACCGGAGGATGCCGCGCACTTCAAGGCCGCCGGTGATCGCCTGGTCGCGCAGTACAACGCGTACGAACCGATGCCGGGCCTGCACATCAACGGCGAGCAGACGCTGGGCGAGAACATCGCCGACGTGTCCGGCCTGGCCATCGCCTACACCGCCTACAGGAAGTCGCTGGGCGGCAAGGAAGCGCCGGTCATCGACGGCCTGACCGGCGACCAGCGCTTCTTCATCGCCTACGCGCAGGCGTGGCGCACCAAGACCCGCGACGCGGCGCTGCGCGCGCAGGTGATCGGCGACGGCCACGCACCGGGCCGCTACCGCGCCCAGACCGTGCGCAACGTCGATGCCTGGTACGCCGCGTTCCCGTCCAGGCCGGGCGAGAAGCTGCATCTGGAAGCGAAGGATCGAGTCAAGATCTGGTAATCCGGCGCTCGCGCCGCATCGTCTCGTCGCTGGAAACATCCGCAAACTGTTGCCCCTCCCCCGCTGGCGGGGGAGGGTTGGGTGGGGGCCAGTCGGAAAAACAGGCGCCCTGGCATCCGCCGCCAAGCCTGCACACCGCGAACATCGATCAGACAGTGACCGTGGAAAGCCCCCCCATCCCGGCCTTCCCCCGCCAGCGGGGGAAGGGGCAACCGCCGCATCGCTGCAATCATTCTGCAAGTTGAGAGAGAGGAGAGAAGGGCGGATGGCGGCATCCGCCCTTTTTTCATGTCTCCCTTTCGCCGCATGGCGTGCCGCCGGGTCCGATTGCGGCGGCGTGCGCGGACAGGCATAGTCCGCCGGGCATGCGAAACGACGCAGGAGCGCCATGAAGAACCGACCGGTCTCCCGCCCGGAACCCGATGACGAACAGCGCCGGCTGGCGGTACTGATCGATGCCGACAACGCCCAGCCCGCGGTCATCGAAGGACTGCTGGGCGAGATCGCCAAATACGGCGTCGCCAGCGTCAAGCGCATCTACGGCGATTTCACCAGCACCCGCATGACCCAGTGGAAGCAGGCGCTGCTGAAGCATTCGATCGCGCCGGTGCAGCAGTTCGCCTACACCAGCGGCAAGAACGCCACCGACAGTTCGCTGATCATCGATGCGATGGATCTGCTGTACACCCAGCGTTTCGATGGCTTCTGCCTGGTCTCCAGCGACAGCGACTTCACCCGGCTGGCCCAGCGCCTGCGCGAGGAAGGCCTGATGGTGTACGGCTTCGGCGAGCGCAAGACGCCGGATGCGTTCGTGCAGGCCTGCGACAAGTTCGTTTACACCGAGGTGCTGCGCAGCGAGACGCCGGCCGCGCAACCGCCGCCCGCCAAACCGGCGAAAAAGGCGACGAAGAAAACCGCCGGGCCGAAGACCGGACCGACCCAGGCCGAACCGACCGCCGCGCCGACGCCGGAACCGGCGCGCGGCGAAGCGCTGCCCCTGCGCTTGATCCGCCAGGCCATCGAGGAAGCCTCCGACGACCAGGGCTGGGCCTTCCTGGGTACGGTCGGCAGCTATCTGATCAAGATCCGCCCGGACTTCGATCCGCGCCTGTACGGGCAGAAGAAACTCAGCGATCTGCTGAAGCAGCATCCCCGCCACTTCGAAGTGGAAGAGCGCGGCGGGGATGGCGGCACCAGCCGGCGCTTCTACGTCCGCTGGCGCGACTGACCCCGGGAGCGGCGCGATGATGGAAGACAAGCCCCATGCGCCGGCCTGCGATCGCAACCGCGATCCGATCCTGGCGGTCCTGCGCCATCACTTCGCCGAAGTCCGCCGGGTGCTGGAAATCGGCAGCGGCACCGGCCAGCACGCGGTGTATTTCGCGATGAAGCTGCCACGCCTGATCTGGCAGTGCTCGGACGTTGCCGACCATCTGCCCGGCATCCGCCAGTGGCTGGACGACACGGATCTGCCGAACACGCCGCCGCCGCTGGAACTGGACGTGGATGGCGAATGGCCCGCCCAGCGCTTCGACGCGGTCTTCAGCGCCAATACCCTGCACATCATGGGCTGGGCCTCGGTGCAGGCGTTCTTCGCCGGACTCGGTGGCGTGCTGGGGCCGCGCGCCTCGCTGATCGTCTACGGTCCGTTCAACTACGAAGGCCGCTATACCAGCGAGAGCAACCGCGAGTTCGATGCCTGGCTGAAGGCGCGTGATCCCGCCTCCGGCATCCGCGATTTCGAAGCGGTCGACGCATTGGCGAACGCGCATGGCTTCCTGCTCATCGACGACGTCGCCATGCCGGCCAACAACCGCTGCCTGGTCTGGCGCAAGGCCTGAGTCGCGCCAGAGGTCACGGTGACTTCCGCGTGATGGTGCGGTGGCGATCGCCGGCCAGAATGCGCCATCGTTCCCACCGAGGTCACGTCATGCGCCGTTCGTTGCTGCCGCTCGCCTGCGCCGTCTCCCTGTTCTTCGCCGGTATCGCGGGTGCCGCCGAACCCGCCGGCAAGGCCGAGGTGGAACGCTACGCGCGCCAGTTGATGGAGAAAGCCTATCCGGCGGACGGCCCGGGCGCGGCGATCCTAGTGGCCCGCGGCGACGAGGTGCTGTATCGCGGCGCGCGTGGCCGCGCCAGCATCGAGCTGGGTGTTCCCCTGGATGCCGGGCAGGTGTTCCGGATGGGATCGATCAGCAAGCAGATGGCCGCGGCGGGCCTGCTCACCCTGGTCGAGCAGGGCAAGCTGTCGCTGGACGATCCGCTGTCGAAATTCCTGCCGGACTATCCCGGCGGCGGAAACGTCAGCGTGCGCATGCTGCTCAACCACACTTCCGGCATCAAGAGCTACACCGGCATCCCGGGCGTGATGGAAGGCCCGATCATGCAGGACCGCACGACGGCGCAGATGATCGAGACGTTCAAGGATCTGAAGCCCGACTTCGCGCCGGGCCAGGGCTATGCCTACAACAACTCCGGCTACGTACTGGTCGGCGCGATCATCGAGAAAGTCAGCGGCCAACCGTGGCACGCCTATCTGAAGCAGGCGCTGTTCGAACCACTGGGCATGCGCCATACCGGTTACGGACTGGAGCGCGCGGGCGTGATTCCCGGCATGGTCCAGGGCTATACCGGCGAGCCGGGACATCCGGCCAAGGCCGGTTACCTGAGCATGACCCAGCCGCACGCGGCCGGCGCGCTGGTCACCAGCGTCGACGATCTGCTGCGCTGGAACCGCGCGCTGCACGAAGGCAAGGTGCTGAAGGACGCAACCTACCGGCAGATGATCACGCCGATGGGCAAGGCGACCGGCAGCAGCTACGGTTTCGGCATCCAGTCGCTGACGCTGCGCGGCCAGCCGATGCTGGAACACGGCGGCGGCATCCATGGCTTCGCCACCCGCCTGCTGTACCTGCAAGGCAGCGACATCACCGTGGCCGTCCTGCAGAACACCGACAGCCCGGCCGAGGGCGAGGAGCCGGGCGACGTTTCGCGGCTGCTGGCCGCGTTCGTCCTGGGCGAGCCGTTCCCGGAGCCGATTGCGGTCGCGGTCGATCAGGCGCGCCTGCAATCCGCGCTGGGCACCTATCGCGCCGGCCCGGAACAGGTGTTCGCCCTGCGCCTGGTCGAGGGCAAGCCAGTGCTGCAGGAAGGCGAGCGCCGGCATGCGGTGCTGCCGATCGGTCCGGATGATTTCGTCTACGCGCACCGGCTCACCCGGTTCCGGATCGAACGCGACGGATCCGGCCGCGCGGTGACGATGCGCTACTTCCGGATGGGCGATGGCGAAGGCGAGCGCATTCCGCGCAGCGGCGACCCGCCGCCGCCGTAATGGCGCCACTCCGCCACGCGAACCACGCACCCACGTCGCCGCCATCGCGATGAACGGCTAGGATGGCGGCAACACAAAGCGGGGAATGCGCGCGGAATGTCCAGGTTGCCATTGGGGTTGTTGTGTTCGTTCGGTCTCTGTATCAGCGCTTGCCTCGCCGCACAGCCGATCCCGGTGCCGGCCACGTCCGCGCCGGCCCTCGCCAACCACGACTATCCCGGCGTCCTGCGGCTGGACGTCGACGCCAGCGACATCGACCGGCGCATCCAGCGGGTACGCGAGCGCATCCCGGTCGCCGCGGGACCCCTGACCCTGTGGTATCCGAAATGGATTCCCGGCAACCACGCGCCGACCGGACCGATCAACCAGATCGCCGGGCTGGTGATCACCGGCAACGGCCAGCGCATCGCCTGGCGCCGCGATCCCGGCGACATGTATGCCTTTCATCTGGACGTGCCGGCCGGGGTGACGGAGATCGAGATCGCATTCCAGTACCTGTCACCCACGTCCTCCGCGCAGGGCCGCGTCGCGATGACCCCGCAGATGCTGTCGCTGCAATGGCATCGCGTGCTGCTGTATCCGGCGGGCCATGACGCGCGGCGGATCCGCATCGCCCCGAGCCTGCGCCTGCCGGCGGGTTGGGAGTCTGCGACCGCGCTGGCGGTGGAGGCGCGCGACGGCGCCGAACAGCGCTACGCCGCCACCGATCTGCTGACCCTGATCGATTCGCCGGTCTACGCCGGCCAGCACTTCCGCCGCTTTGATCTGGACACCGGCGCCACGCCGGTGCGCCTCAACGCGATGGCCGATACGGCCGCGCAGCTGGAAGCCTCGCCGGCGATGCTGCAGGCGCATCGCGCGCTGGTGAAGCAGGCCGATCGGGTGTTCGGTCCGCGCCCGTTCGCGCACTACGACTTCCTGCTGGCGCTGTCGGACAGCTTCAGCGGCATCGGCCTGGAGCACCGCCAGTCCAGCGAGAACGGCACCTATGCCGACTACCTGCGCGGCGATGCGGCCTTCATCGACAACGATCTGCTGCCGCACGAATACGTGCATGCGTGGAGCGGCAAGTTCCGCCGCCCGGACACGACCTGGGCGCCGCACTACAACAGCGCCATCGACAACTCGCTGCTGTGGGTCTACGAGGGACAGACCCAGTACTGGGCGGTGGTGCTGGCCGCGCGCGCCGGGCTGTGGACGCCCGAGCAGGCGCGCGCGGTGCTGGCGAACACGCTGGCGACCGCGGCCACCCAGCCGGGCCGCGACTGGCGCGATCTGCAGGACACCGTGCACCAGGGCATCGTCGACTACAACGACGCGCCGCAGGCTTGGTCCAGCTGGCAGCGAGGCTACGACTTCTATTCGGAAGGTTCGCTGCTGTGGCTGGCGGTGGACGCGCGCCTGCGCGAGCAATCGCGCGGCCGTCGCAGCCTGGACGACTTCGCGCACCGCTTCCATGCCGGCGCCAGCGCCGACGCGCCGATTTCGCTGTATGGCTTCGACGACGTGGTGCGGGTGCTCGAAGAAGTGCAGCCCGGTGATTGGCGCGGCTTCCTGCGCGAGCGGCTGGAGGGACGGGGCGCCGCCTCGCCGCTCGATGGGCTGGAGCGTGCCGGCTGGCGGCTGGCCTACGCCGACGAAGCGAATCCGGCCATCACCGACGCGGAGGGCGCGGGCGGCAACGACGACTTCCGTTTCTCGATCGGCTTGAAGATCGCCAGCGACGGCGGCATCGAGGAAGCCATCTGGAATTCGCCGGCCTTCACCGCCGGACTCGCGAAGGACATGACGGTGATCGCGGTGGACGGCCTGGCCTACACCGGCGAGCGCCTCAAGCGCGCCATCGTCGCCGCCAAGGCGTCGTCGCGGCCCATCGAACTGCTGGTCCGCCAGGGCGAGCAGTACCGCGGCGTCCGCATCGACTACCGCGACGGCCTGCGCTATCCGCAACTGCAGCGCCTTCCCGGCACCGAGGATCGGCTGTCGAAGATCCTGGCGCCGCGTTGACGGCCGCCTTCACTGCGGGATCGACGTCGGTCGCGAGCGTGGTGGCCGGCGAGCGGCGGGACGTGATGGACACCGGAATCCACGATCGCGACTGACATTGCTCCCACAAGGACCCGCGGCAGGTAGCGGCAGGTGATACCGGGCGTGGCGCATGGCGTGCACGCGGCGGATCCCGCTTGCCGTCCGGCCCGCCCTCGCGCAGGCTGGCGGCCCCGGAACAGAACCACCCGCATCATGGATCAGGACATCGCCCTCGCCATTCCGCTGCGCATCCTGGGAACGGGGGAATACGTGCCGTCGCGGCGCGTGCCGTCGGAGGATTTCGACCGGCGCTGGGGCAAGCCGGCCGGATGGACCCGCCGCCACGTCGGCATCGATCACCGGTACTTCGCCGATACCGGCGAAACCGCATCGTTCATGGCCGCGCGCGCCGCGCACGAGGCCTTGCGCCGCGCCGGCCTGGAAGCCGGCGGCATGGACGCGATCATCAGCGTGGGCAGCGTGCCCGAGCAGGCGATCCCGTGCACCGCCGCGCTGGTGCAGCGACAACTGGGCCTGTCGGCCAGCACGATTCCGGCATTCGATATCAACGCCACCTGCCTGGGCTTCCTGGTGGCGCTGGATCTGGTCGCCGGCGCGTTCGCCACCGGACGCTTCCGGCGCGTGCTGCTGGTGGCGGGCGAGGTGGCGTCGGCCGGCCTCGACTGGAACGACACCGACACCGCCGCGCTGTTCGGCGACGGTGCGGCCGCGGTGGTGCTGGAGGGCGACGCGCGGATGAGCGATTCCCGTCTGCTGGCCACCCACATGGAAACCCACAGCGAGGGCGCCGGGTTCTGCCAGGTGCGCGCGGGTGGCACCCGGGTCCGTCTGGATGACGGTGTGGACGCGTATGCCGAGGCGTCGAAGTTCGAGATGTCGGGCAAGGCCACCTATCGACTGGCGGCGCAGCGCCTGCCGGACTTCATGCGGCGATTGTTCGCGCGCGCGGGCGTCCCGGTGGAGGAACTGCGCAAACTGGTGCCGCACCAGGCCAGCGCCAAGGCGCTGGACCATCTGGAAGTCGCGCTGCGGTTGCCGCAAGGCGCGCTGGTGCGCATCCTCGCCGACCATGGCAACCAGATGGCCGCGTCCATACCGCTGGCGCTGCATCACGCGATCGATCGCGGCGAGCTGCGGAAGGGCGACCGGTTCGCGATGGTGGGGTCCGGCGCCGGCCTGTCCTTCGCGGGCGCGGTGCTGCGGCTGTGAGCACGCATCGCCTCCTGGTGACCGGCGCCAGCGGCTTCATCGGCCGCCATGTCGTCCGTGAGCTGGCGCTGCGTGGTCATGAGGTGACCGCGAGCGGACGCGAGATGGTGCGGCTGGAAGCGAACCGGGAGAGCGCCCGCCGCATCCTGCGCGCGGATCTGGCCGCCGATCCGCTGGAGCCGCTGCTCGCCGGCTGCGACACGGTCGTGCATTGCGCGGCGCTGTCGGCGCCGTGGGGCCCGCGCGCGGAATTCCAGCGCGCCAACGTGCTGGCGACCCGGCGCCTGCTCGATGCGGCGCGCCGCAGCGGCGTGCGCCGCTTCATCCATCTCGGCTCGCCAAGCATCTACTTCCGCTTCCGGGACCAGTACGACGTCGACGAAGCCTTCGTCCCGCCACGACGCTGGATCACCGAGTACGCGCGCAGCAAATGGGAGTCCGAGGACTGCGTGCGCGAGGCCGGCGACGGTGCATTGCAGACGCTGATCCTGCGACCGCGCGCGGTGTTCGGCGAAGGCGATCGCGCGATCCTGCCGCGCCTGCTGGCGGTGGCGGAGCGCGGCTGGTTTCCGCTGGTGGCCGGTGGCGAGGCACTGATCGACGTGACCTGCGTCGACAACCTGAGCCGCCTGATCGCCGATTGCGTCGGGCAGGGCTGGACCGGTTCCGGGCAGGCCTACAACGTGACCAACGGCGAGCCGCTGCGGGTCGGGGATCTGCTGTCGGCGCTGTTCGCGCGCATGGGCCGCCAAGTCCGATGGGTGCCCCTGCCGCGCGGTCCCGCGCTGGCGGCGGCCTGGATCGCCGAACAGGTCGCGTTGCGGCGTTCGGGACAGCCGGAGCCGAAGCTGACCCGCTACGGCCTGGGCGTGGTCGGTTACGCGCAGACGCTGGACATCCGTCGCGCGCGCGAGGAACTGGGCTACCGCCCGGTGCCGGGCATCGCCGCCGGCCTGGAAGGTTTCGCCAATGCCTGGAGCGGCCATGACCGCGCTTGAGTGGCGTCTCTACGAAGCGGGCCACTGCACGCATCCGGAGCGGGCCACGCGCCGGGACGGACCGCTGCGGGCGTGCGAGTTTCCGGCGTTGGTGGCGTTGCTGCGGCACTCCGTGCATGGCTGGATCCTGTTCGACACCGGCTACTCCGAACATTTCATGGCGGCCACGCAGGCGTTTCCCGAACGCCTGTACCGCTGGGTGACGCCGGTGCGCCTGCAACCGCGCGATGCGCTGCGAGAGCAGTTGCGGCGTGACGGCATCGCCGCGGATGACATCGCCTGGATCCTGCTATCGCACCTGCATGCCGATCACATTGGCGGCCTCGCCGACTTTCCGCATGCGCGGGTGGCGCTGTCGCGGGAAGCCTGGCTAGACCTGCACGCGCGCTCGCGCCTGGGCGCGCTGCGGGTGGGGCTGGTGCCGGCCCTGCTCGGCGCGCGTGACGCGGCGACCCTGCACTGGTTCGAGGACAGCCCCGCGCTCGCGTTGGAAGGATCGCTGTCCGGTTTCGGCATCGCCCATGATCTGTTTGGCGATGGAAGCGCGCGTCTGATCGCGCTGCCGGGACACGCGGCCGGACACTACGGACTCTGGTTCGAGGATGCGCGGGGGCCGGTGTTCCTGGTGGGCGACGCCGCGTGGTCGACCCAGGCGATCCGCGACAACGTCCCGCCGCCGGGCATGGTCACCGATTGGCTGGGTGACACGCCGATCTACCGACGTACGCTGGCGCGGTTGCACGCGCTGCATGCCGCGGATCCACGCATCCGCATCGTGCCGTCGCATTGCCGTGAATGGCGGCCCGCGCGGACAGGGGAGGCGGCATGGCACCCGGCGTCCTGATCCTCGGCGCGCGCGCGCCGGTCGCGCTGGATCATGCGCGGCGCTTCGCCCGGCAGGGCTGGCGCGTGCATGTCGCCGACAGCATTCCGTGCCGGCTGTCGGGCTGGTCGCGATCAGTGGCCGCGAGCCACGCGCTGCGATCTCCGCGCCGGGATCCGGACGGGTTCGCCGCCGATCTCGATGCCATCGCCACCGGCCATCGCATCGACCTGCTGTTGCCCACCTGCGAGGAAGCGTTCCACCTTTCGCATGTGCGTGGACGCCTGCCGAAGGAACTGCATGTGGCGGTGGATGATTTCGACAAGCTCCGCACCCTGCACAGCAAGTGGGAATTCCTCGACCTCGCCCGCCGTCACGGGATGGACGTTCCCGACAGCGCGCGGGTGCGATCGCTGGACGAGGCGCGCGCCTGGGCGGGCGGACGCGGGCTGGTGCTGAAGCCGGAATTCTCCCGCTTCGGGGTCCACGTCCGCCTGCATCCACGGGGTCTGCCCGTCGACGTGCCGCCGTTGCCGGTCCAGGGCCCGTGGGTGGCGCAGGCATACCTGCACGGCAGGGAGCTGTGCTCCTACGGCATCGCCCATGACGGCGAACTGCTGGCGCACGCGGTCTATCATCCCGGCTGGCGATTGCGGCGCAGTTCCAGCTACTACTTCGCGGGCGAGGCGCATCCGCGGCTGCGTGACGCGGTTGCCGGACTGGTGCGCGGGATCCACTACAGCGGACAGATTTCCTTCGACTGGATCCTTGGCGAGGATGGCCGCTATCGGGTACTGGAATGCAACCCCCGCGCGACCAGCGGCCTGCACCTGTTCGCATTCGACGAGGACCTGCCGGCGGCGCTGCGCGGCGAAGGGCCGCTGCGCGAGCCGGCGCCCGGCAGCGCGCGGATGATTGCGGCGTTGATGCGCACCGCCGGCTGGTGGACGGCCCGGCGGGAAGGGCGTCTGGCAACCTGGCGGCAGGATTGGCGTCGCGCCCGCGACGTCATCGCGCTGCCGGGCGATCGAATGCCGGTGATCGGATCAATCGGCGATCTGGGATCGTACGCGCGACTGGCGCTGCGCCAGCGCTGCAACCTGCGCGAAGCGGCGACCCGCGACATCGAATGGGACGGCGAACCCCTGGGGCGGGGTGGACGGTGAGCGTGACGCCGCGCGACCCGGATCGTTTCGCCGAACGCGCGCAGGCCTTCGCCGCACTGCATGCCGGCGCGCGCGTGGACCGGTTCGTGCGCAATCTGTCGGCCCGCATCGAGACCCTCGAAACCGGCGCCGGACTCCTGCCGGTGACGGTGCACGATGCCGAACCG
The DNA here is from genome assembly GCF_057773065.1 of Pseudoxanthomonas sp. 134C1. Taxonomy (NCBI): domain Bacteria; kingdom Pseudomonadati; phylum Pseudomonadota; class Gammaproteobacteria; order Lysobacterales; family Lysobacteraceae; genus Pseudoxanthomonas; species Pseudoxanthomonas sp. 134C1. The sequence continues at coordinate 395,546 of NZ_JBYMTH010000001.1, forward strand.
GAAAACGCCTGGGTCTGTTCGCCGCGCACGACCTACGTGGATTGCGCGGGCGAGGAAAGCGAACGCTACCTGCCCCGCTGGGCCGCGCGGGCGCTGCGGCCGGCGCTGGCGGGCACCGGCGCCCTGGTGGCGCGCGCGGGCCTGGATCGCGCGGTCACCGTGAACAACTGGCTGTTGTCGACCAACCTGTATCCGATCGCGCGTTCGGTCGACGTGCCGGTGTTGCTGCGGCAGGCGACCGAGCGCTGGCCGGACCACGCGATCTGGTTCCGCTCGCTCAACGAGACGGACGACGGACCGTGGCTGGATGCGCTGCGGCGCGCCGGCTGCCACTTGATCGCCAGCCGCCAGGTCTACCTGTACGAGGATCTGGACGCGGCCGTGGCCCGCCATCGCGATCTGCGGCGTGATTTGAGGGGACTGACGCGCACCGCGTTGAACGCCTGCGGCGACGCCGACATCACCGACGACGACTACGCGCGGATCGCCGAGCTGTACACCCTGCTCTACCTCGGCAAGTACTCGCGCTTCAGCCCGGCCTATACGGCGGAGTTCCTGCGCGCCTGGCACGCGGCGGGACTGCTGGAGTTCGAGGGCTTCCGCGGCGAGGACGGACGGCTGCTGACGGTGCTGGGCCTGTTCCGCCACGCCGGCACCGCGACCGCGCCGATCGTCGGTTACGACACCGCCCTGCCGCCGAAGCTCGGGCTCTATCGACTGGCGACCGCCTGCGCGTACCGCGCCTGCCGCCACCGGGGCTGGCGACTGAACTTCAGCGCCGGCGCCAGCGAGTTCAAACGCTTCCGCGGCGGCGTGCCGGCGATCGAATACAGCGCGGTGATGGCGGCGCACCTGCCGCGTCCACGACGCGCCGCGATTGGCGTGCTGTCCCAGGCCACGCGCCGGATTGGCGTTCCCCTGCTGCGGAGGTATCGCCTGTGAGCGACTGGCATCCCGCGCTCAATGCGCACTGGTACGCGGTCGCCCGCGCCGCCGCGATCGGTCGCGGGCCGCACGCGGTGTCGTTGCTGGGCACCCACCTGGCGCTGGCGCGGCTGGCGGACGGGCGCTGGGTCGCGCTGGAGGACCGCTGTCCGCACCGGCACGCCCCGCTGTCGGCGGGACGGATCGCGGGCGACCGCATCGTCTGTCCCTACCATGGCTGGTCCTTCGATGCCGACGGGCAGCTGCGCGCGGTCCCCGGCCTGCCGGAATCCGTGTCACCACCGCCGGTCTGCGTGCGGAACTTCCCGGCCTGCGAATACGACGGCTTCATCTGGGTGCGTCCCGGCCCCTCCGGCGAAGCGGCGCCCAGCGAACTCGTGCGTGATACGGATCCGTCCACGCGTCGCTTCCAGTGGCAGACCCGCTGGCCGGCCGGCGTGGTCGATGCGATGGAGAATTTCCTGGACCCGATGCATACCCATTTCGTGCACGCCGGTCTGGTGCGGCGCGAGGGAACGCGCATGCCGGTCACCGCGGTGATGCGGACGACGCCGGGCGGATTCTGCGTCGACTACCAGGGCAGCGGCGCGCAATCCGGCCTGCTGTATCGGTTGTTCGAATCGCGTCGCGTCGCCGAGCGCGCGTACTACGCCGCGCCTGGCAGCACGCGACTGGAATACGTCTACGCCAACGGCAGCCGGGTGTTGATCGATCTGCACTTCACCCCGTACTCGGCGGAAGAAACCGACGTGTTCGTCGCACTCCATGTGGAAGGGCGACGCGCGCCGGCCTGGCTGGTGCGCCTGCTGGTATGGCCGCTGCTGAAGCGGGTGAACGATCAGGACGCGCGCATGTTGCGCCTGCAGCGCGACAACAAGCGCCGCTTCGGCGAGCGGCGTGGCGCGTCCACCCCGCTGGATCTGGTGCGCGGGACGCTGGAACGGTTCTGGGCCGGCGAGGGATTGCCCGCGTCCGCGCAGGATCGCGTGGTCGAACTGCGGGTCTGATGCCGGCTTGCCGCCGACGCGGTCGCGGCTGACGTCGCGCCCACGGGGGAGTTACGGAATGAAGGTCTGCTCGGGGTCGTCGAAGGACTTGAACTCCAGCGCGTTGCCGGAGGGATCGAACAGGAACATGGTCACGTGCTGGCCGGGCTTGCCCTTCAGGCGCAGGTGCGGCTCCTCGTGGAAATCGATCCGCGCGTCCTTCAGTCGCCGGGCCAGCGTTTCCCACGCCGGCCGATCCAGGTTCATGCCGAAATGCGGCACCGGTACCGCTTCGCCGTCGAAGCGACCGTTGTGCAGCGGCTGGCCGTCGCCGCCGATGTGCGCGACCAGGTGATGGCCGAAGAAGTCGAAGTCCTGGTAGGACACGTCGCTGCGGCCCTGCGGGCAACCCATGATGTCGCCGTAGAAATGGCGCGCCTCGTCCAGATCGCGGACCGGGAAGGCGAGGTGGAACTGGGTGATGGCGTTCATGACGCGACTTCCAGCTGCGGGGTGTACGTGTTGAGGATGTTCTGCCAGAACAGGTTCCAGGCCGAGATGCTGCGTTCGTAACCGCGCGCCAGCTCGGGCAGAACGCCGGGATCGTGGCGCAGATACTCATCGATGGCCGCGCGGGTCAATTCGCCGTGGATGATGTCCTCTTCGCCGGTGTGGATGGTCCAGAACTCCCAGTCGATGCGTTCCGCGTTGGCGACCAGGTACGGATTGCGGCGCATGTGCTCGAACATCACCGACAGATAGGTCTGGCACAGGCATTCGCCGCCCATGCCGCGCAGGCCGACGCCGAAGGCGATCGGGTGGTTGGCCATGTCGCGGGTCAGTCCCTTGAGGATGCGCTCGTTGGCCGTCAGTGGTTTGTCCAGTTCTTCCCGCGGTACGTCGATGGTGGCGAGGAAGCGGTCGTACACGGTGGGATGCGCGCGCGCCGGATCGCCTTCGCCCAGTTCCTCGGCCAGGATCTGGCCGAGCAGGCTGCGCAGGCCGCCGAACGGCAGGCGCGCGACCAGCAGCGCGAGATCGCTGATGTAGTCGATGGTGAAGAACCGGTACTGGATGCAGACGTGGCGCAATGCCTCCGGGGACAGATGTTCGAGCACCTGCATGCGCTGCGCGGCCAGTGCTTCGGTGGCTTCCTTGGCCTTGTCGGCGAACTGCCAGAATTGATCGCGGGTCATTGCCTGGGTTTGCATGAATCGTTCCTGGGGGAAAGGAAGACGAGGCCAGCGATGCGTTGCCGTTGACCCCGGTGGGCGATGATGGGTATCCGCGGCGCGAGCAGAACGTGCACGCAAAGAAGAAATCCGCGCGGCTTCACGCGCTTGCGACATGTGCATGCTTATCGCGCGACGATCGCGTATTCATGGATGTGCAGCGATGCCGCCAGGGCACGACAAACATGATCCGTGCATGAAGCATCGGCCATGGCGCGCCTGTTCACCCGGATGGGTGAAGAGAATTGCACGCCGCATTCGCCCACCCGCGCTAGCATCGGAGCGCGCCGCACGGGAGTTTCCGCTCGCCGCTGTGGATGCAACTACCACCTCGCCGAGACGATCGGCATGAAGGCCATGCGCACATGCAGGAAACGAACATCCGGGTCCTCCCTTCCGCCCACGCCATCGTGGGACTTGCCGCACGCGGCGTCCCGCTGCTGTGGACCAGCGGTTGGGATTCCACCTTCCAGTTGTTGCGGTTGTTGCTGAAGCATCGATTGCCGGTGACACCCTATTACCTCGAGGATCCGGCACGCGCATCGACGGCGACCGAACGGAGGAGCATCCAGCGCATCACCGACGCCCTGCACGAAGGCCATCCGGAAACCCGCGCGCTGTTGCGGCCGCTGCGGGTGTTCCGGGTCGCGGACCTGGCGCGCGATCCGGTGGTCGGCGACGCGCTCCGCGAAGTCCGCTCGCGCGTCTACATCGGCAGCCAGTACGAATGGCTGGCGCTGTTCTGTCGCCAGCACGCGCCGGCCGGCATCGAGCTGAGCGTGCACGTGGACGACAAGGTGCAGGCATTGCTGGCCGACCGGGTGGAGTCGTTCGAGACGGTCGGCGGCTATCGCAGCCATCGCGTCGCATCGCGCCACGCGGGCTCCGCCGAGCACATCCTGTTCCAGCACTTCGGTTTCCCGTTGTTCCAGATCGACAAGCGCGCGATGGCGCGCGAGGCGGACGAAGCCGGATGGGGTCCCCTCATGGACATGACCTGGTTCTGCCATCGGCCGCTCAACGGCAAGCCCTGTGGCGCCTGCGCGCCCTGTGTCTACACCATCGAGGAAGGCCTGGCGTGGCGGGTGCCGCGTTCACGCCGGATGCTGTCGTTCTTCTACCGCAAGCTGGCGTTGCCGTTGAAACCGCCGCTGCGCGCCGCGCTCGCATCGGTGCGCCGGCGGTAACCGCGCGCGTCGGTTCCGGGAAAGTAAAAACCCCGCCGAGGCGGGGTTTTTTCTGGTCAGGCGACCTGGACGACGTGCAGCGCCCTGGGGTTGTTCCACCGCGCGAGCAGATCGGCCTCGCGCGCCTTGGCCTCGTGCAGGTGGCGTTCCTTGACGTGGCCGTAGCCGCGGATGTGTTCGGGGATGCTGGCGATGTCCACCGCCAGCCCCAGCCGATCCGCGTCCAGCGCCGCCAGCAGCTGATCCAGCGTGCGTTCGTAGTCGCCGATCAACTGGCGTTCGCCGCGGCGCTCGGCGGTGCGGCCGAACACGTCGAAGGTACCGCCGCGCAGGAAGCGCAGTTTCGCCAGCAACCCGAAGGCCTTGAACACCCACGGGCCGTATTCCTTCTTCATCAGGCGACCCTGCGCGTCCTTTTTGGCGAACAACGGCGGCGCCAGATGGAAACGCACTTCATAGTCGCCCTCGAACTGCTGCTGCAGGCGGCGCTGGAACTCGCCGCTGGTGTACAGCCGCGCCACTTCGTACTCGTCCTTGTACGCCATCAGTTTGAAGAAGTAGCGGGCGACCGCTTCGGTCAGCGCGGTGGAACCCGGCGCCTTCATGTTCTCGGCGCCGCGCACGCGGGTGACCAGATCGCGGTAGCGGGCCGCATACGCGGCGTCCTGGTACTCGGTGAGGAAGGCCACGCGACGCGCGATAAGTTCGTCCAGCGAGCGCGACAGGCGCAGGTCATCCAGCGGCAGGAAGGCCACTTCGCCACCGCTGGTGCCGCCTTCCGGAAGGCCGCGCAGTTCGCTCTCGTTGTCCGGGTTGCGCGGCGCGGCGTTGGCGCCCCACTCGGTGCTTTCCCACTCGCCCGGCGGCAGGATCCGCAGGTTGCGCGGCGTGCGCTCGGATTCGGTCTGGGTGTTGCGGATCAGCCCGGCCGCTTCCTGCACCGCCTGCGGATCGACCACGGCCAGGCGGCCCCAGGCGAACGCGCGCCGGTTCATCTCGATCGCCGCGCCGTTGAGCTCGACCGCGCGCATGATCGCGTCGAACGAAATCGGCACCAGGCCCTGTTGCCAGGCGTAGCCGAGCATGAACAGGTTGGCGGCGATGGCGTCGCCCATCAGCGCGGTCGCCAGCTGGGTGGCGTCGACCAGCATCGGATCGCGGCCGCCCAGCGCGACCTTCACGCCGGTGATGATGTCGGTGGCCGGGAACTGCATGTCCGGACGGGTGGTGAAGGTACCGGGCATCGCCTCGTAGGTGTTGAGCACCACCTGAGAGCGTTCGCCGCGCACCTTGGACAGCACCCAGTAGTCGTTCACCACCACCATGTCGCAACCCAGCACCAGATCGGCCTCGCCGGCGGCGATGCGCACGGCGTGGATGTCCTCCGGCGTGCGCGCGATGCGGATGTGCGTGGTCACCGCGCCGCCCTTCTGGGCCAGGCCGGTCTGGTCCAGCACACTCGCGCCCTTGCCTTCCAGATGGCCGGCCATGCCCAGCAGCGCGCCGATGGTCACCACGCCGGTGCCGCCGACGCCGGTGATCAGGATGTTCCAGGGCTGCGCCAGATCGGACTGGAAGGTCGGTGCCGGCAGGTTCTCCAGCTTCTCGGCCACGGTGGCTTTCTTGCCCTTGCGCGGGTTGCCGCCGTGGACGGTGACGAAGCTCGGGCAGAAGCCGTTGACGCAGGAGAAGTCCTTGTTGCAGTTGGACTGATCGATTTCACGCTTGCGCCCGAACTCGGTTTCCTTCGGCAGCACCGACACGCAGAAGCTCTTCACGCCGCAGTCGCCGCAGCCTTCGCAGACCAGCGTGTTGACCATCGTGCGCTTGGCCGGATCCGGCAGCTTGCCGCGCTTGCGGCGGCGGCGCTTCTCGGTGGCGCAGACCTGATCGTAGATGAGTATGGAAACGCCCTTCACCTTGCGCAGCTGTTTCTGCACCTCTTCCAGTTGCTTGCGATCGTGGAATTCCACGCCGGTCGGGAACAGCTCGCGCCGGCTCCATTTGCGCACGTCGTCGCTGACCACGACGATGGTGTCCACGCCTTCGGCGCGCATCATGTGGGCGATCTGCGGCACGCTCAGGGTGCCGTCGACCGGCTGGCCGCCGGTCATCGCGACCGCGTCGTTGTAGAGGATCTTGTAGGTGATGTTGACGCCGGTGGCGACCGACTGCCGCACCGCCAGCGAACCGGAATGGAAGAACGTGCCGTCGCCGAGGTTCTGGAACACATGCTCGGTCTCGGTGAACGGCGCCTGCCCCGACCAGGTGACGCCTTCGCCACCCATGTGGGTGAAGGTGTCGGTGTCGCGATCCATCCACGTCACCATGTAGTGGCAGCCGATGCCGCCAAGCGCGCGCGAGCCTTCCGGCACCACCGTGGAGGTGTTGTGCGGGCAGCCGCTGCAATAGTGCGGCACGCGCGGGAAGCTGGCGCGCGGCAGCGCGAGCTCGGCTTCCTTTTCCTCCATCCAGCGCAGGCGCTGTTCGATGGACTCATTTGTGAAGAAACGCTGGATGCGCCGGCCGATCACGCCGGCGATGGTGGCCGGCGTGAGTTCGCCGGTGGACGGCAGGATCCACTCGCCGGCCTCGTCGTACTTGCCGACGATGGACGGACGCTGGCCCGCGCTGGCCGGCCAGTTGTAGAAGTACTCCTTCATCTGCCGCTCGATGAAGGCGCGCTTCTCCTCCACCACCACGATGTCTTCCAGCCCGCGCGCGAACTCGGCGATGCCGATCGGTTCCAGCGGCCAGGTCATGCCGACCTTGTAGACGCGGATGCCGATGTCGGCGCAGGCGCGCTCGTCCAGGCCCAGATACTCCAGCGCCTGCAGCACGTCCAGGTAGCTCTTGCCGGTGGTGACGATGCCCAACCGCGCGCGCGGCGAATCCAGCACGATGCGATCGATGCCATTGGCGCGGGCGAACGCCTGCGCGGCCTTGACCGCGTAGCGGTGCAGGCGCATCTCCTGGTCCAGCGGCGGATCCGGCCAGCGGATGTTGAGACCGCCGGCGGGCATGTCGAAATCCTCCGGCAGCAGGATGGTGCGCGCGAACGGATTCACTTCCACCGAGGCCGAGGACTCCACCGTCTCGGCGATCGTCTTGAAGCCGACCCAGCGGCCGGTGTAGCGGCTCATCGCCCAGCCGACTAGGCCCATGTCGAGGATGTCCTGCACGCCGGCCGGATTGAGCACCGGCATCATCGCGCTGACGAACTCGTCTTCCGAGCCGTGCGGCAGGGTCGAGCTGCGGCAGGCGTGATCGTCGGCGGCCAGCGCCAGCACGCCACCGTGCCTCGATGTGCCGGCGGCGTTGCCGTGCTTGAATACGTCGCCGCAGCGATCCACGCCCGGGCCCTTGCCGTACCACATCGAGTACACGCCATCGACCTTGGCGCCGGGGAACAGGTTGGTCTGCTGCGTGCCCCAGACCATCGTCGCGCCGAGATCCTCGTTGAGGCCGGGGGTGAACTTCACCGCCGCCGCTTCCAGATGCTTGCGCGCGCGCCACAGCTCCAGATCGAAGCCGCCCAGCGGCGAACCGCGGTAGCCGCTGATGAAGCCGGCGGTGCTGAGCCCGGCGGCCTGATCGCGCAGCCGCTGCATCAACGGCAACCGGACCAGCGCCTGCACGCCGCTCAGGTAGATGCGGCCATCGGTGCGGGTGTACTTGTGTTCGAGGGTGTAGTCGTTGTCCAGCACGCCGATCTGCGGCGTGTTGGCGGATGACGGCGAGGTCAGTTCGGCGGTGCTGGTCATGGGCTGGCCCCTGGAGCGGCTGGCGTGATCCGGCCAGGAGGCCGGACGCGAAAGGCGCGAATTGTAGCAGCGGGGTCCTGCGGGCCTGGTTCAGGAGCCAATCTCCTTCGGTCCTCCTTTTACGCTTTCAACCGCCGCATGGCTGGTCAAGGGGGAGGCAAAGCAGGAGAGTTCAGGCATCGCGCGCGCCGTTTGGCCCCCTTTGCAAAAGGGGGCGGGCGCCGAAGGCGACGGGGAATTGACCAGCCATGCGGCGGTTGAAAAGCGCTTGCTCCTGGCGCGAAGCACAAATCATCCGTCAAACCCTGCTGATGCAGGGTCAGACGAAGCCGCGAAGCATCAGGAAAGCAGCGAGAAACCGCAGACCGTCAGAGGTCAAACCCCAACAGCAGCGGATCGTGATCCGAGCTGCGCCAGGGCTGGCCGGCGTCGCCGTGGACATAGCCGGCGCTGTCCGCCGAATCGGCGTTGAGATGCCACTCGGCCGCGCCGCGCAGGCGCGCCGACAGCGCGGGCGTGAGCAGGGCGTGATCCAGGCGGCCGGTCAGGCCGCTGTAGACGTAGCTGTAGGGCTGCTCCACCTTGGCCACGGCGAAGGCATCGCGCCAGCCGGCCTCGCGCAGCCAGCGCACCGGATCCTCCATCGCGTAGGCGTTGAAGTCGCCCAGGATGAGCTTCATCGCGCTGCCCTGGCCGGTCGGGTCCTGCTTCAGCCAGGCGTCCAGGCGGCGCGCCGAATCCAGTCGCAGCGCGTTCCAGCAGCCCTGGGTGTCGCCCTGGTCCTGATCGGCGCCGGTGGCTTCCGAGCAGCCCTTGGACTTGAAGTGATTGGCCACGACCACGAACGCCGGTCCTTGCCCGCGCCGGAACGCCTGCGCCAGCGGCACCCGGCTGCGGTCACCGAACGGACCGCCTTCCAGGACGGCGGGCTTGCCGACCGGCGTGACCCGGGAGGCGCGATAGATCAGGCCGACCCGGATGGTGTCCGGTCCCGGCCCCTGGCCGGCGTCGATGAAGCGCCAATCGTCGCCTTTCGCGTTCAGGGCGGCGACGAACTGGGCGAGGCTGGAGTCGGGGCCGTAGCCGTCGTTCTCCAGTTCCATCAGCGCCGCGACGTCGGCGTCCAATGCGCGCACCGTGGCGACCAGCTTGGCCAGCTGCGCCCGCAGTTGCGCGGGTGTCTTCGCGCCGCGCGGGGTCGGGAAGCCGCCGCCCTGGCCGTCGCCGTTGAACAGGTTCTCCAGGTTGAACGCGGCGATCTTCAGTGTGCCCGGCACCCGCGGCGCGACCGGATAGGCGATGGCGGACAGTGCCAGCGGCCGGGTCAGTTGCAGGCGATGGCTGCCGTGACGCTCGTCGACGACGCCTTCCACGTCCTTCAATACGGTGCCGACGCGCGGGATGGGATGTTCGTCCAGCCAGGAGACGGCCTGCGGATCCCGATCGCCACGGCCGTCGTCCAGGGTCAGCCGGCGGTGGGCGTTGTCCTGCAGCACCCGCTTGAACGCATCGCTGCCCGGCGCGGCCACTTCGCTGGGCTGCCAGAGCCGGCCTTCGAAGGCGGTGGTGAGCTCGCCGAAACGCTCGACCTGATCGGTGCCGCTGACGGTCAGCGGCGCGGCGATGCGCACGCGCATGCCCTCCAGCGCTTCCCAGTCCGCGGGCGCGGCGGCCAGCACGACCGGGGCAAGCGCGGATGCCGGTGCGCCGAGCCGCTCGATGTCGATGGGTGTGATCGCGGTCAGCCGGCTGCCCTGCTTGCCGAATTCCAGTTCGGTGACCTCGCCGCGCACGCGATAGCGCTGGCCGACTTTCGGTGTCTCGCCGTCGTCGGCATTGGCATCGAAGGCCAGCGGGACGAACACGGCGTCCGAGGTCGCCGGGTCGCCGTCGCCGGCATCCTGCAGGAAGAAGCCACCCAGTCCCTGTCGGAAATCGGCGGTGACCACGCCTTCGACCGTGACCGTCCGGCCCGCCAGCGGGCTGGCCGCGCCGGTGCCCTGCACCTGGCCGATGGGGATGACCCCCGCTTCTCCGGCGCCGGCCATCGTGGCGCAGGTCAGCAGGGCGGTGGCGAGCAGTGAGCGGCGCAGGGACATGGCATCGGCTGGCAGGTGGTCGAGCCGGACATGATAGCCAGCGGGGATGACGCGCGATGGGCACGGCGCCAACGCTCCCCAACCATCGAATGGCGGGCCAATCCCCCTTGGTCCCTCGTTTGACCGGCCATTCGGTTGCCGGGAAGCGCTTCAAAGGGAGGCAGAGCCGGATCGTGCGGGTGGGAAGACTGTCAGTCCCCTTGACCAGCCGTGCGGCTGCTGAAAGGCGCCGGCTCCCGGCACAGCGTCCAGACCCCCAACGAAAAACGCCGCCCGAAGGCGGCGTTTTCAGTATCGCGGGCAAGCCGGAGGCTTACTTCACGTTGGCCAGCATCCAGTCGACCGTGGCGTGGATCTGCTCTTCGGTCAGGGCCGGGTTGCCGCCCTTCGGGGGCATGATGCCGCCGTCCGGACCGGTGAAACCCTCGATGGCGTGCTTGTACAGGGTGTCCTTGCCCTTGGCGGCGCGCGCGCCCATGCCGGCGGCGGTCAGCATCGGGGCGTTGCCGGTGCCGTTCTTGTGGCAGGCGCCGCACAGGTTGTCGAAGATCACCTGGCCGTCGGTGGTGCCGCCATAGGCGACCTGGGAAGCGGCGGCGGCGACGGCGGCGGCCTGCGCGGCGGCCTGGGCCGCAGCACCGGTGGCGCCGGCGTAGACCGCGCCCGACGGGGCGATGCGGCCCTCGGTGCGCTTGGCGGCCTGCGGGTTCACTTCCGCCGGGATCGAGGAGTGCAGGAAATGCGCACCGATGATCAGGCCGAGGGTGACCACCACCAGGAAGCCGATCACCATCGAGAAATGCTTCAGGAATTCGAGGTCGTAATTACGCACTTTCCACCTTTGGCAGCACGGCCGGAAACCGCGCTTGGCTACGAAAAACGGGGAAGCCGGAAACCATCACCGGACGGATTCGCGGGCAGATGCCGGGCGCGGGCGCCCGAGGCAAGGCGCCCATTATAAGCAGGGTGGCCGGTTTTGCCTCAACCGCCCGGGCTCAGGGACACCAGTACGTGCGCACCGGGGCCGGGGCCTGGCGCAGTACCGCGGCGATCGGCGCCTGCATGGCGGGTTCGGCCAGGGCCGCGTCCAGCACGTCCCGCTTCGCCGCGCCTTCGATGTGCAGGTACAGGTGGCGGGCGGCGAGCAGCACCGGCAGGGTGAGGGTGATGCGGGCCTCGCCGGCACCGGGCGCGCGCATCGGCAGCAGGTGGGCGGCCGAGGCCGGATCCAGCGCAGCCGCCAGATGATCGCCGCCGGGGAAGAACGAGGCGGTATGGCCGTCGGTGCCCATGCCCAGCACGATCGCGTCGAACGCCGCCGGCAGTCCGGCGAAGCGCCGCTCCAGTTCGGGCAGGGCGTCTTCCGGTTCCGGCGTGTCGCGGAACAACGGCAGGAAATGCGCCGCCGCGGCCGCGCCGCGCAGCAGGTGTTCGGCCAGCAGGCGCGCGTTGGAGCGATCGTTGTCCGGCGCCACCCAGCGTTCGTCGACCAGGGTGACGGTGACCTTGTCCCAGTCCAGCGGTTGTTCCGACAGATGTTGCAGGAAGCGGCGCGGGGTGGTGCCGCCGGACAGCGCCAGCAGCGCGCCGCCACGGGCTTCGATGCCCGCGCGCAGATCCGTGGCGACGGCCGCGGCCAGCGCGCCGGCCAGCGCCTCGCTGCCGGAGAAGGTGATCAGATCAGGCGTGACGGGGGAGAGGGGGGAATTCGTCACGCGCTTACACCGTGTCCTCGTGCCAGGTCCGGCCATCGCGCTCGACCAGCGCGACCGCCGCGCTCGGTCCCCACGAACCGGCGGTGTAGGGCTTGGGCGTTTCGCGCTGGTTTTCCCAGGCGCCCAGGATCGGGTCGATCCACTTCCACGCGGCCTCGACCTCGTCGCGGCGCATGAACAGGGTCGGGTTGCCGCGCACCACGTCCATCAGCAGGCGCTCGTAGGCTTCCGGCTGGTGCACGCCGAACGCCTCGGCGAAGCTCATGTCCAGCGGCACGTGCTGCAGGCGCAGGCCACCCGGACCCGGGTCCTTGATCATCAGCCACAGCTTCACGCCCTCGTCCGGCTGCAGGCGCAGGACCAGCTTGTTGCCCATGACCGGGCCGGCGCCGTGCTCGAAGATCGAATGCGGGATCTGCCTGAACGCGATGACGATTTCGGAGACCCGCTCGGGCAAGCGCTTGCCGGTGCGCAGGTAGAACGGCACGCCGGCCCAGCGCCAGTTGTCCACTTCCGCCTTCAGCGCCACGAAGGTCTCGGTGCGCGAATCCTCGCGGCCCAGTTCGTCCAGGTAGCCGGGCACCGCCATGCCGTTGACCGCGCCGGCGCGGTACTGGCCACGCACGGTCATGTGGCTGATCTCGTCGGCGGTGATCGGGCGCAGCGAGCGCAACACCTTCAGCTTTTCGTCGCGCACGGCATCGGCTTCCAGCGCCGCCGGCGGCTCCATCGCCACCATGCAGAGCAGCTGCAGCAGATGGTTCTGGACCATGTCGCGCAGCGCGCCGGAGGTGTCGTAATAGGTCGCGCGCTTCTCCAGGCCGACCGTTTCGGCCACGGTGATCTGCACGTGATCGATGTGGTTGGCGTTCCACAGCGGTTCGAACAGGATGTTGGCGAAGCGCAGCGCCAGCAGGTTCTGCACCGTTTCCTTGCCGAGGTAGTGATCGATGCGGAAGATCTGGCTTTCCGCGAACGCGCTGCCGACCGCGTCGTTGATCACCGTCGCGCTGGCCAGGTCATGGCCGATCGGCTTTTCGATGACCACCCGCGACTGGCCGCCGTTGAGGCCGTGCGCGCGCAGGCGGTCGCACAGGTTCACGAACAGGCTGGGACTGGTCGACAGGTAGAACACCCGGATGCGGTCGCCATGGGCCTTGAGCGCGGCGGCGAAGTCTTCCCAGCCCTCGTCCTTGGTCGCGTCCAGCGCGTGGTAGCCGAGCTTGTCCAGGAACGCCGGCAGCTTGGCCTTGAGCGCCTCGTCGTTGCCGGCCGCGCGCTGCAGGGCTTCGCCCACCTTGGCGCGGTAGTCGGCGTCGGACTGCTTGTCGCGGGCCACGCCGATGATCCGGCTGTCTTCGCGGATCTGACCGTCGGCATAGCGGCGCAGCAGGCCGGGCAGCAGCTTGCGCAGGGCCAGGTCGCCGGTGCCTCCGAAGATCACCAGATCGAAAGGGTCGACGGGCAGGGTCTTGGCGGTCACGTCGGAATCTCGTTTGCTTGTCAGGTTGGAGGGAACAATACCACCGGGCTACCACACTGACCAATGAATCAGGCCAATGTAACCATCTGTCGGCTGATATTGCCTTTATTGGTACGTGAGTGGTATGTTCAGGCCCATGCAAAAAGCCCTGTTCGATGAATACCACCGCCTGCAGACCGGCGAGTCCACTCGCGCGGTGGCTTATCTGCGCCTGCGCCGAGCCCTGCAGAACCTGATGGACGCCGGCGTGCTGCGCTCGGGCCAGGCCCTGCCCAGCGAACGCGATCTTGCCAACCTGCTGGGTCTGTCCCGCGTGACGATCCGCAAGGCGCTGGCCGGACTCATCGAGGCCGGCCTGCTGGTGCAGCGGCAGGGCGCCGGCACCTTCGTCGCCGAGCGCATCCTGCGCCAGTTCTCGCGGCTGACCAGCTTCACCGACGACCTGCGCGAGCGCGGTCTCAATCCGCAGGTGAAGTTCCTGGAGCGCAGCGTCGGCGAAGTGACGCCGGAAGAATCGATGGCGCTCAACCTGTCGCCGGGCAGCGGCGTGGTCCGCATGTACCGCCTGCGCCATGTCGACGGCGCTCCGATCGCGATCGAACGCACCCTGGTGCCGCTGTCGCTGCTGCCGGATCCGGAAACCGTCACCACCTCGCTGTACGAGGCGCTCGACGCGCATGGCAACCGCCCGCGCCGCGCGCTGCAGCGCCTGCGCGCGGTCGCGCTGGACGAGGAAGCCGCGCGCCATCTGGAACTGCCGGTCGGCGCCCCCGGCCTGCTGGTCGAACGCCGAGCCTTCCTTGAAGACGGCCGGGTGGTCGAGTCCACCCGTTCGTACTACCGCGGCGACGCCTACGACTTCGTCGCCGAACTGCAGAGCGAGTAGAGAGCGGGTAGCCGGGCGGACACTTTCCGCACCCGGCGTGCCGCATCACCACCGACCGACCGGATTCGTCGCGCCAGGGCGGGCATGCATCCGCCTTCGCCGGCTTCACGTCGCGGGACTTTGCGGCGGTCACGCGGAAACCGCATCCTGCGTGTGCCGGTAAAGTCGCCGGCGCGCAGGGATCGGAACGGACATGGGGAAGGGAATCCGACGAGCGCTGAAGCTGTCGCTGGCGCTGATGGCGGTGTTGGCCGCATGGCTCGCCTGGGCGATGGCGTTGGCGCAGGTGGAGACGAGCGAGAGCGGCGCGCATCGCCGCCTGCTGGTCCCGCTCGGCGCCAACCGGAGCATCGCGTTGCCCATCTATTCGGGCACCGGTGACGGAGGCGCGATCCACGGATTCCTGGAGGGGCCGGTGGTCCGCCGGGCGTCGGATGGCAGCTGGCGCGCCCGCTGGTTCTGCGAGGATCGCGCCGTTTCACGAACCGGCACGGGCGAACAGTTGTCGATCACCTGCGCCGGGCGGCGGATGCGGTTTGATCTGCGGCAACCGCGGGACGTGCCGGCCAGCGCGCCGATGCCCGCGCGCGTGGCCGTGCTCAGCGATCTGGAGGGTAACGCCGGCTTCCTCGATGCCGCGCTGCCGGCCCTGGGCATCACCGATGCGCGGGGTGAATGGATCTATGGCGACGGGCACCTGATCATTCTGGGCGACGCGGTGGACCGTGGCCGCGACGTGTTCGCGGTGCTCTGGCGCCTGCATGACCTGTCGTTGCAGGCGCAGCGGGCCGGTGGCGAGGTCCATCTCGTGCTGGGCAATCATGAGCAATACATGCTGCGCACCAACGGGTCGCGCGCGCACCCGGAGCATCTGTACGCGCTGCGGCAAATGGGCGAATCCATCGACGCGTTCGATGACGATACCGTGATCGGCGCCTGGCTCCGCCGGCAGCCGGTGGTGTCGAGACTGGGAGCGGTCCTGTTCGCGCACGGCGGGATATCCCCGCAAGCCGCGTCCGTCTCCGCCGACCCCGGGCACTTCAATGCCGCGATGCGTGCCTACTGGGCGGCCGCTTCGGCATCGGCGCGCCCGCGGGCACCCGCGCTGGATGCGGTGCTTGGCCTGGAGGGCATTACCCAGTTCCGCGGCTACCTGATGGCGGTGGACGGACGATATCCCCGCATCGGGCGCAGCGACATGGACGCCATCCTCGACCGCTTCCGGGCCGAACGGATCGTGGTGGGCCACACTCTGGTCGACCGGATCAGCTTCCTGCACGAGGGCCGGATCATTGCCGTCGACGTGAATCAGCCCGGTGCGCGATCGCAGGTGCTGGTCTTCGAGGATGGCCAGCCCCGTGTGATCGAACTGGCCGTGTCGCGGCACCTGGAAGCGCGACCGGTCGTGCGGCTCCGCGACTTCGAACCCTCGCAGGCGGCCGACCGTGCCCTGTTCGTGGCCATGCTGCGCGAGATGCGTCGCCTGTCCGCGCTGCCACACCCGTACTGATGCCACCGGGTTCTTCCCGCGGGGAACGGATTCTCGTCCGCGCGGGAACCGCTTTCACGTCCCTCGTCGGGGCTTTCGTCGCAACACGGACTCCGGGTTCTTGACGGCACGAACGACCCAACCGCACTGTGCGTGCTAGTACAGTTGATTGAGGTGTCCCATGGCGCGTACCCAGGCATTGATGATCCAGATCGCCACCGGCGATCCGCGTCCGATCAGCAAGCAGATCGTCGACGGCGTGCGGATGAAGATCGCCACCGCCGAACTCAAGCCGGGCGCGCAGCTGCCCAGCGTGCGCGGGCTTGCCCAGCAATTGATGATCAATCCCAACACCGTCGCCAAGGCCTATGCCGAACTGACCAGCGAAGGCTGGCTGGAATCGCGCCAGGGTCTGGGCCTGTTCGTGGCCACGCCGCGCCAGCGCCTGAGCGACGCCGAGCGCGAGCGGCGCATGGACGATGCGGTGCAGGCGTTCGTGCATGAGGTCATCGCCCTCGACTACCCGCCTGACCGCGCGCTGGCGCGGCTGGACGAGGAACTGCGCGTCATCGCGCCCAGGAAAAAATCCGCCTGACGCGTCTACGCTCGTTTTTCCCTTCGCATTCCGTCACCCGAACCTGGGACGACCATGAGCACTCCCGATTCCGACCACGTGATCGAAACCATGGCGCTCAGCAAGCGCTACGGGCGCAAGCTGGCGCTGGATCACCTGGACCTGCGCATCCCGCGTGGCCGCATCCACGCCATCGTCGGCGCCAACGGCGCCGGCAAATCCACCCTGTTCCGGATCCTGCTCGGCTTCCTGCCGCCGACGATGGGCCAGGCGCGCATCCTTGGCCGCGACAGCCAGCACCTGCGGCCGGAAGACCGCGCGCGCATCGGCTTCGTCAACGAGGAACACGCGTTGCCGGGCTGGATGAAGGTCACGGCGGTGACCGCGATGCAGCGGCGCCAGTACCCGCGCTGGAACCAGCGTGCCTACGACGAGGTGCTCGGCCATTACAACGTGCTGCCGGAACAGAAGATCAGCCAGCTGTCGCGTGGCGAACGCGCCGGGCTGAACCTCGCGCTGGCGCTGGCGCAGGGCCCGGAGCTGCTGGTGCTCGACGAGCCCACGCTGGGCCTGGACGTGGTGGCCAAGCGCGCATTCCTGGAATCGCTGATGTATTCCAACGCGGGCCAGCAATGCACGGTGATCTACTGCTCGCACCAGATGGAGGAAATCGAGCGCATCGCCGACAACCTGATCATCCTGGAACACGGCCAGCTGAAGAACATGTCGGCGCCGGAGGAGTTCTCTGCGCGGGTCACCCACTGGGTGGCGGACATCCCGTTCAAGGGACCGGATCCGGCGACCGTTCCCGGCCTGCTGCAACTGCAGCGGCTGGATGGCCTGCATCACTATCTGGTGCTGGACCAGGACGAGGACTTCGCCGAATTCCTCCGCGCCAGCGGCGCGCGCTCGATCCAGAGCATGCCGGTCAGCCTGGATCGCGCCGTCAACGGCTTGCTGGCCAAGAACCACGCCGCGCCGGCGCAACCGCAACGGCAGCACTGAGGGCACCGAGAGGACACGATCATGTGGGACATGTTCAAGGCTGAAATACAGCGCTTCCGCATCTGGGCGATCGCCTACGCGGTGCTGCAACTGGTGATCCTCGGGTTCATGACCCGGGTGGTCGACCTGGCCCAGCAACCACGACTGGTCTACGAAGTGCTGGCCGGCGTCTACGCCGTCACCGGCGTGCTGCTGGGGCTGTACCAGATGGGCGGCTACCGCAAGCCCGGTACCTGGCTGAACCTGCTGCACCGGCCGATCCCGCACGGCAAGCTGGCGGCGGTGCTGGTGGGCGCGGGCACACTGCAATTGGCAGTGGCGATCCTGTTGCCGCTGTGGCTGTTGGCCGGCTGGCAGGAGTCCATGACCGCGCGGGTGGTGGATCATCGTCACCTGCTGCTGGGGGTGTCGGCATGGTTGATCGCGGTGTGCGCCTACCTGGCCGGCGCCTACGCGATGCTGGCCAATCGGCGCTACGGCTACAGCGGCATCGCGCTGCTGTCCTGGCTGATGTTCAGCCAGGCCAACGGCCAGGGCGCCATCGCCGTCCAGCTGATCACCCTGGCGATGCTGGCGGGAATGGTGTGGGTCGCCTTCAAGCCGGATCTGGAAACCGCGCCGCGCACTCTGCCGCGTACCTTCTTCACCGCGGTTCCATTGCAGCTGGCGATGTGGCTGGCGCTGGTGATGGTCGGCTTCGGCGTCGAGTTCCTGTGGATCGCGCAGGGCTCACATCCGAACAACGCACCGGTTCCGATGGCCGGTGGCGAGAAGGAGTCCGAGAATGCCGAGGGCAAGGACCTCATGGTGATGGGCCTGCGCGGCAGCCGTGACCCGCAGGCGCCGCTGTGGCGGGAACAGGCGCGGATCTCGGAAGTCTTCTCGTTCGGTCCGGGCCTGCGCGCGACACCGGTGCGCAACGAACTGGCCAACATCGTGCCGATGGAGTTCGACGACGAGCAACATCGCATCCGCTGGGTATTCAGTCACGATCGCATGCGCCTGGAGGGCTACAGCCTGGTGGACTACCGCGGCGCCGGCGAGTTGGGCGTGGAAGGCGACGCGCCTTTCCCGGAGCCGGTGATGCCCGGTCCGGAGAACAGCCTGATCGGCACCACCCGCGTCTATCAGTACGACAGTGATCAGAAGCGGGTGGTACCGCGCCTGCGCCTGCCGGCGGGAGAGCGGATCACCGGTTACGACCGGGTCGGTGACGACCTGGCCCTGCTCAGCGACCGCGCCGTGTACTTCTATGACGGTCGCGGTCTCGCGGCCGGTGACGGCATGCTCACGCCACGCCAGCGCCTGGCCATCCCGGGCAAGGTCGGCGACCTGTATCGTGCGGACGCGCTCGAACTGCTGGATGGTTACCTGGTGTCGTTCCTGTTCAGTCGCAGCGCCCACAACGCCGAAGGCGCGCCGCCGTATCAGCAGATGATGCGGGTCGATGACCAGGGCAAGACCACGGCGATCATGCGGCGGGATCTCAAGAGCGGTTTCCCCGCGTTGTGGCGCCACCAGAACTGGTTCCCCGCGCCGGTGATTTACGAATTGCAGCGTGCCGCCCGCCGCCTGTTCGCGGGTTATCGGATCACCGATGACACCGCGCGGCCACCGGTGCCCCGCCAGGTGGTGATCATCGCCGGCGTGCTCATGCTGCTGTCGTTGCTGGGCGCGGTGTGGTGGACACGGAAGACCGATCTGTCCACGCCCGCGCGGATCGCCTGGATCGTGGCCTGCGGCGTGCTCAGCCTGCCGGCACTGATGAGCCTGCGATTGATCCATCCGCGCCGCGAAATCCTGCAACCGTACCCGGCGGCGCAGCCCGCGCTGGCCTGAGCCCGTAGCTGTCACCCGGCCGTTTCGACGGCCGGATACAGGAAATCGCCGATGAATTTGTCATCGCCGCCGCCCGCGGGAGAGGACGCGATGGAGCAGATCGGACAGCGATGCGTGGCATGGACAGGCGTGCTGGCGTTGTTGATCAGCGCGGGTTTGCCCACGATGGCATCGCCGAAGCGCGAGGACGATGCCGTGCGCGCCCTGCCTCCGCAGGTGCGGGAGGACGTGGAGGAGATCGCCCGGCAACTGCTCAAGGTGCGGGATGCCGACGCGGAACTGTCCTGCGACAGGGCGGTGGAGAACGCGCGCCCGGGCGTGGACACCATGCTGGAGGTCGGCCAGCGCAATCTCGACGGCGGCTACCTGGGGCGCGCCGATCATGACCGCATGGCGGCGCCACTCAACGCGCAGCGGGAACGGTTGACCCTTGTCGATTGCGAGGGCGCGACCGGCGCGCGGCGCGAGTTCTATCGCTGCATGTCCAGCGACTACAACCACGTCATGGCCTGCGCGACGGCCTACGAGTAAACGAATCAACTCCGTGCGTGCGTCTTCGCGCATCGCTTCCCGCGCGAATCCCGCCAGGCGCATCGCGCGGCAGGTTTATACCGATCTAAACCGGCGTGCTTCACCACCAAAGAGATACCAATCAAACGATTGGTGCATCGCACGATGCAAACGTGACATCGTTGCGTAAGCTGACAGCGCTGTCATCTCCGGCCGGTTTTCCGCCGGGCGACGCCGCGATTCCGCCTGTCGTGCCCGGGGTGGATTCCGGGGACGGCCGGTCCGCATCACGCGGCAACCACGCTCCCGGGATCCCGCCGTGCCACGATGCGCCATCCATTACCACGGGAGCCCGTAGTGGAACTGTCCACACTCGATATCGGTATCGTCCTGGTCTATCTGGCCGGCATCTTCATCCTGGCGCAGTGGGTATCGCGCGAAAAGGGCGGTCACCAGAAGGATGCCAAGGACTACTTCCTGGCCAGCAAGTCGCTGCCATGGTGGGCGATTGGCGCATCGTTGATCGCGGCCAACATCTCGGCCGAGCAGATCATCGGCATGTCCGGTTCCGGCTACGCCATCGGCCTGGCCATCGCATCCTATGAGTGGACGGCGGCGCTGGCGCTGCTGATCGTCGGCAAGTTCTTCCTGCCGGTGTTCCTGCGCAACGGCATCTACACCATGCCGCAGTTCCTCGAACAGCGTTACGGCACCCGCATCCGCACCGTGATGGCGGTGTTCTGGTTGCTGCTGTACGTGTTCGTCAACCTGACCTCGATCATGTGGCTCGGTTCGATCGCGGTGAGCCAGGTGACCGGCATGGATCAGATGCTGGCGCTGACCCTGCTGGGCGTGTTCGCGCTGGTCTACCAGTTGTACGGCGGCCTGAAGGCGGTGGCGCTGACCGATATCGTGCAGGTGTCGCTGCTGGTGCTGGGCGGCCTGCTGGTCGCGGGCCTGACCCTCAATCAGCTTGGCGATGGCGCCGGCGTCATCGCCGGCTTCCAGAAGCTGTGGTCGCAGCACCCCGAACACTTCGAAATGATCCTCAGCAAGGACAATCCCTTCTACAAGGATCTGCCGGGTCTCAGCGTCCTGCTCGGCGGCATGTGGGTCATGCATTTCAGCTACTGGGGCTTCAATCAGTACATCATCCAGCGCGCACTGGCCGCCAAGAGCATCGGCGAGGCGCAGAAGGGCATGTTGTTCGCGGCGTTCCTCAAACTGCTGATGCCGGTGATCGTGGTGCTGCCGGGCATCGCCGCGGTGATGCTGGCACCGGGACTGGAGAAGCCCGATCAGGCCTATCCGACCATGATGCGCCTGCTGCCGACCGGCATCCTCGGCCTCGTGTTCGCCGCGCTGGTGGCCGCGATCGTCGCCTCGCTGGCGTCCAAGATCAATTCGGTGGCGACCATCTTCACCCTCGATTTCTATGCCAAGTCGAAGCACCGGCCGAGCGAGGCGCAGCAAGTGAAGGTGGGCCGCATCGCCGCCGCCGTCGCGGTGCTGCTGGGCATCCTCGCCGCCAAGCCGCTGCTGGGCAGCTTCGATCAGGGTTTCCAGTTCATCCAGGAATTCACCGGCTTCTTCACCCCGGGCATCGTGGTGATCTTCGTGCTCGGCCTGTTCTGGAAGCGCGCCAACGAGGCCGGCGCGCTGGCCGCGGCGCTGGGTTCGGTGCTGCTGTCGGCGGCCTTCTTCTGGGCGCAGAAGACCGGCGTGTACCTGTTGCCGTTCATGGACCGCGTCGGCATCGTGTTCCTGGCCGCACTGGTGCTGGCGGTGGTGGTCTCGCTGGCCACCCCGCGCGCCGAGGGCAAGGACTTCATCCGCACCGACGATGTGGAGTACCGCACGCCGGCAGTGTTCAACATCGGCGCGGTGGGCGTGATCATCATCCTGTTCGCCCTGTACACGATCTTCTGGTGAGCCGTGGAGCCGAGCTTGCTCGGCTCGGGGATACGGCGGAAGGAAACTGCGGAGCGAGCTCCGCTCCGTCTCAGCGCTTGCGGCGGGGCGGGGCGATGGATTCGCGCAGTTCCAGGGTGTACTGGATCGGGATCATCCGGCCCGCGCCGGGATCACGGATGCTGTTGAGCAGTTCCAGCGTCGCCATCCGGCCCATGTCGCGGGTCGGCTGGCGGACCGTGGTCAGCGCCGGAAAGATGTGGCGCGAGATCGGCGTGTCATCGAAACCGCACACCGAGAGATCGCGCGGCACGCTCAGGCCGCGCAGGCCCGCGACCCGGATCACGCCGGCGGCGGTGTCATCGTTGGCGGCGAAGATCGCGGTCGGCGGATCCTTCAGATCCAGCAACTGGTTGGCGCCGTGCACACCGGATTCGAAGGTGAACTCGCCGCCCACCACCAGGTCCGGATCGAATTCGATGCCGGCGCGTTCCAGCGCATCGCGGTAGCCGGTGAAACGCCAGGCGCAGGCGCCATGCGCCTTGTGGCCCTTGATGTGGCCGATGCGGCGATGGCCGAGCGCGACCAGTTCGGCCACCAGATCGCAGACCGCGGCATGTTCGTCCACGGTCACGCCGATACGGCCGCGGCGACTGCGCGGAGAGATGCTGGCGAACGGGATTTCGTGCTCATCCAGCTGCGCGAGCAGGGTCTTGTCGTCGGTCAGCGGCGGAATCAGCAGCACGCCGTCCAGACCGAAATGCTCGACCAGCGACGTGATGTCGGCCATGTAGCCGCGTTGGCCGAAGGTCACCGGCGCCAGCACCAGGGTGTAGTGCTGGGCGCGGCAGGCTTCCAGCACGCCGCTCTGGATCTCCATCAGGTAGTTGCGCGACGGGTTGTCGTAGGCCAGCGCCACCACATAGGAACGCTGTCCGGCCAGGCTGCGCGCCGACGGGTTGGGGCGGTACTGCAGCCGGGCGACCACCTCTTCGACCCGCCGGCGGGTTTCCTCGCGCACGTTCGGCTCGTGGTTGAGCACGCGCGACACCGTCTTCATTGAAACGCCGGCGGCGGCGGCCACGTCCTCGATCCGAATGCGCATGGCGCGGGGGTTCCTTCACCTCTTCCAGGGCGTCATTCTGCCAGAGCGCGCGTGGCCGGCCTTGCGCGCTGCGTCACGGCGCCTCCGGCGTCCACACGAACGTGGCCAGGCTGCGCGCCGGCAGGCGGTAGGTGAAGTTCTCGCCATCCTGCCCGACCGAGAAGCGGCGGGCCCGGCGGGCGGAGTTGGTCACCACCAGCACCAGCGAGCCATCGTCCTCGTTGCGGAACGCGACATGGTCCAGGTCGCCACCCTCGCCTTCCGAGGCGATCCGGCGGGCGCCCGGACGGACGAAGCGGCTGGCGTGCGCCAGCGCGTAGTACTCGTCGGTGCGGCTGACCGCGCCGGTACCCGAATCGATGGTCACCACGCCGCGGCAGGTGTCGCAGCCGCCTGCGTGCGGACCGCCATCCTGGTCCAGCGCGAGATTCCAGAACAGCACGCCGCGCGCCCAGTTGCGGGTCGCGCCGATGACCTGTTCGCGCGCCTGCAGGGTCAGGCCACCGCTGATGATCGGTTCCCAGTCGCCGCCGGAACATTCGGTCAGGTAGGCGTCCTTGTCGGGGAACGCTTCGTGGACCGGGGTCTGCGCTTCCACCTCGCCGCCATAGCAATGCCAGGCGATCGCCGACACGTACTTGCCCGCGGCCGGATCGTTGAGCACGCCGAGCGGCTCCTGCGGCTTGTCCCAGTTGTGGTCCCAGTCGAAGATCTGCGGCGCGTCCTTGCGGGTCGCCAGCAGCGGTCCCAGATGATCGCCGATGAAGCGCGCCCGCGCCGGCGCGTTCAGGCGCATGCCGGGGTAGTCCTTGGGTTCGAAATCCGGTTCGTTCTGGACGGTGAGCGCGAAGATCGGAATGCCCTCGGCCGCGTAGGCATCCACGAACTTGAGCAGATAGCGGGCGAAGGCGTCGTAGTACTCCGGACGCAGCGTGCCCTGGATCAGGCTGTTGTTGGATTTCATCCAGGCCGGCGCGCTCCAGGGCGACGCCATGACCTGCAACTGCGGATTGATGGCGAGCGCGGCGCGGGTCACCGGCACCACGTCGCCGCGATTGGGCTCGATGCTGAAATGCTTCAGTTCCGGGTCCGGCTGGTTGCCTGGCGGATCGTCCAGGCTGTAGTGGTGACGCGAGAAGTCCGAGGCGCCGATGGTCAGGCGGGTGAAACTCAGGCCGAGCCCGCCGTTCTCCCGCCCGAACAGTTCGCGCAGCAGCGCGTCGCGCTGTTCCGGCGACATCCGGTGCTGGATCAGCCAGGCGGAGGAATCGGTAATCGAGGCGCCGAAGCCGACCATGCGCTGGTACTGCCGGTCCGGATCGATCTGGATGTGCAGCCTGCGCGCCGAGCGATCGCCGAATGTCACGGCCGGCTGCGCCTGCAGCGCCTGACGATGGTCGCTGGTGGTGACCCAGACCTTCGCCTGTGGTCCAGCCTGCGCGGTTGCAGCCAGGCCGCCGGTGAACATCGCCACGAGCAAAGTGGAACAGGCAAGCGGCTTGCGCCGGATGGTCATCTTCAATGGAGTTCTCCCTCGGTTCGCGGTGGCGAAAAAAGCGCCATGGTTCCGCGCACTTTCAATGCTGCGCTGCAGCGATCCCGCCGCGTGCCGCGCGCCATGCGCCAACAATGACGGCAATTGACGCCAGGTGGCGTAACGCGTTGTTGACAAGGTGCATTGAGCGACAGTATGACAGCGCTGTCAATACAGGCTGGAGAGGGCCGCATGACTCATCACGCACACACATCGGGCGCCGCCGGCGTCCAACGTCGCTTCGCCCCCCGCAGGCACCTGCTCGCCTCCGCCTGTGCGGTGGCGCTGGTTTCCTCGTTTGCGGCCAATGCTCAAGAGGCGCAGCAAGGCCAGACGTCGGAGCAGCAGAATCCGGATGTCAGTACCTTGGGCACTGTGCAGGTCACGGGTATCCGCGCTGCGATCGCCAAGGCAGTCGAAGTCAAGAACGAATCCACTTCGATCGTTGAAGCCATTTCCGCCGAAGACATCGGTAAGTTGCCCGACATCAGTATTGCGGACTCCATTTCGCGTCTGCCCGGTCTGGCCGCGCAACGCGTGGACGGACGTTCCCAGGTCATCAACATCCGTGGCATGTCCGAGCAGTTCTCCTCAACACTGCTGAACGGCCGTGAGCAGGTCAGCACCGGCGACAGTCGCGGAGTGGAGTTCGACCAATATCCCGCCGAGTTGATCAACGCGGTCACGGTTTACAAGACACCGGACGCTGCCCTAATTGGGCAAGGTATTGCCGGCACCGTGGACCTGCAGGCCATCCGGCCTCTCAGTTACGGGCAGCGTCGCATCGTGCTCAATGCCAATGGCGAGTACAACACCCTCGGTAAGCTGACTGCCGGTGCGGACGACAAGGGCTATCGCGCAAGCGCTTCTTATGTCGACCAGTTCGCCAACGACACGATCGGCATCGCCATCGGTGTCGCCCGCCTCGACTCGCCATTCCAGGAAAAGCACTACAAGGCATGGTGGTGGTCGGCTGACGCGCAGGCTGGGCGTCCCGCTGGCGCTATCGGCCTCAACGGTGCCGAGAACTGGATCAAGTCACGCAATCTCACCCGTGATGGCGTCATGGGTGTATTTGAGTTCAAGCCAAACGACACGTATCACAGCGTCCTGGATGTCTACTATTCCAAGTTCGACCAGGACGAGACCATGCGTGGTGTCATGTGGGACAACAGTCCTTGGGCCAATAACGGTACCGTCAACTACACCGGTGCGGGCACCAGCCAGGTGGGTGGTGACACCCTGGTTACCAGTGGCACCATGAACAACGTACGTCCGGTTGTGCGCAACGATAGCAACTTGCGCGACGACAAGATCGTGGCGGCGGGGTGGAACAACGCCTTCAACATTGGAGGATGGGTACTGTCGGCTGACCTCAACTATTCGCGCGCCGAACGGGAACAATCGAATCTCGAGACCTATGCAGGCCTCTTGGGCAATCAGAGCATCGGATTCTCACTGCCGACAACACCGGATTTCGCGTGGTTCTCCGCTCCGAATTTTGCTGATCCGAATGCCGTCTATCTCAGCGATCCGGCCGGCTGGAATCATGACGGCCGCATGGAAAATTCCAAGCAAGTCGATCGCATCCGCGCGGCTAGATTCGATCTTTCCCGTGACCTTGATTCCGACTTTTTCAGCAAGTTCCAAGTGGGCGTAAACTTCAACCGCCGCGAGAAAGAAAAAACGGCCGAAGTATTCTTCGCCGATCTCAAGAACGGACGCGCGCCAGTACTTGTCGATCCAGGTCTGCTGAAAAGCCCGACATCGCTCGGTTTCTCGGGAGTCGGCGGTGTGCTTTCCTATGACCCACGTGCCCTGCTGGGTCGCTACTACGATGTCACGCGACAGATGAGCGACGATGACGTTCGCAAGGATTTCGTCGTAGAAGAGGATGTGGATACCTTCTACATGAAGATGGATATCGACACGGACCTTACCGACCGGATCCGTCTGCGCGGAAACTTTGGCATGCAATGGATCGAATCCAAACAGTCATCCACGGCGTTCAACGTACAAAACGGGAATGCGGACCGCTTCACACGTGGAACAGAGTACGACGATCTGCTGCCGAGCATGAATCTGGTTGCCGACTTCGGGGGCGGCTGGATGGTGCGTCTTGGCGGTGCCAAGACTCTGATGCGTGCACCCATCAACTGGCTCAATGCGGCCAGTGGCGCGGGTGTGGATCCCACGACCCGAGAATGGTCCGGCGGCGGCGGCAATCCCTTGCTTGAGCCTTATCGCGCCCGCGCCGGGGATCTCTCTGTGGAAAAATACTTCGGAACAGCAAGCTACGTCGGCCTCGCCGTGTTCTACAAGCATCTTGAAAGCTACGTCTATCAGCAAGCGATCCAGGGCTGGGATTTTAGTGATTATCCCAATGACTCGGGCGTTACTCCGATATCCAATGTGGGTGTTTTCACCACCTGGGGCAATGGCAAAGGCGGCTACATGCGCGGCGCGGAGCTGAGTACTGCTCTGGAAGGCGAGTTGTTCCATTCGGCCTTGGATGGGTTTGGCGCCCAGTTGAATGTCTCGTACACGGAAACATCCATCAAACCCAACGGCCCCGGCACATCGGAAACCACAACGTTGCCAGGCCTGTCAAAAATCGTCGCCAACGCAACCGTTTACTATGAAAAAAATGGGTTCGGTGCGCGAATCAGCCAGAGATACCGCGATTCCTATCGAGGTGAGTACGCTTACATCCATGGAAACCGCGCAATCATGCGTTCGATGAGCGAACGTCAACTCGATCTTCAGTTGAGCTATGAATTCAGCGAATCATCAGCGCTCAATGGCCTGTCGTTGTTGTTCCAGGTCAACAACCTCAACAACTCGCCTTACCGCACGGTGCAGGATGGTGATTTCCCCGGTGGCGCAATGGCACCGCAGGAGTACAACGAATATGGACGCCAGTACCTGATGGGCGTGAGCTACAAATTCAACTGACGCGAGTCCGGCCGACGGCGTCCCGCAAGGGCGCCGTCGGCTGCCGATGCTGTGCACGGCGGAGCAATCCGCCGTTTTCTTCTTTGAAACATCCGGAGGTAAAGACGTGAGAATCCGCGATATCGCACTCCTGAGCGGGATCTGCTTGGCCATGGGACTGGCAGCCTGCGCCAAGCAGGAGCCCGCCACCGCCGATCAGAAACCCGCCGAGCCGGCGAAGCTGACCGACTGGCCCCGCCTGACCAGCGCCGTGGCGCAGGACCCGGCCCTGGAAGCGCGTATCAAGGAAATCCTGGCGTCGATGACCCTGGCCCAGAAGGTCGGCCAGATGACCCAGGCGGAGATCAAGTCGATCACGCCGGAGGAAGTCCGCAAGTACTACATCGGTTCGGTGCTCAATGGCGGCGGCTCCTGGCCGGCCAAGAACAAGCATGCCGACGTGAAGGATTGGCTGGCCCTGGCCGATGCCTACCACGCGGCCTCGATGTCGACGGACGCGAAGATTCCGGTGCCGATCATCTGGGGCACGGATGCCGTGCATGGTCACAGCAACGTGTTCGGCGCGACCATCTTCCCGCACAACATCGGCCTGGGCGCGGCGCATGACGCGGCATTGATCGAGAAGATCGGCGCGGCCACCGCGCAATCCACCCGCGCCACCGGCATCGGCTGGGCGTTCGCGCCGACCGTGGCGATCGCGCAGAACGCGCGTTGGGGCCGCACCTACGAAAGCTATTCCTCGGAGCCGGCACTTATCCGCGAGTACGGCGCGGCCTACGTCAAGGGCATGCAGGGCACGCTGAAGGGCGATGGCGACGTGGTCGCCACGGCCAAGCATTTCATCGGCGATGGCGCCACCGACAACGGCAAGGACCAGGGCAATTCCACGGTGCCGCTGAGCGACATGATCAACGTCCACGGCCAGGGCTACTACGGCGCCATCGAGGCCGGCGTGCAGACGGTGATGGCGTCCTACAACAGCTGGAACGACGTCGCCGCCGGCAAGGACTACGGCAAGATGCACGGCACGAAGGACCTGCTGACCGGCGCGCTGAAGGACAAGATGGGCTTCGACGGTTTCATCGTGTCCGACTGGAACGGCATCGGTCAGGTGCCGGGCTGCAGCAACGCCAGCTGCGCCGCTTCGATCAATGCCGGCATGGACATGATCATGGTGCCGGACGACTGGAAGGCCTTCATCGCCAACACCCTCCAGCAGGTCGAGAGCGGCGAGATTCCGCTGGCCCGCATCGACGACGCCGTGACCCGCATCCTGCGCGTCAAGCTGCGTGCCGGCCTGTTCGAACACAAGCCATCCGACAGCCCGCACGCCGGCAAGCCGGAATCGCTGCAGCATCGTGAACTGGCCCGCCAGGCGGTGCGTGAATCGCTGGTGCTGCTGAAGAACGAGAACACCGCGCTGCCGCTCAAGCGCAATCAGCGCGTACTGGTCATCGGCAAGAACGCCGACAGCGTGCCGAACCAGGCCGGTGGCTGGTCGCTGACCTGGCAGGGCACCGACAACACCAATGCCGACTATCCGAACGCGGACACGCTGCTGGCCGGCATCCGCGAAGCGGTGGGCGACGCCAACGTGACCGTACGCGAATCGGCCGAAGGCGTGGATCCGGCCAGCTTCGACACCGTCATCGCGGTGATCGGCGAGACCCCGTACGCCGAGATGATGGGCGACATCCTGCCGTACCAGACCGTCGCCCACAGCCAGCGCAATCCCGAGGATCTGGCGGTGCTGAAGTCCGCCGCCGCCACCGGCAAGCCAGTCGTGACGGTGTTCCTGTCCGGCCGTCCGCTGTACGTCAACGATCTGATCAACCTGTCGAGCGCCTTCGTCGCCGCCTGGCTGCCGGGTACCGAAGGCAAGGGCGTGGCCGACGTGCTGTTCGCCGGGGCGGATGGCAAGCCGGCGCATGACTTCCGCGGCCGCCTGACCTTCCCGTGGCCGGGCGACGCGTGCCCGGCGCCGTCGAACCATCCGGATCCGAAGAAGCCCGCGCAGTTCGGACTCGGCTACGGCCTGTCCTACGCCAAGCCCGGCCCGGTCGCCAAGCTGGCCGAAGCCGCGCCCGCGACCTGCGGCGAAGCCACCACGGTGGCGGTCTTCAACCTCGCCGACGCCGCGCCGTACGCGCTGCGCCTGTCGGCGGCGGGCCAGGACCGCGCGCTCGGCGCCGATCTCAACCAGACCATCGAGTGGCCGCAGGACAAGCCGGCGCTGCGCGTGCGCACGGTGCAGGTCAACACCCAGCAGGACGCCAAGGAAGTCACCTGGCTGGCGCCGGCGCGCTTCTATGCGCGCAGCCCTGGCGGCACCAGCATGGCCTCGATCGCGCAGGACAAGGGCGTGCTGCTGTTCGACATCAAGCTCGCGCAAGCCCCGAAGGGCAAGGTGACGTTGCGCTTCGGCTGCACGCAGGGCTGCGGCGACGGCATCGATCTGGCACCGCAGCTGGCCGGCTACAAGCCCGGCGACAAGCACACCGTGAAGGTGCCGCTGTCCTGCTTCGCCGATCGCGGCGCCAACCTGGGCGGCATCGACATGCCGTTCGCGATCGACGCCGACGCCCCGTTCTCGGCCGCCTTCACCAACATCAAGGTGGTGGCCGGCGCGGCGGGTGATGCGGATGCGTTGAAGTGCGGGAAGACGGGCGGTTGATGCGCTGAAGACGGCGGCGGTCCACCGCCTTTGCCGACGCAAGCGGACGGGGCGAACCAACGGTTCGCCCCGTCGTCGTTTCCAGCCCCGAAGCCCCATGGGAACCTTCGCCCGGAGCCATGGTCTTTCGGAGGTCCGTCGCTACGCGGGCGCCATGAAACTGACAAGGAAATGACGATGCGAACCTTCATGCGCGGTGCGATCCTGACGTTGGCTGGCTTGATGGTGGGTGGGTGCTCGCAGCCAGGAAGCGCGGCGGCGACCGAGCATGACGGCGTGCCCCCCGCCGCTCAGGTCACGGTGCTGATGCGCGAAGTGGCCCCGAGCGAACACATGGCCGGCATCACCGCATTGCCCTGGAAAGGCGGCACCATCGCGTTGCTCGATCCGCCATTCGTGCAGACCCGCGATATCGCCTTGATCAACCTGGTCAATGACGCATCGGGCCAGCCCGCGCTGACCGCCCGTTTCACTGACGAGGCCGCGCCCCGCATTGAACAGGCCACGAAGGCAAGGGTGGGGCGTCAGGTCGCACTGACCGTCGATGACCGCGTCATCACGGTCGCAAATATTGCCGGATGGTTTGGCCACAGCATGCAATTCTCCGGCGAGGGGCGCGCGGAAACGCTCGACCTGTACAGGGAAATCACCGGCCAGGCGCCGCCCGTCGCGCATTGAGCGTGACGGGCGGTGAGCCGCGCTTCCTACTGGCGCACACCCCGGAATTCCGCCTCGATCTGCTCCAGCGTCCGTCCCTTGGTCTCGGGCAGCAGAAACGCCGCCACCAGGAAATACAGCACGGTGCAGGCGGACCAGAAGAAGAACATGCTGGCGTAGCCGTAGTGGCCGACGGTGGGCAGGAAGATGGCCGCGATGGTGGTGGAGACGAACTGGTTGATCAGCAGGGCGATGCTCATGCCGTTGGAGCGGATGCGGGTGGGCATGAGTTCCGACAGCGCCAGCCACACGCATACGCCGGGGCCGACCGCGAAGAATGCGACGAACACCAGGATGCAGGCGGCGACCGCCCAGCCGTGGGCCGGTGACGGCACCGCGCCGAGGCTGGCGCGTTCGATCACCAGCGGCGCGTGCGCCGCCTTGGCCGGATCCGGGAACGGGTTCAGGTGCAGCCGGCGGAAGAACGCGCCGATGACGCTGTCGGCCTGCACGGTCTGATCGCGGCGCAGGACCACCTCGGGCGCGCCGGGCGCGTCGCTGCGCAGCGAACGAACGTTGCTGAAGCCACCGTAGGCGTAGGCGATGGTCAGCTGTTGCGGTCCGGTCGCGCCGTCGACGCCGAGGCGGCGCCACTGCGCGGCGTCCAGCTCCAGTTTCAACGCATCGCCGGCGATCTGCGATTGCAGTATCGGCGAGACATCGCGGTCGCCACGCTCGGCGCGGACGAACAGCAACGCGGCGGCGAGCAGCGCCACCGCGATGCCGCCGCTGCCCAGCATCAGCAGGAATTTGCGTCCCTTGCGATCCACCAGCACCAGCGCCACCACCGTCATCACCGCATTGAGTACCTTGATCGCCACGTCGGCGCCGTTGGCGACCGCGCCGGGCAGGCCGGCCTGGTTGAGGATGTTGACCGCGTAGGCCAGCACGGAGTTGATGCCGGTGGCCTGGGTGAAGGCGAGCACCGCGCAGGCCAACAGGAACGGCCAGATGTAGCGGCGGCTGAGCAGGCGGTCACGCGCCCGCGGTCCGTCGGCCTCTTCCGGCGTCTGCATCCGCGCCAGCGTCGTCTCCACCTCGCCGGCCGGAACGGTGCGGCGCAATGCGTCGCGCGCGCGTTCGGTCCGCCCGCGCCGTACCAGCCAGCGTGGCGATTCGCTCAGCAACAGCACGCCGGCGGTGAACACCAGGCCCGGCAGCAGGCAGCTCCAGAAAATCGTCCGCCAAGCATGATCCTTCGCGGCGAACAGCGCGCGCTGCTGTTCGGCGGCGGCCAGTCCCCGCACCGAGGCTTCCGCCGCGTCCACCGCGTGCGCGTGGTACAGACCGATCACCGCCGCCAGCACCAGCCCGATGGTGAGCAGCAGCTGGAACATCGCCGCGCCACGTCCACGTCGTTCCGGCGCGAGCACCTCGGCCAGATACAGCGGCACCACCACGCCGATCAGACCGCCGCTCACGCCCTGCAGCAATCGACCGAGCAACAGCGGCGTATAGCCGGAGGCCAGCGCCATGACCGGAATGCTGAGGGTGAACAGCAGGCCGGCCAGGAACATCGCGCCGCGGCGGCCGATCAAATCCGCGATGGCGCCGGCGAACAGCGAGGAGAGCACGCTGCCCAGCAGCACCGCCGCCACCACGAAGCCGAGTTGCTGGCTGGTGAGGTGCCAGCTGACGGTGGCCGTGGCTTCCAGATACGGCAGCGCGCCGGCGATGATGCCGATGTCGATGCCGTAGAGCAGGCCGCCCATGCCGGCGATGAACAGCAGGTAGCGCACCTGCCAGCGCGGGGACGCATCGAGGGTGGGCGCGGCCAGCGTGGCGGAGGGATCGTTCATTCGGATGCCGGTCCTGTCGATTCATGCGCGCAAGGCGCGGGAAGCGCCGGGTGCGAAGGACACCGGCGCGGAGAACGGAAAGCGGATCAGTCCAGCGGGATCGCGTCGCCTTCGACGAACACCTGCCGCACCTGCAACTGCGGATCCAGCACCACCAGATCCGCCCAGGCCCCGGCCTGCACGCGGCCGCGATCCGCCAGGCCCAGGTAGTCGGCGGGATAGCGGGAGAGGCGGTTGGAGGCGTCGGCGACCTCCAGTCCCAGCGAGACCAGATTGCGCAGCGCCTGATCCATGGTCAGCGCGCTGCCGGCCAGCGAGCCGGCGGCCAGGCGCACGCAGCCCAGGCACTTGAATACACGCTGCGAGCCCAGCGCGTACTCGCCGTCGGGCATGCCGGTGGCGGCGGTGGCGTCGGTGACGCAGTACAGGCGCGGAATCGCCCGCAGCGCGGCGCGGATCGCACCGGGATGCACGTGCTTCAGATCCGGAATCAGCTCGGCGTACTCGGCGTGCGCGAGCGCAGCGGTCGCGATGCCCGGATGGTAGTGATCCACGCCGGTCATGCCGTTGAACAGATGGGTGAACCCGGCCGCGCCGGCTTCCAGCGCGGCTACGCCGTCCTCGTAACTGCCGGCGCTGTGGCCCAGCTGCACGCGGATGCCGAGCGTGTTGAGTTGCGGAATCAACGTCCGGTGCGCGCCGATTTCCGGCGCCAGGGTCAGCACCCGGATCGGTGCCAGCGCGTGCAGGCGACTGACCTGTTCCAACGTCCCCTCGACCACCAGCGGCGGCTGCGCGCCCAGCCGCTCGATGCTGATGTACGGGCCTTCCAGATGCACGCCGAGTACCCGCGCCATGCCTTCGCCACGCTCGGCGATGGCGGGAGCCAGGCCTTCCAGCGCCTGCACGATGTCGTCCTCGTGCGCGGTCATGGTGGTGCCCAGCAGCGCGGTGGTGCCGTGGCGCGCATGCGCGCGGGCCACGGTGCGCGCGGCGTCGCCGCCCTGCATGATGTCCACGCCATCGCCGCCGTGGACGTGCAGGTCGACGAAGCCGGGCAGGATCAGCGGCTCGTCGCTGTTTTCCCCGATATCCGGTGCGGGATGGAGCGCACGCACGCGCTGGTCGAACTCGATGGTTCCGCGCATCCAGCCGTCGGCGGTGAGGATGCGGCCCTGCAGCGTGCGTGTCGCGGTCATGGTGGCGGTGGCTCGGCGATGATGACTTCGATGCCCAGCCGCTGCAGTCCTTCGCGATAGTCGCCGCTGATGCCGTCGTCGGTGATGATGGTGTGGATCTGATCCAGGCGGGCGATGCGGTGCAGGCTGACCCGGCCGAACTTGGAGGCGTCGGTCAGCACCACGATGCGGCGCGCGCGCTCGACCATGCGGTGATTGAGGCTGGCCTCGGCCTCGTGGTGGGTGGTCAGGCCGAACTGCAGATCCAGGCCGTCCACGCCGAGGAATACGGTGTCGAAGCTGTAGGTGTTGAGGCTGGCCTCGGCCTGGCTGCCGTGCAGCGACAGCGACTGCTTGCGCAGCAGGCCGCCGGTCAGCAGCAACTCCACGCCGGGCGCGTTGGCCAGTTCCCAGGCGATGTTCAGGCCGTTGGTCATCACGGTGACGTCGCGATGATCGCGCAGGTGCCGCGCCAGGGTCATCGTGGTCGAACCGGAGTCGATGATGATGTTGTCGCCGGGCTTGACCAGGCGCGCGGCGTGCGTGCCGATGGACTCCTTCAGCGGATGGTTGAGCGCATCCTTCTCGTGGATGTCCTGCTCGGTCGGCGGCGTGCGCACCAGCGTGGCGCCGCCATGGTTGCGGGTGGCCAGGCCCTGCGATTCGATGTGGGTCAGGTCGGCGCGGATGGTCACCGACGACACCTCGAAGCGATCCACCAGATCCGCGACCTGCACGTTGCCGTGCTGGACCAGCAGCTGGAGGATCTGTTGCCGGCGTTGGCGGGTATTGCGCATGGCGGACCTGTGGATGTTCGGAAGCGGAACCGGAAGCTTACCGTTCCGAAAGCGCGCTGGCTGCGGAAGTTTCGTTTCCGGAGCGAGTGCCGGCCCGGTTGCGGGCGCAGGCGCGGGCGTACTCGCCCAGCCGCAGGGCGATCCGGTGCTGGACCAGCGCCAGCGGATCGGCGGTGAGGGTGCCCGCCTCGATCGCGCGCTGTTGCTCGGGCAGGAACTGGCTCAGCAGGATCATCGGCGGCACGTGCCGGCGCAGGTTGGCGACCAGACGATCCACCGCCGCGCGCACCTCCGGCTCGCCCCAGTAGTAGCGGCAGCGGTCGCTGAGCGCGTAGCCGCGCAGCAGGCGCAGTTCGGCCGCATCGCCGCTGTAATGGTTCTGCCAGTGCTTCGGTTTCTCCACCATGCAGCGATCCAGCACCTCGGGCAGATGCGAGCGTTCGGCTTCCGGCAGCAGTTCGTTCTCGATCGCCGCCAGCGCGAACAGCGCTTCGCGGTACGCGAACGTGGCGGCCGGGCCGACCTTGAGGATGGCGAAATGATCCCGCACCAGCGCGTGCAGCGCGGCTTCGGTCTGATAGTCGGTGGAATGCGCCTCGAACACGATGCGCGGCTGGCTTTCGACGAAGTCAGACAGCGCGGTGGCGGCGGCCGGAGCGTAGCCGTGCACCTGGCTGTGATCGAAGTCCACGCCCGGCTGCACCACCAGCGCGATCACCCGTTCCCAGGCGGGCCCCAGATCCGGTGCGGCGAAAGCCTGGCGATGGATTTCCAACGTGCGTGCGGCGGCGGCCGGCGTGGTGACGGCCAGACCGCCTTCCAGCGAGGCCTCACCGCCCGGCACCGGCACTTCCGTTCCGATCACGTACATCGGTGGTAGCAGGCCCGCCTCGGCGGCGGTGCGTTCGGCGATGCGGGCCAGTTCCGCCGAACGTGCGGCGACGATTTCGTCCGGCAGCGGATGCGGATCGCCGGCGCAGGACATGCTGCAGTCCAGGTGGATCTTGTGGAAACCGGCGGCGACGTAGGCGGCGATCAGATCGCGCGCATGCGCCATCGCCTGTTCGGCCGGCAGCTTCTGCCAGGCGTTCGGTCCCAGGTGATCACCACCGAGAATCAGGCGCCCGGCGGGAAAACCGTGCTCCCGCGCCAGCGCTTCCACATAGGCGCGGAACTGCACCGGGTTCATGCCGGTATAGCCGCCGAACTGGTCGACCTGGTTGGAGGTGGCCTCGATCAGCAGCACCGTGTCGTACCACTTCGCCACCTGCATCGAGGCCAGCAATACCTGCTCGTTGCTGGAGCAGATGCTGTACAGGCCGACGTTCTCGCCATCGCGATGCGCGGCAATCAGGGATTGGACAGCGGACACGGAACAGCCTCCGGAAAAAAAAGGAATCAGGAAATCGGGTGGTGCTGGCGCGCCAGCAGCGCCGCGCCACGGGCGCCGCCCGCATCGCCGAACACCGGCGGCAGGATCGGCGGCACCCGCACACCGGTGAACAGGTGGGCGGAGATCGCTGCCGGCAGTTCGCGGTACAGGCGTTCGTCCTTGGACAGGCCGCCACCCAGCACGATGACGTGCGGATCCACGGCCAGGATCAGGCTGGCCAGCGCGTGGCCGAGCAGATCCCGGTGCACGTCGAGCGCGCGCGTGGCGATCGCGTCGCCTTGGGCCGCGCGCCCGATGATCGTCGCGGCATCGATGCCGTCGCCGCCGAGGTGATGATGGGTCATCGCCAGGCCGCCGCCGGAGACGTAGCGCTCCACGCAGCCGCGCAGGCCGCAGGCGCAGTCGATCACCGGCAGGCCGTGTTTAGCCAGCAGGTGCGCGGCGACGCTCCAGTGACCCCATTCGCCGGCGATGCCGTTGTAGCCGTCGATCAACCGGCCCTGTACGCAGTAGCCGCCGCCCGCGCCGGTGCCGAGGATGGCGCCGAACATGCTGGGCTGGCCATCGGCCGCGCCGCCATGGGCTTCGGACAGGGCGAAGCATTGCAGGTCGTTGCCGAAGTGCAGCGGCTGCGCGATCCGCGCCCGCAGATCCCGGCCGACGGTCTGGCCGCTCAGCGCCGGCACGTTGGCGCTGAGCTGGCGGCCGCTGGCGCGATCGACCACGCCGGGCAGGCCGATGCCGATCGCATGCGCCGGTTGGCCGAGTTCGGCGCCGACTTCGCCCACCAGGCCGGCAACCGCGTGCAGGAAGGCCGGATAGTCGCGCGTCGGGGTGTCGATGCGACGGCGATGCAGCACCTCCAGGCGCGCATCGCAGGCGATCAGTTCGATCTTGGTACCGCCGATGTCGATGCCGTAGTAGTGCTGCATGGCCTGCTCCGGATCAGCCGTGGCGGTGGATGACCACGCCCTGCACGACACGGTTGACCGTGCCGTCGGGAAAAGGATTGTCGGGGGTCAGGCCCAGCGCCGACGAGCGTCGCAGCGCATAGCGCTGTGCCAGGGTCAGCCACACCGGCGCCAGCCAGGGATCCGGCAGCGACGGCACCGCGAGCGAGAAGTCTTCCGCCACGCCGGCGCCGTCGTCCGCGCGCGGGCCGACCGACAGCACGCGCCCGGCCACGCCGTCGCGACGCAGTTCGTCCAGCAGGTCCTGTTCGTAGCGGCGCGCCACCGGCTGCGCGCTGCGCATCACCACCACCAGCGTGTCGGCGTCCAGCGTCGACTTCGGTCCATGGCGGAAACCGAGTGGCGTATTGGCCAGCGCCAGCACGCGGCCCGCGGTCAGCTCCAGTACCTTCAGCGCCGCCTCGCGGGCGAGCGCTTCCAGTGGGCCGCTGCCCAGGTAGATCACGCGCGAAAACGCGGCATCGCCGGCCAGCGTGGTGACCGCGCGCTCCCAGTCGGCGAGCGCGCGCCGGCCCAGCGCGGCCACCGTGTGCAGTTGTTCCAGCCGCTGCTCCCAAGGGGTGCGATCGAACACCGCCAGCGCCGCGAGTTGCATGCAGGTCAGGCTGCTGGTCATCGCGAACGCGCGATCGCAGCTGGCCGGCGGCATCAGCAGGGTCAGGGTGTCGTCGCGGCCGCGGCCGCGGCGCGCCAGTTCGCCTTCGCCGTTGCAGGTGATGTCGAGGAAGCGGCTCAGGGCCACGCGCTCGCGCACCAGATCCACGGCGGCGATGCTTTCCGGACTGGAACCGCTGCGGCCGAACGACACCAGCAGGGTGGGGCGTTCGCGCTCAAGATAAAGATCCGGATGGGTCAACAGGTTGGTCGTATG
Source organism: Pseudoxanthomonas sp. 134C1 (assembly GCF_057773065.1). Lineage (NCBI taxonomy): Bacteria > Pseudomonadati > Pseudomonadota > Gammaproteobacteria > Lysobacterales > Lysobacteraceae > Pseudoxanthomonas > Pseudoxanthomonas sp. 134C1. Next base: position 433,165 of record NZ_JBYMTH010000001.1, read on the forward strand.
CAATGCGCGCACGTCGGCGGGCCACTGCGCGTTGATGATGTCGGCGACCATTTCGGCGATGAAACCGGAACTGCCGGCGCCGGTGAAGATCACCCGGTTGCCGGGCTGGCGCAGCCAGTCGCCGAGGAAGGCGTCGATGGCGGCCTGCCGGTCGGCCAGAGTGTCCGCCAGCGCATCCCACAACGCGGGCTGCTGGGCGATTTCTTCGGCGGTGTGATGCCCGCCAAGGTGCTGCCAGGCGGACAAGTCGGAAAGCAGAGGAGCGTCCATTCATCGTTCCTGTTGGGCATGCGCACGATCTGTGTTTTCTTTCGAAATGTCAAATATCGAAAGATATTGGAAAGTTTGACGTGATCGGCATTTTCCCGCCTTGGGAAATCGAAATGGCCATGCGGACGCGAATGGATCCGCCTGTTAAGGCTTTTGAAGAGGGCGTGGCGAAAATGAATAGCGGGTTCTGAAAGTATTGCTTCGCAACAACTTTCGATATTCAGTAAATATCCTTCTTTTTTCTTTGCAATTTGTTGACATATTTCGAGACGCTGCCCTAGAGTCGGCCGCAATGGTTTTCGTAATCCCGCTCACGCGGGCTTGGGGAGCAAGTTGGAAACCCACGTTTGGCATCGCCGCAACCGCTTCGTCGCCCTCGCCTTGCTGGCGTTCGCCGCGAGTGCGCCCGCCTTTGCCGAAAACGTCGGCAACGTGCGCACCCTGCAGGCCGCGCCGGCGCGCGATGGCACGCCCGGCTGGGACATCACCACCGACAGCGGCGCGCGGGTGCGGGTGGATCTGCTGCGCGCCGACACGCTGCGCGTGCAGGCCGGCCGCAAGGGCAAGCTGACGCCGGCCGGCGACAAAGCCGCGCCGATCGTGTTGCCGCAATCGGCCGGCAAGGTGGACTTCGCTTTCGAGGAAGACGCGCGGGAAGCGCGCATCCGCACCGGCGCGCTGGTGCTGCATATCCAGCGCCAGCCGTTGCGCCTGTCGCTTGAACGCGTGGCCGGCGATCAGGTCACGCCGCTGTGGCGCGAACTGCAGCCGCTGGATCTGGACACGCAGCAGAGCGTGCAGGTGCTGTCCAGCGAAGCCGGCGAGCATTTCTACGGCGGCGGGCAACAGAACGGACGCTTCGAGTTCAAGGGCCGCGAACTTGAAATCGCCTACTCCGGTGGTTGGGAAGAAGGCGATCGCCCGAGTCCCGCGCCGATGCTGTTGAGTTCGCGCGGCTGGGGCATGCTGCGCAACACCTGGAGCGACGGCAATTACGATCTGCGCCAGCCGGATCAGGCCACCCTGCTGCATCGCGAGGATCGTTTCGACGCCTACTACTTCGTCGGCGCGGGCCTGCATGAACTGCTGGATCGCTACACCGCGCTGACTGGCCGTCCCGGCCTGCTGCCGCGCTGGGCGCTGTCCTATGGCGACGCCGATTGCTACAACGACGGCGACAACAAGAAAAAGCCCGGCACCGTGCCCGAAGGGTGGAGCGACGGCCCGACCGGCACCACGCCGGACGTGATCGACAGCGTCGCGCGCAAGTACCGCGAACACGACATGCCGGGCGGCTGGATCCTGCCCAACGACGGTTACGGCTGCGGCTACACCGATCTGCCGAAGACCGTGCAGGGCCTGGCGCGATATGGCTTCAGGACCGGCCTGTGGACTGAGAACGGCGTCGACAAGATCGCGTGGGAAGTCGGCAAGGCCGGCAGCCGCGTGCAGAAACTGGACGTGGCCTGGACCGGCAAGGGCTACCAGTTCGCGATGGACGCCAACCAGTCCGCCTACAACGGCATCCTCGACAATTCGGATTCGCGCCCGTTCCTATGGACGGTGATGGGCTGGGCCGGCATCCAGCGCTACGCGGTGGCCTGGACCGGCGATCAGAGCGCCAGCTGGGACTACATCCGCTGGCACATCCCGACGCTCATCGGTTCCGGCCTGTCGGGCATGGCCTACGCCACCGGCGACGTGGATGCGATCTTCGGCGGCAGCGCCGAGACCTTCACGCGCGATCTGCAATGGAAGAGCTTCACCCCGGTGCTGATGGGCATGTCCGGCTGGTCGTCGGGCGCGCGCAAGCATCCGTGGTGGTTCGACGAGCCTTATCGCAGCATCAACCGCGACTACCTCAAGTTGAAGATGCGCCTGACGCCGTACATGTACGGGTTGGCGCGCGACGCGGAAACCACGGGCGCGCCGATCGTGCGCGGGCTGATGTGGGATTACCCCGCCGATCCGGAGGCATGGGGCGAGGCGCACAAGTACCAGTTCGTGCTCGGTCGCGAATTGCTGGTCGCGCCGGTGTATCGCAGCCAGGCCGCCAGCCGTGGCTGGCGCCGTGACATCCACTTGCCGCAGGGCCGCTGGATCGACTACTGGGATGGCCGCCAGCTGCAGGCCGACGCGCAGGGCCGACGCATTGACCGCCAGGTCGAACTGGCGACCCTGCCGCTGTTCGTGCGCGCCGGCGCGATCCTGCCGATGTATCCGGAGATGCTCTACGACGGCGAGAAGCCGTTGGACGAACTGACCCTGGATCTGTATCCGCAGGGCGAGTCGAGCTACACCCTGTACGAGGACGACGGCAACACCCGCCGCTACGCCAAGGGCGAGTTCAGCGAACAGGCCATCCGCATGCACGCACCCGCGCAGGGCAGCGGCGAGGTGCGGGTGGAGATCGATCCCGTGCGCGGCCAGTACGCCGGCCAACTGCCGCAGCGCCGCTATGCGCTGCGCGTGCTGAGCCGCACCAAGCCGAACGCGGTGGAACTGGACGGCCGCGCGCTGCCACCGCTGGCCGATCGCGCCGCCTTCGACGCGGGCGCCGAAGGCTGGTACTTCGATGCCGAAGAGCGCCGCGGCACCGTGCATGTGCGCGGCGCGGCCACCGATATCCGCCGCGCGCTGGCGTTCCGGCTGGATGTCCCGGTCGCCGCGGCGCCGGCCGACGATGCCTTCCCGACCGCGCCGGAACTGGGCCGCGCGCTGCCCGCCGACAGCCTGCTGGTGGTCAACCGTCCCACTGAGGAACCCGGGCATCCGCTGGAGAACGCCTTCGACGACGATCCGGCCACCTGGTTCCGCACCGTGCGCAACCAGGCTGTTCGCACCGGCGCGCACGAATGGACGCTCGGCTTCGGCGAGCGCCGTCTGATCGACGGCGTCGAACTGGCGCCGCGCACCGACCAGCACTGGAAGCACGGCCAGGTGCGCGACTATGAAATCTATCTGGCGGACAGCAACGGCGAATGGGGCGAGCCGATCGCCCGTGGCCGCCTGAAGCTGGAACAGGGCACGCAGACGATCAGCTTCGCGCCGCGCGCCGGTCGTCTGCTGCGCTTCCGCGTGCTGAGCACGCAGAACCCCGATGGCGATGGCGCCGCCGGCAGCGATCCGATGGTGACGGCGGCGCAGGCGGGCACCGCGCGCGCGTTCGACGCCTTGCAACCGCGCGAAGTCGGGCCGATCACCCTGTCCACGTTCCGCGTGCTGGAACACCAGGAGGCCGAGCGCCCGGCGCGGCAACGCTATCTCTCCGAACTGGATCTGCCGACCGCGCTGCAATCCGGCGTCGCGCGCGATCGCGCCTTCGGCGGCCAGGCCGAAATGCGCATGAACGGCCTGCACTTCCGTCGCGGGCTGGGCGTGGGTGCCACCAGCCGCATCGATGTCGAACTGAAAGGCGGCTGGCGCCTGCTGCGCGCCGATCTCGGCATCGACGACAGTTGCCGCGAGGCCGGCGGCATCCAGTTCCAGGTCTGGGGCGACGACCACCTGCTGTACGACAGCGGGATGGTGCGCGCGCCGGGCGTGGTCAAACCCGAACTCGACATCCGCGGCGTCCACCGCCTGAGCCTGCGCACCCTCGGCGCGCAGGGCGCGCGGCCGGCGCAGGTCTGCGGCAACTGGGCCAATGCTGTCCTGATGGGACAGGAGGGCGATACCGCCACCATTTCCCCGCCATAACCCGCTCCAGAAAACAGTTTCACGTCGTCTCCCCCGCCTTGTGACTGCGGCCCGTTGGCCGTGGCCCGGGACCGCTGTTGCCTCACGCAAGCCCATCCACCACAGCAGCGCCGCGCGCTGCACCCCGAAACGAGGAGAGAACCCGATGTCGTCCGCAAGCCGCCGCCAACGCTGTATATCCATCACGCCACTGGCCCTAGCGCTGGGCACGGCGCTCGCCATGACCGGCACGGTCTCGGCGCAGACCGCCGATACGCCGCAGGAAGACGGCAAGGCCACCGAACTGGCCCGCATCGAGGTCACCGGTTCCAACATCAAGCGCACCGATGTCGAGACCGCCTCGCCGGTGCAGATCATCAGCCGCCAGGACATCGAGAACATGGGTGCGCGCACCCTGTTGCAGGTGCTGGACAACCTGCCGGCCGCGCGTCCGGCGCAGCAGGACTTCAAGTCGCTGTTCACCGGTTCGGACGGCGCGTCGCAGGCCAACCTGCGTGGCATGGGCGCGCAGGGCACGCTGGTGCTGCTCAATGGCCGCCGCCTGTCGTACTACGGCGCTCCGGCCGGCTTCCAGACCCAGTTCGTCAACATCGACGCGATTCCCGCCGCGGCGATCGAGCGGATGGAAGTGCTGACCGACGGCGCCTCGGCGGTGTACGGCACCGATGCGATCGCCGGCGTGATCAACGTCATCACCAAGAAGTCCTACCAGGGCCTCGAAGTCAACCTGACCACCGACAGTTCCTCGCGCATCACCAGCTATGGCGAGCACCAGGCCAGCATCACCGGCGGCTTCGGCAATCTCGACGAGGATCGCTACAACGTCTACGCCTCGCTGAACCTGTACCGCCGCGATCCGATTCCGCTGAGCGACTGGTACGACAAGAAGCCCGGCCAGTACTACGTCAACAACCCGAACTACATCAATAATTTCCGCTTCGGTACCGGCAGCGCGCCGGGCACGCTCAATCCCGGCAGCTACTTCGCCTTCGATCCGGTCACCGGCAGGCGCGTGCAGGAAGCCGCGCCGGGTTGCCAGAACGTGGCCATCGAAGCCGCCGGTCCCCGTTGCATCTGGCAGACCTGGATGAACAACGAGATCGACGCGGGCGCGAAGTCCGAGCGCATCACCGCCTACGTCAACGCGCACTTCCTGATCGGCGAGACCACCGAGGCGTTCGCCGAGGCGACCTACACCGACATCGATCTGCGCGCCAACGGCGGCACGCCGCGCGCGTTCGGCACCACCACCGGCAACCCGACCAGCTGGTTCGCCCGCAATACCGGCACCAACGTCAACCAGTTCTTCTATCCCTACCTGGGCCCGAACAACGTCTACAACCACGCCAGCCCCGAGCTGCGCGCGCTGATGGGCGGTGTGGTCGGCCTGCAGTACCTGATGCAGGACGTGGGCAAGAACCACTTCGGCCAGCGCAACACCGACAAGAGCTATCGCGGCTTGGCCGGCCTGCGCGGCAGCTTCGGCGACTGGAACTGGGAAACCGCGTTCGCCACCGCCGGCACCCATTCGGTCACCTACCAGACCGTCAACGTCAACCTGGATGGTTTCGCCCGGGCCTTCGGTCCGTTCACCGTCGACCCGGGCACCGGTCGCGTGATCATCTCGGACAATCCGGCGTACAGGTTCGGCGAGATGAGCGAAGCCAATGCGAAGCTGCTGCGCGAGGCGTATCCGACCTTCGACATCCAGTCCTGGACCCGCCTGCACACCCTGGACGGCAAGGTCGAAGGCCCGTTGTTCAACCTGCCCGCCGGTGAAGTGCGCGCGGCCTTCGGCTTCAACGTCAGCCGCGAGACCTTCTACACGCCGGGCAACCTCGACGCGGCCAACGGCAAGATCACCCAGCAGGGCGGTTCGTGGTTCGATGGCCGGCGCACCACCAGCGCGCTGTTCGCCGAAGTCGTCGCCCCGCTCACCGAGAAGCTGGAACTGGACGCGGCGCTGCGCGTGGACAAGTACCCTAACTTCGACGCCAACGTCGCGCCGAAGATCGGCCTGAAGTACCAGGCGCTGCCGACGGTGATGCTGCGCGGCACCTACTCGGAAGGCTTCCGCGCGCCGAGTCTGGCCGAGGCCGGCACCGGTGGTGTATTCGCCCAGCTGGGTGGCTTCGAGGATGACGTCCGCTGCGACGAAACCAACGCGATCGCCAATCTGCTGCTGCAGTCGAATCGCCCGGGCGACGTCGATCTCGGCAATTCGCTGCTCAACGTGGATTGCAGCCGCACCGTGGCGCGCATGACCCGGCCGAACCAGAACCTGCAACCGGAAAAGGCCAAGATCGCCACCCTGGGCGTGGTGCTGGAACCGTTCGACTGGCTGTCGGTGTCGGCCGATTACTGGTTCATCTACCGCCGCAACCAGATCGCCGCGCCGGACTACAGCAAGGAAACCGACATCGTGTCGATGACCCGCAATCCGATCACCGACAGCGACCGCGCCGCGGAGGCCGCGGTGGCCGCGATGTGCGCGGATCCGGCCAGCGGGGTGACCTGTCCGGGCACGCTGCCCACCTACAGCGTGGGCAACGTGGCCAGCGTGGTCGGCCAGTACAAGAACCAGGGCCGCACCCTGATCGACGGCTTCGACGTCGATGCGCGTGGCCATTTCCCGCTGGGCCAGTGGGGCGAGCTGAACGTCGGCGTGGCCGCGACCATCGCGCGCCGCAACGAGGCTTACCTGGACGATGAAACCCGCTGGTACTACGGCAACACGATCGGCTACTACGGCAACCCGCGCCTGCGCGCCACCTTGAACGCCGACTGGACCTACGGCGAGGTGACCACCAGCTTCTTCGTCAACTATGTCGGCAAGACCAAGTGGGCGTGGGACCGCGTCGATGCGCAGGACAATTCGCCGGAAACCTGCACCGCCGGGTCGCTGCCGGTGGATCCGGCCCACTGCGACGGCGTGCCGGCCTGGTGGACCGCCAACCTGGGTCTGTCCTGGCGGCCGGATGATCACTGGCATGCCGGCTTCACCATCAAGAATCTGTTCAATCGCATGCCGTTCTACGATCCGAACAGTTTCCTGGGTGATTCCAGCGACTACGTCAGCATCTTCGGCCGCAGCTATAGCTTCACCGTCGGCTACAAGTTCTGACATAGAATCCGCGCCGGTCCGCCGGCGCCTTGTCACAGGGAGTTTTTCCAGCAATGAAACGTAGAGAGTTCATCCTCGCGGGAGCCGCGCTCGGCGCGGCCACCCTGCTGCCGGCCACGCCGGCCTGGGCCAGCAAGCGAAAGATCCGGCTGGGCATGATCGGCACCGGCATGCGCGGCCAGGTCCTGCTCAAGGAACTGCTGCGCCGCGAGGACGTCGAGGTCGTGGCGTTGTGCGACATCGAACCCATCATGCTCAAGCAGGCGCTGGACATGGCGGCCAAGGCCGGCAAGCCCGCGCCGAAGGCGTACGGGCAGGATGGCGACACGCACGCCTATCGCCGTCTGCTCCAGCAGCGCGGCCTGGACGGCGTGATCATCGCCACGCCGTGGGAATGGCATGCGCCGATGGCGATCGAGGCGATGGAAGCCAAGGTGGTGGTCGGCTGCGAAGTCGTCGCCGGCGTCACCCTGCAGGATCACTGGGACGTGCTGGCCGCGCAGCAGCGCACCGGCACGTCCTACATGCTGCTGGAAAACGTGTGCTACCGCCGCGACGTGATGGCGGCGCTGCAGATGGTGCGGGCTGGCCTGTTCGGCGAGCTGGTCCATCTGCAGGGTGGCTACCAGCACGATCTGCGCGCGGTGAAATTCAACTCCGGCAATCCGGCCGAACCCTACGGCAGCGGCGTGGAATTCGGTCCCAAGGGCTGGTCGGAAGCGCGTTGGCGCACCGAGCATTCGGTCCGCCGCAACGGCGAACTGTATCCCAGCCACGGCATCGGTCCGTGCGCCATGTATACGGGCATCAACCGTGGAAACCGCTTCACCCACATCAACAGTTTCGCCACCAAGGCGCGCGGCCTGCACGAATACACGGTGGCCAGGAGCGGCGGCACGACCCATCCCAGCACGCAGGCGAAGTTCAAGCTGGGCGACGTGGTCACCACCACCCTGGCCTGCGAAAACGGCGAGACCATCCTCCTCCAGCACGACACCTCGCTGCCGCGCCCCTACTCGCTCGGTTTCCGGGTGCAGGGCACCAAGGGCCTGTGGATGGATCTCAACCAGTCCATCCACATCGAGGGCCGCAGTCCCGGGCACAAGTGGGAACCGTTCCAGACCTACCAGGACGAGTTCGATCATCCGTTGTGGCGCAAGTACGCGCAGGATGCGGAAGGTGCCGGCCATGGCGGCATGGACTACTTCGTCATCCACGCTTTCGTCGAGGCGGTGAAGGCGGAGGCGCCGATGCCGATCGACATCTACGACGCGCTCGCCTGGAGCGCGATCACGCCGCTGTCGGAACAGTCCATCGCCGAAGGCTTCAAGACCCTGGAGTTCCCCGACTTCACCCGGGGCCTGTGGAAATCACGCAAACCCATCTTCGCCTTCGACGCGAAGTACTGATCGTGCAGGGCCGGGCTCGCCCGGTTGCGCCCGTCCTCTCCCGGGAGCCGGGCAAGCCCGGGCTCTGCATGCCCGCGCGGGTCAGCGGAAGCGCCGCGCGTAGCCCAGGTAGATCTGCAGATCGGGGCTGTCGTCATTGAGTCCGGCGTTGACGCCCGCATCCCACTGGGCGTCTTCGCCGTGCTGCCAGCCGAACGACAGCCCGGCCAATGCTTCCGTCGCATGCCCTTCCGGATCGCGATCCCGGGTCAGCGAGACTTCGAACGATCCGGACACCGTATCGCTCACGCCGAATCCCAGCCCGGCCACGGTTCCGTAGCTCAGGTGCCGGCCATCGCCGTCGTCGTCCACGGCGGCTTCGACTTGCGGGGTGAAGCCCAGCGACACCGCGCCGAGTTCGAAGCTCATCGGCAGCCGCAGACCGGCGCTCCAATCCTCCGCACCCACCGGCGCGCGGCCGCTGGGCAGGCTCACGTAGGGCATCAGCGCCAGCGAGAAACCGCCGCCGTCGGGATTGCGCAGGTTCTGGCGCAGGGCGAGGCTGGCGTCGCCGAAACGCGAAGCGCGCGTGGTGGTTCCGCTCAGCGTGTCCCGTTCGCGCACACGGCCGTAGGCGGTCCATCCCACCTGCGCTTCCAGCGTGTCGTTCAGGCCGAAGCGCAGCAGCGCGTCGCCGAACAGCCATTGCTCCGAGCGCACTCCGGATGGGTCATCGCGGGTCCAGTCGGCCAGGCCGATCTCGAACACCGCATCGCCGGGTTCCACCGTGCAGGCCGGCGTGCCAAGGCCCGGACGATCGGGACACAGATCGCGCGGTTCCGCGGCGAGCGCGGATGCCGACGCCAGCCATGCGGCGGCGAAAAGAAAACCACGCATCCCTCTCTCCCTCGATCTCCGGTTCCGGCATTGAACCGGGGCGGGCCATGGGAATCAATGCCGCCGCGATCGCGCCATCACTCGTCGTCGTGGTCGGGCAATGGCGATGCCGGCGCGCCCGGCGTGAACGTGCCCGGCTGGACGTAGGCGGCGAAGACGATGTCGATGACTTCGGCGCCATCGCGCATCAGGTCGAACAGCTCCGGTTCCAGCATCGCGCTGTAGAGCACGCCCGACAGGCTGGCATGCAGGATCCGCGATGCGATGGTGACGTCGGTGTTCTCGCGCAGCTGGCCCAGGTCCCGCGCGCGCTGGAAGGCGAGGGCGATGATGTCCAGTTCCTCGCGGGTGCTGTCGCGCTGCAGTTCCTGCATCGCCTGGCTCTCGGCCGAGACATCGTTGCGCAGCATGATCTCCATCATGTTGCGCAGGCGCTCGTCCTCGGCCAGTTCCTGGAAGGACACCAGCAGCGCCGAACGCAGATCGATCACCGGCGTACTGCGTTTGGTGGACGAGGTGCGGCGCAGGCGCTGGATGAAGGGAATGCGGTCCCGGTTGATCAGCGCCTCGAGCACCTCGGTCTTGTTCTTGAAATGCCAGTAGACCGCGCCGCGGGTATAGCCGGCGCGGGCGCCGATCATCGCCAGGGTGGTGCCGGCGACCCCGTGTTCATGGAAGCAGGCCTGGGCGGCGTCGATGATGCCCTCCCGCGTGGCCTGCGCCTCTTCTTTGGTTTTTCTGGCCATCTGCCTTGCGCATTCGCTGGGTGAAACCGGGCTGAATTGTACCGGTTTGCAAACAAACATTCATGCATGTATATTTCGAGGCCCGCATCTGGACCTGATCGGACGTCGCTCTCCCGCGCCGTCCGGGCGAGGCCAGGTTTCCGCCTTTTGATGGTCATTCGGCCCCGATTCGGGGTCTTTTATCTGCCAATCGGCACCAAAATTCCTCCCCGAACCCCACCGCCATGTCCCGAATTTCCGTCCCCCTCCTCGCCCTGTCGCTGGCGATCGGCCTGTCCCTGTCCGCCTGCGGCGGCGGTGAACCGGAGGCGCCCCAAGGCGGCCCCGGCCAGGTCACCGTGACCACCCTGAAGACCGAACAGGTCGGTCTGACCCGGGAACTTCCCGGCCGCACCAGCGCTTTCCTGGTCGCCGAGGTACGTCCGCAGGTCAACGGCATCGTCGCCCGCCGGCTGTACGCCGAAGGCGGCGTGGTCAAGGCCGGACAGGCGCTGTACCAGCTCGACGATGCCACCTATCGCGCCCAGGCCAACACCGCCCGCGCACAACTGGCGCGCGCCGAGGCCACCGCGCATGCCGCCCGCCTGAGCGCGCGCCGCATCGGCGAGCTGGCGAAGATCGACGCGGTGAGCCAGCAGGATCTGGAGAACGCCGTCGCCGCGCAGCAGCAGGCGGATGCCGATGTCGGCGCGGCCCGCGCCTCGCTGGACGCGGCCAACGTCACGCTGGGCCATGCCCGGATCACCGCGCCCATCAGCGGCCGCATCGGCAAGTCCACGGTCACCCAGGGCGCGCTGGTCGCCGCCGGCCAGGCCGAAGCGCTGGCGACGGTGCAGCAACTGGATCCGATCTACGTCGACCTCAGCCAGTCCTCGGCCGAACTGCTGCAGCTGCGTCGCGAACTGGCCGCCGGGCGGTTGCAGGACAACCAGCAATTGCCGGTGAGCATCCTGCTCGAGGACGGCAGCACGTTCGATCACAAGGGCACGCTGGAATTCTCCGAAGTCAGCGTCGATCCCGGCACCGGCAGCTTCGGCCTGCGGGTGAAGGTCGACAATCCCGAGGGTGTGCTGATGCCCGGCATGTACGTGCGCGCGGTGGTCGGCAGTGGCGTACGCAACGACGCGCTGCTGGTGCCGATGCAGGGCATCGCCCGCGATCCGAAGGGCAATACCTCCGCGATGGTGGTCGGCAAGGACGGCAAGGTCGAAGTGCGGCCGGTCAGGGTCAGCCGCGCGCTGGGCGACAAATGGCTGGTCGAGGACGGCCTGAAGGCCGGCGACAGGGTCATCGTCGAAGGCCTGCAGAAGATCGGCCCCGGCATGCCCGTGCAGGCCACCGAGCGGGGCGTCAAACCCGCGCGGACCGCCGCGACGTCCGCGTCGGCTCCCGCTCCGGCCGCAACCAGCGGCGCGCGGTAAGCGGAGAACCCCATGGCACGCTTCTTCATCGACCGACCCATCTTCGCGTGGGTCATCGCCATCATCATCATGCTCGCCGGCGGCCTGGCCCTGTTCAAGCTGCCGGTCTCGATGTATCCCAACGTCGCGCCGCCGGCGGTGGAAATCAGCGCCACCTATCCGGGCGCTTCGGCCAAGGTGGTCGAGGACTCGGTGACCCAGATCATCGAGCAGAACATGAAGGGCCTGGACGGGCTGATCTATTTTTCGTCCAACAGCTCCGCCAACGGCATGGCGACGATTACCCTGACCTTCGAGAGCGGGACCAACCCGGACATCGCCCAGGTGCAGGTGCAGAACAAGCTGCAACTGGCGATGCCGCTGCTGCCGCAGGAAGTGCAGCGGCAGGGCATCAACGTGGCCAAGTCGAGTTCGGGCTTCCTCAACGTGCTCGCCTTCGTCTCCGAAGACGGCAGCATGGACGAGAACGACATCGCCGACTATGTCGGTTCCAACGTCGTCGACCAGCTCAGCCGCGTGCCGGGCGTCGGCAACATCCAGGTGTTCGGCGGCAAGTACGCCATGCGCATCTGGCTGGACCCGAACAAGCTGCACACCTACAACCTGTCAGTGCCGGAGGTGGTCGCCGCGATCCAGGCGCAGAACGCCCAGGTCGCGATCGGCCAGCTCGGCGGTGCGCCGGCGGTGAAGGGCCAGCAGCTCAACGCCACCATCAACGCGCAGTCGCGCCTGCAGACACCCGAACAGTTCCGCGACATCGTCGTGCGCAGCGGAGGGGACGGCTCGGAACTGCGGTTGAGCGACGTGGCCCGGGTCGAACTGGGCGCGGAGTCCTATGACTTCATCACCCGCTACAACGGCCAGCCGGCCAGTGGCCTGGCGATCACGCTCGCCACCGGCGCCAACGCGCTGGATACCGCGGCCGGGGTGCAGAAGACCCTCGACGAACTCACCCCGTTCTTCCCGGCGGGCCTGAAGGCCGAGACGCCTTACGACACCACCCCGTTCGTGCGGGTATCGATCAAGGGCGTGGTGAAGACCCTGCTCGAAGCGATCGTGCTGGTGTTCGTGGTGATGTACCTGTTCCTGCAGAACTTCCGCGCCACCCTGATTCCCACCATCGCCGTGCCGGTGGTGTTGCTGGGCACCTTCGGCGTGCTGGCCGCGCTGGGCTTCTCGGTGAACATGCTGACGATGTTCGCGATGGTGCTGGCAATCGGCCTGCTGGTCGACGACGCCATCGTGGTGGTGGAGAACGTCGAGCGCATCATGTCCGAGGAAGGACTGTCGCCGCTGGAGGCCACCCGCAAGTCGATGGGCCAGATCACCGGCGCGCTGGTCGGCATCGGCCTGGTGCTGTCGGCGGTGTTCGTGCCGATGGCGTTCATGAGCGGCTCCACCGGCGTGATCTACCGCCAGTTCTCAGCGACGATCGTGTCGGCGATGGCATTGTCGGTGCTGGTCGCGATCGTGCTGACCCCGGCGCTGTGCGCGACCCTGCTCAAACCCTTGAAGAAGGGCGAGCACCACGTCGCCCATCGCGGCCCGGCCGATCGCTTCTTCAACGCGTTCAACCGTGGCTTCGACCGTTCCAGCGAAAGCTACCAGCGCGGCGTGCGTGGCATCCTGGCGCGGCCGTGGCGTTTCATGGGCATCGTGCTGGGCATGTTCGTGCTGATGGGCGTGCTGTTCGCGCGCCTGCCCAGCGCGTTCCTGCCCAACGAGGATCAGGGCGTGCTGATGGCGCTGGTGCAGGCGCCGGTCGGCGCCACCCAGGAGCGCACCATGAAATCCATCCAGGCACTGGAGAACCACTTTCTGAAGAACGAGAAGGGCGCGGTGGAGTCGGTGTTCTCGGTGCAGGGTTTCAGCTTCGCCGGCATGGGCCAGAATGCGGGCATGGCCTTCGTCAAGCTCAAGGACTGGGGCGAACGCGGCGACGAGGATGGCGTGATGCCGGTGACCGGCCGCGCGATGGCCGCGCTCGGCGGCATCAAGGACGCCTTCATCTTCGCGTTCCCGCCGCCGGCGATTCCGGAACTGGGCACCGCCTCGGGCTACACCTTCTTCCTCAAGGACAACGGCGGACAGGGCCACGAGGCCCTGCTGGCCGCGCGTGATCAGTTGCTCGGCATGGCCGCCGAGAGCGGCAAGCTGGCCAACGTGCGTCCCAATGGGCAGGAGGACACGCCACAGTTCCGCATCGACATCGATGTGGCCAAGGCCAGCGCGCAGGGCCTGTCGATCGAGCAGATCAACAGCACCCTGGCGACCGCCTGGGGCAGCCAGTACATCGACGATTTCGTCGATCGCGGCCGGGTCAAGCGCGTGTTCGTGCAGGCCGACCAGCCGTTCCGCATGGTGCCGGAGGATTTCGACCTGTGGTCGGTGAAGAACGCCGAGGGCCGGATGGTGCCGTTCAGCGCCTTCGCCTCCAAGCATTGGGACTATGGTTCACCGCGTCTGGAACGCTACAACGGCGTGTCGGCGATGGAGATCCAGGGTGAACTGGCGCCCGGCGTGGCGTCGGGCGACGCGATGGCCGAAATCGAACGGCTGGCCGCGCAGCTGCCACCGGGTTTCGGCATCGAGTGGACCGCGCTGTCCTACCAGGAACGCCAGGCCGGCGCGCAGACGCCGCTGCTGTACACGCTGTCGCTGATGATCGTGTTCCTGTGCCTGGCGGCGATGTACGAGAGCTGGAGCGTGCCGACCGCGGTGTTGCTGGTCGCGCCGCTGGGCATCCTGGGCGCCGTGCTGGCCAATACCTTCCGCGGCATGGAGCGCGACGTCTACTTCCAGGTGGCGATGCTGACGACGGTGGGCCTGACCAGCAAGAACGCGATCCTGATCGTGGAGTTCGCCAAGGAGAACCTGGAGAGAGGCGTCGGCCTCATCGAGGCGACCATGAACGCGGTCCGTGACCGCCTGCGCCCGATCATCATGACCTCGCTGGCGTTCGGTCTCGGCGTGCTGCCGCTGGCCATCGCGGCGGGCGCGGGTTCCGGCGCCCAGCGGGCGATCGGCACCGGCGTGCTCGGCGGCATGATCGTGGGCACCGTGCTGGGTGTGTTCTTCGTGCCGCTGTTCTTCGTGGTGGTGCAGCGCGTCTTCGGTCGCAGGAAACGGGCCGGGGACATCGTTGGCGCCGGTAGTGCGGACAATCAGGGAGAAACCCATGCATAAGCCTTCGACCGCCGGCCTGGCGCTGGCGATGACCCTGGTGCTGTCCGGTTGCGCGACGCTCGCGCCGCGCGGCAGCGAAGTGGCCCCGTCGATTCCGTCGCAATGGCCCGCCGCGCAGGCGACCGGCGCAGCCGGGCAGGTCCCGGTCGTGGCCGATGTCGCCGACATCGGCTGGCGCGAGTTCTTCCCCGACCCACGCCTGCAGGCGCTAATCACCCAGTCGCTGGACAACAACCGCGATCTGCGCGTTGCCGCATTGAACGTGGTACGCGCCCGCGCGCAGTACCGCATCCAGCGCGCCGACCGCGTGCCGTCGCTGAGCGTGCAGGGGCAGATGAGCCGCAGCGGCGGCGATGTTCCGGTCAGCGAACAATTCAGCGCGAACCTTGGCGTGGCCGAATTCGAACTGGATCTGTTCGGTCGCGTGCGCAATCTGAGCGAAGCGGCATTGCAGAGATACTTCGCCGAAACCGCGAATCGGCGCGGCGCGCAGCTGTCGCTCGTGGCCGAGGTCGCCAACGCCTGGCTGACCCTGGGGGCGGATCGGGAACAGTTGCAGATCGCCCAGGCCACCCTGGCGGCGCATGAGGACTCGTTGCGCCTGATCGAAGCGCGCCATCAGCGCGGTGGTTCATCCGCGCTCGACGTGAGCCAGGCCCGCACGCTGGTTGAAACCGCGCGCACCGACGTGGCCCGGTTCACCGGCCAGGTGGCGCAGGATCGCAATGCCCTGCTGCTGCTGGCGGGCGGCCTGGTCGATGAGGACCTGTTGCCGCGGGACAATCTCGCCGATGTCGCCGCGCTGCGGCCACTGCCTGCCGGCCTGCCGGGTGACGTGCTGCTCCGGCGCCCGGACGTGATGGCCGCCGAGCATGTATTGCTGTCGGCGAACGCCAATGTCGGCGCCGCGCGCGCCGCGTTCTTTCCCTCCATCCAGCTGACCGGCACCATCGGCTCGGCCTCGACGGAATTGTCCGGCCTGTTCGACGGCGGCACCCGCGCCTGGAGTTTCATCCCCCGGATCACCCTGCCGATTTTCCAGGGCGGTAGGCTGCGCGCGAACCTGGGCGTGGCCACCGCGGATCAGGACATCGCCCTGGCGCAGTACGAAAAGGCGATCCAGTCCGGATTCCGCGAAGTCGCCGATGCGCTGGCGCTGGGCGACAGCCTGGACGGGCAACTGGCCTCGCAACGCGCGTTGGTGTCCGCCACCGAACAGGCCGAGCGCCTGTCACAGGCGCGCTACGAGGCGGGCCTGGACAGTTTCCTCACCCTGCTCGACGCACGCCGCGCCGCATACGGCGCCCGCCAGTCGCTGGTCAACACCCGGCTGGCGCAGCAGTCCAACCAGGTCGCGCTGTACAAGGTGCTGGGTGGCGGCTGGCGCGAGGGCTGATCGCCTGTCTTCGCCGCGCCGCCGCGCCGCCGCGCTTAGCCGCCGGTTGCCTGCTGGGCGGTGGGCAGCGCCAGACAACGTTCCAGATCCTCGCGCATGCCGACCAGTTCGCCGCTCAGTTGCTTGCGTCGGGCCATGCCTTCGCGATGGATCTCGCGGACTTCCTCGACCGTGCGGATCAGGGTTTCGTTGACGGTGCGCAGGGTGTCCACGTCGATTACCGAGCGCTGATTGGCGCGGGCGGTGCCGACCGCGGTGGAATGGACCAGCTCAGCATTCCTACGCATCAGTTCGTTGCTGGCGTCGTCGATGGCGTTGGCCAGTTCGACCGCGTTGCGCTGGTCAGCCAGTGACAGCTGGATCGCGAACTGGTTGCGCCACATCGGAATGGTGACGTCGCGCACCGCGCCGAACTTCTCGATCAGCTGGATGGCGTTGGCCTGGATCAGCCGGATCATCGGCAAGGTCTGATCGGCGGCGTGCTGCAGCACCTGCAGATCGGAGACGCGCTTGTCGATCAGGCGCAGGGCGGTGTCCACCGCCGACCGCTGCGTGCGGGTGGCCGGATCCTCGCTGCCGGCCAGGCTCGCAAGCTCGGCCTCCAGCTCGGCGATGCGCAGTCTGCCGGCCACCACGTGGACGCCCAGCTCGCGGCGTTCCTCCAGCACGATCGCATGCATCTGGTCGTATTCGCGGACACGCTGCTGCTGGATCTGCTGGGTCTTGCCGACATCGGTCATCAGCTGATCGATCTGGCGGTTGGTCGAGCTATAGCGTTGCACCAGTTCATCGCGGCCGGCGCGCATGCGATCGATCAGCGGTCCGAGAATCGGCAGCTTGGAACGTCCGTGGAAGGACTGCAGGTTCAACGAGCGGGCAATGCGCACCACCTCGCCGAGCTTGTCGCCGCTGCCGTCCAGGTCGGCGTTGCGCACCTTGTCCAGCAATTGGGTGCTGTAGGCACTGGTCTTGCTGGTCGCGTCGCGGCCGTAGCCCTGCAGATTGCCCGGGGCGATGTCCTGCAGCGCCTTGGCGGTCTCCTGGATGCGCGGGATGTCGGAGGTGTCCAGGCCCAGGTCGGCGAGCAGTTGCGGCGACAGCGCGGCGGGAAGCAGTGACTGTTCGGGGTTCGGCGTGGTCATGGGATCTCCTGGGTCTGGTTCGCCGGCTTGGCCGGGGCGGGCAGGTGGTCGATACAGGCTTCCAGCTCATCCAGCGCCTGCCGTGCGGAGGATAACTGCATTCCCTGTCCGTCACCGGACTGCACGCCGCGCTGCTGGGCCAGCAACAGGGCGAGCCTCGGGAGTTGCCGCGCGTGGCGTTCCGCGACCGCCAGCGCGCCAGCGGCGACCAGCCGCAGTTGGCTGGCGGTGATCGCGGTGGTCGCGTGCAGGGTGGTCAGGCGTGCGAGCTGGCGCTGCCGCTGCTCGTCGTTGCCATCCTCGGAGGACGGGCGGCCCAGCGCTTCCATCTCGGCGCGCAGTGCCGAGATGGCCTCGTTCAATCGCTCCGCCCGCAAGGCCAGCGCGGCATGATGCTCGCGCAGTCGCGCCACCTGGCCTTCGGCGCGGATCAGCAGCACACCGCTGCGCTCGCGCAGCATCCGCGCTTCGGCGCGCAGGCGGATGTCGCGTCCGATCAGACGGCCCCAGAAACCGACACTGCGGCGCGCCGCCTCGGGATCCGCGACCAGAAGCAGCGCGCGCAGGTCACGCAGCGTGGCCTGCAGCGCATCGGTGGCATCCAGGCCCAGGGCATGAACGGCGGCCGCGTGCTCCGCCAGCACCCGCGCCTCGGCGCTGTCGCTGGCGCGATCCGGGTTCACGGCTGCCCGTCTCCGTGATCCTGCGGCGAAGGGGACACGTCCAGAGTCGGCGTGGAACGCTCTTCCTTGAATTCGAGATTGGCGATCACCTTGTCGAATTCGGTCTGCCGGGATTTTGGCTTGGTCTTGCGTGCCACCGGGCCGGATTCCGCCGCATTGGCGCGCAGCGCCTGGGCAAGGGCGACGAGTGCGCCGTTCAGCTGATCCTGGCGGCTCAATGTCCGCTGCAGGGCCGCCAGCACAGGTGCCGCATCCGATACCGAAGTCGCCGCCGCCACCGGTGCTGGCGGCGGTGGAGCGGGTTCCGGACGCAGCGTGTGCAGGGCCTCGAGCAATGCTTCCCAGGGAACGGGCGCCGCGGGTGCGTCCACGGCGGCGGGTTCGCCGAGCCGCTGCAATCCCACCGCGATGTCGGCCAACTGCGCCACGACCCGGCCTCCAACATCGGCGTCTTCCGCGCCCATGGCCTTGTTGCGCAGGAAATCGGCCTTGATCTGCTTCCAGCGCGCCTGCGCCTCGGCGCCCAGCGTTCCGCGCAGGTCACCCAGCTTGAGCAGATTCTCCTCGGCGCCGGTGGTCAGCAACTGTGCTTCACCCAGGTAGTGATCGGAAATCAGCTGTTGCAGCTCGGCATCGTTCATCACCGGGGAGATCTTCTCGGCGAGCTTGTTCATGTTGCGGTAGCTGCCCTGCAGCTTGAACGGTGGTTCGACACGGTACTTGTCAGCCTGCGCTGCGCTGGCGATGTATTGCTGATTGACCCGGTAGACCACGTCGCGAACGCTCAGCAGCCTTTGCAGCACGGCGACGATCTCGTTGATCTCGGCTCCACTGTAGGCATGCGAAAGCTGATTGCTGCTGACCTCCTTGCCGCGGGCACGATCCACCAGGAGATAGAGATCGGCCATGTCGCGGGTAGCCAGCGGCGCCAGCACCGGATTGGAAGTCAGGCAGTTCTCCACGTAGCTCAGCAGGAACGCGTCCTCCATCCCGCCCAGCACGTCGCCCAGGTTGTAGATATCGGCCCGGTTGGCGAGCATGTCCGGAATCTTGAAGACCTCGCCGGACTCCGTGTACGGATTGCCGGCCATCACCACCGCGAACTTGCGTCCGCGCATGTCGTAGGTCTTGGTCTGGCCGCGCCAGACGCCCTCGATGCGGCGGGTGCCGTCGCACAGCGAGATGAACTTCTGCAGGAACTCCGGATGGGTATGCTGGATGTCGTCCAGATACAGCATCACGTTGTTGCCCATTTCCAGGGCCAGGTTCAATTTTTCCAGTTCCTGCCGCGAGGTCGCATCCGGCGCCTGCGCCGGATCCAGTGAACGCACCTCGTGCCCCAGCGCGGGGCCATTGATTTTCATGAAGACCAGGCCGAGCCGAGCGGCGACGTACTCCATCAGCGTGGTCTTGCCGTAGCCGGGGGGGGAAATCATCATCAGCAGGCCCATCAGGTCGCTGCGCTTGCCTTCGCCGGCCGTGCCCATCTGTTTGGCGAGGTTGTCGCCGATCACCGGCAGATAGACCTCGTTGATCAGCCGGTTGCGCACGAACGAGGTCAACGGACGCGCCTTGAATTCCTCGAGTCGCATCGATTCGCGCTCGCGCTGCACCACTTCGCCACGCAGGCCCTGGTAACGCCGCCATTGCGGCAGGAAGCCATCGAGATGGGCGTCGAAGCGGGTCTGGAAATCATCCACGGCCAGCGCCAGCCGGCCCTGCCCGATGCGGGGGTGCTCGCCGAGCAGGCCCTGCACCGGGGCCATCAGGCCAACCGGGTCGACGACATGGCGCAGGCGCGCGCCGTACAGGTGCAGGGCAATTGCCTCCGGGGCGTATGCGGCCAGCGGTGCCAGTTCCGCCTGGCTGGTGAGCGCGGCGAACGCCTGCTGCAATAACGCCCAGGCGGCGACAGGGCGATCCTGCAGCCGTCGCAACGTCTGCCTGAGCACTTCGCCCGCATCGCCTTCGGCCAGCTGCCCGGCGAAGGCGCTGGCCAGTTGCTGCGCGTACTGGGTGACGCGGAAGGTTGGCGTGGCCGAATCGACGCTGTCGACCAGGAAGCCGGCCGCGCTTTCGGCCGCACCTGCCGGGAGCGCACCGGCCTGCTGTTGCCGCGCGATCGCGTCGGCGAGTTCGGTGCGCAGCGCCGGCAACGCGGCACCCGCCGGGCTCAGCGCATCGATGACACGCGCGGCCCGGATCCGATCCGCCCATTCGGCCGTGGACTCTTCGCCGGCCTGGCACCAGTACGCCATCGCCAGCGCGCGACCGGCGGGTGGGTGCGCGAGCGCCCCCGCCGCGCGCTGCAGGGGCAGCAGGGCGCGCAGGATCGCGGCGGCGTCGTGATCGTGGATGCCCTTCTCGTAACCTTCGCGATAACGCGGCGCGGCGTAGTCGCGCACAAGGCGCGACAGCGCCTCGGGATCCGGGAGCGCCTGCTCCAGCACCGACAGGGACAAGCCGTTGCCGCCCGCACGCGCATCCGCCAGGAGGCTGCCGGCAAGGTACTCGCCGCGATACAGCTGCGGCGACTCGGATTCGATCGCCACGTCCCAATACGGACGCAGTGCTTCCAGCGCCGGATCGCGCAGCGGCTGCAGATAATCCGTACCGGTCAGGTGCACCGACAGCGTGTCGGTGCGGGGAATCAGGGTGAGATCCAGGGGCTGGGTGTTGACGCTGAAGCGATGGCGCGGACCGATCCTGATGATGTTGCCGCCGTCCTCGAACAGGTCGTTGCGGTCGCGCAGCGCGCGGATGGCCTGATCGCGGGTGGCCTTGATGCGGGCTTCGACATCATCGGCCTTGACCGGATCCTTCAGTTCACGCAGGCGTCCGGCCAGTTCGCGCAGCTTGAGGATCAGGGCGTCGCCGGCGAAGAAGGCGTTGAGTTCGTCCGCGCTGTCGAGGCGTTCGGTGCGTCGACCCAGGCCGTCCAGGATGCGGTTGGCCGCGTCGAGCACGCTCTGCGCTTTGCGCTGGCGCTCGTCCAGCAGGGCCTGCTTGTGCGCCTCGAACGCTTCCAGCACTTCCTCGCGTTTGGTCAGGATGTCGCCGAGGAACTGCTCGTGCTCGCCGAACTGGCTTTCCAGTTCCTCCAGTTGCACGAGCAACCGCGAAGACTGCTCGTCGGCGCGCTCGGGCGTGTTCGCCAGCGCCAGCGCGTTCGTAACGGCCTGGGCGAACAGGGTGAACTGGGCGCCGAACTGGGCCACCGACTCGGCGGAACCCAGTTCGCGACGCTTGGCCGCTGCCCGCGCGCGCGTCTGGTTCAGGCGCGCATAGATCGTCGAAATGGATTCCACCACCCGGGTGCGGCGGGTGGCATCATCGATTTTCAATGTGGCCATCAGCTCGGACAGCATGTCGAGTTCGCCCGACATCGCCTGCATCGCGGTGATGGCCTCTCCCAGTTCCCGCGCGGTGGTCGCGGCGCTGGCCTGCTCATCCAGGGTGGACAGGCGCTGCAGGAACGGCGCCAGCGCCTTCTCGCCGGCGAGGAATTCGCCGGTGGCCAGGCCGACCCGATCCTGCGCTTCCTGCAGCGCGGCGGCCATCGTGTCGATCGCGGCGATGTCGATGTAGCGGTAGTCGCGGATGGTCAGCAGATGGCCGCGCTGGCGGGAAATCGCGCCCAGCGCCTCGACGAACTGGTCGATCCCGTTCCACCCTTCCGGTTGCAGGCGGCCGATCAGGGCGCGATGGTCGCTGCGCGCCTGGGTCATCGCCGCATCGGACTGACGGCGAATCTGCTGGACCTTCTCGTACTCGTCCAGCACCGACTCGCCGGTGTCCGCGATTTCGTGCAGCAGGCCGGCGAGGCCTTCGCACTCGGTGTCGTCGATCCAGTGGTGCAGATCGAACAGCCGGCGGGTGGAATGGGTCAGCAGTTGATAGCGCTGGGCGGAGACGTCTTCGCGTTCGATCTCGCGGGCCAGATCGAGCAGATTGGACACCGCGCGGACCAGTTCCGCGTTGCCGAGCCGGCCCATGAACGAGGTGCCCGGTGCGCGGGTGGCGGCGAATTCGTCGGAACTGAAGGGTGTCTGCCAGACCTGCATCTGGTGGACGCGGGTGGGATCGTCGTTCTCGGCCCGGAACAGCACCATGCGCCCGTCGTGCAGGCGGGCGTAACCGTGCGCCAGCACCGGTGGCTGCAGCTGGCGCTGGATCAGGTTGTACACCAGCAGCGCCGCCTGGCCGGTTTCGCGTTCGTAGAACACATACAGCACGTCCTCGCCGTTGGGCGAGCGGAGGGTGCGCTTGTACTGCATGTCCCGGACGATGGCGTCGAACGCCTTGTGCTCGCCATTCTGCAGGTAGTAACCGCCGGGGAAGATGATGCCGTGGTCTTCCGGCAACTGGATGCAGGCCTGCACGATCGCGTCGACCCGGGTGACCTTGCCGGTCAGCGTGTTGTAGACCAGTCCGCGCCAGGTGCTCTCGCGATAGGGCAGGACCTTGAGGAGGATCAGCGAACCGACCCGGGCGTAGTCGAACTGGGCATCGTCCAGCGACTGGGTGCGATCCTCGACCGGTTCGCTGTAGACGCCGGCGCCCGTCTCGGTGTTGTTCTCGACCTTGATGGTCAGATCGCCGCCGGTGGTCTCGACGAACAGTGTGTCGAGGATGTTCAGATGCGGATGGCGGCCGCTGACCTCCATGTCCTTGGTCGCCCGGATCCACTCGAAATCGAACGGCGGCGGCAGCACGATGTCGCGCTCACCGCGCGCGTCGAGGTAGCTGATGGTGCCGTCGGAAGCGAGCGTCCAGCGGAAAACGCGCACGTCGGTGGACTTCAGGCCGATCTGGAACGCCATCAGCAGGCGGCTGTCGCGGACGATCAGCTGCAGCAGGCGCGCATCCTTGTAGTAGCTGTACAGCTCGCCGAAATCACGCTGGAAGCCGGTGTCCGCGAGGAAGCTCGCGGCGATGTCCACCGGCGCCACGTCGTAGCCCTCGCCGGCTTCGACCAGCCGGTACAGGCCGAACACGTCGGCGATCGACGTGGTCGTCTTCAGGCCCATGTAGACGTTGAAGCCGAACAGCAGCAGGTCGCCGACCTGGACGATGTCGCGGCCGACCGAATTGTGCTCGGTCCGGATGCGAAGGCGGCCTATCGCCTCCATGCGGCTGTCGCCGAACTCCTGCAGGCGGCGTGTGTTGAGCGCTTCGACCAGGCCGCGCAGGCGTGTGCCCTGTTCACCGAGGCGGCGGCGCAGGACTTCGTAGGCGCCGCCCTGGGCGACGGCCTGGTCGACCTGGTTGTCGGCGATGGGTTCGGGATTCACGGTTGCGGACATCGGATCTCATCCTCGCCCGTCCTGGGCGGTCGATGCGAGACATCGGGAACGGCGGATGAGTGCATCCGCCGACCCGGTTCGGTGACGCGGATTCAGGCGTCGGTGGCTTCGGACTGGCGGGCGGTGGCGGGCAGGCCCGCGCCGCCAGCCAGGCGACCCAGCAACTGCGCGGCGATCGGGCTCTCGCCGACGATGCCTTCCAGCGCCTTGCCCAGCGAAACGCCCTTGGTCAGCGCGTTGAACACGCCGCCGTCGCCGCCGATCAACTCGATGTTGGCATTCTTCAGCGCGCCGGCGAGGATCTCGGCGTTCTCGCGCGAGATGGCCTTGCCCGCGTCGAACGAGGCCAGCAACTGGCGCAGCTGGGTTTCCAGCAGCATGCGGTACTCCTCGTGGCTGCGTGCCTCCGGACTCATCTTGCCCATGGCGTCGAACTTGGAGGTCAGGCCCTCGGCTTCGGCCGCCATCTTGCGGCCGATGTTGCTGGCCTCTGCGTCGCCCATGGCCTGGGTGGCGGTGGCGTTGGCGCGGCCGAGTTTTTCGGCGCCCTCGGCTTCGGCGGTCAGGCGTTCGTTGAGCACGCGCGCATCGGCGTTGCCCTGCTTGTAGGTGGCATCCGCCTTGGCTTCCAGCACGCGCGCCTCGGCCAGGCCGGTCTTCTCCATCGCGGCCGCGTTGGCTTCCTGCACCTGCGCGTGGGCCAGGCCCGGCGCGGCGGATTCGGCCCGCGTGCCTTCCGCCAGCACGCGCTTGGCCTCGGCCTGCTTGCCGGCGGCCTGCAGTTCGGCGTCGGCCAGCACCGTCAGCTCGACCGCGCGGTGGCGGGCGGCCTGTTCGGCGGCCTCGGCGGCCTTGACGTCCTTCACCAGCGTTTCCTGCGCGGCGGCTTCGGCGGCCAGCACGGTCACCTGCTTGGCGCGATCGGCCTCGGCGACCTCGCGGGTCTCCTTGATCTTCTCCTCGGCCACGGCGACGGTCTGCTCGATCTGGGTGCGTTCGCGGACGACGTTGGCCACTTCCATCCGGCCCTGCTCGACGACCTTGTCGCGCTCAACTTCCTGCATCTGCACTTCCTTGTTCGTGCTGACGCGCTCCAGTTGTTCGGCGCGGGCGACGCGCTCCAGCTCGATTGCGACCGCACGGCGGCGGTTCTGCTCGGCGACTTCGACCTGGCGCAGCTGTTCCTGCTCGCGGATCTTGATCTGTTCCTCGGTTTCCAGGCGCGCGCGCTCCGACACCTGGCGTTGCTCTTCGATCACCTTGGCGGTCTCGGCGGCTTCACGCGCGCGCACCGTCTCGACTTCGCGCTGCTGACGCGCCTCGGCCTCGGCCTGCTGGCGTTCCAGCGCCAGCATCGCTTCGCGCGCTTCGGTGTTCTTCTTGGTGATCGCCAGCTTTTCGTTCTGCTCCAGTTCGTTGGTGCGCACGTTCTGCAGGGCGGTCAATTCGGTGATCTTGCGGATGCCCTCGGCGTCGAGGATGTTGCTGGGGTCCAGCAGGGACTTCGGCGTCTGTTCGAGGTAGTCGATGGCCACGTCCTCCAGCACGTAGCCATTCAGATCCTGGCCAATCACCGCGACGATCTCGTCACGGAACTCCTGGCGCTTGTCGAACAGGTCGGTGAAATCGAACTTCTTTCCGACCGTCTTCAGCGCTTCGGAGAACTTGGCATTGAACAGCTCGTCGACGGCGTGCCTGTCGGAGGCGCGGTCCGCGCCGATCGCCTTGGCCACGCGCAGGACATCCTGCGGGGTCTCGTTGACGCGCAGGTAGAACGCCACCGCGATGTCGGCGCGCATGTTGTCCCGGCAGACCAGGCCTTCCTTGCCACGGCGATCGACCTGCAGGGTGATCAGGCTGATCTTCATCAGCTCGGCCTTGTACAGCACCGGGATGATCAGCGCGCCGGTGAAGTGCACCTTCGGCTGCGAACTCATGTCGTTGACGATGAGCGCGGTGCCCTGCTCGACCTTCTTGTAGAAGGCCTTGAAGATGCCGATGAAGCCCAGTCCCAGCACCAGCAGGACGCCGAGGCCGAGGAGGAAGGGAAGAATGTTGGCGGTGCTCATGGCGGAACTCCTTGTAGGCGCGGTGCGTTTACTGCTGGTGGAAGGCGGATTCGGAGATGACGCGGTAGGTGTCGGAAGCGGCGAGGTGTTCGATGAGTACGACCCGGTCGCCGCGTGCGAAGTCCTGGCCGGGCATGGCGCGGACCTGCAGAATCAGGCCGGCGCCACCGTCGTCGAACCGGGCGCGGCCGGCGGTTTCATCGACCCTCGGCGAGATCACGCTGCCAATCCGACCCAGCACCGGCGCGGGCGAGGGAGGACGCAGGCGGGTGATCAGCTTGGCCAGCGGCCGCAGCAACAGTGAGGTCGCCAGCACGCCCGGAACCAGCGCGGCCACCAGGACGCCCGCGCCGGCCAGCCAGCGCAGGGTGTCGGGCACGTACTGCAGCAGCCACAGCTGGACGAAATACGTGATCAGCCAGCCGAACCACGACAGCACCGTCAGTACCAGCATCATCGGTACGCCGGACAAGCCCAGGCGGGCGATCATGCCGGCGATCTGGCTGGGTTCGACGCTGTCGCCGTCGCTGCCCAGCCAGCCATCGACCGTATCGAAATCGAGGATGCCGGTGGCGGCCAGCAGCCAGTAGATCACGCAGAACGCCAGCAGTACGCTGTAGATCAGGGTGGGGAAACTGAGGGCGGTGGTGAGGAACTCGGTCATCGGGGCTCCTTGCGATCAGCGCTTTCGCGGGGACGACTTGATGCGTTTTTCGGCCCGCGCCAATACCGCCTCCGCGGGATCCGCCGCGGGCGCCTTGACGCCACCGGTCTGGGGGGCGGTCGCGCCAGCGCCGCGCCGCTTCATCCGTTGCGCGGATGCGAACGCGGGCTCCGGATGCGGCGCCTCGCCGGGTTGCCGCCGCGCCACCGTAGCCTGCGCACGTTGCAGGCTGATGCTGGCGCGAAGGATGTCGATCTGGTGCTTGAGCCTGCGCAACCGGCCTTCGAGCTGCTCCACCGCGTGCGCGAACTGCTGTTCCTGCGAGGCGAGCACGCTTGTCTGTCGATTCCGTTCATTGCGCTGTTCCTGCAACTGCACGACCTGTTCGGCGGTGGCCCGTGCCTGCCCGGTACGCCGCTGGCGCAGTGCGGACTCGACCCGTGCCTCGAAGGCCGCCAGTTGTGCGGTGGATGCCGCGAGGTGCTGCTCGTTGGCGATGCGCCGCGCTTTCGCGGCCGCATGCTCGCCCCGAGCCTGATGCAGGGCATCGTCCACTGTCCGGATCTCGTCGTCGAGCAGGCGCTCGGCGCGTTCGCCGAGGACCGCGTCGGCGAGGCCCTCCATGCCGTCCTGGATGCGCCTGAAGAGGAGTTTGAGCGTTTCCGGCATCAGCGCCCCGCCTTGCGCGGAGCGCGCAGATAGGGCTGGTACGCCTCGGTGGCATGGATGACGTTCTCGGCGAGCGTCTCGATCTCGAACATCAGGTTGGCCAGGCTGGAATGGGTATCCAGGGCGCCGAACATCACGTAGCCGGCGACGCCGCCAATCCGCTGCAGGCCGATGGTCGACAGGGGCAGCAGCACATGGGTGCCGAGCACGTGGGCGTTGAACGCAGCCTGGTCGATCACTTCGCTGACCGGCCAGAGGTAGGCCTCGACCAGGATCTGCTCGCCGCCGACCGCCAGGAACACCGACAGGTCGCCATACTCGTGAAGGATCAGGTGCAGGCTGGGTTCGGCGCCCTCGATGGTCTCCAGGCTCACCAGACCATCGCGCACCACGCTGGTCTGGGCGATCGCATGGCGGATGGCCGGTACCGTCCAACCGGCTTCGGTCGGCTGCGCGGGCAGATAGGGAATGCCCGTGTCGCGCTGGGCTTCGCGCATCGATTTCTCGATCGCCGCCAGCTCGGTCGCGTACTCCGGCCGGATCCACACGTCCTTTTTCACCAGGCCCTGCTCACGCATGCGCTCGCGGTAGTTGCGAACGTGCAGGGTCGAGGCTTTGATGGCCGGCTTCCGAGCTGTCATGTAACCAAGCTATTCGATTACATGTAATTCCGTCAAGGCCATCGGTCGGCACATTGTCCACGCAATCGCGGGCCTGCGACCCGTCGCCGTGAGCAAGGCGTTTTCAGTGGACAAGAGAGGTAAACCAACCCCGTCGACGGGGCCGACGGGATCAGCCGGGCGTGAATTCCGGCCCGACGCTTCAGTAGCGGGCGGCGGTCAGCGGCGCATCCGCCCACTGCCAGGCCGAGGTGTGCCTGCGCGAGGTTTCGCGCGCGGCGTCGGCCTGCCCGAGCTGTTGTTGCGCCTGCGCCAGGCCGTAGAGGGACCAGCCATTGGCCGGATAGGTCTTCAGATCCTGGCCGAATGCTTCCGCGGCACCCTGGGCGTCGCCCGTTTCGAGCAGTGCGGCGCCCAGATAGATCCGCACCGGCAGCGGCCAGTCGGCGGGTTCGTTGTAGGCCAGGGCATCCTCGGCGGCGACGGCCTCGCGCAACGCGGCGATGCCGTCCGCATCCTTGCCCTGCGCGCGCAGGAGTTCGCCGCGCAGCAGGGCGTCGGCGACCCGCAGCACGCCGTCGGCGTGGTTGATGTCGAAGAAGCTCACTTTCGTCATCGCCGGATCAGTCGCGATCGCGTGCAGGGCGTCGGCTTCGCGCGCGGCTTCGGCCACCGTGCCCTTGCGCAGGTGCGCCATGCCGCGGGCGAAGTGCCGGATGGCGGCTGGATAGGGCAGTTCAGGCGGCGCGGAAGCATCCGACAGGATCGCATCCCAATCGCCGAAGCGGACCTGGGTGAGCAGGGGCGTGACCACGAACTGCTGCATGAACTCCATCGGCGCCTGCCCCATCGCGGCGCGGTCCGCGCGCTGGGCGGTCTGCGCGGCCGCCTGCAGTGCCAGGGTGCGGGACCCCGTCAGGCCGGTGGTCATCGTGGCGAAGTGCCAGTTGTGCGGCACGTAGCCCAGCGGGTAGACCCCGTTGCTGCCGCGACACACCGCCAGGAAATCCTTGTCGGCGGTGCTCGCGGCGAAGTTGGTCAGCGTCGCGTCGTGATAGCGGCCGACGCGGATGTAGATGTGCGCGGGCATGTGCACCAGGTGGCCCGAACCGGGCGCCAGCGCGGCCAACGCGTCCGCGTAGCGCTCGGCGCGCTGCGGGGTGGGCGACGCTTCGACGGCATGGATGTAGTAATGCATCGCGCCGATGTGGCGCGGATTGCGTGCCAGCACGCGCTCCAGTTCGCCGAGCAGGCGCGGGGTGAACTCCGCCGGGCTGCCGTCGGCGTTCCAGTACGCCCACGGTGAAAGATCCATCAGGGCCTCGGCGTACAGGGCCGCCGCGTCGTCGTCGTCGGGAAACTGCGCGACCACGCGCGCCATCGCATCGGCGTAGGCCCGATCCAGCGGCTTGCGATCTTCCGGCGCCGGATCGGCGTAGCGCGCCTGCAAGGCCTGGATCAGTGCGCGATCGACAGCACGCGCCGATCGCGCAAGGCTCGCGGCACGCGTGGCGAGGGCGGTGGCGTCCTTCGCCTGCGCAGGATCCATCGGAAGATTGATGTTCGGTCCCAGCACCAGCGCCTGGCCCCACACGCACATCGCGCATTCCGGATCGAGCCGCGCCGCTTCGGCGAATGCGCGCCCGGCCGCTTCGTGGTTGAAGCCGTAGGCCATGCGCAGGCCCTGGTCGAAGTAGCGTTGCGCGGCGGGCACGCGCGTGCCCACGTCGTGATGCAGGTCGCCAAAGGTATCGAACAGGGGCAGGGCGGCGGCTTCGGGAGCGGGGATGGCGTCACCCGCGGCCTTGGGAGCCGGCTCGCAGCCCGCCAGCAGGGCCGCGAGCAGTGAAAGGAGCAAGAAACGACGGATCATCGCGGTCTCCCCGGTGCGGTGTATGAGCCAGTAACGGAGCCGGCGTGCCGAAAGCGGACAGGGAGCCGAGGCCAGCGCGAACTCCGGCGTGACCCAAGGGGAAACCAGAGGCCTCCGCCGGGGCGGCCGGCTAGGAAAACCGGGTTCGGGAGGGGAGTCGAGGCGCGACGCGCTTGGGGGCCGCCGCGGAAGGCGGGAGAAAAATGGCGCGCCCGGAGGGATTCGAACCCCCGACCAATGGCTTCGGAAGCCACTACTCTATCCGGCTGAGCTACGGGCGCGCGGACGGCATAGCTTACCCGAAAGCCGGCGGCCAGCCCAATGGGCGCGCGGGCGTGAAGTAAATCCCGGACCCGGAGACCGGCCCGGATGCGACGTTGCCGCGCGGCCGGGCGGTAAGATCGCCCGCGTGGCATCCTGCCGGTCTCCGCGCAGGGATGCTGCTTCCCGCTTACACCCGGTACTCCTGCTGAAGATGGGTTACGAACGTTTTGAAGCTCCCGCGGCGTCGCGCTGGCGCGAGCGCCTGGGCCAATACTGGAAGCTCACCCGTGGCGACCGTCCCATCGGCGTGCTGCTGCTGCTGTGGCCGACGTGGTGGGCGCTGTGGCTGGCGGCGGGCGGTACGCCGCCGTGGTGGACGCTGTTCGTGTTCACCGCCGGCGTCTGGCTGACCCGTTCGGCCGGTTGCGTGATCAACGACTACGCCGACCGCTGGCTGGACCCGCATGTGGAGCGCACCAAGGCGCGGCCATTGGCAACCGGCGCGGTCAGTGGCCGCGAAGCATTGATGGTGTTCGCGGTACTGATGATCGCCGCGTTCGCGCTGGTGCTGACGATGAACGCGCTGACCATCGGCATGAGTTTCATCGGTCTGTTCCTGGCGGCCAGCTATCCCTATCTCAAGCGCTACACCCATCTGCCGCAGGTATATCTGGGGATGGCGTTCGGCTGGGGCATCCCGATGGCGTTCGCCGCCGTGCAGGGCGAAGTGCCGCCGATTGGCTGGGTGCTGTACGGTGCCAACATCCTGTGGTCGACCGCCTATGACACCTGGTACGCGATGGTCGATCGCGACGATGACATCCGCATGGGATCCAAATCCACCGCGATCCTGTTCGGCGATCTGGATCTGATCATCCAGGGCGTACTGTATGCGCTGGTGTTCCTGGCGCTGGCGCTGGTGGGTCAGCGGGCGGACATGGGAATCGGGTACTGGGCCGGACTGGGCGTGGCGGTCCTGCTGGTGGCCTACGAATTCTTCATCGCGCGCCATCGCGAACGCGGGCCGTGCTTCCGCGCGTTCCTGCACAACAACTGGGTGGGCGCGGCGGTGTTCGCGGGCATCGCCCTGGACTACGCCCTGGGCGCCCGCTGAACACCACCCCCTCACCCGCCGTGACCGCAGGGCCTGCTGGCAGGCCAATGGAGGCCGCATGAAGTGTGTGATCCCGAAGCACGCAATCCCGCTGCTGCTGTGCCTGTCCACGCTGGCGGTTCCCGCGTCCGCGCAGGACGCCGCTCCCACCCGCGAGCATTTCGCCGCCCCCGGCGAAGAAGCCGACTATCACCAGTGGCATTACTCGCCGGTGGTCAAGGTGGGCGACATGGTGATCGTGTCGGGCATCCCGGCTGGTGGCGAGGGGGGGTACGAGGACAAGATCCGGCGCATGTTCGAAGTGCTGAGGACGCGGCTGGCGCTGGCCGGCGCCGATCTGGGCGATGTCGTGGAGCTGACCAGCTACCACCGGCAGCCGACCGACACGGCCGCCTTCCAACAGGAGTTCGAACGCTTCCTGCGCGTGCACCGCGAATTCTTTCCTTCGCACTACCCGGCGTGGAGCGCGGTGGGCACCACCGCGTTGCTCAATGAAAGCGCGCCGGTCGAACTGCGCGCGGTGGCGATGATTGGTTCCGGGCGCGCGCCGAAGGCGGCCATTCCACTTTCGCTGGTACGCTGATGCAGGCTCAGGCCTGCGATCGCAGCCGCCTGAGCCGGAACGCGACGATCAGCTGCAGGACGCCGTAGATCAGCGCGCCAATGGCAATCCACATGGCGATGGTGATGAGGCCGACGCCCGGATTGGCCAGGAACAGCACGCCCAGCAGCATCGCCAGCACGCCGCTGAGCGCGAGCAGCCACTCGCCGTTGATCAGCTTGCGCACCTGGATGGCGAACACGATGCGCGCGATGCCGGCGATGAGCAGCCAGATCGCCAGCAGCCACAGCATGGCCTCGGCCATCTGCGCCGGTTGGGTGATGGCCAGTACGCCAAAGCCGATCGAGACCAGCGCATAGAGAATCAGCAGCCAGTTCGGCAGCGCGATGTCCTTGCGGAAGATGCTGAGCAGGCTGACGATGCCGTCCGCCAGCGACAGCACCCCGAACGCCAGCACCAATGCCAGTACCGAGCGTCCGGGCCAGAGCAGGGTGGCGATGCCGAACACCAGCGCCAGCACGCCATACAACAGGAATACCCACCAGCCACGCGACACGTTCGCCAACGGATTGCTGCCCATGTCCGTCTCCTTTCCCGGGGAAAACCGGGTCACGAATACGCCCCGGGCGGGAGGGCGTCAAGTCGCGGCGTCGCGGTTGCGGCCAATCGCAGGCGACTCATCTTGCGGGCCGACGTTTTCCGCGCCTGCGTACTCCTTCCTGGATTGCCGTGTTCCCGTTGAAAGGCGTCGCAAGGAATGTGTTGGACAGCCATTCGAAGATCGAGGCATGTGCTGTTTGCGCGGAAGGCGGATTCTCTTGGGTTCCCTTCTGCAAAAGGGGACGTGAGGGTGCCGAGGATCAGGGCTTGGCGCGATACGGCACGTAGGTCGTGCTGGCCAGTTTCCACGCGGTGCCTTCGCGGCGGAACTCGAACACCGCGCGCAGCTGCTTCCGCTGTTCGGCGCCCTGGATGCGCAACGTCGCGGTGTTCAGGGCGATGAGTCGTGCATGGTCGCCCTCGATGCGGATCCGCGGATCGCCCAGCGTGGCGGAGATCGGTTCCACTCCCTTGGCCAGCATCTGCTCGCGCGCCTCCGGCGCATAGAAGCCGAGCACGTCGGCGCGCGTATCGACGTCGCCGACCGGCGAGACTTCCACGTAGTCCGAGGCCAGCACCTTCTCGAGGGCGGGGACGTCGAAGCGGATCTGCGCATCGAGCACGGATTGCGCGACCGCGCGGAGGGTCGCGTCGTCATCGGCGGCCAACGCAATGGCGGGCAGGGCGGACCCCATGGACAGGGACAGTGCCAACAGCAGCGAACGAGACTTCATGGGAGACGCCTCTCGGGGGAAGTCCGCATGCTGAAGGCGGACGCGCCGCCGCGCCCCTGCCGGAAGTCGGGTCAGGGCACCCGTGCGCAGATCCAGGCATCGACCCGCGCCACGCCGGCCCGGCGCAGCGCGGTCGCAGCCGCATGCAGGGTCTGCCCGGTGGTCATCACGTCATCCACCAGCGCCACGTGACCCGGGAGGGGCCCGGGCTCCGCCTGGAAAGCGGCGCGCAGGTTGCGGCGGCGTCCGCGGGCATCCAGTTCCGACTGCGGCGCGGTATCGCGGGTGCGCCGCAGCGCCTGCGGCAGCAGTGGCAGGCCGAGCCGGTGCGCCAGTGGCCGCGCCAGTTCCAGCGCCTGATCGTAGCCACGTCGGCGCAGGCGGTCGCGATGCAACGGCACGGGCACCAGCGCCTGCGGGCGAGGCCGGGCTTCCAGCGAGGGAGCCATCAGATCGGCCAGCAGGCGCCCAGCGGCCAGGTCGTGGTGGAACTTGAGGCGGGGCAGCAGCCGGTCGACCGGGGCGGCATAGAGGAACACGGCGCAGGTCATGTCCAGGGGCGGCGGCCGTCGCAGGCAACGGCCACAGCGACCCGGCAGGGGCAGCGGCAGTGCGCAACGATCGCAGGCGGACCGGTGCCAAGGCAGGCAATCGAAGCAGTTTTCACACAAATCGATGCCATTGCCCCCCTTTTCGCGGCAAATCAGGCAGCGGGGCGGGAGCAGCATGTGACCCAGCGAGGTCAGCCAGTTGTCAACTTTCATCGCATCCTTGCGGTTGACAGGGTGGGGCGGGATTTCCAGACTGGCCGACTTTATCCCCGCGAGCCTGCGATGTCCGCTCACATTGAAACGCCCGAACTCCGCCATGACTGGCAGCGCGAAGAGCTGCTGGCCCTGTTCGATCTGCCCTTCCCGGAACTGCTGTTCCGCGCCGCGGCGACGCATCGCGCCCATTTCGACCCGGCCGAGGTGCAGGTCTCGACCCTGCTGTCGGTGAAGACCGGCGGTTGCCCGGAGGATTGCGCCTATTGCCCGCAGGCGCAGCGCTACGACACCGGCGTGAACGCGCAGAAGCTGATGGAAACCGATGAGGTGCTGGCCAGGGCGCGCCAGGCCAAGGCCGCCGGCGCGTCGCGCTTCTGCATGGGCGCGGCCTGGCGTTCGCCGAAGGATCGCGACATCCCGAAGGTCGCCGAGATGATCCGCGAGGTGAAGGCGCTGGGGCTGGAGACCTGCGCGACCCTGGGCATGCTCAGCGGCCCGCAGGCCACCGCGCTGAAGGACGCCGGACTGGACTACTACAACCATAATCTGGACACCGCGCCGGAGTTCTACGGCGACGTCATCCGCACCCGCGAGTACCAGGACCGCCTGGATACCCTGGCGCACGTGCGCGACGCCGGCATGAAGACCTGCTGTGGCGGCATCGTCGGCATGGGCGAATCACGCGATCAGCGCGCTGGTCTGCTGCAGGCGCTGGCCAACCTGCCGGCGCATCCGGACTCGGTGCCGATCAACCGGCTGGTGCAGGTGGCGGGCACGCCGCTGCATGGCACGGTGGAACTGGATCCGTTCGAGTTCGTGCGCACGATCGCGGTCGCCCGCATCGCGATGCCGCGCTCGATGGTGCGGCTGTCGGCGGGCCGCGAATCGATGAGCGACGAGTTGCAGGCGCTGTGTTTCAGCGCCGGCGCCAATTCGATTTTCTACGGCGAGAAACTGCTCACCACCGGCAATCCCGATACGGAGCGCGATCAGGCCCTGTTTGCCCGCCTGGGCCTGCGGCCGATGGCGGTACAGGTGGAGAATTTTGACGATAGTCACAGAAGCAATGTTACCGGCGGCGCTACGGTGCACGCCGACATCACCGCGCCGGCCGCCTGCTGCGACCACGCGGCGTAGTCATTGTGCTCAGGGGGAATCTGGCAGACAGGCACGGCGCCGGACAGGCGGCGTCGCCCTGCGTCGCGTTTCCGGCCATGCGGCGCAATCAGGAAACTTCCTTGCCGTCCCGCTGCCAGGCCGCCCATTTGTCATGACCCGCCCCGATCTGCTGGAACGCGTCCACACCCAGCGCAAGCTGCGCGCCGCGCAGGGGCGCTCGCGCGTGCGCCGCACCGTCACCCGTCGCGACGGCGTGCGGGTGGAGGTCAACGGCCGCTGGCTGACCGAGTTCGCCGGCAACGACTATCTGGGCCTGTCGCGGCAGTTCGAAGTGCTGAACGCGCTGCAGGATGCGGCCAGCCGCGAAGGCGCGGGCGCCGGTGCTTCCCACCTGATCACCGGGCATCATCTCGCCCACGACGGGCTGGAACAGGACATCGCCGACTGGCTGGGCTATCCGCGCGCGCTGCTGTTCGGCAACGGTTTCCTTGCCAACCTCGCCGTGCAGCAGGCACTGCTGGAGGACGGCGACGTCTGTGTGCAGGACCGCCTCAACCACGCCAGCCTGATCGACGCCACCCGCCTGGCCGGATGCAAGCTGCGCCGCTATCCGCACCTGGATCCGGAAGGTGCGATGCGCCAGCTGCGGCAGGCACCCGAAGGCGCGGCGATGCTGGCCACCGATGGCGTCTTCAGCATGGACGGCGATGTCGCACCGTTGCGGGCGCTCAGCCTGGTGGCGCGGATGCAGCAGGCGATGCTGTATGTCGATGATGCGCACGGTGTCGGCGTGCGCGGACCGGAGGGACGCGGCAGCGTGGCCGAGGCGCGCATGGGCGTGGAGGAAGTGCCGCTGCAACTGGTCACGCTCGGCAAGGCGCTGGGTGGTTATGGCGCGGTGCTGGTCGGCAGCGATGTGCTGATCCAGCATCTGGCGGAAACCGCGCGACCGTACATCTACACCACGGCGCTGCCGCCGGCGCTGGCGGCCGCCACCCGGGTGGCGGTACGGCATGCGCGGCGGGATCACTGGCGGCGCGAGAAGCTGCAGATGCTGGTGGATCGGTTCCGCGGCGCCGCGCAGGGACGCGGGCTCGAACTGATGGCGTCGGACACGCCCATCCAACCGGTCCTGTGCGGCAACGAAGCCAACGCGCTGGCGCTGTCCTCGGCGCTGGAGAGCGCCGGATTCTGGGTCCCCGCGATCCGCCCGCCGACCGTGCCCGAGGGCAAGGCACGCCTGCGCGTCACCCTGTCCGCCCTGCACACGCCGCAGGACGTGGATCAACTGGTCGAGGTGCTGGCGCGGTCGTGGGACGCCGTACGCCGCATCCGCAACGTCGGCACCTGAACGTGCAGCACTTGTCCGGCCGGTCGCCGCCGCGGAATCGGCGACAATAGGCACCGTCATTTCCGCCGGCCCCACCGGCGGCCTTCCGTTCCGTATCGCATGCATATCGAAGTCGTGGGCCAAGGCCCCTCGCTGGTTCTGATTCATGGCTGGGCCCTGCACGGCGGCGTGTTCGCGCCGCTGATCGAACGGCTGGCGGATCGCTGCACCCTGCATCTGGTCGATCTGCCGGGCCACGGCCACAGCCGTGATTCGTCCACACCGCTGGAACCGCGGGCATGCGTCGAGGAGATCCTGGCGCGCACCCCGCCGGCGGTCT
This sequence comes from Pseudoxanthomonas sp. 134C1, assembly GCF_057773065.1. Taxonomy (NCBI): domain Bacteria; kingdom Pseudomonadati; phylum Pseudomonadota; class Gammaproteobacteria; order Lysobacterales; family Lysobacteraceae; genus Pseudoxanthomonas; species Pseudoxanthomonas sp. 134C1. The sequence goes on from NZ_JBYMTH010000001.1 coordinate 469,148, forward strand.
GGCTGGGCTGGTCGCTGGGCGGTCTGTTCGCGATGCAGGCCGCGGCCTCTTCGCCACGGGTGAAAGGTCTGGCGCTGATCGCGGCGACGCCGCGGTTCGTGCGCGGCGACGACTGGCCGCACGCGGTCGAATCCTCGGTGTTCCTGCAGTTCGGCGAGGAACTGCGGCGCGACTACCGCGGCACGCTGGAACGCTTCCTGGCCCTGGACACGATCGGCTCCGAACACGCGCGCGAGGAACTGCGTACGCTCAAGCAGGCCCTGTACGCGCGTGGTGAGCCGGCGCCGCAGGCGCTGCAGCAGGGACTGCAGTTGCTGGAACACACGGATCTGCGCGATGCGCTTGCCGGCCTCGCGCTGCCCAGCCTGTGGATTTCCGGTCGCCGCGACCGGCTGGTGCCCGCCGCCGGCATGCGCGATGCGGCAGCGCTGGCACCGTGGGGCCTGCACGTGGACATCGCCGGCGGTGGACATGCGCCCTTCCTCGGCCACGCCGACCGGGTGGCGCACGAGCTGTCCGACTTCCTCGCCGCCATCGGCCACACGGCCGGCCCGCACGGTTGAACACGGCAGGCCGGTCTTTCCACTCGATTAGAATCCCGCGATGAATTCCCAGTTCGATCACCGCCACATCCGCCGCGCGTTCTCGCGCTCGGCCGCCGGCTACGACGCGGTCGCCGTGCTTCAGCACGAGGTCGGAAAACGCCTGCTGGAATCGCTGGACTATCTGGGCGACCGCGCGCCGAAGCTGGCCGTCGACGTGGGCAGTGGGCCGGGACATGCCGCCGCGACGATGCACAAGCGCTGGCCGAAGGCGCAGGTGATCGCGCTGGATCTGGCGCTGCCGATGCTGCGCGAGGCGAAGAAACAGGCGGGGTGGTGGAAGCCTTTCGCACGCGTGTGCGCGGATGCGCGCGCGCTGCCGCTGGCCGAGGGCAGCGTCGACGTGCTGTTCTCCAACCTGTGTCTGCAGTGGGTGGAGGATCTGCCCGCCGTGTTCGCCGGGTTCCGCCGCGTGCTCAAGCCGGGCGGCCTGCTGCTGTGCTCCACGTTCGGCCCGGACACGCTGCAGGAACTGCGCGATGCCTTTGCCGAGGCCGACGACACGCCGCACGTCAGCCGCTTCGCCCCGATCGCGCAGTTCGGCGACGCGCTGATGATGTCCGGCTTCCGGGATCCGGTGCTGGATCGGGATCGCTTTACCCTCACCTACGCCGATCTTCCCGCGCTGATGCGCGAGCTGCGTGCGATGGGCGCGACCAATGCGATGAATTCGCGGCGGCACACGCTGACCGGGCGCCGCCGTTTCGCGGCGGCCAGCGCCGCCTATGAACCGCTGCGCGGCGCCGACGGCAAGCTGCCCAGCACCTGGGAAGTGATCTACGCCCACGCCTGGGCACCGGAACCCGGCGCGCCGATCCGCGGCCAGGGTGGCGAGGAGATCGTGAGCGTGCCGCTGTCGCGGATTCCGATCCGCCGGCGCGGGGAATAGTGACGGCAGCGTGTTATCCCCCTTCAAACAAGGGGGACCGAGGGGGATCAGCTTCGACCTGTCCCGACCCGCGCCGTACTACCTGCTTACCTGCGCAATCCAGTCCTGCAGGTTGTAGTAGTTGGTGACGCGGGCGATCCGGTCATCGCGGATGTCGAAGAACGCACCGCCCGGCAACACGTAGGCCTGGCCCTTGGCCGGCGGCAGGCCTTCGTCGGTGTTGAGATACTCGCCATGCACCACGTATTCGGCGGCGGCGCGATCGCCATCCAGCGAGGCGAGTACCACGATGTCCCGCAACTGTTCGCGGTAGCTGGCGTTCATCCGGCCGAGGAAGGCGGCGAAGGCTTCGCGCCCGGTTTCGCGCGCACCCTGGTTGAGGTCGTGCACCACGTCGTCGGCGAGCAGCGCCAGCATGCCGTCCCAGTCGCCGCGGTTGAAGGCCGCGTAATAGGTCAGCACCAGTTCGGTGGCGCGATCCTGCCTGCGGTTGCCGTCGATCTTCATGCGCGTGGCCTCATCCGGTGCGAACCCGGATGATACTCCCGGACGGCTCCGCGGCGGCGTCTCAGCGAGACTGCGGCAGGCGGTCGCGGTGGAAAAAGTACACCTCGGCCAGCAGGAAGCGCCAGCGCGTGGTGAAGCTGCGGAAACGACTGGTCGGCGTGGGCGAACCCAATGCGTCGATGCCCAGCTCGTGGCTGATGCGCAGCGCGCGCGCCATGTGCAGCGGATCGCTGACGACGACCGCGCTGTGCAGGTCATGGGTCTGCATCAGCGCCGCGGCCTGGCGCAGGTTCTCGTGGGTGTTGCGCGAGACCGATTCGATCAGGATGGCCCGGGCCGGGACGCCCTGTCGGATCGCATAGCGGCGGCCCACCTGCGATTCGGAGAAGCGCGCGCCGGACCCGCCGTAGCCACCGGTGAAGATCAGCGTCTTGGCCAGGCCGCGCTTGTACAGTTCGATGCCGTGACGGATGCGCTCCTCGAACACCGGCGAAGGCTTGGCGTCGTAGGCCGCCGCGCCGAGCACGATGATGGCGTCGGCGGGCGCGGCCTGATCGCGCTGGCCCACCCAGGTGATGTAGCCGGCCACGCCGGCCAGCCACAACAACAGCAGCAGCAGCAAGCGGCGGACCCAACCCCAGAATCCCGTGCGCCGCTTCCGGCGCGCCGTGCCCACGCTCACGCCGGCCCCCACGGAAGGGCATCGAGATCGACATTGCCGCCTGACAGCACCAGGCCGACGCGCTGTCCCGCGAAGTGTTCGCGATGTTTCAGCAATGCCGCCAGCACCAGCGCGGAGGAAGGCTCGACCACGAGTTTCAGGCATTGCCAGAGCAGGCGCATCGCCGAGATCGTTTCCGCATCGTCGGCCACCAGCACCTGCACTCCGTGCTGGCGCAGGGCGGCGAAATTGGGTTCGCCGACCAGGGTACGCAGGCCATCGCAGACTGTGTCCGGGCTGAAATCAGCCACGCGCCGACCGAGCGCCAGCGAACGCGCGGTGTCGTCGGCGCCGGCCGGCTCGGCCGCGTAGATCCGGCAGGTCGGGGCCATCCGCGCGGTGGCGATCGCGGTGCCGGTGCTCAGGCCGCCGCCGCCCACCGGCGTCATCACCGCGTCGAACGCGCCATGGCTGTTGTGCAATTCCAGGATCGCGGTGCCCTGTCCGGCGATCACCGCCGGATGGGTGAAGGGGTGGATCAGCCGGGCCCCGGTTTCGGCCTGCACCTGCGCGCAGGCGGCTTCGCGCGCGGCCTGGGTCGGGGCGCAGCGGTGGATCGTCGCGCCGTAGCGTTCAATGGAGGCGAGCTTGGTGGCCACGGCGCCTTCGGGCACGACCACATGGCAGGGGATGCCGCGGGTGCGCGCCGCCAGCGCCAGGGCGCCGCCGTGGTTGCCGGAGGAATGGGTCACCACGCCGCGCCCGGCATCCGCTTCCGGCAGCGACCACACCGCGTTGCAGGCGCCACGGAACTTGAAGGCGCCACTGCGCTGCAGCGGTTCGGCCTTGAAGAACAACGAACAGCCGGCCAGCTCGTCCAGTTCGCGCGAATGCAGGACCGGCGTGGCGTGGGCATGGGGGGCGATGCGGGCGGCGGCGGCCAGGATATCGTCGAACGTGGGCAGGGTATGCGGCATGGACAACAGGTTAACGCACCACCCGCCCCGACTGGATGCGCCGCCGGGGCAACCGCGGGTGAAGCAGGGCGCGCGTGATGGCCAGGGTTAAGCACGGATTCAATCCGCCGGCCCGATGCTGGCAACCGCAGGAAAAGTCAGGGGCTGCACATGAAACCAAGATTGCTGATCATCGCCGCGTTGGCCGCAGCCGCCTTGAGCGGTTGCGCCACGTACGACCATGTCGGCGCCAGTGCGGCCGGTGGCTATTACCAGGGCCGCCCGGTGGTCCGCTATTACGACGCCTATGGCTATCCGGTCTACGGCAGCTACTACGGTGGCGCCTACAACCGGCCCTATTACTCCGGTCGCCAGCCCTACTACGGCTACTACGGTCCGTATTACCCGTACTATCCGCCGCCGGTGCATCGGCCGCGTCCGGGCCACGATCACGGCGGCTACCGGCCACCGCCGGGCAGCGGTCCGGGCGGCAACCGCCCGGCTCCCTGGCGGGATCCGACCCGCGGGGCCTGGCGTGAGCACGGCCAGCAGCCGGCGGTTCCGGGCCAGCCACCCCGGGTTTCGCCGGGCGCGCCGTCGCGGCCGCAGTCGATGCCCCGGAGCATCAATGAGCGGCCGGCCGGGGCGCCGCGGATCCAGCCCCGTGGCGGGCGGGTCCGGGTCATCGAGAACTGATCCGGGGGCCAGACCGCCGGCCGTCGGGCCGTTGGAGCCGAAGTTGACCGGTTGCGTCGCTTTCTGACGTCACAGGCGATAAAGGTTCCATGTCGACGTCCGGTGGGGAGTTCTGGATCCCCCCTGTTCCGGTCCCTGCCGGGCGTCGGCGCCTCTTCAAACCCGGCTTCGGCCGGGTTTTTCATTGCCTGACGCGGTATCCTTCGCGCACAAAAAAAGGGCCGGCAGTCCCCCGACTACCGGCCCCCGGCATCCCCGCTGTGCGCATGGCTGGCCCCTGTTCCAATCCCAGCCCACGCCCCTGTCGCTTGCCACATCGGGTGCCGTGGATACTTCGCAGGAAGCGTGCCAATCCGGTACCACCCGGTCCGGCGCCCGCCACCGCGAACGCCGGTCGCCAAGGCTGAACACGAACCATGAACCACGACTTCTACCGTTACGACGTCATCATCATCGGCGGCGGCCACGCCGGCACCGAGGCCGCGCTCGCCGCGGCGCGCGCCGGCGCACGCACGCTGCTGCTGACCCACAACGTCGAGACCGTCGGCGCGATGAGCTGCAACCCGGCCATCGGCGGCATCGGCAAGGGCCACCTGGTCAAGGAAATCGACGCGCTGGGCGGGGTGATGGCATGGGCCGCCGATCGCGCCGGCATCCAGTGGCGCACCCTCAACGCCTCGAAGGGACCGGCGGTACGGGCGACCCGCTGCCAGGCCGATCGCGCGCTGTATCGCCGCGCCATCCGCAGCGCGGTGGAAGCCCGGCCCAACCTGACCGTGTTCCAGGCGGCGGTGGACGATCTGATCATCGGGGACGAGAGCATCCGCGGCGCCATCACCCAGACCGGGCTGCGTTTCCATGCGCCGGCGGTGGTGCTGACCGCCGGCACCTTCCTGGCAGGCAAGATCCATGTCGGCGAGACCCAGTACGCGGCCGGCCGCGCCGGCGACCCGCCCGCGACCGCGCTGGCGCACAAGCTGCGCGAAGGCCGCTTCGTTGTCGATCGGCTGAAGACCGGCACGCCGCCGCGCATCGACGGCCGCACGCTGGACTACGCGGTGATGGAGGAGCAGCCCGGCGACACGCCCATGCCGGTGATGTCCTTCATCGGCGACGTGGCGGACCATCCGGCCCAGGTGTCGTGCTGGATCACCCACACCAGCGAGCGCACCCACGAGATCATCCGCAACGCGCTGCACCGCTCGCCGCTGTACACCGGCCAGATCGAGGGCATCGGCCCGCGCTACTGCCCGTCCATCGAGGACAAGGTGGTGCGTTTCGCCGAGAAGGCCAGCCACCAGATTTTCGTCGAGCCGGAAGGCCTGGACGTGGTGGAGATCTATCCCAACGGCATTTCCACTTCGCTGCCGTTCGATGTGCAGTTGGATCTGGTGCGCAGCATCCGCGGCTTCGAGCAGGCCCACATCACCCGCGCCGGCTACGCCATCGAGTACGACTTCTTCGATCCGCGCGGACTGAAGTCCTCGCTGGAGACCAAGGCGGTCGCCGGCCTGTTCTTCGCCGGCCAGATCAACGGCACCACCGGTTATGAGGAGGCCGCCGCGCAAGGCCTGATCGCCGGCCTCAACGCCGCCCGTTTCGTGCAGCAGAAGGATGCCTGGTCGCCGCGTCGCGACGAGGCGTACATCGGCGTGCTGATCGACGATCTGATCACGCATGGCACCAACGAGCCGTACCGCATGTTCACCAGCCGCGCCGAGTACCGGCTGCAGCTGCGGGAGGACAACGCCGACCAGCGCCTGACCGGCGTCGGACGCGAGCTGGGCCTGGTCGACGACACACGCTGGGCGCGCTTCAGCGCCAAGCAGGAAGCGGTCGAGCGCGAGGCCGCGCGCCTGCGCGCGCTGTGGGCCACGCCCAACAACGCACTGGGCCGCGAACTGGAAACGGTGCTGGGCGTGGCGGTGAGCCGCGAGACCAACGCGCTGGATCTGATCAAGCGTCCCGAACTTGACTACGCGAAGCTGATGCAGGTGCCCGCGCTGGGACCGGCGGTGGAAGACGCCAAGGTCGCCGAGCAGGTGGAAATCGGCGTCAAGTACGCCGGCTACCTGGACCGCCAGCGCGAGGAAATCGAACGGCAGCAGCGCAACGAAGCCACCCCGATTCCGCAGGGCTTCGATTTCGCCGGCGTGCACGGACTGTCGGCCGAAGTGCAGCAGAAACTGGCGCGCGTGCAGCCGCAGACCGTCGGCCAGGCCCAGCGCATCCCTGGCATGACCCCGGCCGCGATCTCGCTGCTGCTGGTGCATCTCACCCGCGCGCGCCGCGCCCAGGTGGCCTGAAGCAGACAGGGCCAGTGTTTCTACTTGCCCGCGTCGCCGCGCCGATGCTTTCACCGGCGCGGCTCAAGCCGGTTTACTCCGCCGGCAGCCCCATTTCCTTCAGCAGGTGCGGCGCCGGCTGGACCTTGGCCATCAGCCAGCGCATGTAGCGCAGGTCCACGTGCACGGCACGCTTGTAGCGCGGGTCGAACATCCAGCTGGCGCTGACCGATTCCCAGTTGCTGTCGAAGTTCAGGCCGATCAGTTGGCCCCGCGCGTTGAGCACGGGTGAACCCGAGTTGCCGCCGGTGGTGTCCAGGTTGGTCAGGAAGTTGACCGTCTGGGTTTTCAGCGCCGGATCGGCGGTGCTGCCGAAATCGCCCTTGGCGATCGCGGCCAGCAGCGGCTTGGGCGCATCGAACGGCACCATGTTGGTGTTCTTCTCGACGATGCCGGCCACGGTGGTCACCGGCGAGTAGCTCACGCTGTCGCGCGGATGCAGCGATTCCACCTTGCCGTAGCTGACCCGCAGGGTGCTGTTGGCGTCCGGATAGACCGAACGGCCCTGGCTGCGGTACCAGCCGGTCAGCGCCTGCATGTAGGCCGGGCGCAGGCGCAGAAGATCGCCGTCACGCTGCTTGCGTTCGTTCTCGATGCGCAGCAGGGCGGGCTGCAACTGCGCGGCCAGCGCCAGCAGCGGATCGGTCGAGCCGGTGATCGCGGCCGGTTCGGCTTTCAGCAGGCCGACCCGGCTCGCTTCCTCGCCCAGTGCGGTGCCGCCGTAGACACGCGCGAGTGCGGCTTCCAGGCTGGCGGCGTCGCGGCCGAAGGCGGCATCGAATTCCGGCAGGCGCTGCGCGTCGGGCAGCTTCTGGTAGCGGCCGACCAGTTCGGTCAGGAAGGCGCGTTCCATGCCGGCGTCGTAGCGGCGCTGGACCTGCTTCAACTGGCCTTCGATGAGGGCCAGATCGCGCTCCTGGTAACCGCCTTCGCGGTCGGCGTCCGCCTTGCCGCGCTCCAGCGCCAGTCGTTGCAGGGTGATCGCGCTGCGCAGCAACTGGGTGCGGCCGTCGATCATGCCGACCAGCATGTCGCGCGCCCGCATGGCGCTGGCCTGGTCAAGCAGCGCCTGCGCCTGATCGATGCGCGCGCGCACCGCCTTGGCATCGCCCCCCGACTTCGCCAGCCAGGCGTACATCGCCTTCTCGGCGTCGGCGCGCACCTGGATGGCGTTGCTGCGGCGCAGGCCTTCCAGTTCGCCGCTGAAGCGCTTGCTGCTGTTCTTCAGGCCGGACAACTGGCTGGCGTATTTCACCCCGGCCGCCGGATCCGCCTTGCCGCGCTGCTGGACAATGTCGATCAACGCATCCAGCACTTCGACATTGGCCGGCAGACCCCATTCGATGCGCTCCTTGAACTCGCTGGCGAAGCGATGGCGGTAGGTGATGCCGGGATAACCGGCGAGCATGGCGAAATCGCCTTCCTTCGGTCCGTCGAGCGCGACCTGCAGATGCGCGGGCGCGCGATAGGGCACGTTGTCCGGGCTGTATGCCGCCGGCTTGCCGTCCTTGCCGACGTAGGCGCGCAGCAGGGTGAAGTCGCCGGTGTGGCGCGGCCACATGAAGTTGTCGATCTCGTCGCCGTAGTTGCCGATCGCGCGCGGTGGCGCGTAGACCAGGCGGATGTCGCGCAGCTCCAGCTGTTTAATGCGATAGAAATCGGCGCCGTAGTACATGGTGGCGACGCTGCAGCGCATGCCGGCTTCCTGCTCGCACTCGCTGACGATGCGCTTGTTGGCGCGATCCACCGCGTCGTAGTAGTCGCGACCGGTCTTGCCGTCGGCGGCCTTGAGCACCTCGTCGGTGACGCGATCGAAGCCCACCGTGACCAGCACGCGGAAATCCGGATTGGCCGGCAGTTCCGTGCCGCGATCGGCGGCGGTGTAGCCTTCGTCGATCAGGTTCTTCTCCGGCTTGGAGTTGTACTGGATCACGCCATAGGCGACGTGGTGATTGGTCAGCACCAGGCCGTCGGCGGAGACGAACGCACCGGTGGCGCCGCCCACCTTGACCACCGCGTTCAGCGGCGGCCGGGTCAGATCCGCCAGCGCGGCGGGATCGCCTTCGAATCCCGCCTGTCGCAGCGGTCCGGCCAATTGCGGCAGCTGCGAGGGCATCCACATGCCTTCGTTGGCCTGCGCGGGCAGGACCAGGGCGATGCCCAGGGCCAGGGCGGTGAAAGGCGTGCGTGCGCTCATCGGCGGGAATCCTCGGAAAAAGACAGCCTGCGACGATAGCGGCCCGCGCCGTGCGGGGCAATTGCGGCGGCCCGCGGGCCCGGATGTCAGCCCGCGTCCAGCGCCACCGGCCGGCCGATGAACTCCCCGTAGCGTTTGGCGGCTCGAGCGAGTGCCGGTCGATCCGCCTTGCGCAGGGGCCGCAACGGGGTCAGCGCGAGCGTGGCACCCTGCCGACCCAACGTGCGCTTCCACAGCGCGCTGACGCGTCCATCGACGATCAGGCTTGGACTGACCAATCCATTGATGCCGACGACTTGACGGTTGTGCGCGGCGTCCAGCATGGCACTGCGATCCTTGTAACCGACCAGATACTCGTCGAACGGCGGCAGCAGGTGCACCGCCGGCGCCACCGGCGCGGCGCCTTCCGCCGACGCGATGAACCAAGACCGGGCGCCGTCGTGATCGTGGTGCGAAAGCGCGGGCTTCGCGCCTTCCAACGCCGTCTGGGCATCGCGCACGGTCAGGCCCGACCACCAGGCCAGATCCTGCACGGTGGCCGGGCCGTGTCCGGCGAAATAGCGCCGCCCAAGTTCCGCCAGCGCCTCGTCGCGGTCGAGGGGCGCGGTGCGCGGTATCCATTCGTCCAGCAGCACGAAGGTCGGTTGCTTGCCTTCGCGCGGTCCCTGGCAGATCACGCCCTCGTGGGCGAGCCGGCCCAGGATGTGCAGGCCGCGTTGTCCTTCGGTATCGATACCGCGCTCGGCCAATGCCTCGTACAGCGCGCCGCGGGTCATCCGCCGGTCGCCTTCGAGCAGTCGCGTGATCACCTCGGCACAGCGACCCGTCGTACGCGCATCCAGACCGAAGTCGCGCTCCTGGCGCGCGCGGTCGCGGGCAATCGCGCGGCTGGCCATCAGCGTCAGCATCCAGCGCGTGTCCTCGGGCGCCACCAGATGCAGCGTGCCGCGCATCGGCCAGGTGCGCACGATGCGACGCTCGGCGATGGCTCGTTCGACATCGGCCTCGCGCGCGCCCGCGGTCCGCAGACCGACCGCCCACAGTGATCCGTAGTAGTCCTGCGCCTGTACCGCCAGCAGATGGCGGACGGTGGCCGCGGGATCATCGCCCAGCGGCGCGCTGATGCCTTGTTGCTGAAGCCGCCACTCGGCTACTGGCGGAGGGCCTTTCATCTCAGCGCTTGAGCTCGAAGACCGCCCTTACGTTCTCCCTGTATTCCACGGTGGGCTGAACGTAGCGTCCGGAGGCGTTGCTTCCGGTGACCGTCATCGCGTCCAGCGTTCCCCCCTGGTATCCCAACACTGCCTGCGAAGCGATGCTGTCGATGCTGTAGATGGGCCCGAGCGCCGCACCAAACGCTGCGGAGGTGTCGCGTGCCTGCGCCTGCGCATCCTGGATCGCCTTGCGCTTGGCCTCGGCGCGAAACTCGGCCGCGCGCGAGGATTCGAACTGAAGGTTGCGGAAACTCGTGGCGCCCGCGGCGAGTCCCGTGTCAATCAGATCATTGAGTTGGTGGATCCGTGTCAGCAGCACGGTGACGGTCCGGTTGGCCTCGTAACCATTGGAAACCCGCTTTCCGGCATCCGTGTAGTCCACATCCTCGGAAGCCTGCAGGCTTCCGGCCTCGATATCCCCGTCCGCGATGCCGAAGCGGGAAAGCGCCTCAAGCAACCGGTTGACCCCCTGATCCACGGCCTTCTTGGCGGGCAGCGGCTGTGCGGCGCGGGATTCGAACTCGAAACTCAGGCGCGCGCTGTCGGGCTTGGCGGTGACCTCGCCCGTGCCCGACACCACGATGTGCGGCGCGTCGGGAAGCGGAGTGCCGGCGAAGGCGGGGGCTGCCAGGACGAAAAGCACGGCGAGAAGAACCTGACGCATGAAATCTCCTTTTCCAGCGAAGTGGATGAACCCGTTCTATTTTTCCTTGCGCCAGTTGATCGAGCCACGGCTCTCGATCGTGCTGGATTCGATTTCGATGTCGAAGCCCTTGCGCAGCAGGTACTTCAGCGTCACCGCGGAGCCCGAGCCGACCATCGACACGCCGTAGCTGACGTACAGCCGGGGCGAAAGGTACTTGCCGACGCCGAACACCGAGCCGCCCAGCGTGCGCGACTCCAGCACGCCGGCGTCGTCCAGGCCGATCTTGGCGCCCAGCTGCGACGCCAGCAGGCCGGCGCCCGCCGACAGCGCCGAGGAGGCGGCGTTGATGCGCTGGCTTTCGTCGCTGCTGGCGCTGTTGAGCGAGCGGCCCAGCACCAGGTAGGCCAGCGCCTCGGATTCGGAACTGGCCGGATCCGACCACACCTTGGCGCGCGGCTGGCTGGCGCGGCCGGTGACATCGATGCCGGCGGTGACGCCGGCGCTGATGACCTCGCGCTGGGCGCGGATGTTGATGCGCGGGTCACTCACGGCATTGTTGCTCCAGGTCAGTTCGCCGCGGGTGATCTGCAGCTTCTGTCCATAGGCTTCGTAGCGGCCGTCCACGTCGAGCCGGCCGGTCGCGACCATCTCGCGGCCCAGGCGCGAGCGCACCCGCATGTTGCCGCCCAGCGTGCCTTCCAGGCCGTAGCCCTTCAGCGCGACCTTGTCGCCGAGGGTGATGCCGAGATCCAGATCCAGCCGCGAACTCGGCGTCCGTTCCGGATCCGCCGGATCCAGCACCACCACGTCCTCGGATGCGGAGACGCCGTCGTCGAGCTTTTCAACGTCGATGCTCGCCGACGGCACGGTGACGTCGCCGCGGACCTGGATGGTGTTGTCGGCGAAGCCGACCTGGATGTTGGGCGATGCGATCGCGCGGAGGTCGGTGGTGTCCGATACCAGCACGTTGTCGCCGCGCACGTTGAACTGCAGCGGCGTGGTGTCGTTGTTCCAGCCGAGGCTGCCGTCGATCCGCAGCACGCCTTCGCCGGACTTCACGCTGCCGTCGATGCGCGCGCTGCCGTCGGCCAGCGCGACCAGGCTCGCGGTGCCGTCGGTGAGGGTGATGCCGAGCGCGGGCAGTTCGCCGGTGAACTCGGTCAGGTCCGCTTCGCCGGTGAGCGCCGGGCGGCCACGGGTACCGGCCAGACCGATGTGGCCGGCCAGCTTGCCGCGCGGACGTACCAGATCCGGCGAGAACAGTTCCAGCCAGAACAGCCGCGAATTGTGGAAATACAGATCGCCACGCAGCGGCGAGAACTCGTCCCAACCGGTGTTGACGGTGGCGTCGACGTAGCCGTTGCCCTTGAAGCCGCTGCCCAGGCGGGCCTGGATGCGTTGCGGGTTGAAGTCGGCGTCGAAGGTGAAATTGTCGTAGCTGATCAATTCGCCGCGCGCGTTGGTGCCCAGTTTCATGCCGCCTTCCAGCGACGCCAGATGGACCTTGCCTTCCCAGGCGTTGCCGCGCGGCCGCAGGCTGGCGTCGAGGGCGAGATTGCCGCGCAGGATCAGCGGACGGCCGCTGTTCTGCGGCAGCCACGGATGCACCAGCGTCAACGGCAGCGAATCCGAATGCAGGCTCAGGCCCTGGCGCGGCCAATCGGCCTCGGCGCACAGCGAGCCGCCGTCATTCGACGCCAGGCAGGTGCTGCCCAGTGTCCAGTTGGCGCCACGCTGGGCGAACCGTGCCGGCTGCTGCAACTGCCATGCGCCGCCCTTGGACGGCGCGATGCGCAGCGCGTCCAGCGCGCCCTGCCAGTTTTCGCCGCGTCGCTGCGCGCTGCCGGTCAGCGCGATCGCGCCCATCGGATTGCGGGCATCGCCATCCACCCGCAGGTCCTCGACCGCGCCGCGGGCATCCAGCCGCAGTTGATCCAGCACCATGCCGACGTCGACCGCGCTCGCGCGTATAGCCAGTTCGCCGTTGCCGCTGCGCCACGGCAGGCGGCCGCGCAGGCTGACGGTGTCGGCGCTCCAGTCGTTCCAGCGCAACTGGCTGCCGGAAAGGTCGGCTTCGATGTCCGGCGCCGTGCGCGCGCCGGTCAGTTTCACCGTGCCCTGCAGGGTACCGCTGCCGGTCGGCAGCAGATCGGCCAGATGCAGCGGCGACAGCGAGGCATCCACCGCGAGCCGGTCACCGACCTTGCCCTTGGCCTGCACGCGGCTGCCGCCGAGCGTCATCGCCAGCTGGCCTTCGCCGTCTTCGCCATGCAATGCGAACTGGCCGCGCGCGTCCAGCGGCCTGCCGCGCAGCCGGCCCGCCAGTTTCGGCAGATCCAGGGTGGCGTCGAAGCCACCGGCTTCGCGCGCCTGGCCCCGGCTGCTGAATTCGCCGGACAGGTTGCCGTCCCAGTCGGCCAGGAAATAGCCGGGATCGAAGCCGGCCAGTTTCGCTTTCATGTCCCACTTCAACACCGGTGTCCATGCGACTTCGCCACCCGCGTCGAGCTGTCCAGTCGGCATCTTCGCGCTCAGTGTCTTCACCGTGGCGCGCTCGCCGTTGCCGGCGGCGTCGAACTGCACCTGCGCCTTGTCGCCGGCGCGGGTGAAGTCGGCCTTGCCGAGCGCCGCCCAGTTCTCCAGTTGTCCGGCCATGCCCAGATCGGCGTTGGCGCCAATGGCGGTTTCGGCGCTGTCGCCCCAGCGCAGCCCACGCGCATTCACCGCGAAGCGGAACTTCGGATTCGCGGGATCCTTGAAGTCGGCACGTCCGCGCAGGGTGGTGATGCCTTCGAACGCGCGCACGACCAGCGGTTCCACCGTCAGCACCTCATTGGCGATGGCGACCTGGGAAGGATCGATCACCACCGTGATTTGATCCTGGACGACGCGTCCTTGCAGGGTTGCTTTTCCGCCCGCGCCGTCGGCCTTCAGATCGAAGGCAAGCGGCAGACTGTCTTCGGTGACGGCCAGCGCCGCCAGATCCAGCGACTCGGTCTTTCCGGTGAAATGCCAGGTCGGATTCTCGGCGCCCTGCAGGGTGAGCAGCACCCGCACCGGCGCCGGCGCGTTGCCGGCCAGTGCCATCTCCATCTTGTTGATGTCGCCGCGCGCGACCAGGCCCAACCGGGCCGGGGCCTTGCCCGTCGGCGCGGGAAACACGCCGGTGGCGACCAGATCGGTGCGATAGGACTTGCCCGGCGCATAGCCGCCGTTTGCGTTGAAGTGACCGCGATCGGTGTCGATGGCGAGCTTCTCGGCGAGGAAATAGCCATTGCCGATGTCGATGCCGCCACGACCGCGGCGGATGTCGATCACCGGCTCGCCGGCCTGCGAAATCCTGAACCCGTCGATGACCAGCGTGTCGGCCTGGATCGCCAGCGGCATCTGGATCTGCGGCAGCGATTCGGGCCAGCGCGGCAGTTCGAACGGTTCGTCGCTCTCCGGAACGTCCAGGGTGGCGTTGCGGATCTCCAGCGCGTCCAGCCGCAGGCGCTTGCCCAGCAACGGCCTCAGATCCGGATCCAGGTACACGCGCTCGGCGGTGAAATGGATCTTGTCCCAGCGGAAATCCACGCCATGCAGGGTGAGCGGTCCCGCGATCGGTCCCTCGACCTGTTTCCAGGTCAACGACGAGTTGGCCGGCAAGCGCGCCACCACCTGCGCCAGCAACACATCACGACCGGCCACGGTCTGCAGCAACCAGTACAGGCCGAAGCACAGCAGCAGGACCAGCACGCCGGTGCCGATCGCGCTGCGGATGGCCAGCACGCGCATGCGCGCGCGGCGGCGCGCACGCAGTTCGGCGATGCGCGCCTCGCGTTCTTCCGGGGTGATGTCGTCGGCGGGCCGGCTCACAGATCGGTTCCGATGTTGAGGTAGATCTGGAATTGCGAATCGGGATCGTTCAGGCCATGCGCCAGATCCAGACGCACCGGCCCGATCGGCGAGCGCCAGCGGAAGCCGACGCCCACGCCGGTGCTCAGATCCGGCATGCCGCCATCGAAGGCGCTGCCGGTGTCGACGAACACCGCGCCGCCCCATGGCCCGCCGCCGGGGTAGTACTCATACTCGGCGCTGGCGGTGACCACGTTCTTGGCGCCCAGCGCGTACTTGCCGATGCGGGGCCCGACCTCGCGCCAGGCATAGCCGCGGATGCTGCGATCGCCACCGGCGAAGAAGCGCAGCGAAGGCGGCATGCCGACCAGGCTGCTGGTGAAGGTATGGCCATACTCGCCGCGGAAGATCAACGCGCTGTTGCGGCCATATTCGCGCGACCAGCGCGCACGGATGTGCGCCTGCAGGAAGCTGGCGTCGGAACCGGCGCCTTCCACGCCACCGCGCAGCAGCACCGAGCCGGCCAGCCGGTCGGGGCGGTTCGATCCGACCGGCGCATTGAGGTAGTCGGCCTGCAGCGACGGATAGGTGAAGGTGGCGTAGCGGTACTCGGGCGAGTCCAGCTCGTTGCCGTCCTCGTCCTCGTAATAGGCCCAGCGCTCGCGCAGCGCGTGGATCGAGGCGACCGCGGTCCAGTCCTCGTTGATCTGGCCGCTGCGGCTGCCGATGAATTCGATGTGGCGCAGGTCGATGTAGTCGGTCTGCTCGTCGCTGGCCTGCACCGCGAGGGTATACCAGCCATCCAGCCACTTGAAGGCGGGGATGCGGTACTGGGTGAGCAGGGTCTTGCGGTTCTGCGCGTAGTCGAGCTGGGTCGACAGCTTGTGCCCGCGAGAATTGAGATAGCGCCGATCCACGCCCATGCGGATACCGGCACCGCTTTCGGAGCCGTAGCTCACGCCGGCAGTGTAGATGGTGCGTTTGGCCAGGCTCAGGTTGACGTCGATCGGCACGCGCCCGTCCACGGCCTTGTCGGGGTTGGCCTGGATGTCGATGTTGCTGAAGTAGTCCAGTCCCACCAGTGATTCACGCAGGCGATCCAGCTTGCCCTGGTGGAAGTAGCTGCCTTCTTCCCAGTACACCAGTTTGTCCAGCAGCCCGGGCTCGAACTTGCTCTGGTGGAAGGTGGTGGGGCCCATGTCGTAGCGGATGCCGCTGACCCAGGCCAGGTCGATGTCGGCCGCATGCTCGGCGCGGGTGACTTCCACCCGGCGCTGGGTGAAGTCGGCGTCGAAGTAGCCGCGATCGGCCAGGCGCCGCACGATCTTGAGCTTGCTGGCTTCGTAGGTGGTGTGATCGAACACCTCGCCGGTGCGCGGCGCGAACGCGGCCAGGTCTTCCTTCAGGTAGCGATCGCCGCCACCTTCGCCATCGATGCTCAGGCTTGAACGGCGCACCCGCACCGGTTCGCCCCTGGACACGTGGATGACCACTTCCACCCGTTCGTTTTCGCCATCGCCGGTACGGTTGGCCTGGACCTGGATGTCGGGCGAGTAGTAACCGAAGGGTTCCAGCGCCTCGCGCGTCTGCGCGGTCGCCTCGTTCAGCAGGTACTCCAGGCGCGACTCGCCCAGGCGCTTGCCGACCACGTCGTTCAGTGAAAGCGCGACGTGGATGTTCTCCACCATCGTCTCGTCGTCGATGCCCTCGATGCGGATCTTGTCGACGGTGGCCGCGGCCCGGGCGGGGCCAGTGGCGGCAAGCAGGGCGAGCAGGATGGCGAGGGGGGCGATTCGTCGCATGCGGGCAGGATAACCGGCGAAGGGATTTTCGGGTTAAAGGAACATGAGGGCGTGCGTGGCCCCGATGCGATCAGCGGGTCGATGCTGAATGACGGAACGGGCTCATGCGAGATGAGCGCCCCAAGGTGAAAGCCCCGGGCTCCGCGCATCGATCGGCGCGCGGCGGAGCGATGCCCGGCGGGCGATGAAGCGGCCTCCCCGCGATCGCGGGGAGGCCGTCGATTCAGACCGAGAGATGTTCGATCGCGGCGACGGCGCGGAAACGATCGGCCAGCCGCTTGAGCAGGGCCAGGCGGTTGGCGCGGATGGCCGGGTCGTCGGCGTTGACCATCACGTTGTCGAAGAACGCATCGACCTGCGGACGCAGGCGCGCCAGCCGGTTCAACACGCTGACGTAGTCGTGGCGGTGCAGGGCGTCGTCCGTGTCGCCGAGCGCGGCTTCCACCGCTTCGGCGAGCGCGCTTTCGGCCGGCTCCTGCAGCAACGTGCGATCCTCCATCGCCGGAATCGCGATGTCGGCCTTCTTCAGGATGTTGTTGATGCGCTTGTTGGCCGCGGCCAATGCTTCGGCTTCCGGCAGGCTGGCGAAGGTGCCGATCGCGTCCAGGCGGGTGTCGAAGTCGTACAGCGAAGCGGGCTTGAGCTCGGCGATCGCGTTGAAATGCGCGGCCGGCACGCCCTTGTCGGCGTAGTAGCCGCGCAGGCGGTCGAGGATGAAGTCGTGCAGTTCGTGCGTGTCGGCCTGCACGCCGCGCGCGGCCAACGCCGCATTGGCGTGATGGAGCAGGGCAGGCAGATCAAGGTTGAAGCCGGACTCGATGATCGTGCGCGCCAGCCCCAGCGCATTGCGGCGCAGGGCGAACGGGTCCTTGTTGCCGGTCGGCTTCAGGCCCGCGGCGAAACCGCCGGCCAGAGTGTCCAGGCGCTCGGCGATGGCCAGCACCTTGCCCAGCGGCGAAAGCGCGATATCGTCTCCGGCGAAGCGCGGCTGGTAGGCCTCGTCGATCGCCAGTGCGATCTCCTTCGACTCGCCCGCGGCCAGCGCATAGTGGCGGCCGGCGATGCCCTGCAGTTCCGGGAACTCGTTGACCATGCGCGATTGCAGATCGTTCTTGGACAGTTCCGCGGCGCGACGTGCTTCGGCCGGCTCGGCACCGGCCTGCGGCGCGATCATCTCCGCCAGCGCGGCCACGCGCGCGGCCTTGTCCGCCACGCTGCCCAGCTTGGCCTGGTAGGTGACCGTCTTCAGGCCGTCACCCATCGACAGCAGGCCCTGCTTGAGATCCTCGTCGAAGAAGAACTTGGCATCGGAGAAGCGCGGGCGGATCACGCGCTCGTAGCCCTTGCGGACTTCGGCGGCGTTCTGCGATTCGATGTTGGCGATGCCGATGAAGTGCTCGGTCAGCTTGCCGGCGTCGTCCAGCACCGGAAAGAACTTCTGGTTGATCTCCATCGTTTCGATCAGCGCTTCCTGCGGTACCGCCAGGAACGCCGGCTCGAAGCCGCACAGCACCGCGGCCGGCCATTCGGTCAGGCAGACCACCTGTTCCAGGTTGTCGTCGGTGACGCGGGCGACGCCGCCGGCGGCACGCGCGGCCTGGTTGACCGCGTCCACGATGCGGCGGCGGCGCTCGTCGGCGTCGACCAATACCTTTGCCGAACGCAGCGAATCCACATAGTCGCCGGGCTGGCCGATCCAGACCGGCTTGTCATGCTCGAAGCGGTGGCCGCGGCTCATGCGGTCGGCCTTCACGCCGAGCACCTCGGCTTCAATCACTTCGCCGCCCAGCAGCAGCACCAGCCAGTGAACGGGGCGGGCGAACGCATAGTCGTGATCGCCCCAGCGCATCGGCTTGGGAATGGGCATGCCGGCCATGGCCTCGCGCACGATCTCCGGCAGCAGGCTGGCCGTCCTCGCCCCCGGCTTGATCGCGCGGTGGACGAAGCGCTCTCCCTTGCCGTCGGTGGTGCGTTCCAGCCGGGTCCAGTCGATCCCGGCCTTGGCGGCGAAACCCTGCAGCGCCTTGGTCGGCTCGCCGTTGGCGTCCAGCGCGATGTTGAGGTAGGGCCCCAGCACTTCCGATTTCTGTTCCGGTTGTTCCACCGCCACGCCCGGCAGCAGCACGGCCAGGCGGCGCGGCGTATACAGCGGCTTGGCGTCGCCGTGCCGGAAATCGATGCCGCGCTTCTCCAGCGCGCCGATCACGCCGTCGAAGAACGCCTGCGCCAGTCCGGGCAGCGCCTTGACCGGCAGTTCCTCGGTTCCGAGTTCGATCAGCAGGGATTTTTGTTCGCTCATGTCGTGCAACCTGGTTTTCTGTGCCGCTCCCCGCGTGGGGATCGTGGTGGAGCGTGCGGGCTTGCCCCCATCCGCCCTTCGGGCACCTTCCCCCGCGGGCGGGGGAGGGAGTGCGTCATGCCGTCTTCTGCTTCAATCCCGGAAAGCCGAGCTTCTCGCGCTGCGCGTGATAGGCCTCGGCGACCGCTTGGGCCAGCTTGCGCACGCGCAGGATGTAGCGCTGGCGTTCGGTCACCGAAATCGCGCGGCGGGCATCGAGCAGATTGAAGCTGTGCGAAGCCTTGCAGACCTGCTCGTAGGCCGGCAGCGGCAGGCCGGCCTCGACCAGCTTCATCGCCTCGGCCTCGCAGGCGTCGAAGCGATGGAACATCTCCGCGACGTCGGCGTATTCGAAGTTGTAGGTGCTCTGCTCGACTTCGTTCTGGTGGTAGACGTCGCCGTAGGTGACGATGCCCTGCGGGCCTTCGGTCCACACCAGGTCATAGACGTTGTCGCAGTTCTGCAGGTACATGCACAACCGCTCCAGGCCGTAGGTGATCTCGCCCAGCACCGGCCGGCATTCCAGGCCACCCGCCTGCTGGAAGTAGGTGAACTGGGTGACCTCCATGCCGTTGAGCCAGACTTCCCAGCCCAGACCCCAGGCGCCCAGGGTCGGCGATTCCCAGTTGTCCTCGACGAAGCGAAGGTCATGCACGCGCGGATCGATGCCCAATGCCTTGAGCGACTCCAGGTACAGCTCCTGGATGTTGTCCGGGTTGGGCTTCATCACCACCTGGTACTGGTAATAGCGCTGCAGGCGGTTGGGGTTTTCGCCATAGCGGCCGTCGGTCGGACGGCGGCTGGGCTGCACGTAGGCGGCATTCCACGGCTCCGGGCCCAGTGCGCGCAGGAAGGTGGCCGGATGGAAGGTGCCGGCGCCGACTTCCAGGTCCAGCGGCTGGATCAGGACGCAGCCCTGGGCGGCCCAGTACTGGTTCAGGGTCTGGATGAGCCCCTGGAAGGTCAAGGCGGGGGTCGAAGTGGCGGCCATCGGCTTATCGTGCACTGCGGAAAAGCGGGCTAGTATACGGGGGAAGCCCCCGCCCCACCTTCGTTTGCCCACCGTGGACGTCCCTGTGAAAGCGCCCTTCCTCATCGTCGAAACCGGCCAGCCGGTACCGTCGATGCGACGCTATGGCGGCTTTCCGCACTGGATCCGGGTGGCGGCCGGTCTGGAAGCGGACGAGGCGGTGGTGAGCAATGTCGAGCGCGGCGACGCATTGCCGCGCCGCGAGGGATTCGCCGGGGTGATCGTCAGCGGTTCGGCGGCGATGGTCACCGACCGCGCCGACTGGAGCGAGCGCAGCGCCGACTGGTTGCGCGAGGCCGCCCACGAAGGCGTGCCGGTGCTCGGCATCTGCTACGGCCACCAACTGCTGGCGCATGCGCTGGGCGGCGAGGTCGCCTACAACCCGGCCGGGCGCGAATCCGGCACGGTGACCATCGATCTGCATCCGCACGCGGACGGCGATCCGCTGTTCGCCGGCCTTCCGGCCAGCTTCGCCGCCCATGCCACCCATGTGCAGACGGTGCTGCGGGCGCCGGACGGCGCCACCGTGCTGGCCCGCTCCGAACAGGACCAATGCCATGCCTTTCGCTGGCGGGACCGGGCCTGGGGCGTGCAGTTCCATCCCGAGTTCGCCACCCACCACATGCGCGGCTATGTCCATGCGCGCGCCGACCACCTGCGCGACGAGGGGCGCTGCCCCGGCAGCATCGCCCGCAGCGTGACGGCGGCGCCGCAAGCCCGCAAACTATTGCGGCGTTTCGTCGCGCACGCGCGCGGGCTGCAGGCCCGCTAACCCCAAGAGAATCTGTTCATGTTAGAAGCACGCAAGCTGCCGCTGGAACGCGGTCTGGCTTGGTTCCTACAGGCCGTGAATGTTGGTCGCCGCAATCCCAGGACAGTCCTCGGAGCCGCGGCGCTACTGATCCTCACCCTGTATGTGATCACTTTCCTGCTGCTGCTTCCCGTGGCCTGGCAGGGGGTTGGCAGCGATGGCTTGCCGATGTTGGGTGTTTCCTCGCTGATCCTCATTTTCGCCACCTTGATGTGCATCCTTCCCGTACTCCTGGGAGGACTGATACACGTCGTCAGGGAATCCGAAGAGGGACGCGAGGTCGGCGTCCGCGATCTTTTCGTGCCTTTTCGCAATGGCAGCTTCCTGAAACTGTTCACGCTGGGCCTGGTCCAGCTTGGACTGAATGCGCTCGCGGCGGCGGCGGTGGCGCTGCTGGCCGGCCCCGACTACTGGAGCCAGTACTTCGCGGTTCTGCAGCAGGCGATGAGCGGAACCATCTCGGTCGCACCGCAGCCGCAGCATCCCTACCTCATGTTCATCGTGCAGACGCTGTTCAATTACGTCAGCGCCGCGATCCTGATGTTCTCGATACCCTCGTTGATGTTCCTGCGGGTATCGGTTCCCGAAGCGGTGAAGATGAGCTTGAATGCAGCGATCCGGAATGTGGTGCCAAACCTGGGCGCGGCCGCGCTGTTCCTGCTTGGCGTCGTGGTCGCCACCGTGGTGGCGAGCGTCATCGGCTTGATCGCAGCCACCTTGGGAAGCCTCGTCCATCCCGCCATCGGCGTGGCGATCCTCGCCCTCGTCTATCTGTGCTTCGGCAGCACGATCCTTCTGGTGCTGGCGGGCTGCGCCTTGGCCGCGTGGAGGGATACGTTCGGTATCAATGGCGAGGCGAACGATCCGCCCACGCCTCCAGGAAGCTTCGCGGCATAGTGGTTCCCGACCGTTCTGCGGCAAGCATCTTTTCAGGCGCGGTGCCCGGTCCCCAGATACTCCGCGCTCTGCATTTCGATCAGGCGCGAAGCGGTGCGTTCGAAGGCGCCCTGCAGGCGCTCGCCGGTGTACAGCGCCGTCGGCGCGGCATCGGCCGTGCATACCAGATTGACCTGGCGGTCGTAGATTTCGTCGATGAGGTTGACGAAGCGGCGCGCGGCGTCTTCGTTGAGGCGATCGAAGCGGGGAATCCCGCCCAGCAGCAGGGTATGGAACTCGCGCGCCACCTCGATGTAGTCGGTGGTGCCGCGCGGGCCTTCGCAGATTGCGGCGAAGTCGAACCAGACGATGCCCTTGCCGCGGCCACGCACCGGAATCCGGCGGTCGTCGATGATGATGTTGCCGTCGCGGGTCGCGCTGCCGGCGCTCAGTTCCTTCCAGCGTTCGCACAGCCAGGCGTCCGATTGCGCATCCAGCGGCGCGCGATAGACCGGTGAACGGGTCAGCGCGCGCAGGCGATAGTCCTCGGTGCCAATGGCATGGACTTCCACGCAGTACTTCCGCAGCAGCGCGATGGCCGGCAGGAAGCTGTCGCGCTGCAGCCCGTCCTTGTAGAGATTGTCCGGCGCGGTGTTGGAACTGGTCACCAGGGTCACGCCCTCGGCGATCAGGCGCTCCAGCAGGCGCCCCAACAGCATCGCGTCGCCGATGTCGGTGACGAAGAACTCGTCCAGCACCAGCACGCGCAGGCGATCCCGCCACTCCTGCGCGATCTTCGCCAGCGGATCGCTCTGGCCGGCATGTTCGCGCAGGCGTTCGTGCACGCCGCGCATGAAGCGGTGGAAGTGGGTGCGGTACTTGCCGCCGGCGGCGTGAGGTGAATCCGGGTGGAACGGTTCCAGCGGCAGGCCGTCGTAGAACAGGTCGATCAGGAAGGTCTTGCCGCGGCCGACGCCGCCCCACAGGTACAGGCCGCGGACCGGCTCGGGCTTCTTCCAGAAGGAGGACAGGCGATCCAGCCAACCGTCCTGGGAATCCTCGAGCAGGGCCAGATGGATCCGGTCCAGTTCACGCAGCGCGTCGTACTGCGCCGGATCGTCGCGCCAGTGGCCCTCGGCGACGCCGCGCGCGTAGGCCTGCGACGGCGTCAGGGGCGCCGGGGTGTCGCCGTCCGCCATCATGCCTCCGGCAGCCAGGCCTTCATCGCGTGCTTGATCGCGCCGCGCAGGTCCATCAGCTTGCGGTGGAAGAAATGGCTGGTCTCCGGCATGCGGATCAATTCCGGCGGATCCCTGAGCCCGTCAATCCAGTCGTAGACCGCCTGCGGCTCGACGATTTCATCCTGCTCGCCCTGGATCACCAGCCATGGGCAGGATGGTGGCACGATCGCGGCGAAATCCCAGCGCCCGGCCGGCGGCGCGATCGAAATCAACGCGTCGGGCCTGAGCGTGTCCGCGCAACGCAGCGAGACATAGGCGCCGAAGCTGAAACCGGCCAGCCAGAGCCGCGTCCCCGGCCGCTGCGCGCGCACCCACTCGACCACGGCCGTCAGATCCTCGGCTTCGCCGTCGCCGTGGTCGAAATTGCCGGCCGAGCCGCCGGTGCCGCGGAAGTTGAAACGCACCGTCACCGCACCCAATTCGCGCAGGCTGCGCGCGGTCATCACCACCACTTTGTTGTGCATGGTGCCGCCCTCGGTGGGCAGCGGATGGCAGACGATGGCGAGCAGCGGCAGCGGTGTGACGCCGTCGTCCGGCCACTCGACGGCCAACTCCAGCGGACCCTCCGGACCGGACAGGGTGAGCGTGGCGGTTTGCGGGGGGAAATCGGGAATCGACATGCGTCAATGATAAGCCCTGGCTTCTCCGCGGCCGCGATGAGACGTGGTGTCGGCGATGCCGGCAACGCAATGCTGCGTTCGACGATTCGTCTTGCGACGGCCATTGCTGCGGCGCACAATATCCCGCTTCCCCGCCCGCGATGTCCGGTTTTTCCGGCATTTCCGCCCGCATGCGCCTTCCCCTCCTTGCGCTCGCCGTGAGCGCTTTCGCCATCGGCACCACCGAATTCGTGGTGATGGGCCTGTTGCCGCAGATGGCGCAGGACCTCGATGTCTCGATCCCTTCCGCCGGCATGCTGGTGTCCGGCTATGCCCTGGGCGTGGTGTTCGGCGGCCCCCTGCTGGCGATGGCCACCGCCCGGTTGCCGCGCAAGGCGGTACTGCTGGTGCTGATGGGCGTGTTCGTGCTCGGCAATCTGCTGTGCGCGCTGGCGCCCGATTACCCGACCTTGATGGTGGCGCGCGTCGCCGCCGCGCTGGCGCACGGTTCGTTCTTCGGCGCCGGCGCCGTGGTCGCCGGTCATCTCGCGCCGCCCGGCAAGCGCGCGCAGGCGATCGCCTTGATGTTCACCGGCCTGACCGTCGCCAACATCCTGGGCGTGCCCGCCGGTACCTGGCTCGGCCAGGCGCTGGGTTGGCGGGCGACGTTCTGGGCGGTGGTGGCGCTGGGCGCGCTCGCGCTGATCGCCATCGCCCGCTGCGTGCCGGCGCTGCGCGACCTGACACCGCCGCGGCTGGGCCGCGAACTGCGTGTGCTGCGCGAACCTCAGGTGCTGCTGGCGCTGGGCATGACGGTGTTCGGTTTCGGTGGCGTATTCGCGGTGTTCACCTACATCGTGCCGATCCTGACCGACGAGGCGGGTGTGGCCAGCCATTCGGTGGGCGCGGTGCTGGTGCTGTTCGGGCTCGGCGCCACCCTCGGCACGCTGCTGGGCGGTCGCCTGGCCGACTGGAAACTGATGCGCGCGCTGATGATCGCCCTGTCCGCGCTGTGCGTGTTCTTCCTGCTGTTCGCCGCGACCATGCATCTCAAGCCGTTCGCGATCGCCGGTGTGTTCCTGATCGGTTTCATCGGCTTCATCGGCGGTCCCGGCCTGCAGGCGCGTTCGGTGCAGCAGGCGAAGGACGCGCCGTTGCTGGCGTCCACCCTCAACCAGAGCGCCTTCAATCTGGGCAATGCGGGCGGCGCCTGGATCGGCGCGACGCTGCTGGCGAATGGCGCCGCGTATCCCGTCCTGGGCGTGGCCGCCGCCGCAGTGACCGCGGTGGGACTGGGCCTGACCGTGCTCAGCGCCCAGCGCGATGCGCGGGACGCCCCGTTCGACGCGGTCTGCGAAAGCGGTACCGCCGGGCACTGATCCGCGACGGCGCGGCCGCCCGCGTCCGGACCCTCAGTCGGCAGGCACCGTGCGCTCGCGCGCCCATTCCCGCAGCGCACCGACCTGTTCGGCCATCAGCACCGACAGCGGGCGGGTGTTGCGGATTTCCTCCATCAACAACGCGGTGTCCAGCGCGCGCTGTTCGCCGTGTGCGGTATACAGCGCCGAGACGATGGCCTGTTCCAGTTCCGCGCCGGAAAACCCGTCGGACGCGGCGGCCAGCGCCGGCAGCTGCAGATCCTCCACCGGCAACTGGCGCCGGGCCAGGTGCACGCGCAGGATCTCCACGCGGGTGTCGGCGTCGGGCAGGTCGACGAAGAAGATCTCGTCGAAGCGGCCCTTGCGCAGCAGTTCGGCCGGCAATTCCTGGACCTGGTTGGCGGTGGCGACCAGGAACACCGGCGCCTTGCGTTCGGCCATCCAGGTCAGCAGGTAGCCGAGCACGCGCCGCGAGACGCCGCCATCCTCGCCGCCGCTGGCCAGTCCCTTCTCGACTTCGTCGATCCACAGCACGCACGGCGCCAGTTGTTCGGCCGAGGCGAGCACGGCGCGCAGGTTCTTCTCGGTCTCGCCGTGGTACTTGTCATACAGGGTGCCGAAATCCAGCCGCAGCAACGGTACGCCGAAACCCGCGGCGGTGGCCTTGGCGAGCATCGATTTGCCGCAGCCCTGCACGCCCAGCAGCAACACGCCGCGCGGCGGATCCAGGCCCGGCGGCGCGCTGCCGGCGAAGACCGCTCGGCGCTGTTCGATCCAGCGCTTCAGCCGGCGCGCGCCGGCCACGTCGGCGAAGCGCGCCGTGTCGTACTCGTAGTGCAGGTGGCCGCTGCGGTTCAGCAGTTCGAATTTGAGCCGGGCCAGCTGGGGCAGATCGTCGGCGTTGAGCGCGCCATCGGCATGGATCAGCTGGCGCGCGATGCGACGCGCGTCGGACAGGCTCAGGCCCTGCAGGTTGCGCAGGATCTGGCGGGCGGCATCGCCGTCCACCACGACCCGCCTCCCGCCGTTCTCGCGGGCATAGCCTTCGGCTTCCTCGCGCAGCATCTTCTGCAGGGCGGTGGCGTCGGGCAGGCGCGGGCTGAACCGCACCGCCATCGATTCCAGTTCCGGCGGCAGTTCCACCTTGTGGCCGATGAGCACGATCACGTGCGGCAGGCAGTGACGACGCTGGATCAGGTCGCGCAGCGCGCGCTGGCTGCTGGCGTAGCCCAGGTAGGGGTGGAAGTCCAGCAGCAGATAGATGCCGCGCTGGCTGGCCTGGCGCATCGCCTGGAGGGCGGCGCTGGCGTCGGGCGGCCCTTCCGGCTCGTCCTCGCGGTCCATGTCGATGCGGCGAAGGCCCTCGGTGATCGTCCACCGGTACAGGGCCCGCCATACCTGCGAGAGGGTCTGGCGGAACAGATCGACCGCGCGGGCCTCATCCTGGGTCTCGATCACGATCAGCGGGGTGTTGGCCCGGATCAGCGCGGTCAAATCCTGGAGTTCGTTCATGAAAGCGGTCGTTCCGTCGGGTGAAGAAAGATAGCAAAGCGATTCACGCCGCGTGGACACGTCGGGCGATTCCCGCCCGCCTGCCGCCGGTGTACCCTGCGGCTTCCCGGGCAATGAGGTGAGCGCATGAAGACGATTCTGGTCGCCAGCTCCAAGGGTGGCGCAGGCAAGAGCACCCTCGCGACGAACCTGGCGGCGAGCTTCGCCCTCGACGGCAAGCGAACGGTGCTGGTGGACGCGGATCCGCAGGGATCCTCCACCCGCTGGGCCGAGCGCCGGGCGGGACTGGAAAGCGCGGTGCTGCCGGTGGACGGCACCGGCAGGCGCGCCTGGCGCGACGCGGTGCCCGACGACGCCGACCGGGTGGTGATCGACGCGGCGGCCGGCGCGATGGCCGCCGACCTGGAATCGTTCCTGGACAAGGCCGACGTGGTGGTGGTACCGGTGCTGCCCTCGGCGATGGACATCGAGGCCACGGTCGGATTCCTCAACACCCTGGCCAAGGTGCCGCGGGTGCACAAGCGCAAACTGCCGGTGGGCCTGGTGGTCAACCGCAGCAAGCCCTGGACAAACGCCTCGCAGCAGGCGGTGGAAATGCTTGGCACCTGGCCTTATCCGGTGGTCGCGCAACTGCGCGACACCCAGGCCTACGTGGTGCTCGCGGGGCTGGGCCGCAGCCTGTTCGACTACCGTTCGGCCCAGGTCCGCGATCATCAATCCGATTGGGATCCGCTGATGAAGTGGATCAAGAAAGCCTGACCAGGAAGGAGTCCCCGCCCCAATGCGCCAACTGATCCTGCTGCGCCATGCGCACGCCGAGCCCGCCATTGCCGGGCAGTCCGACGTCGATCGGCCGCTTTCCCCCCAAGGCCTGGCGGAAGCCGAAGCGGCCGCCCGCTGGCTGGCCGAACACGGGCTGGTGCCGGATCGGGTGCTGTGTTCGCCCGCGCGGCGGGCCCGGGAAACCCTCGAGGCGGTGCTGGAAGCCATCGGCTATGTCGAGCAACGGCTCGAGGACGGTATCTACGAAGCGACCGCCGGGGGCCTGGCCGAACTGGCCGACAACCACCGCGAGGTCGAACGCCTGATGCTGGTCGGTCACAACCCGGGCTTCGAACACCTGGCGGCGCTGATGCACAGCGGCCAGTCCGGTGACTATCGCGGCATGCCGACCGCGGCGGTGGTGGTGCTGACCCTGCCCGCCGAAGCCAACATCGAACCCGGTGTCGCGACCCTGTCCTCGTTCTGGTGGCCATGACGCTGTTGACCGACAGGGGGTGGCTGAGTGTTGTCCTGGGACTCGGCCTGCTGTGCGCCTGGCCAGTCCGGGCGGGAGGAGACAAGGGGTTCGATCCGGCGCATACGCGACTGGGTTTCGAACTGCGCACGCGTTGGGGCCAGCGCCTGGAAGGGCTGTTTCCGCAATATGACGGACAGGTGCGGGTACTGGAGGACGGCCGCCAGCAGGTCCACCTGCGCATGTACACCCGCAGCGTCGAGATCGTCGGTTATCCGCGCTACACCGAATGGGCGCGCAGCGCGAAGTTCTTCGAAGCCGATCGCTATCCGGTGGTCACCTTCATTTCCAAGCCCTACGCGCCGCAGCTGCTGCGCGAAGGCGGCCTGCTGGAAGGCGACCTGAGCATCCGCGGGATCAGCCGGCCGCGCAGCCTGACCGTGGCGCCCGCCACGTGCCTGCGCCCGGCGCTGGATTGCGATGTGGTCGCCACCGGCGCGGTGCGTCGCAGCGATTACGACATGGACGACTGGAAGCTGGCGGTGAACGATCGCGTGCTGTTCGTACTGCGCGCGCGGGTCCGGGATGGAGCCTCCCAGTGAACCTGTCCCTGCCACGCAACGCCGCGCGCAGCGTGGCGATCGTGCTGTCCCTGGCCTGCACCGCCTGCGCCGGATTGAGCGAAGCCCAGCGGGACCGTGCGGCCGGCATCGCCATGGCCGCCCGCTCGGACGTGGTGGATTGCCGCGAAGCCGATGCCTGCGCGCTGCCATCGCCGCTGCACGATCTGGGGCCGCGCGCGCTGTCGGCGTCCACCCCGCAGGCCCCGCGGCACTACGCGCTGATCCTGGACCGCGGCGAGGATTCGCTGCTGGCGCGGCTCAACCTGATCCGCAGCGCGCATCGCAGCATCGATCTGCAGACCTACATCTTCGACAAGGACGACAGCGCCCGGCTGGTCCTTGACGAATTGGTGGCGGCGGCGCGGCGCGGCGTGCGGGTACGGCTGCTGATCGATCAACTTTCGGCGATCGCGGATCTGCAGATCCTGGGCGCGCTGTCCGGTGCCCACCAGAACTTCGCCATCCGCATCTACAACCCCAGCTTCGGCAAGGCCAAGCTCAACTACTTCGACTACGCGGGCAGCGTGCTGTGCTGCTTCCGCCGCTTCAACCAGCGCATGCACACCAAGCTGCTGCTGGTGGACGAGGAAATCGGCATCACCGGCGGGCGCAACTACCAGGACGACTACTACGACTGGGATGCGGAGTACAACTTCCGCGACCGCGACGTGCTGGTCGCGGGACCGGCGGCGCGCGGGATGGCCCGCAACTTCCAGGCGTTCTGGGACGCGCGCAGGAGCATCCCGGCCGAGCGCCTGAACGATGTCGGCCGCACCCTGTTGCGGGGGGGCGTGCCCGACATGCCGCCGGCACGTTTCCTGCGCCCGCAGCGGGTGGCGGAGATGGCGCGGGACGCGGGCGATCCGGCGGTGATCCAGGAACGGCTGGTGGAACCGGCCTTGCCGGTCGGCGAGGTCAAGTACGTGGCGGATCTGCCGCAGAAGCATCGCCGCGAACACGACAGCGACGCCGCGCCGTCCGCGCCGGAACTGGAGACCCTGATCGGCAATGCCAGCCAGGAAGTGCTGTTGCAGACGCCCTACCTGGTGATGTCCAGGCAGGCGCAGGACATCTTCCGGACGATGCGCAAGCGGCAGTCGCCACCGAAGGTGCTTGTGTCCACCAACAGCCTGGCCGCGACCGACAATCCGGTCGTCTATTCGATGTCGTTCAAGTACAAGCGCCGCTACCTGCGCGAGTTCGGCTTCGAGATCCACGAGTACAAGCCATTTCCGGAGGACGCGCCGGTCGACTACGCGACGCTGATGCCGGAGGGGCCGCCGGTGGCGCCCGCCGATGCGTCGGCGCGCAGCCGCCCGCGCGGTCCGTCGGGTTCGATGGGGCCCGCGTCGTCATCCTCGTCTTCTTCCTCGGGAAACCGCCGCGATCAGGCCGGCGAAACCACCCGAAAGCTGCAGCGCACCGAGGCGCGCCCCTCGTTCCTGAGCAGTGGCGCGGCAACCGGACCGGTACCGCTCAAGCGGGCCGGGGTGCGCATGGGCCTGCATGCCAAGTCGATGGTCATCGATGGCCGCATCGGAGTGATTGGCACCCACAACTTCGATCCGCGCTCGGAAACCTACAACACCGAGAGCGTGGTGATCATCGAGGACGAGGCGTTCGCGCGCGCGCTGGCCGACAGCATCCGCCGCGACATGCAACCGGAAAACTCCTGGCTGGTGGCGCGCAAGGTCAAGCCGCCGGTGTTCTCCGGTCTGGATTACAGTCTGGGCAAGGTCTCCGAGGCGCTGCCGCTGTTCGATCTGTGGCCCTGGCGCTATGCGACCAGCTACGAGTTCGTGCCGGGGCCCGATTGCCCCGAACCGCTGTCACCCGGTGATCCGCGCTTCCATCAGTGCTATCGCTCGGTGGGCGATTTCCCGGAAGTGAATGTCGGTCCGAAGTGGCTGTACACCCGCATCCTGACCGCGTTCGGCGCCGGCCTGGTGCCCATCCTCTAGCCTCCGGCCGGGTCGGCCATGCTGGCCTAAACTGGCCTTCCCCATTTACAGGACATCGCCATGGCCTTTCGCCAGCCCGTCGATCTCGACGCCATCAACGCCCATGCCCGCAACAGTCTGGTCGGCCATCTGGGCATCGTGTTGACCGAGGCGGGCGAGGACTGGCTGCGCGGCACCATGCCGGTCGACGCGCGTACCCACCAGCCATTCGGCATCCTGCACGGCGGCGCGTCGGTGGCGTTGGCCGAGACGCTGGGCAGCATGGCCGGCAACCTGACCGTGGACACCACCCGGGAAATGGTGGTCGGGCTGGAGATCAACGCCAACCACGTGCGTGCCGTACGCGAGGGCACGGTGACCGGCACCGCGCGCGCGCTGCATGTCGGCCGCAGCACCCAGGTCTGGGAAATCCGCATCGAGAACGAGGCCGGCAAGCTGGTCTGCGTCTCCCGCATCACCCTGGCGGTGGTGCCGGTGGCCGGTCCGGCGAAGTGACCGCCGTCCGGAACCGCCGCCGCCGGGCATTGGCTCCGTTTCGCTGAACGCGGGCATCCGGTATCGTGGGCGGATGAGCCTGACCCCCACTCCTGCCGCCGGACGCGGCGGTGTGGCGCGTGCGTTCCGCTACCTGTACCGCGTGCCGCTGCTGCTGATCCACTTGCTGGTCCTCCTGCCGCTGACCCTGTTGTCGATGGTGCCGCTCTGGGCGGGCATCGACGCGGGCGGAGAACGGCTGGAGCATCGCGTCGTCCGCGCGTGGTCGGCCGGGTTGATGCGCATCTTCGGTTTCCGCCTGCACCGCGAAGGCGCGCCGCTGGCGGGTCCGACCCTGTTCGTCGCCAATCACGTCAGCTGGGTCGACATCGAGATGCTGCACAGCCAGCGCATGATGGGGTTCGTGGCCAAGCGCGAGATTCGCGGCTGGCCGGTGGTGGGCTGGCTGGCCGAACGCGGCGAGACCATCTTCCACCAGCGCGGCAGCCAGGAATCGCTCGGTGGCGTGCTGCACGAAATGCTGCTGCGCCTGCGCGCCGGACGTTCGGTGGGTGTGTTTCCCGAAGGCCGCACGCGCGATGGTCATGAGGTCGGTCCGTTCCATGCGCGCATCTTCCTGGCGGCGGTCGAGGCGGAAGTGCCGGTGCAGCCGGTCGCGTTGCGCTATGGCGCGCACGCCAGCGCGCAGACCGTGGTGGCGTTCGCGCCCCGTGAGAGCTTCTTCGCCAATTTCCTGCGACTGCTTGGCGAACCGCCACGCGAGGCGGCGATCTGTTTCCTGGAACCGATCCGGGTGACCGACATGGAAGGGCGCAGGCGCATCGCCGATCTCGCCCGCGAGCGCAT
Source organism: Pseudoxanthomonas sp. 134C1 (assembly GCF_057773065.1). Lineage (NCBI taxonomy): Bacteria > Pseudomonadati > Pseudomonadota > Gammaproteobacteria > Lysobacterales > Lysobacteraceae > Pseudoxanthomonas > Pseudoxanthomonas sp. 134C1. The sequence goes on from NZ_JBYMTH010000001.1 coordinate 500,448, forward strand.
CATCGCGGCGATGCGGTAAGCTCGGTTACTTCGGTGCGGGTGAGGGGCCCGCCCACGACAACTCGAAGGGGAGACCATGGCAGCACGTTGGTGGAAGGCAACGGGTCTGGCGCTTTTTGGCGTGGCGATTGCCGCCATCGCGGTGGCGGAAGGTCCACCGCGGGCCACTTCGACATCCCCGCCACCGGCGCCCGCGCCGGCCATCGTCTCCGATGACATTCCCCTGGCCGCCGCCGACGCGGCCGCGGTCAGCGTGCCGAGTTCGCCGCAGGCCTGGGGTGGGCCGCGCACGGGCCAGGAGCCTACGCTGTCCGATCGCGTGGTCGACTACAAAATCCAGGTCAGCCTGGATCCGGACAAGCACACGCTCAAGGGCAAGCAGCAGCTGACCTGGCGCAATCGCAGCGATCGTCCCGTCCGTTCGGTCTACCTGCATCTGTACCTCAATGCCTTCCGCAACGAAGGCAGCACCTTCTTCCACGAGCAGCGCAACTTCGGCTTCGATTTCCGTTCCGACGTGCCGATGAAGGATGGCGAGTGGGGCTGGATCGACATGACCCGGGTCCTGCAGGCCGGTACCTCGGTGCCGCAGACGTTCGTGCAGCCCGACAACGGCCCGTCCACCGACATGACCGTGGTCCGTCTGGATCTGCCGCAGGCGGTCGCGCCGGGCGGCAGCACCACCCTGGACATCGATTTCGACGCGCAGTTGCCACGGGTGATCGCGCGCACCGGTTGCTTCGGCAGCTTCCACCTGATCGCGCAGTGGTTCCCGAAGATCGGCGTGCTGGAATTGCCGGGCGAGCGTGGCGCCACCACGCCGCGCTGGAACGTGCATGAGTTCCATCTCCACAGCGAGTTCTACGCCGATTTCGGCAGCTATGACGTGACCCTGGACGTCCCCAGCGAATACCGCGTCGGTGCGACCGGCGAACTGCAGGGCACGCCCACGACCGCCAACGGCCGCAGCCGGCACCGTTACGTGCAGCATGACGTGCACGACTTCGCCTGGACGGCGGACAAGAACTACGCCGAACCCCTGCTGGGCGACTGGACCGGTCCGGGCAGCCCGCCGGTCAAGATCCGCGTGCTGTACCCGCCCGAGTACAAGGCCAGCGCGGCGCCGGCGCTGAAGGCGACGCAGGAGTCGCTGACCTATTTCTCGCGCACGCTCGGTCCGTACCCGTACCGCACGGTGACGGTGGTGATTCCGGCCCACAACGCCACCGAGGCCGGGGGCATGGAATACCCCACCTTCTTCACCGCCGATTCGTTCGAACAGGTGCCATCGCTGGGCCTGAACGCGTTGGCGCTGGACTTCGTCACCATCCACGAGTTCGGGCATGGCTACTTCTACGGCATCCTCGCCTCCAACGAGTTCGAGGAGCCGATGCTGGACGAGGGCCTCAACGAGTACTGGGACCAGCGCATGCTGCGCGAAGCCGACCAGCACTACATCGTCGCGCCCGAGTGGCTGCGCCGGCTGGGCGTCCGTCCGCACCTGGGCGAGTTCGAACTGGAGCGTCTGGGCGCACGGCTGAATGATCCGGCCGACGGTACCGGTGCCAACTCCTGGGGCCGGCTGTCGAGCAGCAGCTACGGCGCGGTGTACTCGCGCACCGCGACGGTGATGCGGGATCTCGAGGCGCAGCTGGGCACGCCCGCCATCGAGAAGGCATTCAAGGACTACTACGCCACCTGGAAGTTCCGCCACCCCAGCATCGCCGACCTGCGCGAATCGCTGGCCGTATCGACCGGCCGCCGCGACGTGGTCGAGCGCGTTTTCGCGCAACAGGTCTACGCCACCCGCAAGGTCGATGATCGCGTCGAGCGCTTCACCAGCAGCGAGGTCCTGCCATTGGTGGGCGTGCAGATGGAGAAGGGCAAGCGCGTGGACGTGAGCGAAGCCGAACGCGACAAGCGGATCGACGAGCGCCGCGAAGCGTGGAACAAGGCGCACCCGGATGCCAAGGCCGGCAGCGGGCCATTCCCGTGGCGGACCACCGTGCTGGTGCGTCGCGACGGCGCGGCGGTTCCGCAAACCCTGGTGGTCACTTTCGCCGATGGCAGCCACAAGACCGTGCGCTGGGATGACGATGCGAGCTGGAAGCGGTTCGTGTGGGAGGGACCCAGCAAGGCCGTGTCGGTGCAACTGGATCCGCAGAAGCTGCATTACCTGGATGCCAGCAAGCTGGATGACAGCCGCACGCTGGACGAAGACGGCAGTGCCGCCCGTCGCTGGAGCGCCGACTTCGCGGCGCTGTTCCAAGCCCTGCAGACTTTCCTGGTGAGCCTATGAGCGCGCATTCCCGTTTCGGTTTCTGGCGCCAGCTGTTCGGCGCGTTCGGTGGCGCCCTGCAGTGGCGGGTGCTGGTGTTGTGGATGATCGCGCTGGGCCTGGTCGCGTTGATCGCGGCCTTCCCGGTCTGGCGCGCGCTGGATGGCGCGCTCAGCCATGCGGTTGACGCCGCCCGCCACGCGGTCGGCCTGGATGCCCTGGCGTTGGCGGATCTCAACCGGGTTTTCGACAAGGACGCCAGTGTGGGTTTCGGCGTGCTGATCAGTCTGCTGCTGAGCCTGTTGCTGTCGCCCTGGTTGACCGGCGTGATGCTTGCCGGCATCCGCTACGGTCGCGCCGGACGTCTGGGCGTGCTGGCCGGGGAAGGCATGCGCGAGTACGGGCGCCAGCTGCGTCTGATGATCTGGTCGCTGCTGCCGCTTGGCATCGCGATCGGACTGGGATCGTGGTGGATGGAGCTGGCGAGCACCCATGCCGGTGAAGCCGTGCTGGCGTCCAGCGCCCGCAAGGGCGAGCGGTTGGCGATGGTCGGCGCGGTGCTGGTGTTCATCCTCGCGCACGCGGGCATCGAACTGACCCGCGCCCGCATCGCGGTGCTCGACGACACCCGCTCGGTGATCCGCGCGTGGTGGCGCAGCTTCAGGCTGTTCCTGCGCCGTCCGTTCGCGGTGCTGGGCCTGTACCTGCTGGTCTGCGTGATCGGCTTCGCGGTGGCATTGGCGCTGGCGTGGCTGCGCAGCCGCGTGGCCGGCATCGGCTGGGGCGCGTTCGCGCTGGCGGTGCTGTGCGCGCAGCTGGTGGTGGTGACGCTGGCCTGGGTCCGGCTGGCGCGCCTGCGCGCGCTCGCCGCGGTGGTCGAGGACGATGCGGCGCGCCGGGCCGCCTGACGGAACGCTGCATGCCGCCGCGCGAGTGCCACGCGGCGGCCGTTTTGGAGCGACAATGCCGCCATTCCCTCCCCTGGGCATGGCTTGCCGTCGATGTTGACCGCCGCTGATTACCGGCCTCCCCTCTGGCTGCGCAACCCGCACCTGCAATCGGTACTGGGTTCCAGCCTGATCCGGCGCAGACGTGGCGTGCATGCGCTGCAACGCGTCGGCGCGACGAACGAGGAAGTCATCGTCGACGGTGGCGACGGCGTACGTCTGCAGGGCTTCCACAGTCAGGTGCCCGGCCGCGCGCCGCGCGCGCTGGCGGTGCTCCTGCACGGATGGGAAGGCAGCGCCGACTCCAGCTACATGCGGATGACCGCAGCCGAACTGCTGCTGCGCGGTTTCGACGTGTTCCGGCTGAACTTCCGCGATCACGGCGACACCCATCACCTCAACGAGGAACTGTTCCACTCCAACCGCCTCGACGAGGTCGTGCATGCGGTGGGTGACATCGCGAGCCGCTATTCGATCCGGCCGATGGTGCTGGCGGGTTATTCACTGGGTGGGAACTTCGCCCTGCGGGTGGCCCTGCGCGCACAGCAGGCCGGCTTGCCACTGCGGCGGGTGGCGGCGGTCTGCCCGTTGCTGGATCCGCACCGGACCATGGACTACATCGAGAACGGGCTGCAGATCTATGACTGGTATTTCCGCCGCAAGTGGCGCAGTTCGCTGCTGCGCAAGCGCCAGCTGTTTCCGGAACGCCATTCCTACGACGACGCGGTGCTGGCGCAGGACATGCGCGGACTGATGCGCTGGGTGGCGGAGCGCCATACCGGCTTCGGCACCCTGGAAGCCTACTTCGATGGCTACTCGATCGCCGGCGAGCGCCTGGCCGGCCTGCAGGTGCCGTCGGACATCCTGATGGCGCAGGATGATCCGGTCATCCCGTTCGAAGACTTCGAACACTGGCATCTGCCCGCCACCGCGCATCTTGAAATCGCGCCCTGGGGCGGGCATTGCGGATTCATCGAGAACGCCGCCTGCGACGGGTTCGCCGAGCGCTGGGTCGCCGATCGCCTGGAGGCGGCGTTCGCCGACGACTGAACCACCGCGCGTCAACATGGTGGCCGTTCAACGTCATCAGGGAGGCCCGCATGCGTATCCGCAGCCGGAGTTTCGAGCCCGGCCAGCCCATTTCCGCCGAGTTCGCCATGGGCCAGGCCGACGGATTCGCCGGCAACCGCAACCCGCACCTGATCTGGGATGACGTGCCCGCCGGCACGCGCTCGTTCGCGCTGCTGTGCATCGATCCCGATGCGCCGACGGTCGCCGAGACGGTCGGGCGCGAGGACATGGAGATTCCGCAGGACCAGCCGCGCGCCGATTTCGTCCACTGGACGATGATCGACATTCCCGCCGACCTGCGCGAAATCGCCGCCTGCAGTTGCAGCGATGGCGTCACCGCGCGCGGAAAGCCGTCGCCGCCCGGCCCGGCCGGCGCGCGCCAGGGTCTGAATGACTACACCGGCTGGTTTGCCGGCGACGCGCAGATGGGCGGCGACTACCTCGGTTACGACGGTCCGTATCCGCCGTTCAACGATCAGCGCGTGCACCGCTATTTCTTCCGCCTCTACGCGCTGGACGAGGCCTCGCTGAAGCTGCCGGATCGCTTCACCGCCGCCGACGTGCGGCGCGCAGCGCAGGGACACGCGCTGGCCGAGGCGGAAGTGCATGGCATTTATACGCTCAACCCGCGGTTGCGCTGAGTAAAGAAAAAAGCCGGACCTCGCGGCCCGGCTTTTCATTGGCGATGCATCGCCAATGCTTACTTCTTCACGTTCTCCGACTCGACCACCATGTCCAGCACGTAGGCGGTGTCGGAGGCGTCGGCGGGCACCGGGTTGCGCTTGAAGCGCTTCACCCGCACCACGTTGCGGATGCCGGCTTCATGGGTGTAACCCTCGATGTCCTCGTAGAAGTTCTGCCATTCGCCCTCGGACGACTTCACGCCCTTGTCGTCGTAGCGGATCTCGCGCACCTGCAGGCACTGCTTGTTCGGGATCAGCGGATGGCTGCACGGCTTGGTTTCGGCCGCGACTTCCAGGAACGCCTGCTCGCCCGGGCCGCCGTAGCGGGTTTCGGCGGTGGGTTCACCCGCGAAGGTCAGCACGTCGCCGGTGGCGGTGGTCAGGGTCAGACGGGCTTCGTCGCCGCCCTGCACCGTGAGGGTGGAACCGCCTTCCAGACGCTTGCCGGCTTCGCCTTCCAGCGCCATCAGCTTGCTGTCGGCGCAGGCCATCTGGGTCGACATCATCGGCGACACCGTCAGCTTGTCGCCTTCCAGGGTGTAGCCACCGCCCATCCGGTTGCAGGTGTTGCTCACGCCCAGGCGGCCTTCGGCGAAGTCGAGAGTGAGCGGATGATCGGCGCGGGCGAACAGCGCATCGATGCGCTTGCCCTGCGCGTCCTTCGCGTCCTGCAGGCGCCAGTGATAAGCGCCCAGCGCGGCGGTACCGGTGGGAGCGGCCGGCGTCGCGGCGGCGGGAGTCGTTGCGGCGGGCGGTTCGGTGGAGGCTGGCGGAGTCGCTTCCGGGGCCGGCTTGGCGCAGGCGGCCAGGGCGATCGGCAGGGCGAGCAGGATGAGTCGTTTCATGGGGTTCTCCTTGAGGGTGACCAATGCAAACGAATGGCGGTCCGGAATGGGGTGGACCCTTGGCCCACTCCGCTCAGGTGCCGTTCGGGGAAGCGCCGATCCCCGGGTCACCGCATGGCGCTGGTGTGGCTCAGCTTCCGGCGGGCATCAACAGCAGCAACAGCGCGCCGAAAACGATGCGGTAGAAAGCGAAGCCGGTGTAGCGGTGCGACTTGATATAGCCCAGCAACCATTTGACGACGATGAAGCCGGTCAGGGTGGCGGCGGTGAAGGCCAGGCCGACCTCGCTCCAGTTCTCGCTGCCGATGGCGCCGTCCTTGACCAGTTCCAGGAAGGCGTAGCTGCTGGCCGCGAACATGGTCGGAATGCCGACCAGGAACACGAACTCGGTGGCCGACGAACGCCGGCTGGTGCCGGCCAGCATCGCCATGAAGATGGCCGCGGCAGAACGCGAGGTGCCCGGGAACACGCCCGCGACCACCTGCGCAAGGCCCACCAGCACCGCGACTTTCCAGGTGATGTTGGATTGATCGCCGCGCTTGCCGGCGAAATGTTCGGCCACCAGCATCCACACGCCGCCGATGATCAGCGCCCAGGCGATCGGAGTCAGCGTTTCGGGCAATTCCCAGCCGGCCAGACGCACCGGCAGGCCGACCAGCGCGGTCACCAGGAAGGCGGTGATGATCTTGGCGATGTAATCGCGGTTGGCCGGCTCGCGCCAGCCGCGCGCCAGTTCCCACAGGCGATCGCGGAACACCAGGGTGATGGCGAGGATGGCGCCGGCCTGGATGACGATGTTGAAGAAGTCGGAGCGGTGGCCGAGCCAGCGTTCGGCGATGAGCAGGTGACCGGTGCTGGAGATGGGCAGGAATTCGGTGATGCCTTCGATGATGCCGAGCAGGAGCGCGGCGAGCAGGTCGGTCATGGGACGCGGGTGGCTGGGCGGGAAGCGACAAGGATAGAGGATTCCCGGTGTTTCAAATTGGTGCAATCTGTCCGGAGAATGCACCAAACAAGTGCTAATCGTCGAAACGAGAGGATTTCAGGCCTTTCAAAAACAATGGCTTATCAAGCTTCCCCGGTTGGCACACTGTTTGCTGAAGACAGGTCACGCTCCTACCAACCCGAGGTTCCAAGATGTCTGCGGACAATGTTGAAAAGCTGATCAAGGACAACAAGGTCGAGTTCGTCGACCTGCGTTTCGCGGACGTTCGCGGCGTGCAGCATCACGTCACCTTCCCGGTCAACATCGTCGAGCCCTCGCTGTTCGAGGACGGCAAGATGTTCGACGGCAGCTCCATCGCCGGCTGGAAGGGCATCAACGAGTCCGACATGGTGCTGCTGCCCGACGCCAGCACCGCCTTCCTGGATCCGTTCACCGCCGATCCGACCATCGTGCTGACCTGCGACGTGCTGGATCCGGCGACCATGCAGGGCTATTCGCGCTGCCCGCGCGGCGTCGCCAAGCGCGCCGAGGCCTACCTGAAGTCCAGCGGCATCGCCGAGCAGGCGTTCTTCGGCCCGGAACCGGAATTCTTCATTTTCGACTCCGTGCGCTACGCCAATGAAATGGGCCACACCTTCTTCAAGATCGATTCCGAGGAAGCGGCCTGGAACAGCGGCACCAAGTACGAAGGCGGCAACAGCGGCTACCGCCCGGGCGTGAAGGGCGGTTACTTCCCGGTCGCCCCGGCCGATACCCTGCACGACATCCGCGCCGAGATGTGCAAGACCCTGGAACAGGTCGGCATCGAAGTCGAAGTGCACCACCACGAAGTCGCCACCGCCGGCCAGTGCGAAATCGGCACCAAGTTCAACTCGCTGGTCAAGAAGGCCGACGAGCTGCTGACGATGAAGTACATCATCAAGAACGTGGCCTTCCGCAACGGCAAGACGGCGACCTTCATGCCCAAGCCGATCGTCGGCGACAACGGCAGCGGCATGCACGTGCACCAGTCGCTGGCCAAGGGCGGCACCAACCTGTTCTCCGGCGACGGCTACGGCGGCCTGTCGCAGATGGCGCTGTGGTACATCGGCGGCATCTTCAAGCACGCCCGCGCGATCAACGCCTTCACCAACTCCGGCACCAACAGCTACAAGCGCCTGGTGCCGGGCTTCGAGGCGCCGGTGATGCTGGCCTACTCGGCCCGCAACCGTTCGGCTTCCTGCCGCATTCCGTGGGTGTCCAACCCGAAGGCGCGCCGTATCGAGATCCGTTTCCCGGATCCGCTGCAGACTGGCTACCTGACCTTCGCCGCGCTGATGATGGCCGGCCTGGACGGCATCCGGAACCAGATCGATCCGGGCGCGCCCAGCGACAAGGACCTGTACGACCTGCCGCCGGAAGAAGAGAAGAACATCCCTCAGGTCTGCTCCAGCCTCGACCAGGCGCTGGAAGCGCTGGACAAGGATCGCGACTTCCTCAAGGCCGGCGGCGTGTTCAGCGACGACTTCATCGACGGCTACATCGCGCTGAAGATGCAGGAAGTGACCAAGTTCCGCGCGGCCACGCACCCGCTGGAATACCAGCTGTACTACGGCAACTGAGCAACCGCGGCGATGGCGACGGAAACCCCTCCCACCCGTCGCCATCGCCGCACCTCGACCCGGCTGGGGAGCCGGGGAGCCACACCGCTTCAAGGAGATCGCAACACCGGCAGCACAGGGGAACGCAACACAGAGCAACACAGGAGAGATCCATGAGCCGCCACTCCCTCCCACGTCACCTTCCGTCACCGCGATGCATCGCGGCGATGGCAGGTGCGGCTCATGGGTTGTTCCGCACCGAGAACGTGTACGCCGCCAGGGGGCTGCGCGCACGGGTGTCCTGAAACCACCGGCCGGCTGCGGCCGGCCGGTTCCATCCACCATCGGGGTATGCGCATGAAACTGATCACCGCCATCATCCGGCCGTTCAAACTCGACGAGGTCCGAGAGTCCTTGTCGCAGGCGGGCGTGTCCGGCATCACCGTCACCGAAGTCAAAGGCTTCGGCCGGCAGAAGGGCCACACCGAGCTGTATCGCGGCGCCGAGTACGTCGTCGATTTCCTGCCCAAGATCAAGATCGAAACCGTCGTCACCGACGAGCGCCTGGAAGCCGTCATCGAGGCCATCCAGCAGGCGGCCGGCACCGGCAAGATCGGCGACGGCAAGATCTTCGTGACCACCATCGACCAGGTCATCCGCATCCGCACCGGCGAAGTCGGCGCGGACGCGCTCTAACACTCGGAGCCCCCACATGAAGACTCGACTGTTCGACGGGTGGAAAGCCCGTGCGCAAGCGTTGTGCCTGGCCGCCGTGTGCGGCGTGATGACGATGGGATTCGCGGTGGGCGTTTCGGCCCAGGATCCGGCGCCCGCGCCGGCGCAGGACACCGCGGCGCCGGCCGCCGCCGAAGTCGCGGCGCCGCTCGCCGAAACCGCACCCGCAACCACTGCATCCACCGAAGCCGCTCCCGCCGTCGAAGCCGCGCCGGTGGTGGAAAAGGGCGACGTCGCCTGGATGCTCACCTCCACCCTGCTGGTGCTGCTGATGGTGGTGCCCGGCCTGGCGCTGTTCTACGGCGGCATGGTGCGTTCGAAGAACGTGCTGTCGGTGCTGATCCAGGTCGCCACCGTGTTCTCGCTGCTGGTGATCCTGTGGGTGTTCTATGGCTACAGCCTGGCGTTCTCGGGCGAGGGACCGTGGATCGGAAATCTCGACAAGGCGCTGCTGAAAGGCGTGACCCTGGAATCACTGGCGGCGACCTTCAGCGCCGGCGTGAGCCTGCCGGAGTATGTGTTCGTCGCGTTCCAGGCGACTTTCGCCGGCATCACCGGCGCGCTGATCGTCGGTGCCTTTGCCGAGCGCGCGCGGTTCGCGGCGGTGCTGCTGTTCTCGGTCCTTTGGTTCACCTTCGGCTACCTGCCGCTGGCGCACATGGTGTGGGCCGCGGGCGGGTTCCTGTTCGAGAAGGGCGCGCTGGATTTCGCCGGCGGCACCGTGGTGCACATCAACGCGGGCGTCGCCGGCCTGCTCGGCGCGTACTTCGTCGGCAAGCGCGTGGGCTTCGGGCGCGAAGCGCTCAAGCCGCACAACGTGACCCTCACCTTCGTCGGCGCCTCGCTGTTGTGGGTGGGCTGGTTCGGCTTCAACGCCGGCTCCAACCTGGAAGCCAACGCGGGCGCGGCGCTGGCCTTCCTCAACACCCTGCTGGCCACCGCCGCGGCGATCCTGGGCTGGGCGGCGACCGAGAAGTTCACCAAGGGCAAATCCTCGGCGCTGGGCGTGGCGTCCGGCGCGGTCGCCGGCCTGGTCGGCATCACCCCGGCCTGCGGCACGGTCGGTCCGTTCGGCGCGATCGTCATCGGCCTGGCGGCCGGCGTGATCTGCGTGTGGGGCGTGAATGGCCTCAAGCGCCTGCTGGGCGCGGACGACAGCCTGGACGTGTTCGGCGTGCATGGCCTGGGCGGCATCGTCGGCGCGATCCTCACCGGCGTGTTCAGCGCGGCCTCGCTGGGCGGGGTGAAGGGCGAGGGCTACGACATCGCCAGCCAGGTCGGCATCCAGGCGCTGGGCGTCGGCATCACCCTGGTCTGGATCGGCGTGGTGTCGGCGGTGTCCTTCCTGATCGCCAAGGCCGTGTTCGGGCTGCGGGTGCCCGAGGAATCCGAGCGCGAAGGCCTGGACATCACCTCCCACGGTGAATCGGCCTACGAGGCCTGACCCCGCCACCGGGGCGGCTTTGCACTAAACTGGTGCAATGTCGGCCCCGGTGACTTTTCCCATGTTTCCCGCACCCACCCCCGATGCGCTCAGTACGCCGGTGGCCTGGACGGATGACTCAGGCCATATCGCCGGGGTCAATGCGGCCTTCGCCCGCTGGCTGGGCGTCAGTGCCCGGCGCTTGCAGGGCCAGCCGCTGGCGGCGCTGGAAATGGAGGGCGACGCGATGGCGCGCTTCCTGGAAAACAGTGAACACGAGCTCCTGCGCCTGCACCGCATGGCGCTGGGCATGCCCGGCGAGGCGCCGCGTTTCGCCGAAGGCTGGCTGTCGCGGCGGGAAGGCGGTGGCTGGCTGCTGGAGGCGCATCCGGTGGACGAGTTCCCCGCGACGGACCCCACCCAGGTGCTGCCGAGCGCGCTGGGCGCCGCCCTCAAGGGCCTGGCCCATGAACTGCGCAACCCGCTGGCCGGACTGAAGGGGGCCGCGCAGTTGCTCGCGCGACGGGCCGGCCAACGCGCCGACAACGAGGACGAGCGCGAGCTGATCGACCTGATGGAATCGGAGATCGGCCGCCTCAACACCCTCCTCGATCAATTGCTTTCCCCCACACCGCAACGGCCGCATGCGCCGCTCAACATCCACGCGGTGCTGGAGCGGGTGCTGCGCCTGGCCGAAACCGAAGGCGGCTGGTCGGTGCGCCTGCAGCGCGACTACGACCCCAGCCTGCCGGAACTCCCCGGCGACGCCGATCGGCTGACTCAGGCGGTCTGGAATCTGGTCCGCAACGCCATCCAGGCCGGTGCGGCCAGCGTGATCCTGCGCACGCGGGTGGAGCATGGCCTGCGCATCCACGACCATCTGCACGCGATGGCGCTGCGGGTGGAAATCATCGACGACGGCCGTGGCGTGCCCGAGGAACTGGCCGAACACCTGTTCCTGCCGCTGGTCAGCGGACGCGCCGAAGGCAGCGGGCTCGGCCTCGCGCTGGCCCAGCAGGTCGCGCGCGAACACCGCGGCACGCTTACCTATCGCTCCCGTCCCGGACATACCGTCTTCACCCTGCTCCTGCCGCAGGGTGGCGACGGGGAAGAGGAACGCCATGTCCACTGACGCTTTTCCGCCGCCTGCGCAACGCATCTGGGTGGTCGACGACGACCGCTCGGTGCGTTTCGTCCTGGCCACCGCGCTGCGTGACGCCGGCTACGACGTGGACGGTTTCGACAGCGCCGCCGCGGCGTTGCAGGCGCTGGGCGCGCGCGGCGCGCCGGACCTGCTGTTCACCGACGTGCGCATGCCGGGCGACGACGGCCTCGTCCTGCTGGACAGGTTGAAGGCCTCGCATCCGCAGCTGCCGGTGATCGTGATGTCCGCCTATACGGATGTCGCCAGCACCGCGGGCGCGTTCCGTGGCGGCGCGCACGAGTTCCTGTCCAAGCCGTTCGATCTGGACGACGCGGTCGCACTGGCCGCGCGCGCGCTGCCGGATGCCGAACAGGAGGCGGCGCCTTCACCGGAGCCAGGCACGTCGGCGCAGGGCACACCGCACCTGATCGGTGACACTCCGGCGATGCGTGCGCTGTTCCGCGCGATCGGCCGACTGGCGCAGGCCCCCTTGTCGGTGCTGATCAACGGCGAGACCGGTACGGGCAAGGAACTCGTCGCGCGCGCGCTGCATCAGGAATCACCGCGTGCGCGCAAGCCTTTCGTCGCGCTCAACACCGCCGCGATTCCGGCCGAGCTGCTGGAGAGCGAGTTGTTCGGGCATGAGGCCGGCGCGTTCACCGGCGCGCAGAAGCGCCATGTCGGCCGTTTCGAGCAGGCCGATGGCGGCACGTTGTTCCTGGACGAAATCGGCGACATGCCCCTGCCGCTGCAGACCCGGCTGCTGCGCGTGCTTGCAGAAGGCGAGTTTTTCCGGGTGGGCGGACGCGAGCTCATCCGGGTCGACGTGCGGGTGATCGCGGCCACCCACCAGGATCTGGAAACGCTGGTCGCCGAAGGACGCTTCCGCGCGGACCTGTTGCACCGGCTCGACGTGGTGCGCCTGCAACTGCCGCCCCTGCGCGAGCGCCTCGCCGACGTGCCGCAACTGGCCGAGAACTTCCTGGCGGCGGCCACCCACAAGCTCGACATCGCCCCCAAACGTTTCTCGCACGCGGCGACGGCCCTGCTGCAGTCGCATGCCTGGCCGGGCAATGTCCGCGAACTGGAAAACGTGTGCTGGCGCCTGGCCGCCCTCGCCCCGGGCGACGTCATCACCGGCGCCGACCTGGAAGCCGCCCTGCCGCGCGGGACCTCGCCGGCGCCCGCGGCCACGGGATGGGACGAGGCGCTGGCGGCCTGGGCGCGCGCACGTCTGTCCGAAGGCGCCGATGGCCTGCATGCCGAGGCCCGTGAGCGTTTCGACCGGATCTTGCTGGAAGTGGCGCTGGAATTCACCCAGGGCCGGCGGGCCGAAGCCGCGACGCGACTGGGCGTGGGGCGCAATACGGTGACGCGCAAGCTCGGACCGGGGCGCAAGCGCCGTTGAGTTCATTGCACCTGAATGAAGCTGGGGTTACGTTTGCGGGCTCACGCTTTCAGGAGATGACCATGCGTACCGCACTGCTTGCCACCGTCACCGCCGTCGCGCTCGCCGCCTGCGGCAGCAATCCGAAGCCGGCCGAACAGCCCGCCGCCCCGGCCGCCACCAGCACCGCCAAGCAGGGCGTCGCCAACCTCGCCTCGGCGTCGGGCAGCCTGGTCAGCGGCAAGATCACCCTCGTGCCCATGGCCGACGGCGTGCATCTCACCGGCGAAGTCGGCGGCCTGCCGGCCAACAGCACCCACGGTTTCCACGTGCACGAGAAAGGGGATTGCAGTGCGGTGGATGCCAGCAGCGCCGGCCCGCATTTCAACCCGACCGGCAGCGCCCACGGCAAGGCCGGCGGCGGCGCGCATCATGCCGGCGACATGGACAACGTCGCGGCCAATGCGGAAGGCGTGGCGCGCATCAACATCCATCTCACCGGGGTCACCCTCGGCGGCGGCGCCCCCAACGACATCGCCGGTCGCGCGCTGATCGTGCACGGTTCTCCGGACGACTACACCAGCCAGCCGGCCGGCAACGCCGGCGCGCGCGTGGCCTGCGGAATCATCACGGTCACGCAGTAAGCCAACGCGATGGCGCGGGAGCGATCACCGCGGTCGCTCCCCGCGACGCCGGGCCTAGGTCTGGTCAAGGGCCTGGCGCGGGTCTGCGCCACCGCCGCAGTGCGCGAACACCACCGGGATGCCATGCGCCTCCAGCACCGCGGCGAACTGCTGCTGGCGGGCGAGGAAATGGTTGTAGGCCCGTTCGAGTCGTTCGTCGGTGGACTCCTGCGGCGCGTAGCGCGCGCGCCAGCTGGCCGGTTCGAACAGCGCGATGTGCACTTCGCCATCGCGGTAGCGCAACAGCGGTTCCGGCGGCGCATCCAGCCACTCTTCCTGCTCCGGCGCCAGCAGCGCGGTCTCGATGACCGGCCAGAGTGCGTCCAGACCGCCATGGCCGTACTGCATGGCGGTCATCGCGGCGAGATCGTGCAGGGTCAGGTAACGCGCGTGTTCGATCTGCGTGCCGAAGGCCTGCTGCGCCAGCAATGCGGTATCGGCCTGCGCCATGCCGGTTTCCAGCAACACCGCTTCCAACCGTTCGGCAACTTCGGAAACCGTATGGTGTTCGCCACTGAGCGTGAAGGGCAGCAAGCGCAAGGGGCCGCCCGCGAGATCGCCATCGGCGACGAAGGGCATCGGCACTTCGCCCTGTTCGTCGGCGCCGAACGCGATCATGCGCGGCCCGCTGTTGCGCCCCGGGGCGCGCAGGTGCAGTTCCTGCAGGCGGCGATGCAGCGGCCAGCCCGGACGCAGCGCCTCCGCGGGATCGAAATGCGCGGCTGCCAGGGTCAGATCCAGATCGCGGATGGCGGGCACGAGCGCGGCCAGATCCCGTCCGATCCGTTCCACCAGCACGGCGGCATCGGAGGGCCGGAGCGCGGCCTGCGCGGGAACGGATCCGGCGGAGAGTTCCAGCGCCAGGAATCCCTTCACGTCGGCGGTCGATGCGGATGAGGTCATATCTCGGTTTGGCGGCGATGGAGGGGGGCATTACACTCTCGCATTATGCCTGCCGCCGCCGCGGCTTCCGAACCATAAATCCGTGATGAGGTCCTCCATGCCAGCCGCCCGTCCCGTCGCCATCCTCGGTGGCGTCCGCATTCCGTTCTGCCGGCAGAACACCGCCTATGCGGATGTGGGCAACCTGGGCATGTCGGTGCGCACGCTGGGCGCGCTGGTCGAACGCTTCGGCCTGCATGGCCAGCAACTCGGCGAAGTGGCGATGGGCGCGGTGATCAAGCATTCCAGCGACTGGAACCTGGGCCGCGAAGCCACCCTGTCCTCGGGCCTGTCGCCGCTGACGCCGGGCATCACCCTGCAGCGCGCCTGCGGCACCAGCCTCGACAGCATCATCACGATCGCCAACAAGATCGCGCTGGGCCAGATCGAATCCGGCATCGGTGGCGGTTCGGACACCACCTCCGACGTGCCCATCGTCTACGGCAAGAAGCTGCGTGCGCGGATTCTCGCCGCCAACCGCGCCAAGACGACGCAGGACAAGATCAAGACGCTGGTGAAGGGTTTCAAGTTCAGCGAGCTCAAGCCCGAGTTCCCCGGCGTGGCCGAGCCGCGCACCGGCAAGAGCATGGGCGATCACTGCGAGGACATGGCGAAGGAGTGGAACATCTCACGCGATTCGCAGGACGAACTGGCGGTCGCCTCGCACAAGAAGTTGGCGGCCGCCTACGAGCGCGGTTTCTTCAGCGACCTGATCGCGCCGTTCCGTGGGCTGGAGCGCGACAACATCCTGCGTCCGGACACCTCGCTGGAAAAACTCGCCACGCTCAAGCCGGCGTTCGACAAGACCTCCGGACGCGGCACCCTGACCGCGGCCAATTCCACGCCGCTGACCGACGGCGCCGCCGCGGTGTTGCTGGCGAGCGAGGAATGGGCGCGCACGCACGGACACGAGCCGCTGGCCTATCTGCGTGACGCGCAGGTCGCGGCGGTCGACTTCGTGCATGGCGAGGGTCTGCTGATGGCGCCGACGGTCGCGGTGCCGGAAATGCTCAAGCGCCATGGCCTGACCCTGCAGGACTTCGATTTCTACGAAATCCACGAAGCCTTCGCCGCCCAGGTGCTGTGCACGCTGCGCGCCTGGGAGAGTGAAGACTATTGCCGCAACCGTCTTGGCCTGGATGCGCCGCTGGGCCGGATCGATCCGGAGAAGATGAACTCGAATGGCTCCTCGCTGGCCACCGGTCATCCGTTCGCCGCGACGGGTGCGCGCATCGTCGCCACCGCGGCCAAGGAGCTTAAGCAGCGTGGCGGCGGCCGTTGCCTGGTGTCCATCTGCACCGCCGGCGGAATGGGCGTGGTGGCGATCATCGAACGCTGAATCGCCTGGCGGCGGGAGTGTTGTCCCGGCGCGGGCGTTTTCTACCGGACATGCGAACGGCCGGAGGCCGCTTCCCGCGCTTATGCGTCGAGCGCGCGCCTGTCAGCCGCGCAACCTCGGCAAGCCGTGCTCGTCGCGCTCCTCGACTACCGCGGCGTCGAAGATCTTCTGCTTCATGTCGCGCCCCGGCAGTTCGACCGGGGCGTCTCCGCGTTGTGCGCGCAACGCGTTGGCGTAGCTGCGCCGCGCACTGGCTTCGTCGCCCGAGGCGGCAAAACCGTCACCCAACTCTTCCCAGGCATCCGCACCGGCGCCCTGCGCCAGTGCGCGATGCAGGAATTCCTGCGCCTGTGGCCATTGGCCCTGCTGGCGGGCGAGCCGCGCCAACGTGACCAGCAACGCGGAACTGGCCGGATGCGCCTGCAGCCAGCGCTGCGCGCTGGCCCGACGCGAATCGGCCTTGCCTACCGGCAGCCGCCCGTACAGATCGACCAGAGACTCGTCCCAACGCGCGTCGATCGCCGACTCCAGGCTGCGTATGGCGGCATCTTCCCAGCGCATCGCGGCGGCGCGTTCGGCGTAGGCGGCGACGACGTCGGGATCGTTGCGCAGCGGTTTGGGCAGTGTTTCCCAGCGTTCGGCCAGGATATTGGCATCGTTCGCCTCGCGTACCGCCCGCGCGGCCAGATCTTTCTCCAAGGTTTCAAGCTGGCCGCTCGAGAGGGATTGCTGTTGCTTCATCGCGCCCAGCAGGCCGTACGCCTCGCCGCTGCGATTGAGCTGGGTCAGCGCCTGCGCGCGCAACGCCAGGCCGCGCGGTGGCAGCGGCTGCGCCGTGGATGATTCCAGCGCGGTCAAGGCTTCGATCGGGGACTGCCGCGCCAGCGCGCGATCCGCGATGGCCAGCGCATGCGCCGCCGCACTGCGCTGCGCCAGCGCCTCCAGATGACGACGCGCGGCCGTATCGTCCTCGCGCGCATCGGCGGCGCGCAGTGCGGCGACGCGTGCGATCGCGCCGACCTCGTCGTCTTCGGCGGCACGTTCCAGGAGTTTCTCGGCCCGGTTCCAGTGTCCGCCATGCAGGCTGTCCAGGCCTTCGATGAGGCGCGCGCGCGCCTGCTTGCGACGATGCCGTGCCCAGGCGCGGAACGGCAGGGTCAGTACTTTCAACAACAGCCAGAGCACGCCGGCGACCAGCAGCAGCGACAGCAGTGCGCGCGGCACGTCGGTTTCCCAGTCGTTGCCACCGAACTCCACGAACACCCTGCCGAAATCGCGGGTGTGCTCCTGCGCCAGCCACTGCGCGGCGAACACGCCGAGGGCGAGCAGGATCAGCAGGACGACGGTGGTGCGGAACACCTTCATGGCGTGACCTCCGGTCGGGCCGCCGCGGGAGCGGGCGAGGGTGCGGTGAAGTCGGCGCTGCGCAGGCCGCGCAGCTGTTCCAGGGTGCTGCCCAGCAGCGGGCTGTCGCCGCGCAGCGGCAACCTGCGCATGGCGACCAGCTGCTGGCGACCCTGACGCAGGGCCGGTGAATCCGGCCACAACCGGGTGATCCATTGATCGATGCGGTTCAGCGAGGACTGGAAGCCGGCGGCGTCACCGCGCTCCAGAGCGGCATGGGCCAGACTGACCTCGATGCGCAGTGCCGCTTCGCCCGCATTGCGATCGGACGGGGCGACGAACGCGGCCTGGCGGCTGGGACGCACGTCCACCAGCGGGGCCAACCAGCGTTGCCAGCGACGCTGTTCCGATTCCGCCGCCGGGGACGCGGAACGCTGCGGCCAGCCGGTGAGGCCGGCGGCGAAGGCGTCGAGCTGCTGACTCAGGCGCGCGCGCGGACCCACGCCCAGCGCATCGAGCGCCTGGCGTTCCTGCGCGAGCGTCTGTTTCAGATTGAGCAGGCGGTGATCGTCGATACCTTCCAGCGCGCCTGCCGCGAGGGCATAGGCCCGTCGCGCGCCATCCAGATCATCGGCCACGCTCAGCCGTTGCCCGGCCAGCGACAAGAGCATCTCCACTTCGTCCAGGCGCAGCGCCTGCGCGCCGTGGCGGCTGGGATCGGCGAGTTTGGCGACGCTTTCTTCCAGCAAGGCGCCGCGTTGCCCGAGCCCCAGCACCTCGTCGCGCAGGATCCGGTTGGTGGCCGCCGCATCCTGCACCCGCTGGGTCAGCGTGCGCTGATCCCGGCGCACCGATTCCAGCCGCTGCTCGATGGCGGCCAGATGCTGCGCGGCATCGGCGGCGCGGGCCTGCGCCTGCGCGTCACGCGCCTTCCAGCCGCGCCAGCCCAACGCGGCGATCGCGGCAAGCGCGATCAACACCAGCAGCCAGATGAAGGCGCCTCGGCCGGTACGGCCGGTGCGGGTATGGGAGGGGGAAATTGTTTCGTCGTTCACTCGGCCGTCCTTGTCGTTCATTCTGGCGGGCGTCGTGTGCTCATGCTAGCGGATCACGCCGCATGACGGCGCTTGCCGCGCTGTCCAGCAACTGTGAGTTGCGCGGCCCGGCGGCCAGCACAATCCGGCTGAAGCCCCCCAGCGCCGCCTGTTCCGCCAGCCGTTCGCTGGCGGCGATCGCCGGCATGCGCAGCAACTTCGCGCGCGTCTCCGCAGGCAGGTGCGCCATGACCCGTTCAAGCGCGCCGCCACTGCTGATCAGCAGGCACGCGGGCGCACGCAGCCGGTCCAGCGCCTGCAAGCTGCGATGCGAAAGGGGAACGTCGACCCGCGCGTACACATCGGCGCGTTCCAGTTCGGCGCCGCGTGCTTCCAGGCCTGGCGCCAGCACGTTGCGACCGGACGGCGCGGTGACGAAACCAATCCGCCGGCCGGCGATCGATTGCAGCTCTGGCAGGGCCAGCAGGCCCTCGCTGTCCATCCGCGCCGGAGCGCTGACCCGGGGAATTCCCTGGCGACGCAGCGCGCGTGCGGTACCGCTGCCGACCGCCAGCCAGATCTGACCCGCCCCGGCCTGCAGCGGGCGCAGGCGCGCGGCCGCGGCGACAGCCGCGGGACTGGTGAACAGCACAAGGCCGGCATCCAGCGCCCGTGCCAGCGCGGCGCGTGCGTCGTCGTCGTCGCGCACGGCGACCCGCCACGGCGACAGCGCCAGCAGCGCCGCGCCGCGCCGCGCCGCCGCGCGGCGCAAGGCGTCATGCCCGCCCTGCGGCCGCAACGAGATCACGTACCATCCTGCGTCTTTACCGGAAGCCATGGGCCGATTATCCGTGATGAATGTCGAAGCTGCGCTGGAGCACCTGCGCGCGTACTGCCGCGGGATGCCGCCCGTGGCCGCGCTGCAGGTCGAGGTCGCCGGCTACGCGGACGGCACGCTGCGCCTTGCCGCGCCGCTGGCGGCGAACGTCAACGACAAGGGCACCGCCTTCGGTGGCAGCCTGACTTCGTTGATGACGGTGGCCGGCTGGGGGCGGGTGATGCTGGGCCTGGACATGGCCGGCGAGGTCGCCGAGGTCTACGTGGCCGACAGCAGCATCCACTACCTCGCGCCGCTGCGCTCGGATCTGCATGCGGAGGCCTGGGTCGCACCGGGGGA
This sequence comes from Pseudoxanthomonas sp. 134C1, assembly GCF_057773065.1. NCBI lineage: Bacteria > Pseudomonadati > Pseudomonadota > Gammaproteobacteria > Lysobacterales > Lysobacteraceae > Pseudoxanthomonas > Pseudoxanthomonas sp. 134C1. The sequence goes on from NZ_JBYMTH010000001.1 coordinate 520,006, forward strand.
ATCCTTCGAGGACTTTCTGGCGACCCTGCGCCAGCGCGGACGTGCCCGGATCCAGGTCGAGGCCGCGGTGCGCCTGCCCGACGGCAGCGCGGCCACCACCCTGAGCGGTCGCTTCGTGGCCATCGCCAGGCGGTAGGATGGGGAGACCTGTGGGGGAGAAGAGCCGATGCAGATGAGTCTGCGGTGGATGCTGCTGCTGGTCATGACGTTGGTCGCGTTCAGCGCGCAGGCCGCGGGGGCGCGACAACGGGCCAAACTGGAGCAGACCCAGAACGCCTACGCGGCGGCGATCCGCTGGGGGGATTTCGAAGGGGCTTGGACCTTCGTTGAACCCGCCTACGCCGGGGCGCATCCGATGGGCGAGTTCGAACTGCGCCGCTATGAGCAGATCCAGGTATCCGGCTATCGCGACCTGTCCAGCCTGGTGGAGCCGGACGACGTGGTCGTGCGGCTGATCGAGGTCCGGGTGATCAATCGCCATACGCAGGCCGAGCGGACGCTGCGTTACCGCGAGCGCTGGCGCTGGGATGCCGAGGCCAAGCGCTGGTGGCTGGTGGGAGGGCTGCCGGACTTCTGGGAAGGCCAGTAGGACCCTCCGCCGCAGTCCGTGCTCGCTATGCGACAATCGCGGTTTTCCCCGACCCGCGTATTCTTCCCGTGAGTTTCGAAAAACTGCAGGCGTTCGTCGCCCATAGTCCGGTCCTGTCGCTGCTGCTCGTCGGCCTGACCCTGGTCATCCTCTACACCGAAATCGCTCGCCTGTTCCGTGGCTACAAGGCCCTGCGGCCGGCCGAACTGACCGGTCTCATCAATCGTGAGAATGCCTTGGTGGTGGATCTGTCCGCCAGCGGTGACTTCGACAAAGGGCACATCGCCGGCAGTCGCAACGTCGCGCCCAGCCAGTTCGACCCGGAGAGCAAACTGCTGGCTCCGGCCAAGGCCCTGCCGGTGGTGATGGTGTGCCGCAATGGCCAGGCGTCCGCGGACGCGGCCAAGCGCCTGAAGAAGGCCGGCTTCACCCAGGTGCACTGGTTGGATGGCGGCATCGCCGCGTGGCAGCAGGCCGACCTGCCGTTGGTCAAGGGCCGCTGAGCCGCCCTTGATTCCGGCCGGTCGCGCCGCCAAGACATGCCATAATCACCCTCTTTACCTTCCGTTAACCGAATTCCCGGAGTTCCGAAATGTCCGAAGAAACCAACAATGGCGCCGTCGCGCCGGCCGAAGCTGGCGCCGCGTTCACCGTCGAGAAGATCTACGTCAAGGACGTTTCGTTCGAAGTCCCCGGCGCGCCGGCCATCTTCACCGAGAACGTGCAGCCCGACCTGCAGCTCAACCTCAATCAGCGCGTGCAGCGCCTGAACGAGAATGCGTTTGAAGTCGTGCTCGGCGTGACCCTGACCTGCAAGGCCGGCGACAAGACGGCCTACGTGGCGGAAGTCCAGCAGGCGGGCATCTTCGGCCTGGTCGGCCTGGAGCCGCAGGCGGTCGATGTGCTGCTCGGCACCCAGTGCCCGAACATCCTGTTCCCGTACGTGCGCCAGCTGGTCAGCGACCTGGTCCAGGCCGGCGGTTTCCCCCCGTTCTTCCTGCAGCCGATCAACTTCGACGCCCTGTACGCCGAAACCCTGCGCCAGCGCGCCGCGCAGCAGGGCGGCGAGGGCGAACTTGCCAACACGGAACCGGCGGGCAACGCCTGATTCATGAGGCACAATCCCGTCGTGGCGCGAACCGCGCCGATGGGGGCGACGCATGGCTGATTCCCTGAGGATTGCCGTCCTCGGCGCGGGCTCCTGGGGCACCGCGCTGGCGGCGCTGATGGCCCGCAACGGCCATCAGGTCGTCCTGTGGGGCCGCGACGAAAAGGTCGCGGTCGCCATCGACGCCCAGCACGAAAATCCGCGCTACCTGCCGGGCATCGCGCTGCCGGATACCCTGCGTGCCACCACCGATCTGGCTGTCGCCATGCGCGATGCCGAACTGGTGCTGGTGGTGGTGCCGTCGCACGCCTTCACCGAAACGCTGAAACTGATCGCGCCGCTGCGGCCGGCCGGTGCCGGTGTGGCCTGGGCGACCAAGGGCTTCGAACCGGGTTCGGGCCGTTTCCTGCACGAAGTGGCCGAGGAGATCCTGGGCGCGGGCGTGCCGCTGGCGGTGGTCACCGGTCCGTCGTTCGCCAAGGAAGTCGCACTGGGCCTGCCCACGGCGGTGACCGTGCATGGACATGACGCCGCCTTCGCCCAGCTGATGGCCGAAGTGCTGCACGGTCCCGCGTTCCGCGCCTATACCGGCGACGACATGGTCGGTGCCGAGCTGGGCGGCGCAATGAAGAACGTGCTGGCGGTAGCCACGGGCGTGGCCGACGGCATGCAGTTGGGATTGAATGCGCGCGCGGGCCTGATCACCCGCGGCCTCAATGAAATGCTGCGGTTGGCGGCGGCGATCGGCGGCAAGCCGGAAACCCTGATGGGTCTGGCGGGGCTGGGCGATCTGGTGCTCACCGCCACCGGCGATCTGTCGCGCAACCGGCGGCTGGGTCTGGCGCTGGGACGTGGCCAGTCGATCCAGGACGCCGTCCGCGAAATCGGTCAGGTGGTCGAGTCGATGCAGGCCGCCGACGAGGTCATGCGCCAGGCCGAGCGGCACGATATCGATCTGCCGATCTCCAGTGCGGTCCGCGCCGTGCTGCATGGCGAGCTGACGCCCACGCTCGGATTGCAGCAGCTGCTGTCGCGGGAACAGAAGCCGGAGTATCCGGAAACACTGTTCAAGTAATGCGTCGCTGAGTTGAAAGACTAGAAAGCCCGGCCAATGACCGGGCTTTTTTTCTGCCTGCCACAGGAACGCCGCGACGTGTCGGCGACGCAGCAGCGCAGGAACACGACCGAGCAAGAGCAAGAGCAAGAGCAAGAGCAAGAGCAAGAGCAAGAGCAAATCCTCCTCGGTCCGCCTTCTTCGAAGGGGCAGGTGGAGGCTGCATGGCGGCTGGGCCGCAATAGCCCCCTTTTCAAAAGGGGGCGGGCACCTGCGAAGCAGGTGACGGGGGGATTTGCTTCTGCAATGAAAGCCAGGATTCCCTGCATGCTCCTCATCAATGCGGGGAGCAAGCGCAGGTTCCACCAAACGCAAACCCGAAAAAAAGAAGCCCGGCTTGTGGCCGGGCTTCGGGTCGCGACGTGGGGAGAGAGAGACACGTCGCGGGAGGCGGTTCGCTTCCTGGATTACCAGCTGAAGCGCGGACCGACGAACCACTGGGTGTCACCACCGTCGACGATTTTCACGTCGGCCGCAGCGCTCCAGTTCGGGGTGAACTTCACCTGCGCGCCGAGGCGGCCGTAGAAGTCACCGTCGTAGTCGTCACCGTCTTCATAGCCGGCCAGGGCGTAGCCGTTCAGGCGATTGGTCAGCGCGCTGTTCACGCCGACCTCGACGCTGTAGCCATCGGCGCTGAAGCCCGGAACGCGGATGCCGGACGGGGTGGTGAAGCGATCGGTCTTGACCTTCTCATAGGCCACGCGGGTCAGCAGATCCACGCGCTTGGACAGCTCGTGGTTGTAGCCCACACCGACGCGCCACTGGTCGAAATCGACCTTCACGTCGTCCACTTCCTGCTGGCTGTAATCAGCGAACAGGTGGAAGTTCGGGTGGATGGCCACCGAACCCTTCAGCGCCCAGCCGTCGGAATCCGGACCATCGATATTCGTCTTGGTGTAGCCGCCTTCCACGTAGTTGTAGGAGACGCCATCGGCCGCTGAGGCGGCGAAGGGCAGGGCGGCCAGCAGGGTCAGGGCAAGCAAGGACTTCTTCATACTCTCAAACCTCGATTTTTGTAGTTGGTATCCAGCGCTGAAGGCATTGCCCGTTCGCAGCTGGTGATGTGAATTATCCGTTAGCGCCCTCAATGCGCCCTGAATATCAAACTGAGCAGTACATAAATTTGGCCGAAAAATCAGGAACTTTCGGCACATCCACACGCGTGTTTCGTGATCGCGGAAGCGGTGATGCGTCATCGGATTCCACTGCGCGGAACAGGCATGCATGGCATGCCGGGGACCGGTGGACATCGAGCCATGCGTGGCGAACGGTGTCCGCTGGCACCCGCCCGCATCGATACCGATGCTTCCCCATCATGTCCCTCCTGGATTCCGTATCCACGACACCAGCTGCGATGCCGCAATCGAATGGCGTGGTCGTACGTGATCATGCGCGTCGCAATCCGCGGTTTCATCCTGGGACGAAGCCAACGCTCTCGGAGCAATCAGAACCAGATCGCGAAGCGGCTGCCGCCACAAGGTGTGGCGCATGGCTCGACCTTCATTGCGCCGCGTTCCATCCGCGAGCGGATGATTTCCATGGCGGCTTGATAGGGCCAATCGAAAAGCGGGGCGCATCATCGACAGCATTCAACATCCGGATGAGGCGAGCTGCGTCCGTCATGCATGGCCTGATGAATGCCCCGCTGAAATTGGATCGATAAACACGATGCGCGGCAGCGCCCGAGCGCGACCGTGCATTCGATGCAGATTCCCGGAGAGCGTCTGCAAGCGTACAAATTATTCGGTTAGAACATAGTTGCCTACGGTTCTTGCCTTGCATGTTGTGGGCTAGCCTCCAGGCATGGTCGGGGAGACGTCTGGGAGGAACGTCGGCTATGCGGATTTCGCTGCTTCATTCAAAGCGTCGTGGCTTCACGGGAGCATCTGTTCCTGGCCAGGCGCACGTCATGTTCAACCGGGGATTGAGAATGAGTCGAAAGCCTGTCGGCTACGCGGTGCTGTTGCTCGCCAGTGCGATCAGCTTCCATGTGCGCGCGCAACAGAGTGAACAGAGTTATATGCAGGACCAGGAGCCCACGGACAAGAGCGCGGTCGAGCTGGACGCGGTCACCGTCACCACCGGATCGCGCACGGCGAAGGCGGTCGATCGCATTCCTGGCGCGGTCACCGTCGTTTCCAAGGCCGAGGTCGCGCACACCCTGGCGCTGACCGAGGACGCCACCGCCGTGCTGGCCCGTACCGTGCCCGGCTACGCGGAATCCTCGCAGCAGATGAGCAATTCCGGCGAAACCCTGCGTGGCCGGGTGGCGCTGAGACTGTTCGACGGGATACCGCAGACCTCGCCCCTGCGCGAGGGCAATCGTTCGGGAACCTTCACCGACATGGGGGTGATCGGCCGGATCGAGGTCATCAACGGACCATCCGCCTCCGAAGGCATCGGCGCTTCCGGCGGCATCATCAACTACATCTCCAAGGTGCCCGAGCCGGGTACCCACGTGCAGGTGGTGTCCAAGTACAGCACCCAATTCCATGACGACAGTGAAGGCTGGAAGCTCGGCGTGAACTTCGGCCACAAGCAGGACAGTCACGACGTGCTGATCAGCGCGGCACGCATCGATCGCGGCATGCCGTATGACGGCAATGGTCGGCGCATCGGCATGCGCGGGTCCGGAACCCTGTCGGACTCCAAGTCCAACAACCTGTTCCTGAAAGGCGGCATCAACTTCGGCCAGGACGGCAGCCAGCGGCTGCAGGCATCGGTCAGCCGCTTCAAGGTTGTCGGCAAGGGGCACTACTTCGGCGTCAATGGCAACCGGGCGCTCGGCATCACCAACACGTCCGAACGCGGCAGGCCGCTGGGCGGAAAGACCGAGTTCAACGACTTCCGGCAGGAAGCGCTCTCCTATCTCCACCAGGATCTGGGTGGAGGCACGCTGACCCTGGATGTGTATCGCGCGGATCAGGCGATGCGCTATCCGGCGGAAAACGGCTCCGACAAGCAGGATCCTGCCATCGCCCCCCTCGGCACGCTGGTGGATCAATCCGAGATCCGATCAAAGAAGAAAGGCGCACGCGGTTCGTGGACGCGCCAGGATGCGCTGACCATCGAAGGCCTGGAACTGCGCGCGGGCCTGGATGTGGTGGAGGATGAATCCGATCAGCGATTGGCCCTCACCGGCCGGTTGTGGGTCCCGCCCATGCTCTACAAGAGCGTGGCTCCCTATGTCCAGCTTTCCTACGATCTGGGGCCGGTGACGCTCAGTGGCGGTTTCCGTCGCGAAGACGGCGAGCTTTCCGTGGACAGCTACACCACCACCTGGTATCGGAACCGCGTGTTCGTCGAGGGAGGAAAGCTCGACTACCAGGCCAACCTGCCCAACTTCGGCGCAATCCTGCGCCTGGGTGAGCAATGGTCGGTGTTCGGTTCCTACGGAAAGGGATTCAGCCTGCCCAACGTGGGCATCCCGCTGCGCAACATCAACCAGCCGGGACAATCGGTCGACGGGATCCTGGATCTCCAGGCCATCGTGGTGGACAACCGCGAGTTCGGCTTCAACTGGCGTGGCGACAAGGCGGCCTTCGGTGGCTCCTACTATGTGTCCAGGTCGGATCTGGGCGTGTCCCTGACGGTGGATCCCATCACCAGCGACTACATCATGATGCGGCAGCCGGTACGCATCCAGGGTTTCGAGTTGAATGGATCCCTGCAGCCCTGCGATGGCTGCCGCCTCAATGCGGTGTACTCGCGCATCCAGGGCAAGACCGCCTCCACCACAGGCGGACGGCTGGACCGGGAAATGGGTGTCACCGACATCAATCCCGACAAACTGGCCGCGTCGTTCTCATGGTCGTTCCTGCCCAACGCGGATCTGACCATCGGCGCGACGAAGCTGTTTTCCCGGACGGTCAACGCTGGCAAGACCTCGCAGGAGCGGACCCATGGCTACACGCTCTACGACATGGCGGTGAACTACGACACCGGCCGTTTCGGCAAGCTGTCCCTGGGCGTGGAAAACCTGACGGATCGCTTCTATGTCCTCAGCTACTCGCAGGTTGGCGGGCAGGACAATTTCATGTCCGGCCGTGGTCGGGTCGTGTCGCTCACCCATACGATCTCGTTCTAGGGTCCATTTGATCCAACCCGTGCCAGTACGGGGCGGGCCATCATCGGGCGGCCGGTGCAACCGGTCGCCCGAATTCCAGGATTCGTCGAATGTTCCGTTATCGAAAACGCCATTTCCTGTTCGCTGCCTCGTTGTCCGCGTCACTCATCGTGATCGCTCCGGGATGCCAGTCTTCCGGCGCGCCCCGCACCGGTGTGAATATTCCCGAGATCCGGCCCGGGGTGGCCGCAGGCTACCTGCGGGCCGACGAGATGCCGGACAGCACGCGATTGCTGCCGCCGCCGCCAGCGCCGGGAACCGCCGCATTCGCCGCCGATGTGGAGGCGAGCGAACTGCGTCATCTGAGAGGCAGCGCGCGCTGGGAGCAGGCGCGACAGGATTCCATACTCAAGTTTCCGGAAGCAGCCGGCATCTTCGAATGCGCACTGGACGCGCCGGTCAGTGAATCGGAAACCCCGAATCTGTACGCCTTGCTGCGCAGAAGTCGCACCGATGGCGCGGTGGTGAGCGACGCGGCGAAAGCCAGATACCAGCGCCCGCGGCCCTTCATGCACAACCACGATGCGCTGTGCACGCCGGAGAAGCAGGAAGAGCTGGCGAAGAATGGCTCCTATCCATCCGGTCACACCTCCATTGGCTGGACCTGGGCGTTGATCCTGGGCGAAGTCGCCCCGTGGCGCGCCGATGAAGTGCTGGCGCGGGGACGGTCGTACGGAATGAGCCGCGTGGTCTGTAACGCGCACTGGAAGAGCGACGTGACCGAAGGGCGCTTCATGGGCGCCAGCGTGGTCGCGCGCCTGCACGGGAACGCGGAATTCCGCAGCGACGTGGCGGCCGCGCGGAAGGAACTGGAAGCCTTGCGTGACCGTGGCGCGAAGCCGGCGCGCGATTGCGCCGCCGAGCGGCGGGCGCTGGGCGATGGGGACGGCTGAAGCGGGTCCCGCGACGAAACCTTTCCATACGGGCCCGGAGATGGCTGGAGGCATCCACGGGGTTGCCCCGAGAGGGCCGCCATCGGGCATGGCGCATTCCCTCCCGCCAGCACGTCGCCGTCAGGGCCGCGGTTTGCGCCGCGTCAGGTAAAGCAGCGCTCCTATCACCAGCGCGACAGCCGCGGCGATCAGGTTGCCGACGTTGGCGCTGGCCAGCAGGCCCAGCGACAGGATCAGCGCGGCCAGTGGAATCAGTGGACCACCCGGCAGTTTCAGGCCGCCGGGATGATTGGCATAGCGACGCTGCAATACCAGTACGGACAGGGTGGTTCCGATGTAGGCGCACAGGCGCGCGACCACCGACAGCAGGGCCAGTTGCACGAAAGAACCCGACAGCGCGAGCGCGAGTGCGAGCACGCCCTGGGTCACGATCGCCACGGCGGGAGTGTGGAAGCGCGGGTGGATGCTGGCGAGCACGCGCGGTCCGAAGCCGTCTTCGGCCAGCGAGTACAGCACGCGTGGACCGAACAACATGGTGTTGCTGTTCGTGCCCAGGATGGAAATGGTCGCACCGACGGTCAGGATCAGCGCCAGTCCCTCACCGGAGAAGCTGGCGGCCGCGTCCGCCAGCGGCGTCTTCGACGCTGCCAGGCCGACGAGGGTGCCCTGGGCCACCAGTTGCACGGCCGCATAGATCAGGGTGACGGTCGCAATCATGGTGAGCAGTGCGAACGGCACATCGCGACGCGGATTCTTGAACTCGCCGGCGGCGGCCGGGATGTTCTCGAAGCCGGCGTAGGCGAACAGCAGCAACAGGGCCGCCTCGCCCAGGTTGCGCAACGGCGGCAGCTCACCGCTGCGCAGAAGATCCATGTCGAGGTAGAACACACCGATGACGATGAACAGCGCCAGCGGAAGCAACTTGCCGATGACGAGCGCCACGCCGGTGCGCGCCGCCGACTTCACACCGATGACATTGATCAGTGTCAGCAGGCCCAGCGAACCCACCACCACCGCCAGGCGGCCGCCACCGGAAGCCGCCGGTGCCCAGAACCGTGCGGTCGCATCCGCCAGGCCGTTGCTCAGCGCCGCCGCGGAAGCGATGCGTGTCAGCCAGACCATCCAGCCGATCTCGAAGCCGACGAACGGACCGAATGCCTCGCGCGCGTAGAGATAGCTGCCACCCGGTTGATCGAAGTAGCTGGCCGCCTGTGCGTAGCACAGCACCAGCAGCGCGACCGCCACGCCGGCCAGCAGCACCGCCCACACACTGGCAGGGCCCAGCAGCACCGCGGTGGCGGCGGGCAGCAGGTATATGCCGCTGCCGATGACATCGTTGATGGACAGGCCGACGATCTGCCAGCGGCTGACCGCGCGGACGAAACCCGGGGAAGAAGAAGAAGGTGCGTCGCTCATGGGGTGGCCTCCGCGAGCATGGGCAATTGCCAGTCGGCGCGCAGCCGTTGGTATTCGGACTCGGGCAGCAGCACGAACACCGGATGCTGTTCTTCATCCAGCCAGCCCAGCAGGCGATCCATCACCGGTTCCGCCATGGCGGTGCAACCGGCGGTGGACTCGCCGGGCGCCTTCCACAGATGGGCGAAGATGCAACTGCCGGCGCCACTGATGTTGTCGGGATTGTGCTGGATCACGAAGCCTTCCTTGTAGCGGGCGTCGCCGTCGGCATGCAGATCACGGCGCATCGGTTCGGTGGAACCCGAGACCGCGGCGGTGCCGACGGTGTCGCTGTCGACGATCTGGTTGTAGAGCGGGGCGGCGGGCACGTCGATGCAGTAGTGGGATCCCCGCATCGGCGCATAGACCAGCCCGGTATCGTGCTGCGCGGCATAACCGAAGGCCTCTCCCAGGGTAAACACACCGGCCGGCGCCTTGCCGTCGCCTTCGCGCTTCTGCGGACCGTCGGCCCGGGCCGGATGCAGGCCTCGCCCCCAGCCGGCGCCACTGCGCCCGACGGTGACCGGCACCGGCGATTCCGTGGCGCGCCAGCTGTCGCCGTCGCGCTCGAACGTCTGCATCCGGCCACCGCTGGCATTCCAGTCTGGTGTGACGACCAGGATCAATTGTTGCGCCTGTCGCCAGGCCGACGCCGCCTGCTTCCCCGTCGGAGAAGACGCCGCATGGGCGGGAAGGCCGATCGCCAGGGCGGCGGCCAGCACGAGGTTCGACAGCGCGAAGCGGAACGCAGAGGCCATGGTGGCTCCGGGGCGGGGAATCAGGAATCCAGCAGGTGCTGGATCCGTTCCAGATTGATGTTCAACTGCCGATGGCGGTCGTCGTGGTTGTGGCACAGCAGGACGAACAACACGTCCAGCAGGTACTGCAGCGAGGAACGATAGAGCAGCGCTTCGACGTGCGGCGCGGAGTCGTGCGCCGATACCACCAGGGAAACATCGGCATGGGCGCGCAGCGGGTTGGAGGTATGCCGGGTGATCGACACCACCTTGCCTTCCGCGTCCTGGAACTGCCGGCTGATCTGGGAGAGCGTGGGCAGCTTGCCGAACTCGGAGAACACCAGCAGCACGTCGCCGGGACGGGTGGCCGACAGATTGGCCATCATCAGGATGGGATCGGCGTGATGCACGGTCAGCACGCCCAGCAACGACAGGCGCATCGCGAACTCGCGCGCGAACAGGCCGTCATCGCCCAGGCCATAGACGAACACCTTGCCGGCGCCGTGAATCAGGTCGGCGATGTGTTCGATGTTGGCGGGCGGATTGAGCAGCCGTGTTTCCTCCTCGGCAGCGGCCTTGCCGCGACGCAGACCGGCTTCAAGGCGCTGATAGGCATTGTCTTCGGCTGCCCCGGCATCCGCGCTGTCGGACTGCCGTGGCTGTGGCGCGCCGCCGTTGCGGGCGACCGCCTCGCCGATGGAGAACTTGAGGTCCGGGTAGCCCCTGAAGCCGAACTTCTGCGCGAACTTCACCACGCTGGACTGGCTGATGCCCAGCGCGCTGGCCAACTGCTGCGAAGAGTAGTCGCGCAGCAGGTGGGCGTTCTCGAGGATGAAGTCGGCGATGCGGCGTTCGATCGCCGACATGTGGTCGCGTTCGGATCGGATTTTGACCAGGGGCGGCATATGCGCTCTTTATCCCATCCTGCTTCGGGTTGTTCCAGGGTCAGACCGAAATCAGTTCCAGCCCGTGGATGGTCTGGATGCCCAGGCCGGGCGCGTCGGTGATGGAAATCTCCGACTCGTTGAAGAGAACCCCGCCTTCCACCGGATTGAACTGGCACAGCGAGGGCCCATCCAGATCGACCTTGGTGATCGACTGCGACTTGGCCACCGCCAGGTGTACCGCCGCGGCGACGCTGATGCTGGTTTCCAGCATGCAGCCGATCATGCATTCCACTCCGTACAGCGAAGCGATGTCGGCGATGCGCACGGCGTTGGAGATGCCGCCGGTCTTCATCAGCTTGATGTTGATGATGTCGGCCGCGCGCATCTTGATCAGATCGATGACCTCGGTGGGACCGAACACGCTTTCGTCGGCCATCACCGGGGTGTGCACGCGATCGGTCACGTACTTCAGGCCGTCGATGTCCTGCGCCTTGACCGGCTGTTCCAGCAGTTCCAGCACCACGCCGGCGTCTTCCAGGTTGTGCATGGCGAACACCGCCTGCTTGGCGGTCCAGCCCTGGTTGGCGTCCAGACGCAGCAGCGCGCGCCCTTCCACCGCCGAATAGATGGCCTTGACCCGTTCGATATCCAGGCCGATGTCCTTGCCCACCTTGATCTTCAGCGACTCGAAACCGCGTTCCACCGCATTGATGGAGTCGGCCACCATCTTGTCGATGTAGTCGACGCTGATGGTGATGTCCGTGGTGATTACCGGATCGCCGCCGCCGAGGATCTTGTAAAGCGGCGCGCCATACAGCTGGCCGAACAGATCGTAGACGGCGATTTCGACCGCGGCCTTGGCGCTGGTGTTGCGCTCCAGCGCGGTCTGGATGAGGTGGGTGATGTGATTGAGGTTGGCGATTTCCTGGCCGATCAGGCGCGGTTTGATGAAACGCGCGATGGCTTCGATGATCGAACCATGGGTGTCGCCGGTGATGACCGCCGTGGCCGGTGCCTCGCCGTAACCGACCTGGCCGGTGTCGGTGCGCACGATGACCACGATGTCCTCCACCGTGTCGACCGTGCGCAGGGCCGTCTTGAAAGCGGTTTTCAGCGGCACGCGCAGCATGCCGAACTGGATGTCGGTGATTTTCATGGGGGCCTTAGGGGCGGATTCTCTGGATGCTGTAGATGCGATCGATGAAGGTCCTGTCGCCACCGGCCAGCAGGGGTTCCAGCGGGGTCACCGACACCGCGTTGAGCGAGGCGCGCACCAGCTGGCCGCGGCCGTCCTTGTAGGTGATGCCGGTGGTGTCGTGGATCAGGTAGGTCTGGCCGTTTTCCTTGCCGATCACCATCATCACGTGGCCGGGGATGTAGATCAGGTCGCCGACCTGCAGGTCCCGGATGAACTTCATGCGCGCTTCGCGATCATCCTTGTCGGTGAAGGCGATGCGGTTCAATGCCGGGCTCACGCCCTGGTCGCTGGTGTTGCGCGGCAGTTCCACGCCGAAGCTGCGATAGACCTCGGACACGAAACCACTGCAATCGCGGGTGTTGTAGGAATGGCCCCAGCCGTAGCGCTCGCCGAGGAACTTGAAGCCCTGCTGGAGCAGGTTGGCCTGGGTGAGCGGCAGGTATTCGGTGCCGACATCGGCGTTCTTCGGCAGCAGCGCCGGCACGAGTTCCAACTTGCCGTCCGCATCGCGGGTCGGCAACTGGATTACCCAGGACGTATACGGATGCTGGCCGTTCACCGGCTTGTCGGCCGGCCAGTCGTTCAGCAGCGGCACGCGCACCCCCATGTCCAGCTGCAACTCGGACACGCCGGGTTGTTCCGGCGTATGCACGGTATGCACGGTGGGGCCGGTGACGATCAGGGTGGGCGTACGGTGCGCGTAGCCGAACACCTGATCGCGCGGTCCTTCGGCCAGATGGGCGCTTTCAATCCATGCCGCATACAGCGGACTGATCACGAACGACCATTGCCGGTCGCGGCTCTGGTGCAGGACGATCACCGGCGTACCGGGAAACAGCGCACTTTCCTGGAAGCGATCGATGTCGGTGTCGCCCGGCTCGCGGAAGACCCGCAGCCGGGTGGGAAAAGTGCGCAGATCGGCGCGTTTGACCACCAGCGCGTAGCGCGTGTCGGTCTGCGCCGGCACCGCGTCCAGCGCCGCGTTGTCGACGATGCCGTCGAGCGTGGCCTTGTCGATAGCCTGTCCCTTGACGTCGTACAGCGCCCGGGTGGGCGCGCTGGACAGCTTGCCCACCCATTCGCGCACCTGGTCGGCGCTGAAGCGCGCCGGCAGGCCTTCGATGTCGTGGACCGAACGATCCAGTTCATGCAGACGACCGTTCTGTGCGGCGATCGCGCGGGGATCCAGGACAACGCGATCCGGCTGCGCCAGCTTGTCGATCCAGTACTGCGGGTCCAGATGCCGATCCTCCACGCCGATGACGGCATGGGTGGGTACGGGCAGCGCGGGGGCCGGCTCGCGGGCCAGCAATCCGCCCGCCGGCAGGACCAGCAGGACGGAAAGGAACAGGGCACGCATGCGACCGCGTGACGCCCCGGAGGCCGGGCGGGCGGCCCGGAAGGCGAATGTGGGCGCGGCGTGTCGCCGGGCCGGACCACCGGTGTCTTGTTTCATTAGCCTCCCCTCGGAACGGATGCGACGGCCCGGCGTTGCGCGGACGGCGAACGGCCGGGTCGATTCCGAGGAATATTTACTTCTTTTTCTAAAAGATTCAAGAATAAATTATTGACCGGGTTCTCCGGTCGTGTTACACAACGGTGACCAGTCGGCTGAGGGGCAAGTGATCGACGTGGACGCCAGCGGGGGCCAGCGTAACCATTCCATTCGTAGGGAGCACCGGAGTGCCGGGCGTTCCGTGCGCGTGCGTGCGACTGCATGGCCGATATTACTCCTGATGGCCCTCGCCGCGTCCAGCGCTGCCGGCGAACTGCCGCTGCCGGCGCCGTCGGCCATCGTCGCCCAGGTGGATGCGGGACGTTTCGCCGAGGCCGAACAGGCCATCGCGCAGGCGCTGGCCCAGCCGGGTCTGGATGATGAACAGCGTGATGCGCTGCAATACGAACGCGAGCGGATGCGCCGGATCCGCCTGGATTTCCGGCTCACCGAAGCAGACGTGCTGGCGCAGCTGCGCAAGCAGATTCCGGATTTGAAGGTGGAAGAGTTCACGGCCTGGGACCAGGCCCATCGCATCGAACGCATGACCATCGACGGCGAGAAGCGCTACTTCAGCCGGTCGGTGTCGAACCTGTTCCGCCTGTATCCGGATGTCGCCGCGCGCCGCGCGCCGCCGGTCAAGCCGTTTGCGGAAGGTCCGTTCGAGCGCCTGCATCCGCATCATCGCGAGGCGCTGGAGCAGGCCCGCGCCACCGCCGCCAACAGCGTCGCGCCGCGCCGGTTGCGGGTCACCCAATCGCTGGTGGTGAAACCCGACGCAGTGCCGGCGGGCGAAACCGTACGGGCGTGGATTCCCTATCCGCAGGCGATCACGGGGCAGCAGGACGACATCCGTTTCGTCGCCAGCGCACCGGCGCAATCGCGGATCGCGCCGGAAAATACGCCTCAGCGCACGGTCTACCTCGAGCAGAACGCGCGTGCCGGCGAGCCGACCAGGTTTTCCATTAGCTACGAACTGACCATCCACGCGCGCCATTTCGATCTCGATCCGGAGAAGGTGGTCCCCGTGGCGGTGACCGCGGAACTGGCCCCCTACCTGGCCGAGCGCGGTCCGCACATCGCGTTCACCGATGACATCAAGCGTTTCTCGGCGCAGGTGGTCGGTGACGAGAAGAATCCGTATCGCATCGCAAAAAGGCTGTTCGATGCGGTGGATCGGATTCCCTGGGGCGGCGCGCGCGAGTACTCGACCATCTCCAACATCAGCGACTACGCGCTGCACTCGGACCACGCCGACTGTGGCCAGCAGACACTGCTTCTGATGACGCTGCTGCGCTACAACGGCATCCCCGCGCGCTGGCAGTCGGGCTGGACCTACTCGGACGAGGCGGTCGGCTACGACAACATGCATGACTGGGGCTGGATGTATTTGGCGCCCTATGGCTGGGTACCCGTGGACGTGACCACCGGGGCCCTGCAGAGCGACGACGCGGGCCTGCGCGATTTCTACTTCGGCGGCCTCGACGCCTATCGCATCAGCTTCAACAACGACTTTTCGCAGCCGATGGTCCCGGCCAAGCAGCATTTCCGCTCGGAAACGGTGGATTCGCAGCGTGGCGAGGCCGAGTGGCGCGGAGGCAATCTCTATTTCGATCAATGGGACTACCAGTTCGAATGGACCATGCTGCCCATCGCGGGCAGTGACCACTAAACCGGGCGGGATCACTTCAACACCTAGCAGGAGAGAGCGGGGATGAATGGCAAGACTCTGAAGAAAGCAGCGCTGTGTATCGCGCTGGGCACGTGCATCGCGTCGATGGCGCCGATGGTGATGGCGCAGAACGTCAACGGTGCGGTGGCTGGCCGTGCAAGTGCCGGCGACCAGATTACGGTCACCAACCCGGCAACTGGCCTGAACCGCACGGTGACGGTCAGTGCTGACGGAAACTACCGCGTCAGCCAATTGCCGATTGGCGACTATCAACTTCAGGTCAAGCGTGACGGCCAGAATGTGGGTACGCCCATCTCCGTCGCGGTATCGCTGGGTGGCACCACCACCGTGAACGTTGGCAGCGAAGGCGGCCTGGTGAACCTGGAGGCGCTTCAGGTCGTGGGCTCCCGTGTCGTCAACCGCGTGGACGTGCGTTCAGTGGAGTCGGCGACCAACATCCGGCGCGATGAGATTGCCCGTCTTCCGGTGAACCAGAGCGTTGAATCGGTTGCCCTTCTGGCGCCGGGCGTGGTGTCTTCGGGTGCGACCTTCGGTGGCCTGACATTTGGCGGTTCGTCCGTCGCCGAAAACGCCGTCTACATCAACGGCCTCAACGTCACCGATCCATATCGGCGACAGGGCTTCTCCACGATTCCGTTCAATTTTTACAAGGAGTTCCAGATCAAGACCGGCGGTTATTCCGCCGAGTTCGGCCGAAGCACCGGTGGCGTCATCAACGGCGTCACGCGTTCCGGCAGCAATGAATTCCACGCCGGCGCCGAAGTGTCGTTGCAGCCGGCGGGCTGGGCGGCGTCCAAGGAGAACCATTTCCATCGAGACGGCACCGACGATGAGCGCAACCTCACCAGCCGGGACTCCAATGCGCTGTACAAGACCAATATATGGGCATCCGGCCCGATCCTGAGGGATCGCCTGTTCTTCTTCGCCATGTACGAGATGCGCGACAGCAGGCCGAAGGACATCGACAGGAACGAAGCCGCGTTCACCAAGAGCGACAACGACTTCTGGGGCGCCAAGCTGGATTGGCAGATCTCGGACAATCACCTGCTGGAAGTACTGGCCTTCTCCGACAAGGCGGATTCGACGACCACTACTTACTTGTACGACTGGGATAGTGGGCAGCGGAGTGCGGGTAGTGACGGCGGCACCAGCGGTACCGGCGGCGACAACTGGTCGGTGACCTATACCGGGCAGTTCGGCAGCAACTTCACCGCCAAGGCGATGTACGGCGAGAACAAGCGGCGGGCGGTAAGCGATTCGTCTGTGCAGGATGTGTGCAGTATCGTCACGCTGGCCAACAGCTATACCAGTGCCTTCGGCGACCTGGACGGCCGTGAGGGTTGTTATCCCGGAACCGGCGGCATCACCAACCGCTGGGACAAGCGCGAGGCATCGCGACTCGATTTCGAATGGGCGCTGGGCGACCATCTGCTGCGCTTCGGTGCAGATCGGGAAATCATGGATTCCGTCAGCTCGACGGTTTATCCAGGTGACGGGGTGAGCTACCAGGCGCAGAGCCTGGGTGCCAATGCCCTGCTGCCCAATGGCGCTACCGTCCCCGCTGGCGTCCTCATGACCATTGACGCGCGCCGCTACATCACCGGTGCTCCGGTCAGCACGGAAGCCAAGGCCATCTATGTCGAGGACAACTGGAGCATCACGCCGAATCTGTTGCTGAACCTGGGTATTCGATTTGACGCCTTCCACAACAAGTTGGCCTCCGGCGCGACCTTCGCCAAGGCAGATTTCTCCGACATGATCTCCCCACGCTTCGGTTTCAGCTGGGACATGAAGGGCGACGGATCCACCAAACTGTTCGGCAACGCCGGTCGCTATTACCTCCCGTTGACCAACAAGTTGACGGACTACTTCGGCGGCGGCACGACCGACGAGCATACCTACTACGTTCTCAACGGCTGGATAGAGCGCCCGCATCCGATTACGGGCGAGATGTACCTGTTCCCCGACTTGGGGCCGCAGATCGGGCCGGTCAATACCGAAGGGAATGCGCCGGCGCCCGACGACGTGCGCACAGCCGTCGCGGACAATATCAAGCAGGTCTTCCAGGATGAGTTCATCCTCGGGTTCCAGCAAGCGATCAACGAAGCCTGGTCGTACGGCGTGAACGCCACCTATCGCAAGATGACCCGTGCCGTCGAAGACGCGCGCATCAACCATGTCGAAGGTTGCCCCTGGTATTCCGGCGACTGGCCGATCATCAATCCCGGCGAAACCACCCGCCTGTGGTGCCCGGACACCAATAACTGGGTCACCTTCGACTCCTCGAAGGATGGTTACCGCGCATCCGGAAGCGGCGCGATCATGGGCTACAAGAAGCCCAGGCGCACCTACAAGGCGGTCGAGTTCCAGGTGGACCGCGCCTGGGACGACAAGTGGGCGTTCAATGCAAGCTATCTGTGGTCGAAGTCCGAAGGAAACATGGAAGGTCCGGTGAATTCGGATACCGGCTATGCGGACACCAATCTGGTGCAGTACTACGATCATCCGGCCGTCAACGAGCGTTACGGCGTGCTGTTCAATGACTACCGCCATCAGTTCAAGTTCCGGGGCAGCTACAAGCTCAACGAAATGTGGAGCTTCGGTTCGACGCTGTCGGTGCGCTCGGGTGGTCCGATCACCGCCTTCGGCGTGGTGTGGCCGAACGACAATCGATCGGCCGGTGGTCCCGGCGAGTTCAGCGGTGGCGGTTCGGGCTGGTTGTGCACGGCCAATTGCGGCGATTGGCAGACGCGGCAATTGCAGTACAGCCCGCGTGGTGCGTTTGGCCGGATGCCCTGGATCTGGGATCTGGGCGCCAGTGTGGTCTGGACCCTGCCGGTGGAAGGCATCGATCTGAAGGCGCGTCTGTCTGTGTACAACCTGCTCAACAACCAGAAAGAGATCAACGTGCATTCCCGCTACGAAAGCGCGCCGGGCACGCGGATGCCTTATTTCGGTGAGGGCACGGTCTGGCAGGCACCGCGCTACACGCAGTTTGTCGTGACCTACAACTTCTGAGTCATCACGGGCACTCCGGATTCGTTCCGGAGTGCCTGTGTGGTAAGGAAACATGGATGCCAAAGACAGGAAAGCGCGTGAATCCCCTCCTTCCCTGCCTCCTGCTGGCGGGGATTTCTTTTTCCGCCCTCGCGCAGTCACCGGACAGGTTTGGCGAAGCCGTCGAACAGACGGCCGAGCGGTACCACCTTCCCGGCATTGCCGTGGGCGTGATCGAAGACGGCAAAGTCGTCCACCTGAAAACCGCCGGCACACTCGAGGCCGGCCGACCAGAGGCCATCAACGCGAACACCCTCTTCAAGATCGCCTCCAACACCAAGGCCATGACCGCCGCCGTGCTGGCCCGGCTGGTAGACCAGGGCAAGCTGAAGTGGGACGACCCGGTCACCAAGTACCTGCCGCAGTTCCGCATGCACGATCCCTGGGTGACGCGGAACATGCAGGTGCGGGATCTGCTGATCCACAACAGCGGCCTGGGCCTGGGCGCCGGGGATCTGATGCTGTGGCCGGAACCCAACGACTTCATCCGCAAGGACATCATCGCCGGGCTGCAGCATCTCAAACCCACCCACAGCTTCCGTTCGCACTATGCCTACGACAACCTGCTGTACGTGGTCGCCGGAGAAGTGGCCGCCGCCGCCGGTGGCGCACCTTATGACGTGCTGGTGCGGCGGGAAGTGTTCGAGCCGTTGGGGATGAGTCGCTGCCAGGTCGGCGAATGGAACCGCGAGCGTGTCGGCAACGTCGCCCAGCCGCACATGCGGGCAGCTGGCGGCAATATGCCCATCCGCGAGGATGATGCCATCGTGCCCGACATCACCTCGATGGCCGCGGGCGGAATCCGTTGCAGCCTCAACGACATGCTGAGGTGGGTTGGCATATGGTTGTCGCCGGAGCAGAAGCCTGCCTGGCTGAGCACCGAACAGCGGCGCGCGGTGTGGACGGCGCACATGCCGATGCCGGTTTCCGCGCGGATGCGCGAATGGGACAACAGCCATTTCTCCGCCTACGGTTACGGCTGGCGCCTGTCCGATGTCGACGGCGTCTGGAAGGTCGCGCATACCGGTACGCTGGCCGGCATGTATTCCTCGGTCATCCTTCTGCCGGACAGGAAGATAGGCATCGTCATCCTGATCAATGGCGAAGGCGAGGATGCGCGCTCGGTGCTCGGCGAGGTGTTGACCAAGCACTACACCGCGCCGTCGCAGGCCGTGTCGGTGGCCCACTATGCCGATGCCATCGCCGCCGAGGATGCGGCGGTGCCCGCGCAGAAGCGCAAGCCGGACACCTCGTCGCGCGTCGTCGCAAGCGGTGACGAACTGGCCGGGGCCATCGGCCGCTATCGCGATCCCTGGTTCGGTGGCGTGTCCCTGTGCAAGCAGGGGAACGAGGTTCGCTTCCAGGCCGCGCGGTCGCCGATGCTGGCGGGGCGGGTGATGAAGGTGGATGATCGCTGGCTGGTGGACTGGGACGACGACAGCGTCGATGCCGAACCCTGGCTGCGGTTCCATCCGGCGAGCAACGGAGCGCCTCCGCGCATGACCCTGTCGCATGTCGATCCGGATGCGGATTTCAGCTATGACTATGCCGACCTCGATTTCCAGCAGGTGGGTGGTTGTGGCTGACATGATGCGCGGCTGGAGAAACGGGTGCGTGGGTGCGTGGATGATGCTGGGCGCGGTGGCCGCGCAGGCGGGCGACGTGAAGGTCTCGGAAGCGGTCCGTTTCGAGCAGGTCGACCTGGTCGATGTGGGAGCGCTCATTCCGAAGGCGACGCTGGAGATCCGCTACGCGGGTGACGACAATTTCGTTGGCCGCCCGGTGGATGGCTACCGGGCACCGAAGTGTTATCTGCTTCGACCGGCGGCCGAGGCATTGCGGCAGGTGGCCGACGACCTGGCCGCGGACGGCTATCGCCTGCGCCTGTTCGATTGCTATCGGCCGGTGCGGGCCGTGCGTGATTTCGTGCGCTGGGCGCACGATCCGGCCGATCAGCGAACCAAGCCACGCTTCTATCCCAACCTGGACAAGTCGACGCTGCTGGACGGCTACATCGCCGAAACCTCGGGCCACAGCCGCGGCGCCACGGTGGATCTGGGGCTGGAACGCTGCGATGGCGCACGTTGCGAGCTGCTGGACATGGGTACCGGGTTCGATCGGTTCGACACCTTGGCCAATACCGACGATCCACGCATCGTCGGCGAGCAGAAGACGAACCGCCAGCGCCTGCGGGCGGCGATGGAGCATCGCGGCTTCCGCAACTATCCGCTCGAGTGGTGGCATTACACCCTCCAGCCGGAACCCACGCCCACCACCGCCTACGACATCCCGGTGCAATGAGTCCGGCTTCGTGGGGACGGCGCCCGCGCGTCGTCGACGTCGCGGTGATCGGGTGCGGCGTCGTCGGCTTGTCCACGGCGTTCCAGTTGCGGCGGCGTGGCCTGTCCTGCCTGCTGATCGATCCACGGGGACCCGCTGGCGACGCATCGCATGGCAATGCGGGCGCGGTGTCGGTGGGCAACCTGATGCCGCAATCCGCGCCGGGCATGATCCGGCCGGCGCTGCTCGGCCTGCGCGATCCCCTGGCGCCTTTCAAGCTGGATGCCGGCGCATGGCCGCACTACGCGGGCTGGTTGTGGCGGTTCCTGCGTGCGGGCGGCGCGGCGCGGTTGGCGCCGATCGTCGATGCGACCCATGCTCTCAACCGTGCGGCGCGCGCAGCCTGGCTGGAGCTGGCGGACGCCATCGACGCCATCGATCTGATCAGCCCCACCGGCTATCTGCATGTCTACAGCGAGGACGCCGGTTTCGATCGTTCGGCGGGTGCGCGCGCGCACATGCGGCGCAATGGGGTGGCCTTCGATGTACTGGATGCCGCGCAACTGCGTGAGCTCGAACCCGGCCTGGCCGCGTTCGCGCGGCATGGCGTCCTCCAGCGCGATTCGCTGTTCGTGCGGGAACCGGGCGAATTCTGCCGGCGACTTTTCAATTGGCTGTGCGCGCGTGGCGCGGACACGCTGATCGCCAGCGCCCACGCGATCGAGCGCGAAGGCGAAGGCTATCGCGTGCGCACTTCGAGCGGCGACGCGCATGTCGATCAAGTCGTGGTCGCCGCGGGCGCCTGGAGCGGTGAACTGCTGCGACCGTTCGGATTGCGCCTGCCGGTGGCGGCAGCGCGTGGCTACCACGCGATGTATCCACGCCAGGAAGGGGTCGTGCGGCGTCCCACCTTGTGGGCGGAGCGCTACATGGTGGTGTCGCCGATGCGCTCGGGCGTACGGGTGACCGGGTTCAAGGAGATGAGCGCGCCGGGGCGGCCGCCGCGGCCGGCGTTGATCCGGGGACTCGCGCCGCAGGCCCGCCTGCTGTTCCCGTCGCTGGCCGGCCAGCCCGTCTCCGATTGGGCGGGGCTGCGCCCCTGCACGCCGGATTCATTGCCGATCCTGGATCGCGTCGATGACGAACGCATCTTCATCGCCACCGGCCATGGCCATCTGGGGCTGACCCAGGGGCCGATCAGCGGCGAATTGGTGGCGCAGGCGATGGCGGGCGAAGCGGTATCGGTTCCACTGGCGCCTTATGGTCTGGCGCGTTTCGGTCGATACGCGCGCACTTGATCGAAGAAGGATCAGGCGCCGCCGGGGAACCCCTGCTGGCGCCAGGCTTCGAACACCATCACCGCGACGGTGTTGGAGAGATTCAGGCTGCGGTTGCCGGGACGCATCGGCAGGCGCAGGCGATGCGCTTCGGGCAGCGCATCCAGCACTTCCCGGGGCAGGCCCCGGGTTTCCGGTCCGAACAGGAAGGCGTCGCCAGGCTGATAGCGCGGCTGGTCGAAGCGGATCGTGCCGCGGGTACTCAATGCGAACAGACGGACCGGCGCGACTGCCGCCAGCGCGGCGTCCAGAGAATCATGCACCTGCAGGTTGGCGTACTCGTGGTAATCCAATCCCGCGCGCCGGAGCTGGCGGTCATCCAGGTCGAAGCCCAATGGGCGGATCAGATGCAGATGCGCACCGGTGTTGGCGCAAAGGCGGATGACGTTGCCGGTGTTGGGCGGGATTTCCGGCTGGTAGAGCAGGACGTCGAGGGAAAGCGTGGTCATGCGCGGATTCTACGGGCCTGCTCCACCGCTTCCCATGTGCGGCGGCGCCTGGCCGGAAGAATGCAGGGGTGTCGAATCCGCTTGCCGGGGTTTGGGTGAAGCCGCATCGCTCGGATGCGGCCTCGCCGGGGCGACCGGGGGATCGCGGAAATCGCGGCCGGATTCAGCGGGAATCGACGGCCCGGGTGGTGCGGCCTGCGCGCGTCATGGACGGTGCGCGGCGGAAGTGCGGGTACTGCAGCGGCTGGAACGCGCTTTACCGGAGGATGGAGCGATGAAGCGGGTGAAACCTTGGAACGCTTGCGTGGATCAATCCGGTAATCAGCGCGCGGCCAGCTGCTGGGCCAGGACACCCGCCTGCACGGCGAACTGCTGCAGATCTTCCGCCGACGGACGCACCGTGATGGTCGGCATGTCGACGATGCTGGCGGTCTGGGTGGCCAGGTAGTACGCCAGATCGCGGGCGTCGGGGTTCACGGTCACGGCCGGCAGGTTGACCACCTTCGCGTCCTTGTAGGTCAGGTAGTGCGCCAGGTCGTCGGCGTCGGGGGTCACGGTGACGGCGGGCATGTCGACGATGCGGGCGGCGTTCGGGGCGGCGGCCTGGGCCTGGGTGGCGTTGTCGGCGTAGGTCTTGGCCGACAGGAACATGGAACCGGCACACAGCGCGAATACGGCGGCGGCGGTCAGCGGAAGCAGGGTCTTGGTGTTCATTGTTTTGCCTTTGTAGTGATGTTGTTGGGTGGTGTGGTAGTAATGTAGTACACCTAATCGGTCAGATCAAGCGGAACTTGTGTTTCCAGTTCCTATATTCAGCGTTCAGTCAGGATTGCTTGGGTCGGTCTTGCTGGCTTGAGTAGTAATGCAGAACCCGTGCCAATCTCAAGTCATTGAATTGAAAAGAAATCCGTTTCGTGCTTGGTGTCCGTGTCCGGCCAGTGTCCGGGTGAAACCGTCCGTTGTTCGGGTATCAGGACGAGTCTGGCGACGGGATGTGACCTCCAACACGCCCTTCCCACCGCCATCCGGTCATTTCCGGGACTTGCTGGTTTGGATGCGGTTTATGTGAGAACCGTTGCGATGAGTCCGGTTCTGTTGGCGTGCGTTCACCAGGGCAGGGTCTGGCCTTGCCAATCGAGGAAATCGCCGGACTGTTCGGGCGCGAGCTGGTGAATCACGTGCAGGAGGCCCGCCACCGACTCCGCCGCCGACAGCGCGGCCTGCGCGCCTCCCATATCGGTGCGGACCCAGCCCGGATGCAGGGCCACCACCTTGATGCCGCGAGGGGCCAGGGCCCGGGCGAGCAGCGAGGTCGCCATGTTCTGCGCGGCCTTGCCCATCGCGTAGCTGGGCGTGCGGAATTCCTGGCGCAGCGTGATCGAGCCGACTTCCGAGGAAATGTTGGCCACGCTGGCGCCGTCGGCCAGTTGCGCGGCCAGCGCCTGGGTCAGCAGGAAGGGTCCGGCGGCGTTGGTGCGGAAGCTGGCGTCCAGGTCGGACGCCTGCACCTGGCCGAAGCGTTCGCCGCCACGCAGGACGCCGGCGTTGTTGATCAGCAGATCCAGCGGCTCCTCATCCGTGACCAGCGCCGCTTCCGCGGCCAAGGCGCCGTGCGTGCGGGGATCAGCCAGATCCAATGGCAGGATCCGCAGGCGCCCCGGATGTTCGCCGGCCAGCAGGTTGAGCGCGGTGGCCTTGCCGGGATGACGGCAGGCGGCGATGACGTGGTCGCCACGCGCCAGCAACTGGCGGACGAACTCCAGGCCCAGACCACGATTGGCGCCGGTGACCAGGCAGTGGCGACGATCCATGGAACACCTCACTTCGAGGGGCACGTGCCATGAGGCCTAGTGTATGGCTCCCGCGACCGGGTTAGCATCCGGGGTTCTTGGGGAATCCCGTACCTGTATACAAGGAGTCACACGATGATCGCATCCCGTCGGCCGCGCGCCGCGCTGCTCGCCGTCGCCCTCGGCACCGCCCTCGGTGGTCTGGCCTACGCGCCGGCGCCCGCCCAGGCCCAGGCCAAACCGGCCGGTACCGACATCGTCATCCCCTACGAGGAATTCACCCTGCCCAACGGCCTGCGGGTGATCGTGCACACCGATCGCAAGGCGCCGATCGTGGCGGTCAACGTCTGGTACCACGTCGGCAGCAAGAACGAACAGCCCGGCCGCACCGGCTTCGCCCACCTGTTCGAACACCTGATGTTCCAGGGCAGCGAGAACAACAAGGGCGAGTTCTTCGAGCCCTTCGAACTGGTCGGCGCCACCGATCAGAACGGCACCACCAACCAGGACCGCACCAACTACTTCCAGAACGTGCCGACCACCGCGCTGGACATGGCTCTGTGGATGGAATCGGATCGCATGGGCCACCTGCTCGGCGCGATCGACCAGAAGGCGCTGGACGAGCAGCGCGGCGTGGTCCAGAACGAGAAGCGCCAGGGCGAGAACCAGCCCTACGGCCGCCGCATCTACACCAAGATCTTCGAAGCCCTGTATCCGCCGGGCCATCCCTACAGCTGGCAGACCATCGGCTCGATGGCCGACCTGGACGCGGCCACCCTGGATGACGTGAAGACCTGGTTCCGCAGCTGGTATGGCCCCAACAACGCGGTGCTGGTGCTGGCGGGCGACATCGACCTGAAAACCGCAAAGGAAAAGGTCACCCGCTACTTCGGCGACATCCCGGCCAGCGCGACGCTTGCGGACATGCCGGCCAACATTCCCACGCGCGCGCAGGACACCCGCGAGACCGTTCCGGATCGCGTGCCGCAGGTGCGCATCTACCGCGCCTGGCCGGTGGCCGAGATGGGCACGCCGGACGCGACCCAGCTGGAACTGTTCTCGCAGATCCTCGGCGGCAGCGCGTCCTCGCGACTGGACGCCCGTCTGGTCCACGGCGACAAGATCGCCGACCAGGTCAGCACCATGCCCTGGCTGAGTGAAATCGCCGGCACCTTCATCGTCAGCGCCACCGTCAAGGACGGTGTGGACCCGGCCAAGGTGGAGAAGGTGCTGGACGAGGAAATCCGGCGCCTGATCAGCGAAGGCCCGACCGCCGAGGAAGTCGAGCAGGCGCGCACCTACAGCCGTGCCGGCTTCGTGCGCGGCATTGAGCGCATCGGCGGCTTTGGCGGCAAGTCGGACGTGCTGGCCTCGTGCACGGTCTACCAGGGCAAGCCGGACTGCTACCGCGACGAACTCAAGGAACTGATGAGCGCCACCCCGGCCAGCGTCCAGGCCGTGGCGCGCAAGTGGCTGGGCAAGGGATCCCACACGCTGGTGGTGCAGCCCAGCGACAAGCCGCTGTCCTCGCTGCCGGAAACCGTGCTGGCCGCCCCGGCGACCCAGCCGGCGCAAATCCCGGCGGTGGATCCGAAGTTCAAGACGGTCAAGACCGATGTCGATCGCAGCGTGGGCGTGCCCAAGACCAGCGCGTTCCCGGATCTGAAGTTCCCGGCGCTGCATCGCGCCCGGTTGTCCAACGGCATGGAAGTGGTGCTGGCCGAGCGGCGCGAGACGCCGGTGGTGCAGCTGTCGGTGCAGTTCCCCGGTGGTTACACCGCCGACGTGGGCAAGAAGCTCGGCACCGCCAGTTTCACCATGCAGATGCTGGACGAGGGCGCGGGCGACTACAGCGCGCTGCAGTTCGCCGCACGCAAGGAAGCGCTGGGCGCGGAACTGAGCACCGGCGCCGGCCTGGACAGCGCGTCGGTGGGCCTGTCCGCGCTGAGCGACAAGCTGCCCGAATCGCTGGATCTGCTGGCCGACGTGCTGCGCCGTCCGACCTTCGACGGCGGCGAGATCGAGCGCGTCCGCGCGACCTGGATCGCCGGCATCAAGCAGGAGAAGGCGCGCCCGCAGACCGCCGCGCTGCGGGTGATGCCGCCGCTGCTGTATGGCCAGGGCCATCCTTACGCGATTCCGTTCACCGGCAGCGGCACAGAAGCCTCCATCGCCTCGCTGACCCGCGACGACCTGACCGCGTTCCACCGCGACTGGCTGCAGCCGGACAAGGCCCGCATCATCGTGGTCGGCGACGCCACCCTGGCCCAGATCGTGCCGCTGCTGGAAGCCCGCCTGGGCGACTGGAAGACCGCGCCGAACGCGCCGGTGCTGCCGGGCGTGCCGACGGTCGCCAAGCCGAACGCGCCGCGCGTGTTCCTGATCGATCAGCCCGGCGCGATCCAGTCCAACATCTACGTCGGCCAGTTGATTCCGCCGACCGGCGACAAGGGCACGATCGACTTCGATTTCGCCAACGGCGTGCTGGGCGGACAGTTCAGCTCGCGCCTCAACATGAACCTGCGCGAGGACAAGCACTGGGCCTATGGCTCCTACAGCGGCGCCTCGAACACCCTGGGCCAGCGTCCGTGGTTCGCGCAGGCGGCGGTGCAGAGCGACAAGACCGTGGATTCGGTGAAGGAACTGAAGTCGGAGATCACCCGCTTCGCCAGCGGCGAGGCGCCGGCTTCGGATGCCGAGGTCACCAAGATCCGCGCCAGCAACACGCTGGAGCTGCCGGGTGCCTATGAAACCGCGGCCGCGGTGATGGGCCAGATCACGAGCAACCTGCGCTACGGGCGTCCGGACGACTACATCCTGACCTACAAGGCGCGCAACGAAGCGATCACCACCAAGGACGTGAGCGCGGCGGCGAAGACGCTGGAACCCAACGCGCTGACCTACGTGGTGGTGGGCGACCTGGCCAAGATCGAGCAGCCGATCCGCGAGCTGAAGATCGGCGAGGTGACCACGCTCGACGCCGACGGCAAGCCGGTCACGGCCGGGAAGAAGTAAACCCGGCTCCGATGCCTCCCTTCCCGGGTCCGGGAGGGGAGGCTGGCTCTCCGATCGGCTTCCGCCACGGCGTGACGGCGGAAGCCACCCATGATTCATCCCGGCTGGGCGAGAATGCCCGCCGTTCCCCGCAAAAGAGGCGAATCCATGCGCAGCTTCATTCTCCTCACCGCCGTCGTGACCCTGTCGGCCTGCACCTGGGTGCCATTGGCGCCGGGCGCGAAGGGGGTGCGTGTCGTCGCCGCCGGCGCGGCCCCGGCCAACTGCGAGAAGCAGGGCGAGGTTTCGGTTTCGGTCAAGGACAAGGTCGCCTTCTACGAGCGCAACAACCTGCGCGTTCGCGACGAACTGGAAACCCTGGCGCGCAACGAGGCGCCTGGCATCCAGGCCAACACCATCCAGCCGTTGGGCGACCCGGCCAACGGTGAGCAGCGCTTCGCGGCCTATCGCTGCCGCTGACGTGGACGCGCCGCGCAAGAGCCAACGGCAGCGGCGCGAGGAAATCCGGAAGAAACGCCTGGTGCGCGCCGAGGCCGCCAGGCAACGGCTCGCGGCGCCGGATGTGCGCGGGCTCGGTCCGGACAGACTGGAACCGGGCGCGCGTCGGACCGATGGCGCGGTGATCGCCGACCGTGTTCGGCTGGCCGAACTCAACAACACTTACGGCGAGTTGCCCGAGGCGTACTTCGACCTCGATTTCGCATGCCGTGATTGCGGCGCCGACGCTGTCTGGACCGCTCGCCAGCAACGCTGGTGGTACGAGGTCGTCGGCGCGTCCATCCATGGCCGCGCGGTGCGCTGCCGCGATTGCCGCCGCGCGCTGCGCAGGCAACGCGACAATCCGGGTGCCACCCGGCTGAGTCGCGAGGTCGCGCAGGCGCGCCTGCTGGCGGAACAGTGCCCGGGCCCGGAAGCCTGGACGATCCTGGACGCGGCGCTGGCGAGCAAATGGACGGGCGTGCGCGGCGTGGCGATCGAAATCCTCGGCCATTGGGGGACCAGCGACGCGATGGGGCGTCTGTGGGCCATCGCGAAACCCGTGGCAAGGGCATCCTTCGGTACCGCGGAACATCAGGACCGGCGTGCGGTACTGCGCGTGCTGTCGTTGTGGCCGAGCGCGGACATCCCGGAAGACTGGCTGGAATGGCTGGCGGAAGTGCCGCACGGGGAAGCCCTGGAAGTGGTCCGGCGATTGCCGCCGGCCGTGGTCGAGGCCCATGTCGAGGCCACCCTGAGGATGGGCGACATCGATCGCCTGCGTCTGGCGATACCGCTGCTTCAGGCGGTGGCGCCACACCCCCGGGAGGACGGACTGCAGCAGCGCCTGCGGGACCATCCCGACGCCGTGATCGCCGCCGCCGCCCGCCGGGTGTGGCCGCTGGCCGGTGGGCGCACCAATAAATAGTGATGGAAATCACATATTTATCCCGGCCGCGACCATGACGGTACAGACATAAAGATGCGGTGAAGGCGCGAAGCCGGTAACCTTGTCGCCCCCTTCCGCCTGAGCCTTGGCGCTACTTTCGATGCTCTTCAAGAACGTCTCCATCGCGGGACTGGCGCACGTCGATGCGCCACACACGCTGACTTCCAAGGAAATCAACGAGCAGCTCAAGCCCACGCTTGAGCGCCTGGGCATCCGCACGGACGTGCTCGGCGACATCGCCGGCATCCATGCGCGCCGCCTTTGGGACGACGAACAGCAGGCGTCCGACGTGGCGACGCTGGCGGCGAGAAAGGCGCTGGCAGATGCCGGCGTGTCGGCCGAACGCATCGGCCTGCTGGTCAACACCTCGGTCAGCCGCGACTACCTGGAACCGTCCACCGCCAGCATCGTTTCCGGCAACCTCGGCCTGAGCGAGAACTGCCAGAACTTCGACGTCGCCAATGCCTGCCTGGCCTTCATCAATGGCATGGATATCGCCGCGCGCATGCTTGAGCGCGGTGAAATCGACTACGCGCTGGTCGTGGACGGCGAGACCGCCAACCTGGCCTACAAGAAGACGCTCGAGCGGATGATCGCGCCGGACATCACCGAGGAGCAGTTCCGCAACGAACTGGCCACACTGACCCTGGGCTGCGGCGCAGCCGCCATGGTGATGGCGCGCGCCGAACTGGTGCCGGAAGCGCCGCGCTACAAGGGCGGCGTGACCCGTTCGGCCACCGAGTGGAACAAACTCTGCCGCGGCAACCTGGACCGCATGGTCACCGACACCCGCATGCTGCTGATCGAAGGCATCAAGCTGGCGCAGAAGACCTTCATCGCCGCCAAGCAGGCGCTGGGCTGGGCGGTCGACGAGCTGGATCAGTTCGTCATCCATCAGGTCAGCCAGGTGCATACCGCCGCCTTCATCAAGGCGTTCGGCATCGATCCGAAGAAGGTGCTGACCATCTTCGGCGAGCACGGCAACATCGGTCCGGCCAGCGTGCCGATCGTGCTGAGCAAGCTGAAGGAACTCGGCCGCCTGAAGAAGGGCGATCGCATCGCCCTGCTCGGCATCGGTTCCGGGCTGAACTGCTCGATGGCCGAAGTGGTCTGGTAATTGCCGGCCCACTGACCTTTCCCGAGGGCCGGTTCGCCGGCCCTTTTGTTTACCGCGGCACCGACCGATGAACCTTCCCGGCTATCCCTTCACTCCCCAGCGTTTCGAGGTACGTCCCGGCCTGTCCATGAGTTACCTGGACGAGGGCCCGCGCGATGGCGAGGTCGTGGTGATGCTGCACGGCAATCCGTCGTGGAGCTACTACTGGCGAAACCTGGTGTCCGGCCTCAGCGATCGCTATCGCTGCATCGTGCCGGACCACATCGGCATGGGCCTGTCGGACAAGCCGTCCGACGATCGCTACGACTACACCCTGCAATCGCGCGTGGACGACGTGGCGTCGCTGCTGCGCCACCTGGGCATCACCGGGCCGGTGACGCTGGCCGTGCACGACTGGGGCGGCATGATCGGTTTCGGCTGGGCGCTCTCGCACGCGGATCAGGTCAAGCGGCTGGTGATCACCAACACCGCTGCCTTCCCGCTGCCGCAGGCCAAGCCGATGCCCTGGCAGATCGCGCTGGGCCGCGACTGGAAGTTCGGCGCCTTCATCATCCGCGCGTTCAACGCGTTCTCCGGCGGCGCGTCCTACCTGGGCGTGAAGAAGAAGATGCCGGCCGATGTGCGCCGCGCCTACGTGTCGCCCTACGACAGCTGGGCCAACCGCATCTCCACGGTGCGCTTCATGCAGGACATCCCGCTGGGACCGGGCGACAAGGCCTGGGCACTGCTGGCCGAAGCGGGCCGCCGCCTGCCGGAGTTCGCCGATCGGCCGGCGCTGCTGGGCTGGGGCCTGCAGGATTTCGTGTTCGACAAGCACTTCCTGGCCGGTTTCCGCGCGGCCCTGCCGCGGGCGGACCTGCATGCCTGGGACGACGCCGGCCACTACGTGCTGGAAGACAAGGCAGCCGAACTGGTGCCGCTGATCCGCGACTTCCTGGAACGGCATCCGCTGACGGCGGATTGATCGCCGGAATGTGTCCGGGCGCGGCCTCAGGCCGCCCGGATCGGTGGCAGCGGCGTCGACGGGTCGTTGTCGTGATCGTCCGGATTGCTGTTGTCGTCGTTGGCCGCGCCATCGCGCCAGCGCCAGTCCGCGGTGGTCAGGGCCGGCAGACCCCACGCGACGCGGGCCTTGTCGCATTGCGGGCTCGGCTCGCCGAATTCCCACGAGGCCGGCACGTCGCGGCAGACGGTCGGGCGCTGCGGATGGATGCTGCAGCGCGAACGCACGCCGATGTCCGCATCCAGCGCCACGCAGCGCGGCTTTTGTTCCCAGGTGCCCCGCATGACCACGCGATGCGGGTCGAACGGTTCGGTGAGTTCGGCCGGCACCGGTCCGCCGAGGGCGGGATCGGTTTCGCTCCAGTGGAAACTGACGCGGAAGTAGGCGCAGCAGGCGCCGCAGGTCAGGCAGGGATGCATGGGGAAGGCCCGGGCGGTGCGCGAGGAGGGCGAAGGGGTGCGGAATTGTGAGGCCTCTCTCGGCTGACGCAAGTACCGTCCAGCGGCGACAATGGGCGGATGACCGAACCCTGCAACATCGCCGCCACCCTGCCGCGACTGGCCCGCGAGCAGCCCGACCGCATCGCCATGCGCGTCCCCGGGCGTGATGGCCGCTATGCCGACGGGCTGACCTACGCCCAACTGGACGCCCGCAGCGACGCCATCGCCGCCGGGCTGGGTCGATACGGCATCGGCCGGGGGACCCGCACGGTGGTCATGGTCCGGCCGACGCCGGAGTTCTTCCTGCTGATGTTCGCCCTCTTCAAGACGGGGGCGGTGCCGGTGCTGGTGGATCCGGGCATCGACAGGCGTGCGCTGAAGCAATGCCTGGACGAAGCCGAGCCGGAAGCCTTCATCGGCATCCCGCTGGCCCAGATCGCGCGCCTGCTGCTGGGCTGGGCGCGCAGTGCGCGCCGCCTCGTCACCGTCGGCGCGCGCTGGGGCTGGGGCGGCACCACCCTGGCCCGGCTGGAACGCCTGGGGCAGGGGGCCGGCCCGCAGTTGGCGACGACCGCACCGGACGACATGGCTGCCATCCTGTTCACCAGCGGCTCGACCGGCGTGCCCAAGGGAGTGGTGTACCGGCATCGCCATTTCGTCGGCCAGATCGAGTTGCTGCGCGAGGCGTTCGCCATGCAGCCCGGTGGCGTGGACCTGCCGACCTTTCCGCCGTTCGCGCTGTTCGATCCGGCGCTGGGCCTGACTTCGATCATCCCGGACATGGATCCGACCCGGCCGGCCAACGCCGATCCGGAAAAGCTGCATGCGGCGATCGCGCGGTTCGGTGTCACCCAGTTGTTCGGATCGCCCGCGTTGATGAAGGTACTGGCCGACCACGGCCAGCCGTTGCCGACGGTGCGTCGGGTGACCTCGGCCGGGGCGCCGGTGCCGCCGGACACGGTGGCGCGGATACGCGCGCTGCTGCCGGACGATGCGCAGTTCTGGACGCCCTATGGCGCGACCGAGTGCCTGCCGGTGGCGGTGATCGAGGGCCGCGAGCTGGAGGCCACGCGCGAGGCCACCGAGGCCGGCGCCGGCACCTGCGTGGGTCGGCCGGTGCCGCCCAACCAGGTTCGCATCATCCGCATCGACGACGGCGCGATCGCCGACTGGGATGCGGTGCGGATGCTGTCCGCCGGCGAGGTCGGCGAGATCACGGTGGCCGGACCGACCGCCACCGATGCCTACTTCAACCGCGAAGCCGCCACCCGCGGCGCCAAGATCCGCGAGCGCCTGGATGGCGGCGGCGAACGCATCGTCCATCGCATGGGCGACGTCGGCTATTTCGACGGAGAGGGCCGGCTGTGGTTCTGCGGCCGCAGGACCCAGCGCGTGGAAACCGCGCAGGGACCGCTGTATACCGAACAGGCCGAGCCCATCTTCAACACGCACCCGGACGTGCGCCGGACCGCGCTGGTGGGCGTGGGCGAACCGGGACGCCAGCAGCCGGCCCTGTGCTTCGAACTGCTGCCGGAGGTGGCGGCGATGCGCCGCGACGCGGTCGCCGCCGACCTGCGCACACTGGCGCAACGTCATCGGCATACCGCGGGCATCGAGATTTTCCTCTGCCATCCGGGCTTCCCGGTGGACATCCGCCACAACGCCAAGATCGGTCGCGAGAAGCTGGCGGTCTGGGCGGCACAGCAGTTGGAGCGCGCATGAAGATCCTGGTCACCGGCGGCGGTGGATTCCTTGGCCAGGCCCTGTGCCGGGGCCTGGTCGAACGCGGCCATCACGTCATCAGCTTCAATCGCGGCCACTACCCCGCGCTGGCCGCGCTCGGCGTCGGCCAGGTGCAGGGCGATCTCGCCGACGCGCATGCGGTGATGCATGCCGCCGCCGGCGTCGACGCGATCTTCCACAATGCCGCCAAGGCGGGTGCCTGGGGCGCTTACCGGCTCTATCACCAGGCCAACGTGGTCGGCACCGAGAACGTGCTGGCCGCCTGCCGCCAGCACGGCATCCACCGGCTGATCTATACCTCCACGCCCAGCGTGACCCATCGCGCCACCCATCCGGTGGAAGGCGGCACCGCCGACAGCGTGCCGTATGGCGAAGGCTTCAAGGCGCCCTATGCCACCACCAAACTGATTGCCGAGAAGTCGGTGCTGGCCGCGAATGGTCCCGATCTGGCGACCGTGGCCCTGCGTCCGCGCCTGATCTGGGGCCCGGGCGATCACCAGATCCTGCCGCGGCTGGTGGAACGCGCGAAGTCCGGCCGCCTGCGCATCGTCGGCGACGGGGGCAACCGGGTGGATACCACCTACATCGACAACGCCGCGCAGGCGCATTTCGACGCCTTCGAACATCTGGCGCCCGGTGCGCGTTGCGCCGGCAAGGCCTATTTCATTTCCAACGGCGAACCCAAGCCGATGGGCGAACTGCTCAACACCCTGCTCGCCGCGGCGGGCGCGCCCGGGGTGGACAGGCACCTGTCGTTCAAGGCGGCCTACCGGATCGGCGCGGTCTGCGAAGCGCTGTGGACGGTGCTGCCATTGAAGGGCGAACCGCCGATGACCCGCTTCCTGGCCGAGCAGCTCAGCACCACGCACTGGTACGACATGACTCCGGCGCGCGAGGACTTCGGCTACGTGCCGCGCATTTCGTTTAACGAAGGCATCATCCGGCTGAAGTCGTCACTCCGCGACAACGCCGCCGTCACCTCTCCGTGACTCCGGGGCCCCCAGCATGGATGCGCGCCGAATGGAGCGCGCCCGTGTTTCAGGAGATCCCATGCTGCGCTATGCCGTCATCTTCTTCGTTATCGCGCTGATCGCGGCGGTGCTGGGTTTCAGCGGCATCGCCGGCGCCGCCAGCAACATTGCCTGGATCCTGTTCGTCGTCTTCCTGATTCTGGCCATCATTTCCCTGTTCCGCGGCAGGAGCGTGTAGCGCGCCTGGTTTCGCGGCGCGGCCGGCGGTGTGGGGCGGGGGCGTATGGGTAGAATGGCGGCATGTCCGCCTCTCCCTTCGATCTGCTCAAGCCCTTCGCCGGCCGTGCGCTGGAAGCCGCGCTCAACCGCGCGCTGACCCTGGATCCCGATACCCGCGCCGGCCTGGCGCCGCTGGAAGGCCGGCGCGTCGCTTTGGCGCTGGAATCACCCGCGGTCGCGTTGGAGATCCGGGTCGGGGGCGGCGAACTCCAGGTCGGCCCGGTCCATGAAGTCCACGAGCCGGATCTGGCCGTCCGCGCGACCTTGGGAGGCGTGTTGTCGCAGTTGCCGTTCCTGCGCCGCGACAACGCCGCGCCGGTCGGCCGCATGCGCATCTCCGGCGACGCCGATCTTGCGCGCCGCCTGCAGACGCTGGCCGAGCGTTTCGACCCGGACTGGCAACAGCCGTTCACCGCCGCGTTCGGCGACATTCTCGGCGTGCAGATCGCCAACGCGCTGAGCGCCGGCCTGCGCCAGGCCCGCACCGCGGCACGTGGATTCGCCGAGAACACCGCCGAGTACCTCACCGAGGAATCGCGCGACGTGGTCGCGCGCGCGGAGCTGAATGCCTTCCATGACGACGTTGATGCGTTGCGCGACGACGTCGAACGCCTGGCCGCGCGCGTGCAGCGGCTGGCGGTGAAACGAGGGAGCGCCGCATGAAGCCGGTGTTGCGGGCCAGCAAGATTGGCCGGGTCCTGCTGCGCTACCGACTGGATGATCTGCTGGACGACACCCCGGCCGAGCGCTGGCTGAAACTCGCACGGCCGTTCGTGCCGCGCGCTTCGGCCGAGATCGCCGCGCAGCCGCGTGGCGCGCGCCTGCGGCTGGCGCTGCAGGAGCTGGGACCGATCTTCGTCAAGTTCGGCCAGATCCTTTCCACCCGCCGCGATCTGGTGCCGCCGGACGTGGCCGAGGAACTGGCGCTGTTGCAGGACCGCGTCCAGCCGTTCGACGGCGCCGCCGCGCGCGCCATCGTCGAACAGGCGCTGGGGCGCCCCGTCGGCGAAGCGTTCGCCGCTTTCGATACCTCGCCGCTGGCCTCCGCCTCCATCGCGCAGGTGCACGCGGCCACCCTGCCCGGCGGGCGCGAGGTGGTGGTCAAGGTGCTGCGGCCCGACATCGAGAAGCAGATTGCCGCCGACATCGCGCTGCTGAAATCGGTGGCCGCGCTGGTGGAGCGCGCCCATCCCAGCGCGGACAAGATTCGCCCGCGCGAGATCGTGGCCGAGATCGAATCGACGCTGGCGGCCGAACTGGATCTCCAGCGCGAAGGCGCCAACGCCAGCGTGATGCGGCGCTTCTGGAAGGATTCCGACGACCTGTACGTACCGGAAATCCTGTGGTCGCACACCAGCGAGCGCGTGCTGACCATGGAGCGCGTCCACGGCATTCCCTCCGACGACATCGCCGCGCTGGACGCGGCGGGCGTGGATCGACGCGCGCTGGCGGCCAAGGGCGTGCGGGTGTTCTACACCCAGGTGTTCCGCGACAACTTCTTCCACGCCGACGCGCACGCCGGCAACATCTGGGTCGACAGCGATCCGGCCCGCAAGGCCAACCCGCGCTTCATCGCCCTGGACTTCGGCATCACCGGGCAGCTCTCGCCGGAAGACCAGTACTACCTGGCCGAGAACTTCATGGCCATCTTCAACAAGGACTACCGGCGCATCGCCGAACTCCATGTCGAAGCGGGCTGGATGCCGGCGACCGTGCGCATCGATGAACTGGAAGCCGCCGCGCGCGCGGTGTGCGAGCCTTACTTCACCCGGCCGCTGTCGGAAATCTCGCTGGCCGAGGTGCTGCTCAAACTGTTCCGCACCGCGCAGAAATACGAACTGACCCTGCAGCCACAGCTGATCCTGCTGCAGAAGACCCTGCTCAACATCGAAGGCGTCGGCCGGCAGATGGATCCGCACCTGGACATCTGGGCGGTGGCGCGTCCGGTGCTGGAGAAGATCCTGATCGAGCGTTACAGCCCGCAACGCGCAGTGCAGGAATTCCGCAAGCGGCTGCCGGAGATCATGACCCACGCGCCGGACATGCCACGGCTGGTCCACGCCTGGCTGACCCAGCAGGTCGAGGGCAAGCATGAGCTGGCGATGCGCTCGCGCGATCTGGCCGATCTGGCGACGACGTTGCGCGGGATGCAGCGCCGCATCGTGGCGGCGATCCTGGGCGTGGGCCTGCTGCTGGTGGCGGCGGTGCTGTACGGACTGGAAGCCGGCGGGCCACGTATCCTGTCGGTGCCCGCGTCCGCATGGATTGCCGGTGCCGGCGGCCTCTGGGCGCTGCTGGCGGCCTGGCCGCGCCGGTGATCGGGAAAATCCACCTGTGGGAGCGACGTCAGTCGCGAAGCTCTTGGCGATACCCGGTTCGCGACTGACGTCGCTCCCACATTCAGGCAATCCAGCGAGCGAAGAACCAATGCCGAAATCGAAACTCCTGAAACTGATGTTGGCCGTCCCACTCCTGGCATTGCTCGGTGCCTGCGCGCACACGCCGAAAGAACACCACAATCCGCTTGCGCGATGGGCCCCCTCTCCCAACCGCGAAGCGCGCAGGCCCATCCTGATCGTCATCCACGCCACCGAGCAGAACTCGGTGGCCGAGAGCCTGGAAACCCTGCGGACGGAAAACTCCGGTGGGCCGGTGAGCGCGCACTACCTGATTGGCCGCGGTGGCGAACGCTATCAACTGGTCGCCGACGAGCTGCGCGCCTGGCACGCGGGAGGCGGCCGCTGGGGCACGATCACCGACGTCAACAATGTCTCCATCGGCATCGAACTGGACAACGACGGGCACTCCGAGTTTCCCGCCGAACAGATCGACAGCCTGCTCGTGCTGCTGGAGGATCTGTGCACGCGGCTGTACATCCCGCGCACGCAGATCGTCGCGCACGCCGACTTCGCGCCGACCCGCAAGCAGGATCCGGGCATGCGCTTCCCGTGGCGGCGGCTCGCACTGGCGGGGTTCGGCATCTGGCCCGCCGCCGATGCGCCGCCGGCGCCGGATGGATTTGATCCGTGGAACGCGCTGCGCCTGCTCGGCTATCCGCTGGTTGACCGCGCCGCCACCGTGCGCGCGTTCCATCGTCGCTTCCGCGGTACCGAGACCGACGTACTGGATACGGAAGACCTGCGCATCCTGGCGTCACTGGTCCAGCAGGCCGGCGGCGAGTAGAGCCTCGGCCTAGCGACCCGACAATCCGTAGGCGACCGGCGAGCCGGACGGGAAGGACAGCCCGGGCAGAGGCGCAAGTGTTTCGCCATCCAGCCGGAACATGTGCATGCGGTGGTCGTTCATGCTCTGCGCGAATACCGTTCGTGCATCGTCGAGGAAACCGACGCCCTGCGCCCAGCCACCGAATTCGGCCGCCGCCAACGGCCGCAGCCGTCCGGATTCGATCGCCAGCACCACCAGCCGGCTGTGCGCCGAATGCAGCGGGTGTGAACGCGCCACGGTGCTCATGTTCTGCAGTGCCGCGGCCGCGTGGCGGCCATCCGGTGCGCATGCCACGCCTTCCGGGGAAACACCGACCGAGGTGGTGTCGATTACCCGGGGCAACGCACCGCGCGTATCGATCAGACTGATGGTGTCGACGTCGCCGGTCACCTTGCCGTAATTCGCGACCACCGCGAGCCCGGTATCACCGCAGAGCGCTAGCGCGGTGGGGCCGATGCCGGTGCTCATTTCGTGCGCGGCCGGCAACACCGGGCGCCCCTCGGCCACGGACAGCCAGGCAATCCGGCCGCTGCCGGGGAGGCTCAGCAACGCGTGCGCGCCGTCGGTGGTGAAGACAGCGGCGATCGGCGCGCTGCCGCTCTCGAAGCGAACCACGTCGATCACCTCCCAATGGCCCGCACGCTTTTCCAGCACGCTGACGCTGTCGGCGCCGGCATGCGGCACCCAGGCATGGCGTCCGTCCGGGTGCAGGATGACCGATGAAGGGGCCGCGGCCAGGACCAGCGCCTGGGCGACGCGCATCGGCGTCACCACAAGATCGACCACCGCCATCGTCTGGTTGGCGGTGAATGCGTCGGGGCGCCCGGGATCGACGCGGGTGAACGCGGTCACCAGCGCCTCGCGCCGGTCCGCGCTGATGGCGACGCTGGAAGGCGGCCCCTGGAAGCTGATGGGTACGGCCACCTCGCCCAGCGAACGCCACGGCATGCTGGCGGTGTCGTAGAACACCACCCGGTCCGGCGCCGGCGTTTCCAGGATCTCCACCTCGCCATCGACCATCCTGCTCTTGCCGTCCAGGGCGATGCCGATGGTCTGGGCATGCAGCGTGCCCAAGACGAGCCAACAGGACACAAGCAGCCCGAAAGCCGCGATGCGGCCAGACACGGTGCGACGACACGGCAAGCAACGAGGCATGGAGCACGTTTCCGCAGCGGACGAGTCGCGGATCCTAAAGGCATCCCGGCGGTACAGGTGTTCAGCATGCGTGACGGTGACGTTGATGAACGCCGGCGTGCCGGAACAGGACGAAAGGCGGCGACTTAAAGCCCTTTTAATGCGGCCGGCGCAGCATGCCCGCGACGCAATGCATGCCCCCGCCCGAGAAATCCCATGAACCTGTTCCCCGCACTCGTGCCGCGCGACCGCGTATCACCGCCGATCTTCCCCCCGACGCCGGGCCCCGTGGTCAGGCGGGTTACCCGCCAGGAAGTGGAGGTATTGATGGCCCTGTGCGACCAACATGGACAGGCCGCCCGACTGGCGTTGAGCGATGCCGATGCGCAGAGCGGCATGTTGGAACTGATGGAAGCGCTGTTCGATCCCCCGCTGCGCGCCTGGGCCTGGATCGCGCGCGAACGCGACACCGCGATGGGCTACGCCGCCGCGACGATCGGCTTCTCGCTGCTCGAACGCGGCTACTACCTGCGCCTGGAATCGCTGTATGTGGACCCGACCTGGCGCGGGCGCGAAATAGAAGCGCGCCTGCTGGCGGCGGTGCGCGAAACCGCCGCGCAGCTGGGCTGCATCGCCGTGCACTGGCAGCGGGGCGCCCATCTTTCGCCACTGCGTGTCGAAGGCGCGAGCATCGACGCCGGTGGCAATGGCGCGCTCCGCCTGGTTGCGTCGTGAGCCGCAGGCGCCGCCGCTCCTCCCCCCGGCGGCGCCTCGGCCGGCGCATCGCCACCTTCTTCCTGCTCCTGATCGTCGGAACGCTCTACATGTCCCTGTCCGCCTGCAGCACCGTCCCCTATCCGCAGTCACCGCAGTACCGCGAAAGCGCGTTCCGCAATCCGGTCGAACCGCGCCAGCCCGCGACCCGGGAAATGCCCGGACTGTGGTGGCGCTTCCTGTTCGGAAAATCCGACCGCACCGTCCCGCCGACCGCGCCGCCGATCCGCCGCATCACCCGCGCGGAACTGGACGCGGCCGCGGACGGCACGCTCTATCGCATCGGCCATTCCACCGTGTTGTTGAAGCTCGAAGGCGGCTACTGGCTCACCGACCCGGTGTTCTCCGAACGCGCCTCGCCGGTGCAATGGGCAGGCCCGCGACGTTTCCATGCGCCAGCCATCGCGCTGGCGGATCTGCCGCCGATCGCCGGCGTGATCCTGTCGCATGATCACTACGATCATCTCGACAAGGCCAGCATCCGCGCGCTGGCCGATCGCGCCGAGCGCTTCATCACCCCGCTGGGCGTGGGCGATCTGCTGGCGCGCTGGGGCGTGCCGAAGGAAAAGATCACCCAGTTGGACTGGTGGCAATCAGTGCGCGTCGGCGGTCTGAATCTGACGGCCACGCCCGCCCAGCACTTCTCCGGCCGCGCGCCTTTCCAGACGAACCCCACGCTGTGGGCATCCTGGGTCATCGAGACATCGCGGCAGCGGATTTTCTTCAGTGGAGACACTGGTTACTTTTCCGGCTTCCGCGAGATCGGCGACCGGATGGGTCCGTTCGATCTGACCCTGCTCGAATGCGGTGCCTACGATCCATTGTGGGAAGGCGTCCACATGTTGCCGGAGCAGAGCGTGCAGGCGCATCTGGATCTGCGTGGCCGCTGGATGATGCCGATCCACAACGGCACCTTCGATCTCGCCTTCCACGACTGGAACGCACCGATGGAAGCGGTCAGCGGCATCGCCGCCGCGCGTGGCGTGGCGGTGAGCATGCCGATGATCGGGCAGCCGGTCTCGGTCGCCGAGCCGCAGCCGTTCACGTCATGGTGGCGGCTGCCGCGCTGAGCCAGCTCAGCGATCCGGAAAACGTACCCGGATCGACAGGCCGCGCCCATCCAGGCCGTCGTCCAGAGTGACTTCGGCGCCATGGGCCTGGGCGATGCGCCGCACCAGCGACAGGCCGATGCCGCTGCCGCGCTCGCCATTGCCGTTGCTGCCACGGAAGAAGCGATCGAAGATCTGTCCGCGTTCCTCCCGCAGCACGCCGGGACCGTTGTCGGTGACGATCAGCTCCACACCGGTGTCGTCCGCATCGCGGCCGCACGCGACCACGATCCGGCCGCCTTCGCCGCTGTAGCGGATGGCATTGTCGATCAGGTTGCGCACCAGCACGCCCAGGTCGTCCAGATCGCCGGACACGGGCGCGACCGCGGTGTTGAGCACGATGGTCTGTTGCCGGCGCGACGCCATGATCTCGAACTCGCGCACCACCATCGCCACCACGTCGGCCAGCTCGACCGGCGCGTATTCGTGACGACGTTGCGACGCGTCGATGCGCGCCGAGTCCAGCAACTGCTGTGCGAGCCGGGAGGTGCGCTCGATGCCGTGCGCGAGCTGGCCCAGCGCCTGCCGCGCATCGGCCTCGCTGCCGGCGCGCAGGGCCACCTGGGTCTGGGTCTGCAACGCGGCCAGTGGTGTGCGCAGTTCGTGCGCGGCGTCGGCGAGGAACTGGCGCTCGCCCTGCATGGCCTCGGCCAGCCGTGCCAGCAGCCCGTTGAATGATTCCATCAGGGGCTGGATTTCGCGCGGGATGCCGGCCGTGGGCAGTGGCGTCAGATCCAGCGCCTCGCGCCGTGACATCTGATCGCGCAGGCGATTCACCGGAAGCAGGCTCCAGCCGATCGCCGCCCAGATCGCCAGCGCCAGTCCGGCCATCAGCGCCACCGCCGTCAGCAGGGAAATCTTCACCCACCAGGCGACTTCGGCCCGCAGCTGCTTGCGCGACATGCCGACCTGCACCTGCACCCGGCCACTGGCATCGGTGACCGCGTAGACCCGCCAGTCGTCGCCGGCGGTGCGGGTGTTGGCCAGGCCCGGCTGGAAGCTGGGCTGCAACGGCGTCTTCGGCGCGCCGCTGGACGACACGATGCTCTCACGCCGTTGCAGGCTCCAGACCTGGAAGCGGATCTTGTCGAACTTGTTGTGGGGTCGGGCGGGCAGACCGGCAGGCAGCTGCAGGCGCGAACGCCCGCCGACGATGTCCACGTCGCTCGGCATCGACAGCAGGATCTGCTGGCCGACCTCGCGCAGTGATTGATCCCAGTACCCGTTCTGCTGGCGCGAGACCTGCACGTATTGGCAGCCCAGCCAGATCAGCCAGCCGATCAGGGTCACCCCCATCAGCGTGGCCAGCAGCTTGCCCTTGAGCGAATGGTGCCGCCTCATCCTCATTCCACCTCGCCGACGCGATAGCCGAAGCCATGCACGGTGGTGATGAAATCGTCGCCGAGCTTGCGTCGCAGCTGGTGGATATAGACCGCGATGGTGTTGCTCTCGATCGTGCCGTCGCCGCCGTAGACCAGCGATTCCAGCGCATCGCGCGCCACCACCCGGCCCTGGCGCTCCATCAGCGCCATCAGCGTGCGGTACTCGTGCACGCCCAGTTTCACCACTTGGCCGCCGCGGGTGACCTGGCGCGCCGCCGGATCCAGGACCACGTCGCGGCACGACAGCACCGGCGCAACGCGGCCCTGGCTGCGGCGCACCACCGCGCGCAGGCGTGCGCATAGCTCGTCGGTCTGGAACGGCTTGACGATGTAGTCGTCCGCCCCGGCGTCCAGCCCGCGGACGCGGTCGCTGAGCTGGTCGCGGGCGGTGACGATGAGGACCGGGGTGGTGTCGTAGCGCTGGCGCAGCGCGTTCAGGACATCCAGGCCGGAGCCGCGCGGCAGCCCCAGGTCCAGCAGCACGGCCGCGAAAGTGTGGTCAATCAGCGCGGTCTTGGCCGCGCCGGCATCCTCGGCCCGCGCGACTTCCCAGCCATCCTGGCGCAATGCCGCCGCCACGGCATCGCCGAGCATGCGATCGTCTTCCACCAGCAGGATCGGGGTCACGGCGAAGGTCCGGGCTTTCAGGGGACACGATGGTAAACGGACGGCTTTAAAGCCGTCTTAATCCCTTCCAGCGATACCTCGCGGGTGAGACGGGATGGGTTTTCCATCCCGTCACCTCGCCGTTGGCCCGCGGAAGCCCTTACCGGGGCGTCGACGGCGCATCGGTCGTCTTCGCGAAATCACCCGCCACGTACACGCTCAGCGTTTCCGGCTTGAAGTGCTTGCGGATGGCGGCATTGACCTGTTCCCGGGTCAGCGCGCCGTAGGCGGCATCCAGATCGGTGGTGAACTGCATGGTCCGGCCGTAGTAGGCCTGATCGGTGAGCATGCCGGCGACCGCGCCGTCCTCGGCGCGGCCCTGCCGGCGCTCGGTCAGCGTGCCGGAGACCGCATCGCGCAGTTCCTCTTCGGTGATGCCGTCCTTGATCAGATGCGCCAGTTCCTCGCGGACGGCGGCTTCGACCTTGGCCATGTTTTCCGGCGCGGCGATGGCCTGGATGTTGAAGCTGCCGTTGTCGTCGGTGCCTTCGCGGCTGTCGTCGGCGCGCACCGCGCTGGAGACGCCGTAGCTCAAGCCTTCCTTCTGGCGGATGCGATCGCCCAGCCGCGACTTCAGCGCGCCGCCACCGAAGATGCGGTTGGCCAGCAGGATGGCCGGATAGTCGGGGTCGGTGACCTTGAGCGAGAGGTTGCTGCGCGCCAGCAGCACCGCGTTGGGCTTGTCCGGCGTCGACAGACGCTGGTTGATCGCCGGGACCGCCGCGTAGCGGGTGTTGATGGGGGCGTAGGAGTGCCGCGAGGTCCAGTCGGCGAACAGGGATTCCAGCTGCGCGCGCACCGCCACCGGATCGAAGTCGCCGACCACCGCGATCTCGCCGTCGGCGGTGCCGTAGAAGTCGCGATGGAAGGCGGCCAGGTCCTCGCGCTTGAGCGCCTTCACCGCGGCAATGGCTTCATCGAGGGTATCGATATGCAGCGGATGGCCCTTGGGCCAGGGATCGAAATGATGCGCCAGCGCCTGGCCGGCCACCGCGCCGGGCTCCTTGCGCGAGGCTTCCATGCCGGTCAGGGCCTGCAGGCGCAACTGTTCGAACTCGCTTTCCGGAAACGCCGGGTGACGCAGGATGTCGGCCGCCAGCGCCAGCGCGTCGGCGAGCTGGGTACGCCGGCTCAGCAGGGAAATCCCCGCGCCCTGCAGGCCGCCGCTGACGCTGGCCTGGGTCTTCAGGGCCTCGAAGCGCTGATCGATCTGTTCCCGGCTCAGCGCGGTGCTGCCGCGCATGAGCATGGCGCCCGCCAGGCCGGAGGCGTCCTGCCGCCCGGTCAACGAGGCGACATCGCCGAACCGGAAGTTGGCATCCACCACCACGGTTTCGCCGCGCGTCTTGCGCGGCAACAGCGCCACCCGCAAGCCATTGCCCAAGGTGAAGCGCTGGGTACGCGCTTCCAGATTCTGCGGCGTCGGGTCGAACTGTTCGCCGGAGGAGACCGCCGCGCGCCCGACGTAGCCGTCCACCAGTTTCGCCACGTCGGGTCGCGGCGTGATGGTGACGCGATCCGGCGGGTCGGTGGGAATGAAGCGGCCGAGGGTGCGGTTGCCCGGTTTCAGATACTCGTCCGCCACACGATTGACATCGGCGGCGGTGACCCTGGCGATCGCGTCGCGGGTGATGAACAGCAACCGCCAGTCGCCGGCGGCAAGGAATTCTGACAGCCCCATGCCCACCGCGTTGACGTCGGTGAAGTAAAGCTCGTAGGCGTTGGCGATACGCTGCTTGGCTTCCTCGACTTCCGCGTCGGTCACCGGTCTGCGCGCCACGCCCTCGACTTCGGACAGCAGTTCCCGCTCGGCCTTGGCCGCGTCACCGTCCTTCGGCAGCACCGCCAGCGCGGTGAACAGGCCGGGATCGCGCAGCGACTCGCTGCCCGCGCCGGTGCCGGCGGCGGTGCGCGGCTGCACCAGCGTCTTGTGCAGGCGGCCACCGGGGGTATGGCCCAGCACGTTGCCGAGCACGCTCAGCGCGGCGCTGTCCGGATGGCCGGCGGCGGGGATGTGATAGGCCGCGGCGACGATGCGGACATCGCCGACCCGGCGCACATCGACCTGGCGCTCGCCGTCCTGGGCGGGCTCGGCGGTGTGAAAGGCGGGCAGGGCGCGCGCGGGCTTCTTCACCGGCCCGAACCGGGTGGCCACGCGCGC
The DNA here is from genome assembly GCF_057773065.1 of Pseudoxanthomonas sp. 134C1. Lineage (NCBI taxonomy): Bacteria > Pseudomonadati > Pseudomonadota > Gammaproteobacteria > Lysobacterales > Lysobacteraceae > Pseudoxanthomonas > Pseudoxanthomonas sp. 134C1. Next base: position 564,659 of record NZ_JBYMTH010000001.1, read on the forward strand.
CAGCACCGCGGCCGGATCTATGCGGCCGGCGATGATCAGGGTGGCGTTGTCGGGCTGGTACCAGGTCCGGTAGAAGCCCTGCAGCCGCTCGATCGGCACCCCTTCCACGTCCGAACGCGCGCCGATGGTGCTGTTGCCGTAGTTGTGCCACAGGAACGCGGTCGAACGGATGCGCTGGAACAGCACGCCGCCGGGATTGTTCTCGCCGGCCTCCAGTTCGTTGCGGACCACGGTCATCTCGCTGTCCAGATCCTTGCGGGCGATGTTGGAATGGACCATGCGATCGGCTTCCATCGCCAGCACCCAGTCGAGGGTGTCGTCGTCGGCGGGAAAGGACGCGAAGTAGTTGGTGCGATCCAGTCCGGTCGTCGCGTTGAACTGGATGCCGCGCTTCTTCATCTCGCCGCTGATGTCGGCATGCGTCGGCGTGCCCTTGAACAGCAGATGTTCCAGCAGATGCGCCATGCCGGTCTCGCCGTAGTTCTCGTGCACCGAACCCACGCCGTAGACCAGGTTCACCGTCACGGTGGGCTTGCTCGCGTCGGGGAACAGCAGCACCCGCAGACCGTTGCCCAGCCGGTACTCGCTGATGCCCTCGACGCTGGGGCCGGCGACCACGCCACGGGGCAGGCTGGCGTCGGCGAACGCCGTCGGCATGGCGCCGAGGCTTAGCGTCATGGTCAGGCCAAGTGCGAGAATGAGGCGGCGTGGTTGCATGCAGGACTCCTGGAAAACGGCAGCCCCGAGTTTCGCAGATTTGCCGGAGACAGGCGTTACATGAGTGAGAGTGAGAGCGATAACGACATGGGTGGCGTGCTGTACCAGGACGCGGATCTGGCGATCATCGACAAGCCGGCTGGATTGATGGTCCACGACAGCAAGCTGGCGCGAGGCGAAACCGAGTTCCTCGCCGATCGCCTGCGCGAACACTTCGGCAAGCCGATCTTCCTGATTCACCGGCTGGATCGCGCGACCAGCGGATGCCTGCTGGTCGCCTTCGACCGGGACGTCGCCTCGGCGCTGGGGCGTACCTTCATGTCGCGTGAAGTGGAGAAGGATTACCTGGCCATCTGCCGGGGGTGGCCGGAGCCGCACATCGATCTCGACTATGCGCTCGATGGTGGACCCGGCAAGCCGGAGAAGCGGCCGGCGCTGACCCGGTTCACCTGCCTGGCCACGGGTGAATTGCCGATACCGTCGGCGGGATTCGCCAGCTCACGCTACGCGTTGCTGCGCTGCCGCCCGGAAACCGGGCGCTTCCGCCAGATCCGCCGACACCTCAAACACCTGTCGCACCATCTGATTGGCGACAGCAGCCATGGCGACGGCCGCCACAACCGCAACTTCCGCATGCGGGGCGTGCATCGCATGCTGCTGCACGCGGTGCGGCTGTCGTTCCTGCATCCGGTCAGTGGCGTGCGGATCGAAGCCATCGCGCCGCTGGACGCGGAATTCCGCCGCGCCTTCGGGCTGTTCGGCTGGGACGAATCGCTGCGCTGATGGATCCTGGCGGCCGAGCACGCCCCGCTCTACCGGAGAACGTGGAGCGGAGCTTGCTCCGCTCCCGCCCGGTCAGGCAATCCTCAACGCCGCCATCACGATCAGCGCCAACGCGCTGGCGAACCCGATCGCCCATACCAGGCTGCGCAGCGCGGCCTGGTTGGCGATGTAGAGCACGCCATGCAGCACGCGCGCCACGATGAAGACGATCGCCAGCAGGTTGATGGTGGCGGGATCGACGCCGGCAAGCTGCGCCATCAGCACGCCGGCGACAAGGGCCGGGAAGGATTCGAAACCGTTGAGGTGCGCGGCATGGGCGCGATGCGAGCGCGGGTTGTCCTGTCTGGCCTGCCACTCGCGCGGCGCGCGGTTGTTGTAGCGCTCGCCCGAACGCTTGGCGATGGTGACCCAGAGGTAGGGCAGGACGGCGGCGATCAGAATGCACCAGTAGGCGATGGACATGGATTCCTCCTTGGACTGCCGCATAGCCTAGCCGAAGCGCGTGCGACGCAGGGGCGACGTCGGTCCGGAATGCCCGTCGCGCCATTGGATGCATTCCCGTCACGGGACATGGGCCTGAAACAGCAACGGCGCCCTGGGGCGCCGTTGCCGTCATGCGTCGCGGCTTACTTCGCCGCCGGCTGCATCATCTTGTCGCGGGCCGCCTTGAACGGGTTGCCCGGGTACCAGTTCGGCCACTTGTCGCCGCCGGCGATGTCCTTGCCGACGCCGTACAGGGCTTCCAGATCCTGCACCGTGCCATCCAGCTTCCAGGTTTCCGGATAGTACTGATCGCTCGGCGAGTGATAGTGCCTGGCGTAGTCCTCGGCCGCCTTCTTGCCGGCCTCGGTGCCACCCTCGACCAGATCCTCGCCGCCATCGGCGTACAGCGCGGGCACGCCGGCCTTGGCGAAATTGAAGTGATCCGAGCGGAAGTAGAAGCCGCTCTGGACCGAGGTCTCACCGTGCAGGGTGCGGCCCTGCGCGGTGGCGATCGGCTTGAGCACGTCTTCCAGTTCCGAACTGCCGAAGCCGACCACGGTGATGTCCTTGGCCTTGCCGGCCACCGACATCGCATCGATGTTGATCACCGCCGCGATCTTGGCGAGCGGGAAGGTCGGATGGGCGACGTAGTACTTGGAGCCGAGCAGGCCGGATTCCTCCAGGGTCACCGCCAGGAACACCAGCGAACGCTTCGGCTTCGGGTCCTGATGGGCGAAGGCATCGGCGATTTCCAGGATGCCGGCCACGCCGGTGGCGTTGTCGATCGCACCGTTGTAGATGTTGTCGCCGGTTTCACCCTCGTGCTTGCCCAGGTGATCCCAGTGCGCCATGTACAGCACCGCTTCGTCCTTGCGATCGGTGCCCGGCAGCACGCCGACCACGTTGCGCGAATTCTTTTCGCTGATGGTGCTCTTCAGATCGATGGAGGCCTTGGTCTTCAGCGTCACCGGCTTGAAGCCGCGCTGGTTGGCCGCCTTGTAGGAAGCGTCCAGATCCAGGCCGGCATCGGCGAACAACTGCTTGGCCGCTTCAGCGGTCAGCCAGCCCTGCACCGGGATGCGGCGTTCCGGATCGTCCTTGGCCGGCAGGTCGTACTGCGCGCCGGACCAGGAGTTCTTCACCACGTCCCAGCCGTAGCTGGCGCCGGGCGTATCGTGGACGATGAACGCGGCGGCGGCGCCCTTGCGCGCGGCTTCCTCGAACTTGTAGGTCCAGCGCCCGTAGTAGGTCATGCGCTTGCCTTCGAACAGCTTCTCGTCGCCGGTGTGGAAGCCGGGATCGTTGACGAACATGACGACCGTCTTGCCCTGCCAGTCCTGGCCGGCGTAATCGTTCCACTGCTGTTCCGGCGCGTCCACGCCATAGCCGACGAACACCATCTCGCTGGCGTCGACCTTCACTTCCTTCTCGCCGGTGCGGGTACCGGCCACGAAGTCCACGCCGAACTTCAGTTCGCGCGACTTGCCGTTGCTTTCCAGTTTCAGCGCGGTGCCTTCGCTGGCGGTGGTCTCCACCATGGGCACGTCCTGGAAGAAGCTGCCGTTGTTGCCCGGCTGCAGGCCGATGCGCTTCATCTGCGCTTCCAGATAGGCGACGGTCTTTTCCTCGCCGGTGGAACCGGGGCCGCGGCCTTCGAATTCGTCGGAAGACAGCGTCTTCACCAACTGGGCGAAATCGGCCTCGTTGATGGCCGGAGCGAAGGCGTGATCCGCGGGCGCCGGGGCGGCGGGAGCGGCGGCGACCGGCGCTTCGGCTTCAGGCTTCTTGCACGCGGCGAGCAGGGTGGTGGCGGCCAGGATGGCCGCCGCCAGAGGGAGCTTGCGGGACATCGGGATTCCTCAAATCCAGGAATCCCGAGTGTATGCGATCGTCCCGCGCGATGTGCCCGGCGCTCAGTCGGCCGGTGCGGTCGGGGTGTCGAACGGCCGGGCGGTGGCGCCGGTGACCGGGCCGATCCTGGCCGTACGGTGGACGTGCAGGACCACTTCGCGTTCGAACACCAGCGGACCGTCGATGGTGGCGTTCGGGCCGATCACGATGCGCGGCGGACGCTTGCGCTCGATGTTGAAGTTGCCCTTGGGCTTCTCGACCTTCAGCCCGCCACGCACGTGCGAATCCACGCCGACGGTGATGTCGCCATTGACCGTCTCGATGCCGCCGCCCACTTCGGTGCCGACCAGACCGATGGCGCCGTTGACGGTGGAGACGCCTTCGCGCACGCGGCTGCCGCGATCCAGGAATATCGGGCCATTGACGGTTTCCACGTCGCCATCCACCTGGACCTTGCTGCCGGCGCGGATGCCGCCGTTGACCGTCTCGATGCCGCCGGTGCGGGCGCCGTCGCCAATCTTGAGCGAGCCGTTGACGGCTTCGACAGAGCCCGTCGTGGCATTGTCCTCGACGGTGATGGATCCGTTCACCGTGCTCAGATCGCCATGGTTCTGGCCGGCCTGGGCGGTGATGGAGCCGTTGACCTTGGAGATGTCATTACCGGCGAAGGCGGGCGTGGCCGCCAGCGCCAGGGTCAGCAGCAGGGCAGAGGATGTGCGGGTCATGGTGAAGTCCTGTTCGTCGAAAGTTACGGGTTGGATGCCGGTGCGGCCGCCAGGGTTTAAATCGCCGCGCGAAGCGCTGGGGCGGCCGCGTTCAGGGTAACGCCGCCATCGCAGCATGCTTCGCTACAATCTTCACCTGCCTGAAGTCACCGGAACCCCCACCGTGTCCCCATCACCGTCCGCCTCCCCGCGCCCCAAGCCCGTCGTCCTGCTGATCCTGGATGGCTGGGGCCATCGCGAAGACCCCACCGACAACGCGCTGGCGCAGGCGGACCTGCCGAACTGGCGACGCCTGCTGGCAACGGCGCCGCATACCCTGATCCACACCGAGGGTCGCCACGTGGGCCTGCCGGATGGCCAGATGGGCAATTCGGAGGTCGGCCACATGAATCTGGGCGCGGGCCGGATCGTCTACCAGGACCTGACCCGGATCGACGCCGCCATCGAGGATGGCAGTTTCTTCGAGACCGCCGAACTGGTGGCGGCCTGTGACGCCGCCAAGGCGGGCGGGCATGTCCTGCACCTGTTCGGCCTGCTGTCGCCGGGCGGCGTGCACAGTCACGAAAACCATATCTTCGCCATGCTCGATCTGGCACATCGCCGCGGCGTGCAGAAGGTCGCCGTGCATGCCTTCCTGGATGGCCGCGACACCCCGCCGCGGTCCGCCGAGCCGAGCCTGCGCGCGCTGCAGGAGCGGTGTGCCGGGCTGGGCAATGCCCGCTTGGCCACGGTCAGCGGCCGCTACTACGCGATGGACCGGGACAAGCGCTGGGATCGCCTGCGCAAGGCCTGGGATGCCATCGTCGAGGCGCAGAGCGAATACCACGCCGCCGACGGCGTGACCGCGCTGGAGGCCGCCTACGCGCGCGGCGAGAACGACGAATTCGTGCTGCCGACGGTGATCGACGGCACCGAGCCGATGGCCGATGGCGACGCGGTGGTGTTCATGAATTTCCGCGCCGACCGCGCACGCCAGCTGACCGCGGCGTTCGTATCGCCGGATTTCGACGGGTTCCAGGCGCGCCGCCCGCGGCTTTCGCGTTTCGTCTGTCTGACCGAGTACGACGCGAAATTGCCGGCGCCGGTGGCGTTCCCGCCGGATGATCTGCGGCACACGCTGGGCGAACTGCTGGCCGAGCAGGGCCTGACCCAGCTGCGCATCGCCGAGACCGAGAAGTACGCGCACGTGACGTTCTTCTTCAGCGGCGGCCGCGAGGATCCGTTCACCGGCGAGGAACGCATCCTCGTGCCCAGTCCCAAGGTCGCGACCTACGACCTTCAACCGGAGATGAGCTGCCCCGAACTGACCGCCAAACTGGTCGACGCGATCGGTTCCGGCCGCTTCGACGTGATCATCTGCAACATCGCCAATCCCGACATGGTCGGCCACAGTGGCGATCTGCAGGCCGCGATTCTCGCCGCGCAGGCGGTGGACCAGGCCATCGGCGCGGTGGACGCGGCGGTGCGCGCGGCGCATGGCGCGCTGATCATCACCGCCGACCACGGCAACCTGGAAATGATGCGGGATCCGGAAACCGGGCAGCCGCACACCGCGCACACCGTCGGGCCGGTACCCCTGGTGTACGTGGGCGAGCGCGCGGCCAGGCTGCGCGCGGGCGGCGCGCTGCGTGACGTCGCTCCGACCCTGCTGGATCTGCTGGGTCTGCCGCAGCCGGCCGAGATGTCCGGCCAGTCGCTGATCGCCGCCGCGCAATGATCCCGCGTCCGCTCCGCGCCGGCATCGCCCTGCTGATCACGCTGGCCATGATCAGCGGCGGCACCCTGGCGCAGAGCCAGCGTGACGCGCAGAAGCGGCTGGAGAAGGCGCGCGGCGAACTGAAATCGATCGCCCAGGAACGGCGCAAACTGGAGGGCGAGCGCGGCGACGCTTCGCGCAAACTGCGCGCGGCCGACGAACAGGTCGGCCGCAGCAGCCGCACGCTGTCGGAGACCGAGTCCTCGCTGCGGCGCGAGGAAACCGCGCTGGCCGAGCTGCAGCAGCGACGCGAGCAGATGCTGAAGCATCTGGGTGGACAGCGCGAGCAGTTGGCCGCGCTGGTGCGCTCGGCCTACACGAGCGGGGGCGACGCACCGTTGAAAGTCCTGCTGTCGCAGGACCGGGCCGCCGATGCCAGCCGCACCCTGGCCTACCACGGTTACCTGCAGCGGGACCGGGCGGCGCGGATCGAGAGCCTGACCACCGAGCTGCAGGCACTGGCGCAGGTCGAGCAGGACATCGCCACGCGGCGCGCGCAACTGGATGCCGATCGCCAGCGTCTGCGCGGACAGGTGAACCAGTTGCAGCGTGATCGCCAGACCAGTGCGAAGCTGATGGCCGATCTCGATCAGCGCTACCAGGATCGTTCGGTCCGGGAGAAGGCGCTCGGCCAGGACGTGCGTTCGCTGGAGCGCCTGCTCGCCAACCTGCGTGCGGCGGCGGCGCGCGCCGAGGCCGAGCGCAAGGCGGCCGCACGCAAGGCGGCCGAGGAGCGAGCCCGCGCGCAGGCTCGCCAGGGTACGACCCGAGGCACGGAAACCCCGGCGCGCCCGCGTCCGGAAGTCGCCAACGCGCCGGCATTGAAGGTCGGCGGCCTGGGCTGGCCGCTGTCCGGCAACCTGCTGGCCCGCTATGGCGGACGGATGCCGGATGGACGCACCAGCTCGGGCGTGCTGATCGGTGCGCCCGCCGGCAGCACGGTGACCGCGGTGGCCGACGGCACGGTGGTTTTCTCCGAATGGATGACCGGATACGGCCTGATCCTGATCGTCGACCACGGCAATGGCTACATGAGCCTGTACGCGCACAATGAAAGCCTGCTGCGCGACACCGGTGATCGGGTCAAGCGCGGGGAGCCGGTGTCCAAGGTCGGCACATCCGGCGGGCAGGGCACGCCGGCGCTCTATTTCGAACTGCGCCGAAACGGCCAGCCGGTGGATCCGGGCAGCTGGCTGCAGCGGCGCTGAACCGGGGCGCCATTCACGGCCGGTTCGCGCATAATCGGGCGAACTTCATGGACCGCGCGGAGTCCATGATCCGCCGCTTTCCCCACGGAGCTTCAATGCGTTCATCCCTGCCCCTGGCCCTGCTGCTCGCCCTCGCCGGCGCACCCGCGCTCGCGCAAGAGACCGCCAAGGAACCGGAGGTGGGCGCCAGCGACGACCCCTCCGCGGCGGAAACCGCGCCCTCGAAAGTGCCGTTGGAGGAAATCCGCCGGTACGTGGCGGTGTTCAACGCGGTCAAGGAGGCCTATGTCGAGCCGGTCGATGATCGCAAGCTGATGCAGTCGGCCATCCGTGGCCTGCTGCTGGATCTGGATCCGCACAGCATCTATTTCGACAAGGAAGACGCGCAGGCATACGACGAGCAGACCTCCGGCGCCTACGAAGGCATCGGCGTGGATCTGCTGCAGCAGCCGGACAATACCCTGCTGGTGGTCTCGCCCATCGACGACACGCCGGCGGCGAAGGCCGGTGTCAAGGCCGGCGACGTGATCGTGGCCATCGACGGCAAGCCGATCGAGAAGACCGACGGCATGGAGCCGCTGCGAGGCAAGCCCGGCAGCAAGGTCACCCTGACCCTCGTGCGCGAGGGCGCCGCCAAGCCGTTCGACGTCAGCCTGGTGCGCGATGTCATCCGCATCGCCAGCGTGCGCAGCCGCCTGCTCGAACCGGGCTATGGCTATGTTCGTGTCAGCGCGTTCCAGACCGAGACCGCGGCCGATTTCCAGAAACACGTCGCCGATCTGAAGGCGAAGGGCAAGCTGCGCGGATTGGTGCTGGATCTGCGCAGCAATCCCGGTGGCCTGCTGCTGGCGGCGGTGCAGATCGCCGACGACCTGCTGGAGAAGGGCAATATCGTGTCCACCCGCGGCCGCATCGTGGTCAGCGATTCGCGCTTTGACGCCACTCCGGGCGATCTGCTGGATGGCGCACCGGTGGTCGTGCTGGTGGACGCCGGTTCGGCCAGCGCGTCGGAAGTGCTGGCCGGCGCGCTGCGCGACAACCAGCGCGCGCGCATCGTCGGCAGCCGCACCTTCGGCAAGGGATCGGTGCAGACGGTGTTGCCACTGGACAACGGCGATTCGGTGAAGCTCACCACCGCGCGCTACTACACGCCCAGCGGCAAGTCGATCCAGGCGCGCGGCATCGTCCCGGACGTGGAACTGCATCCGGAGTCGGTGGACAAGCAGCCTGAAATCATCGATTACAGCGAAGCCACCTTGCCCGGCCATCTGCGTGGCGATGACGAAGGCCAGGAAGGCTACGCCTCGGGCGAAGTTCTCGACGGCGAGAAGCCGATCGCCGCCGCCCTGGCCGAACTGAAGAAGCAGGTGGCGTCCGCGGCCGCGAAGGCGCCCGCCACCCGGCGCTGAGGGGAGCCGGCCTCAGGCCGGCCGTTCCGCCACCAGCCCGTACATCAGCGGCAGGCTCGGCATCGTCGCCGGCGGATACATGCGCCGGCCTTCGCCTTCACGCATGCCGTCGAACCCGCGCCAGCCGTTGGCGTAGGGATACTCCCGCAAGCGGCGCAGCCGCAGGCCCGCGCGCAGCAGCGCATCGACCACTTCGCCCAGGCTCCACTGGAACTCGTAGCTCGGATGCGGATTGCGGAAGTCCCGCACGCCCGCCTCGTTGCCCGAGGGCGACAGCGCATCGCCGGACAGCGCCACGTAGTCGCTGACGCCGTCCTCCCAGACCAGCGGCTCGCCATGGGCGAAGTACGGATACTTCGGTTGCCACTGTGGATCGAAGATCATCGCCACCGGATGGAATTCGACGCAGACGAAACGTCCGCCGGGTTCCAGCACCGCCGCCAGCCCGCGCGCCCACGCGTCCAGATCCGACAGCCAGCAGAGCGCACCGTAGGAACTGAAGGCCACGTCGAACCGCCTGTCGGCGTCCCGGGCGTGTTCGAACCAGTCATATACATCGGCGCGTTCGAAGTCGGCCGTGATGCCCGCCTCGTGCGCCAGCCGGCGGGCGAAATCGGTCGCGGTGTCGCTGATGTCCACACCGATGACCCGCGCGCCCCGTCCGCCGAGGCTCAGCGTGTCCTGGCCGGCATTGCATTGCAGGTGGACCAGGCGCAGGCCGTCAATGTCGCCCAGCAGGGCAATCTCTTCCGGGAACAGCGTGCTGCCGCCGGCGCGGAAGAAGGCCGCCTGGTCGCGCTTGTGGCTGTTGTGAGCCACGGTCGCGGCGTTCCAGGACCGGCGATTGCCTTCGTGAAGATCCTTGCGCATGGCGGATGGCGGGAAAGGATGGGAGGCCGATTCTAGAACGCCGGTTCCGGCAGGATCACATCGCGGTATCGCCCGCCCTCAAGGCAGGGAAGGATCGCCGGCCACCTTCGCAGCGGTCGCGCCGTGATTGCGCATGATGCGGTTGAACAGCGGCGTGGCCATCAGCGTGGTCAGGATCGCCATGATGACCAGGATCGAGAACAGCCCGGGTTCGATCACGCCCGCCTGCAATCCGATGTTGATGATCAACAGCTCCATCAGGCCGCGCGCATTCATCAGCGCGCCGATCGCCTTGGCGTCGTGCGGAGATTCGCCGGACAACCGGGCGGCCGCCCAGCAGGCGATGGCCTTGCCGCCGAAGGAGGCCAGCAGGATTGCCGTCGCCGGCAGCAGCATCGCCGGATCCAGGAATACGGACAGTTCGGTCTTCAGGCCGGAATAGGTGAAAAACAGCGGCAGCAGGACCACCACCACCATCGGCTGCAGCAGTTCGCGCAGGCGTTCGGTGAGCACACCGCGCGGCAGGCAGGCGCCGAGGATGAAACCGCCGAACACCGCATGGATGCCGATGGCATCCATCGCCCACGCGCACAGGAAGAACAGGGCCATGATCCAGGCCAGCACCGACGGCGGCAGCGGCCCCTGTTCCGGAACACGGGCGGCCAGCGGTTGCAGCAGGCGCCGGCCCGCCAGCAGCATGAAGGCCAGATAGGCGATGCCGCCTCCGATGGCCAGCCAGGCCTGCATCCAGCTGCCGCCGAAACTCGCCAGCACGATCGCCAGGATGCACCACGCCGCGGCGTCGTCCATGGCGCCGGCGGTCAGCGCCAGGGTGCCCAGTGGCGTGCCTGCTAGGCCACGCTCGTGGATGATCCGCGCGAGCATGGGGAACGCGGTGATGGCGATGGCCGCGCCCAGGAACAGCGCCACCTCGATGAAGCGGGTTTTTTCCGAGAACAATCCGGGTACATGCTGCAACCAGGGCGCCAGCGCGAAGGCGAGCAGGAACGGCACCAGGATGCCGGCCCAGGACACGGCCATCGCGCTGCGGTAGCGCGCACGGAAATGGTCGGCGCGGAACTCGGTACCCACCAGGAACATGTACATGCCCACGCCGACCTGTCCGGCGACATAGAGCATGTCCATCGAGGCCTTGGGAAACAGCAGCGCCTGCGTTTCCGGCAGCAACGCGCCGAACAGCGAAGGGCCGAGGGTGACGCCGGCGATCATCTCGCCGACCACCTGGGGTTGTCCGAAACGTTGCGCCAGCCGGCCGACCAGGCGGCAGACCAGGATGATGACGCCCGCCTGCAGGAAGAAGTAGACGGACAGTTGCGCTGTGGACATCAAGACGACCCCGGGACTCGACGCGCCATCATAGGCGGTCGACAGGGGCGCGGGAGCGTAGCGGGCGTTACCGCGGAGAGACGATCAGCGCGGCTTGGCCGGTAACGGGAATGGCGTGACGACTTTCTCGCCGGTGGCGGCGTCGCGGATGGCCGACTGGCCTTTGCGCTCCACTTCCTCGACCCGGATGATGCTCTGCATCGGCAGGTGCAGGACCCGGGTGCCGCCGAATTCGTCGCGCAACCGCTCCTCGGTGGGATCGACCACCAGGCCGTCATGCAGATCGAACACCAGCTCGCCCACTTCGGTGAAACCCCACAGTCCGCTGGCGGCCACGTGGCCCGCGTACAACTCGTAGACCTTGTTGTGGTTGAGGAAGGTGACCTTGTAGAGCTTCTTCGCCATGGGCCGGGGACAGTAAACAGTAACTGGAATGCGATGCGGTGGGCTTGAAAATGAGGCAGTCCCGTCGCGGGTTCAATAGCCCTGCCGCTTGCGCAGGCGCCGGGCGATGGCGGCGCGGACGAACAGGGCGAACACCACCCCGAACAGGAAACCGGCGATGTGCGCCGACCATGCCACCGCGCCGAAGGCCGGACCGGTATAGGCGAACACGACCTGCAGCAGCGCCCAGATGCCGATCAGCAGCGAGGCCGGCGCCTTGACGAACTCCAGGAACAGGCCCAGCGGCAGCACCACGCCCAGCTTGGCGGTCGGGAACAGCGCCAGATAGGCGCCGATCACCGCCGAGACCGCGCCGCTGGCGCCAATCACCACCCGATCGGGAGCGCCAATGGTCAGCACCGCCGCCAGGTTGGCGACCGCCCCGCCCAGCAGGAACAGCACCAGGAAGCGCCAGGGACCCATCGTTCGCTCCGCCGGCATGCCGAAAATCAGCAGGAACACCAGGTTGCCCAGCAGGTGCGCCCAGTCCGCGTGCAGGAACAATGCGGTGAACAGGCGCAGGACGCTGCCGTCCTGCAGATCGGCCAGCCAGGCCGGCAGCGAGGTCAATCCGCCCGACAAGGCACCCCATTCCTGCAGCAGGCGGGCGCGATCCGGCTGCATCGCCGCCCACAGGAAGGCCAGCCACAGCAGCCCCAGCAGCGTGGGCGTGGCCCAGCGCAGGGAGGGCTTCCGACGGGAGGGCAGGGAGACGAACATGCCGGCTCACTTTACCTCGCAGCGGCTGTCCGACGTGTCCTTTCCCTGTTCAGGGAATTACGCGGGACCCTGCCATGAGTTTGTTAGCTTTCGGTTAGCGGACGTGGGTATACTGCATACGGCGTCGTATGTCGGGAGGGGCTTCCGGCGGACGAACCGGCGGGCATAACGCCGGTCGAACCAACGGCGCATTGACCGTAAACCCACGTCCTCCGGAGAGAGACACCATGCATTCCGTCAACAGTTTTGCCCGTATTTCCGCGCTGGCCTTCGGCATCGCCGGCGTTCTGGCTTTCGGTCAGGCGCACGGCGCCGCATTCCAGCTGAAGGAAAACAGCGCCAAGGGCCTCGGCCGCGCCTTCGCCGGTTCCGGCAGCGCCCCCGGCGACGCCTCGGTCATCGCGACCAACCCGGCCGCCATGCGCCACATGAAGGAAACCCAGTTCCAGGCCGACGTCAGCGCCATCAGCTTCGCGGCTGATTTCAAGGGCGGCGGCCGCCTGCCGAGCTTCGTCACCGGTCCCGGCACCGGCGCACAGCTCACCGGCGGCAACGGCGGCGACGCCGGCACCATCGCGGCGGTTCCGGCCGCGTATTTCCACACCATGATCGGCGAGAAGGCCCACCTGGGCGCGTCGCTGACCGTGCCGTTCGGCTTCAAGACCGAATACGACCGCAACTGGGTCGGCCGCTACCACGGCGTCAAGACCGATCTGAAGACCGCCGACCTCGGCCTGTCCTTCTCCTATGACGTGAACCCGTACGTGTCGTTCGGCGCCTCGGTGTTCGTCGAGCGCCTGGAAGTGGACCTGAGCAACATGGTCGACCTCAGCACCGCGGTGGTGTCCTCGGCGCCGGTCGCGCAGCGTCCGACCCTGATCGGCATGGGCTTCGTGCCGGGTTCGGCCGACGTCTATTCGCAGCTGGAAGGCAGCAGCAATGACTGGGGCTTCACCGTCGGCGGCCTGTTCAGCGTCAACGAGCAGACCCACCTCGGCCTGAGCTACCGCTCCAAGGTCAAGCACGAGATCACCAACGGCAAGGCCAAGTTCACCGCCACCAACACCCAGGCCACCCAGGGCCTGGCGTTGATGGCGCCGCGCGGCGTGTTCGTGAACACCGGTGGCCGCGCCACCATCGAACTGCCGGCCTCGGCGACCCTGAGCTTCACCCGCCAGGTCAACGACAAGCTGACCATCATGGCCGACGTGTCGCGCACCTTCTGGGCGCCGTCGTTCGACGCCGTCACGGTCGACTTCGCCTCCAACCAGCCGAACAACGTGCTGCCGTTCCGCTACCGCGACACCACCTTCAGCTCGCTGGGCGCCGACTATCGCCTGAGCGACACGCTGACCCTGCGTGGCGGCGTGGCCTACGACCAGACCCCGACGACCGCCGAGCACCGCGACGTGCGCGTGCCGGACACCAGCCGCAAGTGGCTGTCGCTCGGCCTGACCTGGGCCCCGTCGGAGAAGGCGGAGTACAGCTTCGGCTACACCCACCTGTTCACCAAGGACCCGACCGTCAACCAGGTGTCGGCCACCGGCAGCACCCTGTCCGGTTCCTACGACGTGGCGGGCGACGTGCTGGCGGCTTCGATCAATTACAAGTTCTGATCGAAAGCGGCTTTGCCGATGCAATCAGAAAGCCCCGCTTCGGCGGGGCTTTCTTTTTCCGCGATGAGAACCGCGCGCGAGGTGGTTGCGGCGCGTTCGCCGATCAGCGCGCCCGCGCCGTATGCAACCGCAGTTCGATGCAGTTGCGGCCGTTGCGCTTGGCCGCGTAGAGAGCCTCGTCCGCCAGCCGCATCATGTCGTTGAACAGGGTCTGGCGATGGCGGGTGTGGGCGATGCCCAGGCTGACGGTGACCCGGAACGCCGGCGCGGCGAACTCCAGCGCCATCACCTGCGTGCGGATGCGCTCGGCCAACCGGTGCGCGACTTCCGGCGAGGTCTCGCGCAGGACCAGCATGAACTCCTCGCCGCCCAGGCGGACGAATAGATCATCGCTGCGGATGCATCCGCGCACCACGTCGGAGAAACGCCGCAGCACCTGATCGCCGGTGTCGTGGCCATGGTGATCGTTGACCGCCTTGAAATGGTCCAGATCCAGCGCGACCACCGCCAGACCGCCTTCCAGGGTGACGAAGCGGTCGCGCGAGCGCAGTTCGTTGTCCAGCCCGCGGCGATTCAGCGCGCCGGTCAGCGGATCGAACAATGCGCTCTGGCGCAGCGATTCGGCGGCCCGGAAACTGGCCAGCATCAGCATGCAGAAGTTGAGCATGAACCAGATCGACAAATCCGCGTTCACCCAGGAAGGATTGGGCCCGTAGCGTCCGGTCAGGGCATGGGCGAGATCCCGACCATAGAGATAGACCAGCGCCACGCAGGCGATCATCATCAACCGCGCCGGCACGTGATCGGGACCGCTGCGCAGCAGGCGCAACTGCCAGATCACGATGGCGAGCACGATCACCTCCACCGCGCTCATCGCCGCGCCCTGCGCATCGCTGTCGCCCTGGATCAGCCAGCCGCCCAGCGACAACGCCACGGCCATCGGCATCAAGGCGCGTTCGCCGGCATGCAGCGCGCGCTGGTGCACGAACTGGATGACCGACCAGGCCAGGCCGACCAGGCCGGTGCAGGCCAGCAGGCCGCCCACGCCGGCGACGGCGCCCGCGGATTCAGGCGCGCCCGATTGCGAGAGCGTCTGCGCGGTCCCGTCGAGCAGGGCCGCGCCCAGCGAATAGACGAAATGGGCCACGCCCCAGGCGGTGATGCCGCGCACGCCGCGTGACACCCGCGACACGTAGAAGAAAAGGCCCAGCAACACCGCCGCCAGCGCGCAGTCACTGATCAGCAGGTGGTAGAAATCGGTGGTCATGAAGCCGGCAGCGCCCGTGTGGCCTGGATAAACGTCCTGTTCGGTCATCACAACGCAAAACACGGCGGATTCCGGCTATATCGAATCCGGAATGTGCGTGGACCGGCGACGGGGAGCAACTCAGGGGTGCATCTCGACCCGGTTGCGCCCCTTGCGCTTGGCCATGTACAGGGCGTCGTCCGCGCGCCGCATCAGCTCGGCGAACGGCTCGCCTTCGCTGTCGCCGATGGCGATACCCAGGCTGATCGTGACCCTGAACGGGCGTCCCTCCGGCGGACTGAAATCCAGCCGCATCATCTGGTTGCGCAGGCGTTCGGCCAATTGCCGCGCGGCCTCGCGATCGGTGCCGACGGTCACCACCGCGAACTCCTCGCCACCCATGCGGGCGAACAGTTGATCGCTGCGCAGGCCGCTGCGCACGGTTTCGCTGAAACGCTGCAGCACCCGGTCGCCGGTGTCGTGGCCGTGGCGGTCGTTGACGGCCTTGAAATGGTCCAGATCGATGGCGATCACGGTCAACCCGCGATCGTTGCGCTCCAGCCAGGTACTCAGTTCGCCATGCAGGCCGCGCCGGTTGAGGGCGCTGGTCAGCGGATCGAACATGGCGCTGAGCTTCAACGACTCGGCGGCGCGGAAGCTGCTCAGCATGAGCATGCAGAAATTGAGCATGAACCAGATCGACAGGTCCGCGCTGACCCAGATCTCGTCGAAGCCGAACTGGCTGAATGACCAGCCGGGCACCACGCTGCCGTACAGGGTGGCCAGCAGCGCGCAGCCGGCCATCATCATTCGCGCCGGCAGTCGATAGGGGTCTTCGCGCAGGACGCGCAGGTTCCACAGGATCCACAGCAGGACCAGCAGCTCCACACAGTTCAGCGCGACGCTCTGTGCCTCCCAGGCACCCCCCAGACCCCAGACCAGCAGCGGTACCGCGACGGCCATCGGAACCACCGCGAATTCGGCCGGGTGCAACGCGCGCCGCCGGGTGAACCGCGCGATGGCCCAGCCCAGTCCCGCCATGCCGCCGCAGAGGACCGCCGAACCCAGATGAGTGGACAGCAGGGCGGCAGTCGCCAGGCCCGCTTCGGAGAACGTGGCGGTGCCGGCATCGAACAGGGTCGCCCCGATCGTGTAGATCAGGTGCGCCGCGCCCCAGGTCAGCACGCCCTGGACGTTGCGCGACACCCGGGCCACGTACCAGAACAGGACGAACAGCACGATCGCCAGCAGGCAATCGCTCAGCAGCGTCAGCAATACCGCCCAACTCATCCGACCCCGGCCCCCCCGGTTCCCCTGAGGCATGTTATCGGCAGTACGTCACAAAACAACAGGGCCGCGCGAGGCGGCCCTGTGGGGAAACGGCGGCCTGGCGGCCTCAGCCGGAACTCAGTCGCCCAAGGTCAGCAGCGAGGCATTGCCGCCGGCGGCCGTGGTGTTCACCGTCACCGTCTTCTCGGTGGCGAAACGCGGCAGGTAGTGCGGGCCACCGGCCTTCGGACCGGTGCCCGACAGGCCCTGGCCGCCGAACGGCTGCACGCCCACCACCGCGCCGATCTGGTTGCGGTTGACGTAGACGTTGCCGACCTTGACCCGCGCGGCGATGCGATCGACCGTCTCGTCGATGCGTGAATGCACGCCCAGGGTCAGGCCGTAGCCGGTGGCGTTGATGGCGTCGATCACCTGATCCAGCTGATCGGCCTTCCAGCGCACCACGTGCAGGGCGGGGCCGAAGATCTCGCGGTGCAGCTGGTCCAGCGACTTCAGCTCCCAGGCGCGCGGCGCGAAGAAGGTGCCGTGGGCCGCGTCCTCGCCGAGGTTGGCCTGCTTGATCAGGCGGGCCTCGGTAGCCATGCGGGCGGCGTGATCCTCCAGGATCTTCAGCGCGTCGGCGTCGATCACCGGGCCGACATCGGTGGACAGCAGGCCGGGATCGCCGACCTTCAGTTCGTCCATCGCGCCGGCCAGCATGGTCATCACCTTGTCGGCGATGTCGTCCTGCACGAACAGCACGCGTGCGGCCGAGCAGCGCTGGCCGGCGGAGGTGAAGGCCGAACCGATGGCGTCCTTGACCAGTTGTTCCGGCAGCGCCGAGGAATCGGCGATGAAGGCGTTCTGGCCACCGGTCTCGGCGATCAGCACGCCGATGGCGGCGTCGCGCGCGGCCAACGCGCGGTTGATCGCGCGGGCGGTCTCGGTGGAGCCGGTGAAGGCGACGCCGGCCACGCGCGGATCCTTCGTGAGCGCGGCGCCGACGGTGGCGCCGTCGCCGGGCAGGAACTGCAGCACGCCTTCCGGGATGCCGGCTTCGTGCAGCAGCTTCACCGCGGCGTGGCCGACCAGGTTGGTCTGCTCGGCCGGCTTGGCGATGACGCTGTTGCCGGCGGCCAGCGCGGCGCTGATCTGGCCGAGGAAGATCGCCAGCGGGAAGTTCCACGGGCTGATGCAGACGAACACGCCGCGGCCGTGCAACTGCAGCTCGTTGGATTCGCCGGTCGGGCCCGGCAGGCGTTCGGCGGCGCCGAACTGCGCGCGTGCCTGGGCGCCGTAGTAACGCAGGAAGTCGACCGCCTCGCGCACTTCGGCGACGCTGTCGGGCAGGGTCTTGCCGGCTTCCTTCACGCACAGCGCGATGTACTCGGGCATGCGCTGTTCCAGCAGGTCGGCGGCGTGTTCCAGGATCGCGGCGCGGCTGGCGGCCGGGGTGCGATCCCAGGCCAGCTGCGCGGCCACCGCGTTCTGCAGCGCCTTTTCCACCGCCGCGCTGTCGGCCGGCTGCCATTCGCCAACGGTCTGGCGGCGATCGGCCGGATTGGTCACCGGCAGCGCCGCGCTCGCGATCAGCGCACCCGGCACCAGCGGCGCGGCCCGCCACGGCTTGACGGCGGCGTTGACGCGCTCGGCCAGCGCACGCAGGTCGTTGTCGTTGGCGAGGTTGGCGCCCATGGAATTGTTCCTGTCAGAAGTCGGGATGGGGGCTGCCTGGTTGCGGAAGAGATCGCGCGGCAGCGGGATGCGGGGATGCGGGATCGAGTCGAACGCGGACACGGTTTCGACCGGGTCGCGAATCAGGTCCTCGATGGCCACCTCCTCGTCGGTGATGCGGTTGACGAAGCTGGAATTGGCGCCGTTCTCCAGCAGGCGGCGGACCAGGTACGGCAGCAGATCCTCGTGCGAACCGACCGGCGCGTAGACACGGCAGGGCACGTCCAGGCGATCCTTCGGAATCACTTCCGCGTACAGATCGTCGCCCATGCCGTGCAGCTTCTGGTGTTCGTACGGACGGCCCTGCGCGATCGAGCGGATCGCCGCGATGGTCTGCGCGTTGTGGGTGGCGAACATCGGATACAGCGCGTCGCCGTGATCGAACATGCGACGCGCGTTGGCCAGGTAGGACACGTCGGTGTTCGGCTTGCGGGTGAACACCGGATAGCCCGGATGGCCGTCGATCTGCGCGCGCTTGACCTCCGCATCCCAGTACGCGCCCTTGACCAGACGCACCGGCATGCGCCGGCCGACCCGGCGGGCCAGATCGGCGAGGAAGTCGATCACGTAGGGCGTGCGCTTCTGGTAGGCCTGCACCGCCAGGCCGTAGCCTTCCCAGCCGTCCAGCGACTTGTCGGAGAAGGTCGCTTCGATCAGGTCCAGCGACATTTCCAGCCGATCGGCTTCCTCGGCGTCGATGGTGAAGCCGATGCCGTAGGACTTCGCGAGTTGCGCCAGTTCCAGGATGCCCGGCGCCAGTTCCTTCATCACCCGCGCGCGCTTGGCGTGCTCGTAGCGCGGATGCAGCGCCGAGAGCTTGATCGAGATGCTGGGGGCGGCGAAGACGTCGGGGGCTGGTCCCCCCGCATCGCCTTGGCGTTGTGGATTGGTATGCCTGCCGATCGCATGGATCGCCTTGCGATAGGCCTCCAGGTAACGCGCGGCGTCCTTCGAGGTCAGCGCGCCTTCGCCCAGCATGTCGAACGAATAGCGGTAACTGGCGTTGTCACCCTTGCGCGAGCGGCCCAGCGCTTCCTCGATGGTCCGGCCCATCACGAACTGGTGGCCCATGATGCGCATGGCCTGGCGCACCGCCAGGCGGATGACCGGCTCGCCAACCCGGCCGACCAGGCGCTTGAAGGCGCCGGGCACGTCGTGGCGGGTCAAATCGTTGAGGTTGACCAGCCGGCCGGTCAGCATCAGGCCCCAGGTGGAGGCGTTGACCAGCACCGAGTCGCTCTGGCCCAGGTGCTTTTCCCAGTCGGCGTCGCCCAGCTTGTCGCGGATCAGCTTGTCGGCCGTTTCCTGGTCCGGAATGCGCAGCAGCGCCTCGGCCACGCACATCAGCAGCACGCCTTCCTCGCTGCCCAGGTCGTACTGGCGCATGAAGGCCTCGATGGCGCCCTGGTCCTGGGCGCGGGCGCGGACCCGCGTGACCAGATCCGCGGCCAGCGCCTGCGCGCGGGCCTGCTCGTCGGCCGGAAGTCGGGCCTGTGCCAGCAGTTCGCGCACGTGCTCCGCTTCGTCGCGCAGCCAGGCCGCGGTGATGGCGGCCCGCAGAGGCGACGGCGGAGCGGGGAGTTCGGGGGAAACGATGCCGGCGGACGCCGGCGGCGGGGCCGCCTCGGTGCCGGGCTGGGGCTGGGAGCTCATGAGGATGTTCGGAAACGGGCGATGGAGCCCGATAGTGTAGTGAGCCGGACCACCGTTCGCGAATGGATGGCAGCGCGCGCCGGCGGCCGCCGGGAGGCCCGTTCCGGGGCCGGTCCGGCGATCCCCGCCACAGCGGCATGGCGGTGCCCCGGGCCGGGTCGATCATTGACCGAGATCATTGCAACTTGCCGCAACAGGGGGGTGAGGCTAACATTTAGGGGTTTTCCGCGGCCTCGTTGCGCGGTTGCAGCATGATCGAAGTGCTTCCGTCATTGCCGGGTATCCACGGCGCGCGGCTCCGGCTGCGACCGCCCCGGGCATTGACGGCCCGCCAGTTCGTGGCCTTGTTCGCCGCGCTGGCCGGAGCGATGTGGCTGGTGGCCCTGCTGGGCTGGCTGGCCGGCAACGCCTTCGCACCGGCCTTCGCCCTGCTGCACAGCGCTCTGGTGGCCGCGGCGTTGCGTTGGCTATGGCGCAGCGGCGAGCGGGGTGAGGACATCACCATCGGTCCGGAGGTTGTGGAAGTCAGCCGCACCCCCGAGGCCGGACCGGTGTTCCGGGCGCATCCTTATTGGGTGCGGCTCCGTATCGAGGCGGATGGCGAAAGGATTTCGCTGGCTTCCAGTGGTCGCCTGGTCGAGGTGGGCAATTTCCTCGGTCCGGGCGAGCGCCGGCAGTTGGCGGACAAGTTGCAGGATTTACTGGCGGCCGCGAGCGGTCGCAACCGATGACGCATTTGGGGTCTAGGCAATGACGCAAGTGAATGGGTATTGGAAGCGTTTGATGACGGTCTGCGCACTGCTGGCTTCGCCGGTACTGGCGTGGGCGCAGTCGGCGGACCCGAAGCCGTGGCAGCTGAACATGGGCAAGGGCGTCACCGCCTCGTCCCAGCATGCCTACGACGCGCACATGGTGGCGCTGATCGTGTGCATCGTGATCGGCATCATCGTGTTCGGCGCGATGGCCTACGCGATGTTCAAGTTCCGCAAGTCCAAGGGAGCGGTGGCCGCGCAGTTCAGCCACAACACCACCGCGGAAATCATCTGGACCGTCATCCCGGTGTTGATCCTGGTGGTCATGGCCTGGCCGGCGACCGCCAAGCTGATCGCCATGTACGACACCCGCGATTCCGAGATGACCGTCAAGGTCACCGGCTACCAGTGGATGTGGAAGTACGAGTACCTGGGCGAGGACGTGTCCCTCACCAGCCGTCTGGACCGCGAGTCCGACCGCATCCGCCAGAGCGGCGAGAAGCCGGACCTGGCCAAGAACCCGCACTACCTGCTGGAAGTGGACAACGAACTCGTCCTGCCGGTCGACACCAAGATCCGCTTCGTGATCACCGCCGACGACGTCATCCACGCCTGGTGGGTGCCGGCGCTGGGCTGGAAGCAGGACGCGATTCCGGGCATCGTCAACGAGGCTTGGACCGACATCAAGGAACCGGGCGTGTATCGCGGCCAGTGCGCCGAACTGTGCGGCAAGGACCACGGCTTCATGCCAATCGTCGTGCGCGCCGTGCCGAAGGAAGAGTTCCAGAAGTGGCTGGCCGCGAAGAAGCCGGCTCCGGCCCCCGCTCCGGCGGCCCCCGCCGCGCCGGCGGAAGAAGCCGCGCCCACCGATGGCCAGGCCACTCCGGCCCCGGCCACCGACGCCGCCCCCACCAGCGAGCAGGCTGCGCCCCCGGCGCAGGCCTGACCGTCCGCTACAGCTGCAAGAGATCACGAACATGGCCCATACCGCCGTCGATCACCACGACGATCACCACGGTCACCAGCAGAGCTTCATCGAGCGTTGGTTCTTT
This sequence comes from Pseudoxanthomonas sp. 134C1, assembly GCF_057773065.1. Lineage (NCBI taxonomy): Bacteria > Pseudomonadati > Pseudomonadota > Gammaproteobacteria > Lysobacterales > Lysobacteraceae > Pseudoxanthomonas > Pseudoxanthomonas sp. 134C1. Next base: position 586,294 of record NZ_JBYMTH010000001.1, read on the forward strand.
TCGACCAACCACAAAGACATCGGTACGCTCTACCTGATTTTCAGCTTCATCATGTTCATCATCGGCGCGGGCATGTCGGTGATCATCCGTGCCGAGCTGATGACCCCGGGCCTGCAGTTCGTCAAGCCCGAGTTCTTCAACCAGATGACCACCGTGCATGCGCTGGTCATGATCTTCGGCGGCGTGATGCCGGCCTTCGTCGGCCTGGCCAACTGGATGATCCCGTTGCAGATCGGCGCGCCGGACATGGCGCTGCCGCGCATGAACAACTGGTCCTTCTGGATCATGCCGTTCGCCTTCAGCATGCTGCTGCTGACCCTGTTCCTGCCGGGCGGCGCGCCCGCGGGCGGCTGGACCCTGTACCCGCCGCTGTCGCTGCAGGGCGGCGCCAACGTGGCCTTCAGCATCTTCGCCATCCACATGATGGGCGTGAGCTCGATCATGGGCGCGATCAACATCATCGCGACCGTGCTCAACATGCGCGCTCCGGGCATCGACCTGCTGAAGATGCCGATCTTCTGCTGGACCTGGCTGATCACCGCGTTCCTGCTGATCGCCGTGATGCCGGTGCTGGCGGGTGCGGTCACCATGCTGCTGACCGACAAGTTCTTCGGCACCAGCTTCTTCAACGCCGCCGGCGGCGGCGACCCGGTGATGTACCAGCACATCTTCTGGTTCTTCGGTCACCCCGAGGTCTACATCATGATCCTGCCGGCGTTCGGCGTGGTGTCGGAAATCATCCCGACCTTCAGCCGCAAGCCGCTGTTCGGCTACCAGGCCATGGTGTACGCGACCGCCTCGATCGCGTTCCTGTCGTTCATCGTGTGGGCGCACCACATGTTCACGGTGGGCATGCCGCTGGGTGGCGAAATCTACTTCATGTTCGCGACGATGCTGATCGCCATCCCCACCGGCGTGAAGGTGTTCAACTGGGTCAGCACGATGTGGAAGGGCTCGCTGAGCTTCGAAACCCCGATGCTGTGGGCGGTGGGCTTCGTCATCCTGTTCACCATCGGTGGCTTCTCCGGTCTGATGCTGGCCATCGTGCCGGCGGACTTCCAGTACCACGACACCTACTTCGTGGTGGCGCACTTCCACTACGTGCTGGTCACCGGCGCGCTGTTCTCCATCATCGCCGCCACCTACTACTGGTGGCCGAAGTGGACCGGCCGCATGTACAACGAGACCGCCGGCAAGTTCCACTTCTGGTGGACGGTGATCTTCGTCAACCTGCTGTTCTTCCCGCAGCACTTCCTGGGCCTGGCCGGCATGCCGCGCCGCATCCCGGACTACAACCCGGTGTTCGCGGACTGGAACATGGTCAGTTCGATTGGCGCGTTCGGCATGTTCCTGACGCCCTTCATGATGGCCATCATCCTGTGGAGTTCGCTGCGCAACGGCGCCAAGGCCGATGCGCGCGCATGGGAACACGCCAAGGGCCTGGAGTGGACCGTGCCATCGCCGGCGCCGCACCACACCTTCAGCACCCCGCCGGTCATCAAGGATGGCGATCTGGCGCACGGCGACGTGACCCACTGAGCGGGTGACGGGTGGCTGAGTCCATGAACGCTCCGATGCTCTCGCCGGAAGAAGCCGTGCGCCGCCGCAAGGCGGTGCTGCGCACGGCGTGGATCGTGGGCGGACTGGCCTTCGCGATCTTCGTGCTGTTCATCCTGCGCGCGGTGTTGAGCGCATGAGCGGCAAGGCCTCCAACTCGGCGGGTCTGCTCAAGCTGGTGGGCGTGGCGCTGGGCGTGTTCGTGCTGACGTTCTCGCTGGTGCCGCTGTATCGCATCGCTTGCGAGAAGGTGTTCGGCGTACGCCTGGAGAAGGGACCTGGCCAGGCGCAGGTGGCCGAGGTCAAGGCCAAGCGCACCGTCACCGTGCAGTTCGACGGTGGCGTGAATTCCAAGCTGCCGTGGGCGTTCCATCCCGAACAGCTGACCATGCAGGTGGTGCCGGGCGAGCTGTACGAGGCCAAGTACTTCGCGCGCAACGACGGCGAGCGGCCGATCGTGGGCAGCGCGGTGCCGTCGGTGGCCCCGGCGCGGGCCTCGGGTTACTTCACCAAGACCGAATGCTTCTGCTTCACCGCCCAGACCCTGCAGGCCGGTGAAGTCCGCGACATGCCGGTGCGCTTCATCGTCGATCCCAACCTGCCGGGTGACGTGAAGACCATCACCCTGTCGTATACCTTCTACAAGAACGATGCATTGACCGCGCAGCTGGGCGCCGGCAATGCCTCCAATTCGCCGCACGCGGCACCCTGATCGAGCCTTAGGAACCGGAAGACACGCCATGGCACAAGCTCATTCGCCAGACGCCAACATCTACTTCGTGCCACACAGCAGCAAGTGGCCGTTCGTGGGCTCCATCGCCATGTTCGTCACCATGTTCGGCGTGGCCAGCTGGCTCAACGACGCCGCCTGGGGCAAGTGGACCTTCTTCACCGGCGTGTTCCTGCTCTGCGCGACCCTGTTCATGTGGTTCGGCGACGTGATCCGCGAGTCGGTCAGCGGCAACTACAACAAGCAGGTGGACGTGTCCTTCCGCATGGGCATGGTCTGGTTCATCTTCTCCGAAGTGATGTTCTTCGCCGCGTTCTTCGGCGCGCTGTTCTACGCCCGCCAGTTCGCGCTGCCGTGGCTGGGCGGCGAAGGCGATGGCGTGATGACCAATGCGCTGCTGTGGGACGGCTTCTCCTCGGCCTGGCCGAGCGCCGGCCCGGGCCAGGTCGGTGGCCAGTTCCAGACCATCCCGGCCTGGGGCCTGCCGCTGCTCAACACCCTGATCCTGCTGACGTCGGGCGTGACCATCACCATCGCCCACCACGCGTTGAAGGCGGGCCACCGCAAGCAGTTGCTGGTGTTCCTGGGCCTGACCGTCCTGCTGGGTTGCGTGTTCCTGTTCTTCCAGGCGGAGGAGTACATCCACGCCTACAAGGAACTGAACCTGACCCTGGGTTCGGGCATCTACGGCTCCACCTTCTTCATGCTGACCGGCTTCCACGGCGCCCACGTGACCCTGGGCACGATCATGCTGGCCATCATCTGGCTGCGCTGCGCGCGCGGCCACTTCACCAAGGACGACCACTTCGGTTTCGAAGCCGTGGCCTGGTACTGGCACTTCGTCGACGTGGTATGGCTGGGCCTGTTCCTGTTCGTGTACGTGCTCTAAGGGAATAGTGAATCGGGAGTCGAAACAGCAAGAGCCGCGTGCCTTGCGTTGAAGGCCGATTCAAAAACAAAGGCGACGGCATTGCCGTCGCCTTTGTCGTTCGGAAGGGGCATGTACCGGGATCACACTATTCCCGATTCCCCATTCCCGATTCCCATCTTCAGGCTCCAATGCCATGCGGCTTGATCCATCCCATGTAGATCGCGAGGATGACCAGCAGGATGAGCGCCACCGACAGGCCGATGCGGCGGGTCAGGGCGTTGACGGTGCGCTTGCTCTGGCCCTTGTCCACCAGCAGGTAGTACAGGCCGGCGCCGAGGTTCCAGATGATCAGAAGCAGGAACGCGATGATCAGCAGGGTTTTCAACGAATCATTCATGGGAGCCTCGAAGGGCGTGCAGCGGGCATGAACACATTATTGCAGCCGACGGGAAACCGCGCGTGAGTCGGCGTCGGATGCCGCTGGTGGTGGGCTGGGCACTGGCGCTGATCGTGATCGCGCTGTTCTGCGGCCTGGGTACCTGGCAGCTGGGGCGGGCCAAGCAGAAAGAGGCGATGCTGGCGGCCTCGCAGAAGATCCTGAGCGAACGCCGGGCGGTCCCGCTAGGCGACGCCGCGCGGCCGGCGCTGCGTGGCGACTACGCCTGGGCCTCCGGAAGCGGCCGGTTCCCGCCCGGTCCGGCGGTGCTGCTGGACAACCAGAACCGCGATGGGCGCGCGGGCATCCGCGCCTACCGGGTATTCCAGGCCGAAGGTGCCCCGCCGCTGCTGGTCGAACTGGGCTGGCTGCCGCTGCCGGGAGATCGGCGTCTGCCCGCGGTCCCGCCGCCCGAGGGCGAATACACCCTGAGTGGCCTGCTCGCGCCTCCGCCCGCCGAAGGACTGGTCAAGGCGGTCAGTGCGACCCAGTCCGGTGGGGATCGGTTGGTCACCGGGTTGGACATGTCCGCGTTGGCGCGGGATCTGCAACTGCCGGCGCTCGCGCCGCGCGTGTTCCGTCCCGATCCCGCCTTGCCGCTGGGCTATGCGCGGGATCTCGACATCCTGCCCAACACCCTGCCGCCGGAGCGCCATCTGGGCTACGCCGTGCAATGGTTCGGGCTCGCGCTGGCGGTGCTGATCACCGCGCTGGTGGTGAGCCGCCGTGGCCGCCGCCGACAGCAGGAGCGCTGAGCCGCCGTGCATGAGAAAATAACCGGATGACTTCGATGCCCCCCGATGCCGGCCGCGCTCGCGGACGCTGGATGCTGGTCGCGCTGTTCGCCCTGTTCTTCGGCACCGTGTTCGGTGCCGGCGTACTGCGCTTCGCCGGCTGGCAGCCCGCCGGCCACAAGAACAATGGCGAGATGCTGCAACCGCCGTCCGACGCCCGCCTGGTCGTGCCGCGCCTGGTCGATGGCCAGCCCTACGCCTGGCAACCCGGCGAACGGATCTGGCGCATCGCGGTGGCGCCCCCGGCCGATTGCGCCGCCGAATGCGTGAAGCTGGCTCAGGACCTGGACAAGGTCTGGCGCCTGTTCGGGCACAACGCCGACAAGGTCGAGATCCTCTGGATCGGCGCGTTGCCGGCCGGTGCGCCGGCGACCGAGGCGCGCCGCCAGTTGCAGGCTTCGCCGGAACTGCTGGCGGCGCTGCCGCGCCTGCAGGATCCGAAAGGCGTGCCCGTCTATGTCATCGATCCCCATGGTTTCGTGATCCTGCGCTATCCGCCCGGCTTCGATGCCGGCGGCCTGTACAAGGACGTCGCGAAACTGCTGAAACTGATTTGAGGGTGCGTCCGAGATGAATGCCGTCGCCCGGCCCGTGCTGTATCGCCATTTCCATCGCATCGCCTGGCTGGCCGTCGGCCTGGCCCTGTGCGTGATCATCTTCGGCGCTTTCGTGCGCCTGTCAAATGCCGGCCTGAGCTGTCCGGACTGGCCGACCTGTTACGGTCGCGCGACCTGGCCGCAGAGCACGCACGAAGTGGTGGATCACGCCGCCAGCGCGATCCGGCCGTTCGAGACGCACAAGGCCTGGCGCGAGCAGGTGCACCGGCACATCGCCGCGACCCTGGGCATGCTGGTGCTGATCCTGTCGCTGCTGGCCGCCCGCCGCCGCCGCTTCGGCATTGCCACCATCCTGGTGGCATCGGCATTCGTCGCCGCCGCGATACCGCTTTACATGCATGGCGAACACGTCGCCGCGTCCGCGCTCGCGATCATCGGCGAGGCGATCCTGCTGTTCGCCGCGCTGCGCTGGTCCAACCTGGATCTGGCGCGGGTCAGCGTACTGACCCTGGCGGTGATCATCTTCCAGGCGCTGCTGGGCATGTGGACGGTGACCTGGCTGCTCAAGCCGCTCGTGGTGATGGGACACCTGCTGGGGGGCCTGACCACGTTCGCGCTGCTGGTGTGGATGGCCTGGCGCGCGACCGATCAGCCGATCCGGCTGGGCGATGCACTGTCATTGCGCCGCTGGGTGATCGGTGGCCTGATTCTGCTGGGCATCCAGATCGCGCTGGGCGGCTGGGTCAGTGCGAACTACGCCGCGGTCGCCTGCGGCCTGGACTTCCCCAAGTGCGTGGGCCGCTGGTGGCCGCCGGCCGATTTCAGCGAAGGCTTCGTCCTGTGGCGCGGCATCGGCGTGGACTATGAAGGTGGCGTGCTCGACGGCGCGTCGCGCATCGCCATCCAGATGACCCACCGGATCATGGCCGTCATCGTCGCGTTGTATGTGCTCGGACTCGGCATGCGATTGTTCCGCACCCCGGGCATGCGCGGCTGGGCCACGCTGCTGGTGCTGCTGATCCTCGCCCAGTTCACCCTCGGCATCCTCAACGTCAAATTGAACCTGCCGCTGCACGTCGCGGTGGCGCACAACGCCGGCGCTGTGCTGCTGCTGTTCACCCTGGTCTCGCTGATCGCGCGTCTGCGCAAGCCCGAATGACGATCGCACTTCGCCAATACTGGGCCCTGACCAAGCCGCGCGTGGTCGCGTTGATCGTGTTCACCGCGATCGTCGGCATGTTCCTGGCCATCGATGGACTGCCGGACCTGGATCAGCTGCGCCGTGGCGCACTGGGTTTCCTCGGTATCTGGTTGGCCGCCTCCAGCGCGGCGGCGATCAACCAACTGCTCGACACCCGTATCGACGCCAAGATGGCGCGCACGTCCTGGCGTCCGCTGGTGGTGGGGCAGGTCAAGCCATGGCAGGCGCTGGTGTTCGCGCTGTGCCTGGCGGCCCTGTCGATGGCGATCCTGGTGCTGTGGGTCAACGTCATCACCGCGATCCTGACCTTCGCTTCGCTGATCGGCTACGCGGTGATCTACACCGTGTTCCTGAAGCGGGCGACGCCGCAGAACATCGTGATTGGCGGGATCGCCGGCGCCGCACCGCCGCTGCTGGGCTGGGCGACCATGACCGGCATGCGCGGCGAATGGGACTGGGCACATGCGCTGCTGCTGGTCCTGATCATCTTCGTGTGGACGCCGCCGCATTTCTGGGCGCTGGCCATTTTCCGCCGCGAGGACTATGCGCGCGCGCTGGTGCCGATGCTGCCGGTCACTCACGGCGTCACCTACACGCGCTGGCAGATCCTGTTCTACACGGTGCTGCTGGTGGAGGTGACCGTGCTGCCGGTGGTGTTCGGCATGAGCGGTCTGTTCTATCTGGGCGGTGCGCTGGTGCTGGGCCTGGTGTTCCTGTGGTACGCGTGGCGCCTGCTGGATCCGCCGGACGAGTTCTTCGCCATGCGGGTGTTCAATTACTCCATCGTTTACCTGATGGCGCTGTTCGCCTTTCTGCTGGTGGACCACTGGCTGTAAGCGTGGCGCATAGCCGCCGCAATGAAGAAAGGCCCGCGTGAGCGGGCCTTTCCGTTTTCAGGACTCGCGACGCGGTTCACTCCAGCAGGTGGCGCTGCCAGAACAGCATGGAGGAGGCGCTGAAATAGTCGCTGTTGGACTTCTTCTGGAAGCCATGGCCTTCGTCCGAGAATTCCAGGTACCAGACCGGCTGACCGTTGCCGCGCACCGCCTTCACGATCTGCTCGGCCTCGGTATAGGGCACGCGGGGATCATTGCGCCCCTGGGCGACGAACAGCGGCGAAGTGATGCGGTTGGCATGGTTGAGCGGAGAGATTTTCTCGAAGTGCTCGGCCATCGCCGGATCGCGTTCGTCGCCGTATTCGGCCCGGCGCAGATCACGCCGGTAGCTTTCGGTGTTCTTCAGGAACGTGCCGAAGTGGGAAATCCCGACCACGTCGATACCGGCGCGGATGCGGTCGCTGTAGTGCATCAGCGAGGCCAGCACCATGTAGCCGCCATAGCTGCCGCCGTAGACGCCCACGCGCCCGGCATCCAGTTCCGGTTGCCGGCCGATCCAGTCCAGCAGCGCGCCGATGTCCTTGACCGAGTCCTCGCGCTTGAAGCCGTTGTCCAGCTGAACGTAGGTCTTGCCGTAGCCGGTGGATCCACGCACGTTGGGCACCAGCACGGCGATGCCCATCTCGTTGACCAGGTACTGGATGCCGGCATTGAAGGCCGGCAGCGACTGCCCTTCCGGGCCGCCGTGGATGTCGATCAGCACCGGATGGCGACCATTCTTCGCCGGCTTGGCCGGCTTGTAGTAGAACGCCGGGATGGTGCGTGGCTTGCCGTCCACCTGATCGAAGGTCGGATAGCGCACCAGCGTGGGCGCGACGAAGCCGCCGGCGTCCAGTCCGCCGACTTCGCTCCGCGTCCAGCGGGCCAGCTTCGCCGCCGCCAGATCGATCACATAGACATCGCTGGGCGAGGTGGCGGTGTTGAGGGTCAGCGCCAGCTTGCCGCCGTCGGGCGAGAAGCCCATGCGGCCGACGATGCCGATGGGCAGTTCCGGCAATGCGACCGGCTGGAACGACGGCCAGGCGAACACATGCAGGCGATCGATGCCGTCCTCGTTGCTCACGTAGGCGACATGTCGACCGTCTTCGGAAACGTCCAGCTGATCCACGTCCCAGGGAATGTCCGCGCTGACCACCTTGAATTCGCCGGTGGCGGGATTGTGGTAGCGCAGCGTGCTGAACTCCTGCGGCTTGCCGTCGAGGTTCTCGTCGCTGACGTAGAACACCCCGCGGCCATCGCCTGCGTAGCGGAATCCGCCGGACGCCGCTTTGCCGCCCTCGATCGGGAAAAGGGTGAGCTTGCCGCTGGCCAGATCGACCTTGCCCGGATGCGTTTCATTGACCGATACATATTGGTTGACCAGCAGCGTCTTGCCATCCGGCGAGAAATCCATCGCGCTCCATTGACCACCTTCGGTGACCACCGTGCGCGCCTTGCGGGTGGCGAGATCCATCACCCAGACGTCGGTGTCCTTGCCGTTGCGGGCGGTGCTGCTCCATGCAAGCTGCTTGCCATCGTGCGAGAACAGCGGCCCTTGGTTGCGCGCCTTGCCGTCGGTAAGCAGGGTGGTCTCGCGGGTTGCCAGGTCGAACCAGTACAACTGCCAGGACTCGTTGCCGCCCACGTCCTTGCCGAACACGAAACCGTCCCGTCCGGACTTCGCCGGCGCGGTACCAACGCTGTTGATGGGCTCGGGATAGAAGGTCAGTTGCTCGCGCATGCCCATCGGCTGGCAGACGCGATGGGCCTGGGCGGTTTCGGCGAAGCGGGTGGAGATCAGCACGCAGCCTTCGCGGGTCCAGCCGGCGAAGCCGGCGCCGCGCGTGTTCTGGTAACGATTGAGGCGTTCGACGAGCTCGGCGGGAATCGCCGGCACGTATTCGGTGGTGCGGTTGCCGACCTGTTCGCGTGCCTGCGCCTGGGAGGGCATCGCGGTGGTCTGGGCCAGCGCCGGAAGCGCGAGCACGGACAGCAGCAGCGGCAGGCATTTGCCGGAATGACGGGTCATGCGAAGGTTCTCCCCGGGACGAAAGACCCCGAGGTTAACCACGTTCCGTCGTTCCCGGCCAGTGTCCAAAGATGGCCGCGATGCGGGAACGATCGGAGCAGGTCCGATCGTCCCGTGAACGCTTACGGCGTCTGCAGTTTCTGCTCGACCACCGGCGCCAGCGATTTCAGGCCGGCCTGGCGTCCCAGCTCCAGCGCCTTCTCGTTGCTGGCGCCTTCTTCCTGTTTCGCCATCAGCGCCAGCAGCGCGCCGACCCGGTTGCCGGACGCGCAGTGCAGCAACACGTTGTCGCCGCCGTCCTGCAGCAGCTTCTTCAACGCGGCGGCGTTGGCGGCGGTGAGATCATCGGCGCCGGCGATCGGCAGGCGCTCGTAGCGCATGCCGTGCTGTTCGGCGAGCGCCGCCTCGTCGTAGCCGCGATCCTCGCCGGGGGCGCGCAGATCGATGACGGTGCGCACGCCCTGCTTCGAGAAATCGGCAAGTTGTTCGGCGGTGGGCTGGCCGCCGGTGTGCAGTCCGGGGCGCGGCTGGGTGAAATCGCCGGCCTGGACCTGCAACGCCAGCAGCAACAGCGCGCCGGCGACCAGAGGACGGAACGATGCAACGGTGCGGCGGAATCCACGTTTCATGGGAATCTCCTCGTTCAGCGGGCCACGCGCGCCTGCAGCAGGGCGCGCAATTCGTACTTGTCGGCTTCGTCCAGGCCGATGCTGCGCTGCTTCACCTGAAGTTCGTCGATACGCTGTTGCAACAATTGCCGTTCCATCTGGTGCGCGGCGTCGAGCAGTTCGGCCTGCCAGATGTTCTCGTCGCCGGGCAGCTCCTGCATCGCCAGCTTCTGCAGCGCGGGCAACTCCTCGCGCTCGACGAAGTGTTCGAGCAATACGCCGGTGGTGATGTCCGGTCGCGCATGCACGATATCCAGCAGTTCCAGCAGCAGTTCGACGCCGGGCAGGCGCAATCCGGAGAACGCATGCGGCGGCTGCAGCGCCAGCGCCAGCGACGGCTTGTGCAGCAGGCAGACGATGGCGCTGCGCACCAGGCTTGGCTTGCTGCTGGCGGAACGATGCGCGGAGACGCGGGAAGCGGACCGGGCCGGCTGTGGTGGAGGCGTGGTGGCGGCGCCGACGCCGGTGATCTCGCCCAGCCGCTGGCGCATCAGATCGCCGAACGCACCATCGGGAATCTGCGCGAGCAACGGGCGCGCGCGTTCGGCCAGGCGCGCCTTGCCATCCAATGTGGACAGACGGATGTCCTTGCCCAGCTCCTGGAAGAAGAACTCCGACAGCGGCATGGCCTGTTGCAGCCGCGCGTCGAACGCGGCGGCGCCTTCCTGGCGCACGATGGTGTCCGGGTCCTCGCCGTCGGGCAGGAACAGGAAGAACGCCTGGCGGCCGTCCTTCATCCGCGGCAGCACCGATTCCAGCGCGCGCCACGCGGCGCGCTGTCCGGCTGCGTCGCCGTCGAAACAGAAGTAGACATCCGGCGCGTTGCGGAACAGCAGTTCGGCGTGATCCGGCGTGGTCGCCGTGCCGAGCGTGGCGACGGCTTCCTTGACTCCGAACTGGAACAGCGAGACCACGTCCATATAGCCCTCGACCACGATCAGCCGCGCGATCTTCTGGTTGGCCTGGCGCACCTGCCACAGGCCGTACAGTTCGCGCCCCTTGTGGAACAGCGCGGTCTCCGGCGAATTGAGGTACTTGGGACCGTCGTCTTTCTGCAGCACGCGGCCACCGAAGGCGATCACCCGGCCGCGGCGATCGTAGATCGGGAACATCACCCGATCCCGGAACTTGTCGTAGGTGTGGCCGCGATCGTTCTTGGAGAACAGGCCGGCGCGATCCAGCAGCTTCATCCGCCGCTCGTCGGTGCCGAGCGCGTCCTTCAGCGCGGAGAAACCATCCGGCGCGTAGCCGATGGCGAACTGCGTGCGGGTGGCCGCGTCCACGCCGCGTCCGTCCAGGTAGGCGCGGGCCTTGTCGCTGCCTTCGAGCTGGCGCTGGAAGAAGCGCGCGGCCGCCTCCAGCGCGCCGAACAGATCGCGGGTGTCGTTGCTCTGGTTGCGCTGCTGGGTCTCGCGCGGCACTTCCATGCCGTTGCGCCGGGCCAGTTCCTCGACCGCGTCGAGGAACTCCAGGCGGTCGTAGTTCATCAGGAACGACAGCGCGGTGCCGTGCGCGCCGCAGCCGAAGCAGTGATAGAACTGCTTGGTCGGCGAGACGGTGAACGAGGGCGAACGTTCGTCGTGGAACGGGCAGCAGGCCGAGTACTCCTTGCCCTGCCGCTTCAACGGCACGCGCGCGCTGACCACCTCGACGATATCCGTCCGGGCGAGCAGTTCGTCGATGAAGGCGTCGGGGATGCGGGCCATGGACTGCGTAGTATTCCACGCCCGGCAAGCGGCGTCAGGAAGCGCCGGAAAGAGCCTTCTTCCGGCGGGCGGCCAGCCGCTCGTCGATCAGGGCGGTCAGCAGGGCGCCCACCAGGAACACCACCGTGGCGTAGTACATCCAGACCAGCAGGATGACCAGCGTGCCCATCGAGCCATAGGCGCTGCCCGCGTGATGTACAGGCCGATGGCCCAGCGACCGGCGATGAACAGCACCGAGGTCAGCGCACCGCCGAGGAAGGCGCGGCGCCAAGCCACCCGCCTATCCGGCAGGTAGTGGTAAAGCAGCGCGAAGGCGAACACATAGAGCGCCAGCGACGCCAGGTCGCCCAGCGCGGGCAGCAGCGAAGGCACCCGTACGAACAGCACCTGCAGCAGGGTGTTGAGCGTCATCGACACCAGCAGCAGGAAACCCAGCGCGAGCACCACGCCGAACGAGAAAATCCGTTTGCGCAGCCATGCCCACGGACCTTCCAGGCGCTGGGCGTCGGTGCGGAAGATCAGGTTCAGTGCCTGCTGCAGCTGGCCGAACACGGCGGTGGCGCCGATGAACAGCAGCACCGTGCTCCAGCCACCGGCCAGCGAGCCGACGCTGGGGCGATTGCGCGCGTTGCGCAGGACGGTGGTGGCGATGTCGCCGGCGTCACGGCCGGCCAGATCGCCGATCTGCCGCAACAGCGCTTCCTGCGCGCTGGGGTACAGCGCGGTGGTCAGCCACAACAGCGGCACCAGCAGCGGCGCCAGCGACAACAGGGCGTAGAAGGCCAGCGACGCGGCCTGCGCCATCACGTCGATTTCGATGAACCGCCGCGCCAGCGCGACCGGCAGGCTGCCGTGGAACCGCTTCAGGAAGAGCGGCAGCTGGTCGCGCAGGCCCCGCATCGGATTCGGCGTTCGTCCAGACACCGGGCCAGCATGACAGGCGAGTGTCGTCGCGCCGTGAGCATGCGATGCGCTGCAATCAATCCGCCGCTGTCGCCGCCAGGCGCCGCAGCGCCTCGCCGGTCACCCGCTGCACGGTCCACTCGTCCTGGCCAAGCGCGCCGAGGCTGCGATAGAAGCGGATGGCCGGTTCATTCCAGTCCAGCACCGACCACTCGAAGCGGCCGTAGCCGCGTTCCACCGCCCGCTGCGCGAGATCGCTCATCAGGCGCTTGCCCACCCCGAGCCCACGAAACCTGGGCCGCACGAACAGATCCTCCAGATACAGGCCCGGCAGGCCGACGAAGGTGGAGAAACTGGTGAAGAACAGGGCGAAGCCGGCGGGCTCGCCGTCGACCTCCGCGATCACGACTTCGGCGGCCGGGCGCGGACCGAACAGGTGTTCGTCCAGTTGCGCCTCGGTGGCGACCGCTTCATGAGCCAGCCTTTCGTATTCGGCCAGTTCGCGGATGAAGGCGAGGATATGCGGCAGGTCGGCGCGGGTCGCCGCGCGCAGGAGGATCGTCGGGGACATGTAGAACGGAGCTCGCTCCGCTGGAATCGGCAGGAGCCGCAAGCATACCGGCGGGACGGCGCGGTCGGTGCCGCGCCACCGTCCCGCCGGCCAGCGGGCTCAGCCCGCGAACTTCTTCTTGACCAGCGCCGAGACCTGGCCCATGTCGGCCTGGCCGGCCAGGCGCGGCTTGAGCACGCCCATCAGCTTGCCCATGTCGGCCGGGCCGCTGGCGCCGGTCTCGGCGATGGCGGCGTCGATGGCGGCCAGGATCTCGGCCTCGCCCAGCTTGGCGGGCAGGTAGCGCTCGATGACGACGATTTCGGCGCGCTCGACCGCGGCGAGGTCCTCGCGGCCGGCGGCCTCGTACTGGTTCACCGAGTCCTTGCGCTGCTTGACCATCTTCTCCAGCACGGCGAGCACGGCGGTGTCATCCAGTTCGATGCGCTCGTCCACCTCGCGCTGCTTGATCGCGGCATTGACCAGGCGGACGACGCCCAGGGTGTCCTTGTCGCCGGCCTTCATGGCGGCCTTCATGTCGTCGGTGAGCTGTTGCTTCAGGGGCATGGGAGTTCTCCGGTGCCTGCCGGGGCAGGAAATGGGATGGGGGAATGCAGGGGATCCAGAAACGCAAAAAGCCGGCCACGCTCGCGCGTGCCGGCTTCTGGCGAAACGCCGTCGCTCAGTACAGGCGCTGGCGCTTGGTCACGTCGCGCGAAGAGCGACGCAGCTGGCGCTTCACCGCAGCGGCGGCCTTGCGCTTGCGTTCCTGGGTCGGCTTCTCGTAGAACTCGCGCTTGCGGGTTTCAGCCAGCACGCCGGCCTTTTCGCAGGTGCGCTTGAAGCGACGGAGCGCAAACTCAAAGGGCTCGTTTTCGCGGACTTTGACGCTGGGCATACGTAATCTCGGTGATGGAAACGACCCGGGCTGACCGGGTGAGCCGCGCATTATAGCGATGGGGGGCGGAAAAGTGCAACATAGCGCCCATGAAGGTTCTTGGCATCGAAACCAGCTGCGACGAGACCGGCGTGGCGGTCTACGACACCGGCCGGGCCGGGGCGGACGGCCTGCTGGCCCACGCGGTCTACAGTCAGATTGCGCTCCACGCCGAGTATGGCGGCGTGGTTCCTGAGCTGGCCAGCCGCGACCATGTCCGCAAGCTGCTGCCGTTGATCCGCCAGACCCTGGCCGAAGCCGGCCTGGACACCCGCGACCTCGACGGCGTCGCCTATACCGCCGGGCCCGGCCTGGTGGGGGCGCTGCTGGTGGGCGCAGGGGTGGCGCGGGCGCTGGCCTGGGCGCTGGAGCTGCCGGCGGTGGCGGTGCACCACATGGAAGGCCATCTGCTCGCCCCGCTGATCGAGCACGATCCACCTGAACCGCCGTTCGTGGCCCTGCTGGTCTCCGGCGGGCACACCCAACTGGTGGCGGTGGACGCCATCGGCCGCTATCGGCTGCTGGGCGAGACCCTGGACGACGCGGCCGGCGAGGCCTTCGACAAGACCGCCAAATTGATGGGCCTGCCGTATCCGGGCGGCCCCCAACTGGCCGCCCTGGCGGAGAACGGCACGCCCGGCCGGTTCAGGTTCGCCCGGCCGATGACCGACCGTCCCGGCCTGGATTTCAGCTTTTCCGGTCTCAAGACCCAGGTGCTGCTGGCCTGGCGGGACAGCGACCAGAGCCCGCAGACCAAGGCCGACATCGCGCGCGGTTTCGAGGATGCGGTGGTCGACACGCTGGCCATCAAGTGCGAACGCGCGCTGGATGCCGCCGGTTGCGACACCCTGATCGTGGCCGGTGGCGTGGGTGCCAACAAGCGCCTGCGCACGCGCCTGCACGAGATGGCGGCGCGGCGGCACGGTGGCCGCGTGTGCTTCCCGCGGCTGGATCTATGCACCGACAACGGCGCAATGATCGCCTTCGCCGGCGCGTTGCGGCTGGAAGCCGGGCAGCACGAGAGCGCCGAAGTGAAGGTAACGCCGCGCTGGGACATGGCGACGTTGTCGCCAGTGACGCGGTAACACCGGTGAATTCGCTCCGGACGCTGGGCGAAATCCTTTCAAGGGTGGAGAGCAAAGGGTTTCTCGAAGGCCTGTTTGCGCGGGACACCGATTGGGACGCCGCCATGGACGCCAGGGACAGCGGAACCTTTGATGCGGCTTGGCGTGCCAGCCACGTCCGGCTGGGCGCGCACGATTCATCGGAGAGCCGTGTAGTCCGTGCGCTCAGGGAGACGGTTTTCAAGCGCGTGTTCTCCCTGACCGGCAACGCCGAACTGGCGGGTTATGCCTCCGATGATTTCGGATTGATGGCGAAGGCAGCCGAAGCGGGCGTGAACATTCCTTTTGTGGATGGGCTGTGGAGCGCCTATCGCGACGGGGCTTTTCCGCACGGATGACGGACGTGCCGCGCGCACGGAGCGCCGCACAGGGTAGGTTCCGGCGCGGGCAGGTAACATAGGCCATTCCCTGTTTCCGATTCTTTCCGCAATGGACAAAGTCTTCATCGAAGGATTGCAGGTGGATGCGGTGATCGGCGTCTACGATTGGGAGCGCCACATCCGCCAGGACCTGCGCCTGGACCTGGAACTGGCGTTCGACAACCGCAGGCCCGCGGCGAGCGACGATGTCGCCGATACGCTCGACTACGACGCGATCAGCCGCCGCCTCACCGCGTTCGTCCAGGCTTCCGAGTTCGGCCTGGTTGAAACGCTCGCCGAACGCTGCGCCGCGCTGTTGATCGAAGAGTTCGGCGTGACCTGGCTGCGCCTGCGCCTGACCAAGCCCGGTGCCGTGGCCAATGCCGCGGGTGTGGGCGTGATCATCGAGCGCGGTTCGGTGGAACCGGCATGAACGAGCGTCTGGAACAACTGCGCGCATGGCTGGAGCCCTATCCCTGGGCGTACACCACGCTGGTCATCTGCGCGCTGCTGCTGGCGGCCTGGCTCGCCAACTGGGTGACCAAGCGCGTGCTGCTGCGCGGGCTGCGGCGGATGCTCAATTCCCTGCCGCTGGGCGAGCCGCATGAAGTGCGCCTGCGGGTGATTCCGCGTCTCGCCAACGTCATTCCGGCGATCGTGCTGTCGGCCGGCGTGGTCGCGGTGCCGGATCTGCCGGAACACCTGGTCACGGTGGTGCGCAACGTCTGCACCGCCTTCATCATACTGACTCTCGCGCTCGCCTTTTCCGGCGCCATGGATCTGGTCAACCAGATCTACCAGCGCCGTCCGGACGCGCATAACAAGCCGATCAAGGGCTACCTGCAACTGCTGAAGATCGTGGTGTTCACGCTCGCGGGCGTGCTGATGGTGGCGACGCTGATCGACCGCTCGCCGTTGATCCTGCTGTCGGGGCTGGGCGCGATGATGGCGGTGCTGATCCTGGTGTTCCAGGACACCATCCTCTCGCTGGTCGCCAGCCTGCAGATAAGTTCCAACGACATGGTCCGGGTGGGCGACTGGATCGAGATGCCCCAGCTCAACGCCGACGGTGACGTGATCGACATCGCCCTGCACACGGTGAAGGTGCAGAACTGGGACAAGACCATCACCAACATCCCCACCAAGAAACTGATCAACGATTCGTTCAAGAACTGGCGCGGCATGAGCGAGGCGGGCGGACGCCGGATCAAGCGCTCGCTGTACCTGGATCAACACAGCGTGCGTTTCCTCACCGACGAGGAACTGCGGCGGATGCACGGCTTCACCGTGCTGGATCGCTATCTGAACGACAAGGGCCGGGAAATCTCCGCCTGGAACAGCGATCTGGAGGAACGCGGTATCCATCCGTTGAATGCGCGCCGGGTGACCAACCTGGGCACGTTCCGCGCCTACGTCGAGAACTACCTGCGCAACCATCCCGGCATCCACCAGGAGATGACCCTGCTGGTGCGCCAGCAGCAGCCCGGTTCCACCGGCCTGCCGCTGGAGATCTACTGCTTCACCCGTGACATCCGCTGGGGCGTGTACGAAAACATCCAGTCGGACATCTTCGATCACCTGCTGGCGATCCTGCCGGAGTTCGGCCTGCGGGTGTTCCAGGAATCCTCCGACGCGGGCATCACCGCCGCGTTGATGGCGACCACCGCGGCGAAGCGCGGAGACGAGGGAGTTTCGCCGTCCGCATGAGCCCGCATCGCTACCTGCTGATCCTGGGCAGCGGCACCGATGGCGAGGCGCAGCTGGCGCGCGCGCGCGCCGCGCTGGCCGAAGAAGGGCGAATCCTGGCGCTGTCGCCGGTGGTGACCGGCAACAGTGTCGTGGCCGGCGACCCGCATCGTTACGCCAACCAGGCGCTGCTGCTGGAAACGGTGCTGGAAAGGGCCGCGTTCAACGCGCGGTTGAAATCACTGGAATTCGAATTGGGGCGGCATCCGGGTGATGCCGCCTGCGCCATCGATCTGGATCTGGCGCGCGAATACGCGGCGGACGGTGAAATGCGCTGGGAAAACCCGGCCAAGCTCGCGCATCCGGTGTTCGTGGATCTTGCGGAGCGGGTCGCCCCGGTCAGATGAACAACGAACGCCCGCCATCGATGGCGATCACCTGCCCGGTGATGTAGCCGTTGCCGCCGAGCAGCCAGCGCACCGCCGAGACGATGTCGTCCGGTGCGCCCTGCCGTTTCAGCGCGGTGCGCGCGTGCACCAGTTCCAGGGTTTCGGCCTTGACCGGATTTTCCGACCACAGCACGTTGCCCGGCGCCACCGCGTTCACCCGTACTTCCGGACCCAGCTCGCGCGCCAGCGATTTGGTCATCATCACCAGCGCGGCCTTGGCCATGCAGTAGACGGTATGCCCGCCAAGCGGGCGCTCGGCGTAGATGTCGGCGATGCTGACGATCGCGCCGTGGCGGGCTTTCAGATGCGCCGCCGCCGCCTGCGAGAGGAAGAACGGCGCGCGCGCGTTGGAGGCGAACAGCTCGTCCCATTGCTGCGGCGTGGTCTGGCCGATCGGCGTGGCGTAGTAGGCCGAGGCGTTGTTGACCAGCGCGTCCAGCCGCCCGAAATGCCCGACCGCGCGCGCGACCAGTTCCGGCAGCCGGTCGAACTCGGCCAGATCCGCATGCAGGGTGAGCACGCTGCCCGGGCGGATCGTCTCCAGTTCGCTGGCCAGTGCCTGCATCGCCTCGCCGGAATGGCGGTAGTGCAGGGCCAGATCGTAGCCGTCGGCGTGCAGTCCGCGTGCGATGGCCGCACCCACCCGTTTGGCGCTGCCGGTGATCAGGGCGACTTTGCGTTGCGTGTCCATGCGGGGGCTCCCGGGCGAATCGTCTGCCGGCATTGTGCCGCGTCCGCGCGTGGCGCGCGCGTACAATGCCGATCCGCATTGCCCCAGGAACGATCATGCGCAGTGAATTGCCACCGCCCGATGCCGACGCGCTTGCCCACAGCGAGCGCCTGGCGGCCCTGCTGCGCGAGGAGATCCGCGCCAATGGCGGCTTCCTGCCATTCTCGCGTTTCATGGAACGCTGCCTGTACGCGCCCGGCCTGGGCTACTACAGCGCCGGCAGCGCCAAATTCGGCGGCGCCGGTGATTTCGTCACCGCGCCGGAGCTCGGTCCACTGTTCGCCGCCTGCGTCGCCAGCGCGGTCGCGCCGGTGCTGCAGGAACTCGGGCCGGACGCCGAGTTCCTCGAACTCGGCGGTGGCAGCGGCGCCTTCGCCGAAGTGATGCTCAAGCGCCTGCTGGAACTGGATGCGTTGCCCGCGCGTTACGCCATCCTCGAACCCAGCGCCGACCTGCGCGAACGCCAGCGCGAGCGCCTGTCACAGCGGCTGATTCCGCCGGTGTTCGCGCTGGTCGAATGGCTGGACGGGCCGCCGGGCGAAGCCTGGAACGGCGTGCTGTTCGCCAACGAGGTGATCGACGCCCTGCCGACGCCGCGCTTCACCCTGCGCGATGGCGAGGTGTTCGAGGAATACGTGGCGCTGGAAGAAAACGGACGCTTCATCCACACCGACCGTCCGGCCGATGCGTTGCTGGCGGCCGCGGTCCGCCACGTCGAGCGCTATCTCGAACAACCTTTCGCGGATGGCTACCGGTCCGAACTGCTGCCGCAGCTGCCGTACTGGATCCAGGCGGTGATGGGCGGCCTGCGCGCCGGCGCGATGCTGTTCGTCGACTACGGCTATCCGCGCCGCGAGTACTACCTGCCGGACCGCGACGAGGGCACGCTGCGCGCGTTCTACCGCCAGCACATGCACGCCGATCCCTACCTGTGGCCCGGCCTGCAGGATCTGACCGCGTCGGTGGACTTCACGGCGCTGGCCGAGGCCGGCACCCAGGCCGGCTTCGAGCTGGCCGGCTACAGCGATCAGGCCAGCTTCCTGCTCGGCAACGGCCTGCCCGAGCGCCTGCGGGAAATCGAGGAAAGGGCCGACGAGACCGCCAAACTGCGTTTTCGCAACGAGGTGAAGAAATTGACCTTGCCCAGCGAGATGGGCGAGCGGTTCCAGGTGATGGGATTCGCGCGCGACGTCGAATTCGGCCCGGCCTTCCTCGCCAACGACCTGACCTGGCGCCTGTGAGATGACCCTGCTGAAACCGTTCCGCCACCCCCGACTCTGGTTGTGCCTGTGGCTGCTGGCCATCGCGATTGTGGTCGCGCTGTCGCTGGGGCCGCCGCCGCCGTTCCCGGACCTGCCCTCGGGTACCGACAAGCTGGAGCATGGCCTGGCCTATTTCCTGCTGGCGTCTGGCGCGGTGCAACTGTTCCGTGGCCGGGGCAGTTGGATGCTCGCCGGGCTCGCGTTGGTGATGGTGGGCGTTGGTGTGGAGTTCGCCCAGGGTGCCTACACCACCGATCGCATGCGGGATCCCTTCGACGCCATCGCCAACACGGTCGGCGTGCTGTTGGGCCTGTCCACCGCGCTGACCCCGCTGCGGGATCTGTTGCTGCGGCTGGAGCAGCGGGTCCGTGGGCCGGCTCAAGCGGAAATCCGGCGCAGATAAGAGAAGCCCGCCGTCCGCGCAGCGAACGAGGGGCGGAGTGAGGGGCGGAGGGTCCCCTCACCGATGCATGGCGATGCGCGCCGCGTCAGCGCGGCACCAGCCGCACCTCGTCCAGTACCCACATCTCCGGGCGCGTGTCGCCGGTGAACACCAGGCACAGGTCCTGCTTGCCTGATATCCCTGCGGGCAGCGCCGCGTCCAGGGTCACGAAGCCATCGGCGCCGGGGCGGGCGGGCAGCGGCACCGTGGCGAATGGCTCGGCCTTGCAGCTGCCGGCGCGGATCAGCAGTTCGCCATGCGCCGAGCGCGCCGGCTCGAACTTGCGGTTGACCTCGTCGTGAGCCAGTTGGAAGTAGTACGGAATGCGCCCGGCGCGCACCTGCAGTTTCGCGATGCCCGCCGGATCCGCCTGCGGCCACTGCCAGCAGGGATTGAAGATGGTGACATTGAACATCGCGCGGTTGCCGTCACGCGGGCCGTCGTCTTCCAGTCGCAACAACAGACGGCCGCCTTCCGGACAGCTCGCCAGCGCATCACTGGTCCGGCGCAGCAGCCATTCGCGATCCACGCGTTGTCCGGTGGCATCGGCCAGCGGCTTGCCATCGAAGAAGGCGGCGGCGCGCACCTGCGCCGGCGGCGTCACCGTGAACGGCTGCGCGTACACCTTCGAGTCGGCGACGGGCGCGCTGCCATCGACGGTGTAGCGGATCTCGTAGTTCAACGGATTGGCCAGCGTGACCCGCGCCTGGCCGGCCTCGCGCTGTTCCTGCGCGGTGACGACCACCTCGAACGGCGTTCTCGCGTAGGCGATGCCGAGTGACTGGTAGCGGCGCAGCTGGGTGGGCAGGCGTTTCAGGAAATCACCGTAGTCCCTGCGCGCCGCCGGCGTCCAGCCCACTTCGGCCAATGCGGCCAGACGCGGATACAGATGATGTTGCAGGCGCGCGTAGTAGCGGGTGTGCTCCGTCCACACGTTGGCCTGCAGGCCGAGGATGTGATGGCGCAGCGCCGGTGCGAGCGCTTCCGGCACCGGTTCGAAACCGTAGACCTTCTCCAGCGGCACCTGGGTCGGACGGCCCGGGGGCTCGTTCGGCGAGGTGGTCTGGTGGTAGTCCAGGTACAGGTGCGACTTGGGCGTCATCACCACGTCGTGGCCCTGGGTGGCGGCTTCCAGTCCGCCCTCGGTGCCGCGCCAGGACATCACCGTGGCTTCCGGCGGCAGGCCGCCTTCGAGGATTTCGTCCCAGCCGACCAGGCGGCGATCGCGGGCTTCGAGGAATTTCTCCAGCCGCTTGATGATGTGGCTCTGCATCTCGAACTCGTTCTTCAGGCCGAGTTCGCGGATGCGCGCCTGCGCGCGCGGGGAGTTCTCCCACTGGATCTTGACCGCCTCGTCCGCGCCGACGTGCACGTAGCGTCCGGGGAACAGGGCGATGACCTCGGTCAGCACGTCTTCCAGGAAAGTGATCGTGCTTTCCTCGGTGTTGAACAGATAGCTGTGCACGCCCCACTGGTTGGAGACCGGCGGCGTGCTGCCCAGCACCCCCAGTTCCGGATAGGCCGCGATCGCGGCCTGCGCATGGCCGGGCACATCGATCTCCGGCAGCACGGTGATGTGGCGGTCCGCCGCGTATTTCACGATCTCGCGGATCTGGTCCTGGGTGTAGAAACCGCAGTAAGGCTTCGGCTGACCATCCGCGCCGGCGCCGGCTTCACCCGCCGCGACCCGGCAACCACCGACTTCGGCCAGCTTCGGGTATTTCCTGATTTCGATACGCCAGCCCTGGTCGTCGGTCAGGTGCCAGTGGAAGGTGTTGAGCTTGTGCAGCGCCATCGCATCGAGGATCTGCTTGATCTCGTCGAGCGACTGGAAGTGTCGCGCGGAGTCCAGCATGAAGCCACGCCACGGGAAGCGGGGAGCGTCCTGGATGCTGGTCGACGGTATCCGTGCCGGCAGCGAGGACGACTGGGTCGCCAACTGCCACAGGGTGACCGCGCCATAGAACAGTCCGCGCTCGTCACCGGCGGCGATGCGGATGCCGCGCGGCGTCACGTCCAGGCGATAGCCTTCCGGTGCCGTCGAGGCGGTCGGATCGAGGGTGAAGACAATCCCGCCCTCACCTTGATTGGAAAGCGGAAGGCGCGGGCCGCGCGCCGCCGCGAGAAAGTCCGCGAATTGGCCGGCGACCCTGCGCGCCACTTCACCGTCGGCACGCAATGCGGTGCCGGCGTCCAGCATGAAGGCGCCTTCGTTCGGCTGCAGGCTGGCGGGAGCGGGGATCAATGCGAACGCCGGAGACGTCGCGGCATCGCCGGCCATGGCTGGCGATGCGACCAGAGCGGCCAGCACGCCCAGATGCACGGCGAGACGGCGGGGAAAAGGATGGCTTGGGGACGACATGGTTTTCCTTGGGCTCCGTGTTCCAAAAAAAACGGGTCCAGAAGTCCTGGACCCGTGGAGAGACAATAATGTCAAAGGCAAAGCGATGGCATCAGAACTGCACGCGCAGCGAGGTCATGAAGCGGCGACCGGTGCGATACACGCCGCGGGTCAGCTGCTCCACGCCCGAATAGCTGTGGTACTCCTCGTCGAGCAGGTTCATGCCGTCCAGGCTGACGCTCAGGAAGTCGTTCACCCGGTAGCCGACGCTGGCATCCAGCGAGGCGTAGTCCTTGACCCAGATTTCGCGGCCGCCGCTGACCTGGGTGAAGTACTTGTCGCGCCAGCCGTAGGTGATCCGGGCCGTCCAGTTGCCGCTTTCGAAGTAGGGACTGATGTTGAACTGGTGGCGCGAGTTGAACGGCAGATCGCGGCCGCTGTTGGCCTGGGCATCGGAGAACGTGTAGTTGGCCAGGACGCCGAAACCCGCGCCGATGTCCTGCTGATAGGCGATCGCCGCACCCTTGACCTTGGCATCACCGGCATTGCGCGGCCGGTCGACGTCGTAGGTGCTGACCTCGTTCTGGTTGATGTTCCAGTGGTCCTCCTTGCCCGAGGCCATCAGCACGTAGTCGGAGATGTCCTTGTAGAACACCGAGCCGGCCAGGATGGAGTTGGGCGAGAAGTACCACTCGGCCGACAGGTCCAGGTTGGTGGAGCGATACGGCTTCAGATCCGGATTGCCGCCGCCGCCCTTGAGGGTGGCGTCCGCCAGCCACAGGTAGCTGGACATGTCCGCGTAGTTGGGACGCGCCATCACCTGCGCCGCGGAGAAGCGCAGCACGAACTCGTCGGTGACGTCGTAGACCAGGTTCACGTTGGGCAGGGTGTTGTTGTACTTCTTCTTCAACACCTGCGGCACGTACTGGCTGACCGCGCAGTTGGCGACATTGACCGAGCACTTCCAGCTGCCGTTCTCCGACTCGGTCCGCACATGGCGGACGCCGACGTTGCCGCGCAGCTTGCCGAAGCTGAAATCGGCCTGGACATAGGCGGCCTGGATGTCTTCATTGATCGACCAGGTGTTGCGGACGAACTCGGGCGAGTTGAAGGTGGAGATCGGCGTCATGCTCTGGCCTGGCGGCAGCCACTCGCCGCCGAGGATGTAGTCGGCCAGCTGCGAACCGTCGATGGTGAAGCGCCGGCCGAGATCACCATAGCCGCTGAAGCCGTCCAGGTAGTTGCCCGGCAGCCAGCGCGGGCTGAAGCGGGAGGCGGCGGTGGTGACGCCGGAAAGGATCACGCCGCGCTGGATCTGGCTGGTTTCGTGGTCGCGCTTCTTGTAGCCGAAGCGGAGCAGATAGACCGGCGAGTCGAGCTTGAGGCCGAAATCGACCTGGCCGTACTTTTCCTTGTCCAGGGTCGGTTTCTCCACCACGTTGCCACCCCAGCCCGCGTCCATCTGGAAAGAAGCGGGATCCAGGAACGGATTGGCACCATGGAACGTCAGGCTGCCCGGATGCTTGGGTGCGTTGCTGATGTCCCAGGTGTAGTCGGCGCGGGCGAGGAATTCACCGAACACCTGGCGCGGGCCACCATCGGCCTTGGTCGAACCCAACTGGGTCGAGGCGAACCAGCGCTCGTCGTTCCAGGTGGCCTTCAGATCATAGGTTTCGGATTCGACCGAGGCTTCGCGATGCTGCAAGTCGAAGATGACCAGGCCATCGTTCATGGTGCCGCGCGTCATCAGGCCATTCTGGACGGTGACGTCGGTCAGCTTGCTCAGGCTGTTCCAGGTGTTGCCCTGCATCGCGAACATCGACTGCGTGGAGTGGTCGTAGCTGGAGTCGATCTTCAGCGCGTTGAATTCGATGTCCAGCTGCTCCACCGGCTTGAACTGCAACGAAGCCGAATAGGTCCTGCGATCGCGTTCCTGCTCGAAGAAATGCGCGCTCATCGAGTTGGGGCCGACCGCGGTCATGTTGTTGGTCAGGGTCTGCTCGCAGGCGCCGGTGCAGTTGCCGGAACCGACCGAGCCCGGCGCGCCGCCGGCACCGTCGCGGAACTGGGCGGCGGTGACGGTGCCGTAGGACTCGATGCCGTCGCGGCGGATCTGTTCCTTGGCCTTCTGCGCCGACACGATGAAGCCGAAGGTGCCGGCATCGTTCTTCCAGCCGAACAGGGCGGATGCCTGCGGATCGGTGTCCTCGACGCGGTCATTGCGCACATAGTTGATCTGGCCGGCGATGGTGATGTCGTTGGCCATGTCCAGCGGCTTGCGGGTGCTGATGATCACGGTGCCGCCGATCGAACCTTCGTCGATGCGCGCTTCCGGCGACTTGAAAACCTCCACCTTGCCGACCAGCTGCGGCGCCAGCAGCGAGTAGTTGAAGGTGCGGGTGGGGAATTCGGACATGTTCCAGTCGCCGGAGGCGATGGACTGGCCGTTGAGCAGCGTGCGGTTGAGCGAGGGGTCGGTACCCAGGATGCTGACCTTCTCGCCCTGGCCGAACGCGCGGTCGATGGCCACGCCGGGAATGATTGTCATCGCCTCGGCCACGTTGGTGGCGGGGAACTTGCCCACGTCCTCGGCGGTGATCACATCGACGATGGCGTCGGCGTTGCGCTTGGTGTCGAGCGACTGCTGCAGGCTGGCGCGGATGCCGGTGACGACGACCTTGTCCAGTTCGACGGCTTCACCGGTGTCGGCGGCGGCCTGCGCCGGGGCGGCGTCCTGCGCGTGCGCGGTGATGCTCAGGCACATCACGATTGCGGCGGATAGTGCGGTCTTGCGGTAACTCATGCTGTCTCTCCCATCATGATTTGTTCTGGTGGTTGGCCTGCCGGGTCGGCGGGTCATGCGGTGGCCTGGTTCCCCACGGCGGGCCCCTCGCCGTCTTGATTCACCGGTGATCGGGCTGATCGAGATACCAACGAGCGGCGCCCACGACGCCGAGTTGCCCGTGCTCGACCAGCTTCACGGGAATGCGTTCCAGCGCCTGTCGCAGCGGTCCCTTGTTGAGGAAGCGCGGGACGAACTCGCTTTCGAGCAGGAATCCGCCCAGTTGCGGCAGGATGCCGCCGGCCAGGTAGATGCCTCCCTGGACGCCATAGAACAGCGCCATGTCGCCGACCACGCTGCCGAGCAGGCCGCAGAACGCCTGCAGCGCGTCATGGGCATGCTCGTCGGTGCCGGCCAGGGCGGCGGCAGTGACGTCGCCCGGTGCGGCGTGCTTCGCGGGCGCGCCGCGCAGCGCGCACAGGGCGGCATACAGATTGATCAGGCCCGGTCCCGACAGCGCGTGTTCGACCGGCACGTGGCTGCGTTCGCCGAGCATCCGGCCGAGCAGCGCCAGCTCCAGCGCGTTGCCCGCGGCGAGCGACGCATGGCCGGCTTCGGTCGGCAGGACGATCGGACGTGGATGCGCGGGGATCCACACCGCCGCGCCGAGACCCGTGCCCGGGCCGAGGATCAGGCGCGGCCCTTCCGCGCCATGCGCCGGACCGGTGATCTGCAGGACCTGGCTGGCTTCGACGTGGGGCGCGGCGTGCGCGACCGCTTCGAAGTCGTTGACCAGACGGAGATCGGCGAAACCCAGCCGGGTCTGGATCGCGCGCGGCGACAGTGTCCAGGGCAGGTTGGCGGAGATGACGGTGCCGTCCTGCAACGGCAGCCCGGCGCTGGCGATGACGCCGCAGCGGATCGGGTGTGCGGGGCGGCCACCCAGGAAGTCCTCCAGGATCTCGGCCAGGCCGGGAAAGCGGGCGCAGGCATAGGTCTGGTAATCGAGGACGATGATCGGCTTGCCACCCGCCGGCGCGGTCGCCTGCACCAGGCCCACGCGGACATGGGTTCCGCCCACGTCGGCCGCCAGGAACAGTTCGTGTTCCCGCGGTCGCGATTCGGCCTTCAATGCTGGATTGGCGATGGCAGCCACACGTCTCCCCACATGCTTGCAGCCGGAAGCCCCCTCAGGCTCCCTTCGTGGCCGAGTGTGTTGGAGCGCTGACAACGTTGTCAAGCATTTTGCAAAAAATTTTCACCGATATTTCTGCTGCGGTGCGGCGAAAAACTGTTTGATTTTCAGGGCTTTTGATGTTTATTGCGATCTGGTTGTCCGAAAATGCCCCTGCACAACGGGCACAAAACACCTAAGAAAATCATTTTCTGTAAAAAATTATCTATCGATGGGCGTATGAAAGGAGCCCCCGTGGAAGCGCAGCTCCCGTTGGCCTGGCCGGGACAAGCGGGGTCACCGAACGGATGCCCGCAGCATCGCGGCGCTGCCAGCGCGTTGAAGCGCCGCACGGCCCGGAGTCGACAAAACCATTCGCATCGGACCGCGAACCTGCACCCATGCGACGGCCAGGAAGGCATTCGGCCGCAGACTTCCCACGCGTCGTGTCACACACGGACCGGCCTGCATTCAACGGGTACGCCGTGCGCCAGCCGGAAAACATCAAGGGCGGTTGTCAGCGCGCGGCTGAATCGCGCCGATGTCCGCGATTGGGGCATCTCCCGTTGAACAGGAGACCCAGGGTGCAGCTGTCGAAGAGGATGTGTTGGTTCTGGAAAAGTCCACCAACCTTAGATGACGGTCCTGTCGGCGCACACCACCCAGGTGCGTCGCTGCGTGCGGACGTGCCGCCGCATCCATTGCCAATCTGTTCCAGGTCGACGCGGGCGATGACCGTCGACAGGGATGGGTGCGCGCATCTGCAATTGTTCGATCGCGGGAGCGTTGTTGCGGCGTGGCCCGTGCGGCCGGCTGGAAGCGATGGGAGGTGTTGGACACGCTTCCATGACGTTTTACGCAGGGGATGTTCCGCACGCCGCAGTGGCGCGATCGCGCAGGCGGAGGGATCAGGAAAAGCCAGCGAAGTCGTTCTCCGCCTGAAACGCGGCCCGGTTCGACGAGTGCGGCGACGCGGCCGAAGATGATCCGCGCGCCCCATCGGGCATTCCGTCATTCCGCTGCGCGCGCTTGGCGCATCGGGGAGCGGGCGGAAAAAAAAGCGGGCCTGGACAAGTCCAGGCCCGCAGAAGGAGCACGCGGTTATCTCGTCGCCGTCAGAACTTCAGGCGGACGTTGAAGTAGTACTGCCGGCCATTGCTGTAGAACGAGGTCGGAATGGCCGCGCTCTGGTAGTACTTGATGGTCGGATCGTTGAGGTTGAGGGCATCGAGCGAGAAGCTCAGGTGATCGTTGAGCTTGTAGCTCAGCGCCGCCGACAGGGTGCCGAAATCGTCCTGGTAGTACGGGTTGGCACCGGACAGGCCGATCAGGAACGACGAACGGCGGGTGTAGCTGACGCGCGCACCGAAGGTTTCGTTCTCGAAGTAGGCACCCACGTTGTAGGTGTTCTTCGAGGTGCCGAGCAGATTGTCGCTGCCGTCGGCCCAGGTGTGCGAGGTGCTGCCGTTGGCGTAGGTGTAGTTGGCGACGACACCGAAGTTTTCGCCGATCGGCTGCTCGTACGCCAGTTCAACACCGGTGACCTTGCCGTTCGAATTGATCGGCACGGAAACCAGGTACTCCTCGAGCTGGTTGGTCAGTTCGCTGAACAGCATCTGCTTTTCGGTGCCGAAGGCGACGTAGTCCTTCAGGTTCATCGAGTAGGCGCCGACGGACAGCAGGCCGCGCGGCATGAAGTACCACTCGATGTTGGCATCGAAGTTGGTGGAGACCACCGGGTCCAGGTTCGGGTTGCCGCCGCCGCCGGTCCGGTTCAGGTCCGAGCCCCAGGACGAAGCGCCCAGCGCGGAGAAGTCCGGCAGGGTCTGCGTCTGCGAGGCCGCGAAACGGAACACCAGGTTTTCGCTCATGTCGAACTTGATGTTCGCGCTGGGCAGGACGCGGCTGTGCTTGTTGTTGGTGAACTTGCGGATCCACTGGCCGAACAGGCTGGAGACATCGGCGTTGGCTACGTCTTCGACGGCCTGGTAGGAATTGATGTCCTGGTCCACGTTGACGTAGCGCAGACCGACGTTGCCGCTCCAGTTGTCGCCGATGAAGTTGGCCTGGATGTAGGCGGCGAGGTTCTTCTCCTCCACCTTCCACTCGGCGCCGTAGTTGTGGCGACCGGTCGGGCCGTCGTTGTTGTACAGCCAGGTCGAGTTGTTGATGATCGCGTTCTGCAGCGCGCCGGGGGTGAAGTACCACAGGTTGCGCGGGAAGCTGCCGCCGATGCTGCTGGCGAAGCCGCTCGGATACGAGGCGGTGGCGCCATTCTGCAGCGCGTCCCAGATACCCGCGCCCGGGCTCGCGCCTTCCGGCGACAGCGCCTCGCGGGTGTGGTCGGCGTAACGCGCACCGAAATCGATCGACGAGAGTACGCCGCCGTTGAAGTAATGGGTGAAATCGGCGGTGAACCAGTCCTCGTCATCCTTGGCGGTAACCTGCTGGTTGCCCCAGGTGCCACCCCAGGCCGCACCCGCCGGGCTCAGGTCGCCACCCACGTTCCAGTCCAGTGGCGAACCGGCGCCGTGGCTGGTCCAGTTGGCGCCGCCACCTCGGGCCATGGCCAGCTCCGCGATGAACTGGCGCGCGGTGGAGCCTTCGCCACTGGTGGTGCCGACCTGGAACTTGGAGCTCAGGTTGTCGTTGATCTGCCAATCGGCGTCGAAGGTGATGTACTCGCTCTTGGCCTTGGCCTCGCGGTAAATCATGTCGTATACGGCATAGTCACGATTGGCTTGGCCGGTGAACGTCGCCTGGGTCAGCACGCCGTCCTTGATCACATAGCCCGCGTCGGGCGCCTGTCCGGGGACCGTTACGTTTCCGGCGTTGTCCTTCCGGTCGTTGAGGATGTTGCCGCCCCACATCATGAAGTTGCGGTTGTAGTTGTTGGCGTCCATGTCGGAACGGAAGCCGCTCAGGCCCAGGGTCAGATCGTCGTTGGGCTTGAACTGCAGTTCGATCAATCCGCCCTTGCGCTCGCGGGTCTGTTCGAACAGGGTCGAACCGAGCAAACCGGGCGCCCAGACGCCCGCCAAGTCCGGATTGGATTGCGCCACGGTGCTGGTGGGATCGATCTTGAAGAAGCCGCCCGGAACTTCCTGCGCTTCGCGGCGCAGTTCGCGCTTCTGGCTGAATGCCTGGACCATCACGCCGAAGGTGCCGGCGTCGTTCTTGTAGTTGAACAGGCCGGAGATCTGCGGGTCGGTGGAATCGGCCTGCTCCGCGTTGACCACGCCCAGCGAGGCCTCGGCGGTGATCTTGTCGGCGAACTGCAGCGGCTTGCGGGTGATGATGTTGACCGAGCCGGTGGTGCCGCCGTCGGGCAGCTTGGCCTGCGAGGACTTGTGCACTTCCACCGAGCTGACCAGTTCGGACGGCAGCAGGGTGTAGCTGACGCTGCGACCGACGTTGTTGCCCTGGCTGAGCACGAACCAGTCGGCCGAACCGACGGTGTGGCCGTTGATCAGGGTCTGGGTCAGGCTGGGGCTGGTGCCGCGCAGGCTGACGCGGTCGGCCTCGTCGAAGCCGCCTTCATCGGAGGACGACGAGCTGATGTTCACGCCGGGCAGGCGCTGCAGGGTGTCGGCCACGTTGTGGGCCGGCAGCTTGCCGACGTCCTCGGCCGTGACCACTTCCACGCGGGAATTGGCTTCACGCTTGGTGTCCAGCGACTTTTCCATCGAACCACGGATGCCGGTCACCACCACGGTGTCCAGATCGGTGGCCTGCTGCGCGGCGGGTTGGGGCTGCTGCTGCGCGGCGGCGTCCTGCGCCTGGGCGTGCATGGAGACCGCGAGGCCCGTCGCGATGGCGACGGCGAGTAGCGACTTACGGTGATTCATGGTGTCTCTCCCATCATGATTTTTGGTTGTCGGCCGGGGCGTGATCCGGAGCCGTGTTGCTGCCTTTGCTGCCAAGGGTTCGGCTGACAGCTCCGACCCGGTTCGTGTTGCGGACGCCTGTCCCGGCGTCTTCGTTTCTCTTGCTTCAGTTGCTTTCGGTTTGATCGAGGTACCAGCTGGCGGCGCCGATGACGCCCAGTTGCCCGTGCTCGACCAGCTTCACGGGAATGCGTTCGAGCGCCTCGCGCATCGTTCCCTTGTTGAGGAAACGCGGCACGAAGCTGCTCTGGAGAAGGAATTCGCGGATGTTCGGCAGGATGCCGCCGGCCAGGTACACGCCGCCTTGCACGCCGTACAGCAGCGCCATGTCGCCGACCACGCTGCCCAGCAGCCCGCAGAACACGTCGAGGGTTTCGCGCGCCAGCGCATCCTCGCCGGCCAGCGCGGCGGCCGTGATCTGGCCCGGATGGGTATAGGCGGGCGTGGTCCCGCCGCGCACCGCGCACAGCGCGGTGTACAGGTTCATCAGTCCGGGACCGGACAAGGCATGCTCGACCGGAATGTGCGGACGTGATTTCAACATTTCCGCCAGCAGCGCCATCTCCAGCGCATTGCCGGCGGTCAGCGCGGCCTGGCCGGCTTCGGTGGCCAGCACCACGGCGCGGCGGCCGGCGGGAATCCAGACCGCGGCGCCCAGGCCGGTGCCCGGACCGAGGATCAGGATCGGCCCGCGCGGCGCGGCGCCGACGGGACCGGTGAGTTGCAGCACCTGGCTGGCGTCGACCTGCGCGGCGGCGTGCGCCACCGCTTCGAAATCGTTGACCAGGCGGAAGTCGTCAAAGCCCAGGCGCGCGCGGATCTCGGCCAGCGACAGCCGCCAGGGCAGGTTGTTGGTGATGACGGTGCCGTCTTCCAGCGCGTAGCCGGCGCTGGCGATCACGCCGCGATGGATCGGCGGGCCACCCAGGCCATCCAGGAAGTCCCGCAGGATGTCCGCCAGTCCGGGGTAATCGGCGCAGGCGTACTTGCGGTATTCCAGCACGCTGATCGGAGTGACCGGATCGTTGCCGCCGCGCACCAGCCCGATGCGGACGTGGGTGCCGCCGACATCCGCGGCAATGAAGGCGTCGCCTGCCCGGCTCATGGAATCCACCGGCAATGGATTGGCGATTGCGACCACACGTCTCCCCACATGTTCGCGAAGGGGCGAAAGCGAGCAGCCCCGATGGCGCCGGAGTGTGGGAGGGGTTTGACAACGTTGTCAACACTCTGTCATCAAATACGGGCAGGGCGAGCCGCCAGTGGATCAAATTTGCAAATGATCCTGATGATCCTCTCCTGTTCAGTTTCAAAACCGGAGAAATACGTTCAGATTTAAGGTGTTGGGGGCGCATTTGGGCAGTCGCCCATGTTGCGTCGCCGCATGCGGTTGGAAACCACAGGCCTCCGGCGCGGGCGCATCGCGGCGCCCGCGGGTGGCTTCGCGGACGATTCTGTGACAACGTTGTTTCCAGAGGGAGCCACGCAGCGACAGGGCGTGGACGCCGGTCGCGGACCGGCCATCACAATCAGAGAGGGGAGTTCGCCAGACATGACTGCGGTACAAGGCTCGCGACAGTACACGTCCATCGCCATCATCGGCCTGCTGTTTTTCATCTTCGGTTTCGTCACCTGGCTCAACGGGCCGCTGATCACGTTCGCCAAACTGGCGTTCAATGTCAGCGAGACCTATGCCTTCCTGATTCCCAGCGCGTTCTACATTTCCTATTTCTGCCTGGCGTTGCCGTCCTCGGTGATCCTGCGCAGGACCGGCATGAAGAAGGGCATGGCGCTGGGCTTGTTCGTGATGGCGATCGGCGCGCTGGTGTTCGGCCAGTTCACCACCCATCGCTGGTATCCCGGCGCGCTCGGCGGCGTGTTCACCATCGGCGCCGGCCTGGCGATCCTGCAGACCGCGGCCAATCCCTACATCAGCATCCTCGGCCCGATCGAGGGCGCCGCGCAGCGCATCGCGGTGATGGGCATCTGCAACAAGGTCGCCGGCATGCTCGCGCCCATCGCGCTGGCGACCTTCGTGATGCACGGCATGGGCGACCTCGCCGCGCAGGTCGAAGCCGCCGCCCCGGAGGCGAAGGAACTCCTGCTCAACGAGTTCGCCGCCCGCGTCTACGGTCCCTATATGGTGATGGCCGGTCTGCTGGTGCTGCTGGCGATCGGCATCCTGTTCTCGCCGCTGCCGGAAGTGGACACCGCCGAAGCCAATGCCAACGAGGGCGGCACGGAATCGAACCGCCGCAGCGTGTTCCAGTTCCCGCACCTGCTGCTGGGCGTGATCTGCCTGTTCGTCTATGTCGGCGTGGAAGTGTTGGCCGGTGACGCCATCGGCATCTACGGCGAAGGCTTCGGCCTGCCGCTCGACAAGACCAAGGTCTTCACCTCCTACACCCTGGGCGCGATGCTGATCGGTTATCTGTTCGGCCTGGTCGCCATCCCGCGCTTCATCTCGCAGGAACGCTACCTGAGCGTATCCGCGGTGCTGGGCATCGTCTTCGCCATCGGCGCGTTTTTGACCCACGGCTATGCCTCGGTCGCCTTCGTCGCCGCGTTGGGCTTCGCCAACGCGATGATGTGGCCGGCGATTTTCCCGCTGGCGATCCAGGGCCTGGGCCGCTTCACCGAAACCGGATCGGCCCTGTTGATCATGGGCATCGCCGGCGGCGCGGTGATTCCGCAGCTGTTCGCGGTGTTCAAGCAGAGCCATGATTTCCAGCTGGTGTTCACCGCGCTGGCCGTGCCCTGCTACCTGTACATCCTGTTCTTCGCGCTGCGCGGCCACAATGTGGGCCGGGTCAAGGCGGGCTGAGTCGCGCATGATCGCGGTGGAGTTCCCCCATGGCTGAGAACGGCATGCGCAGACCAACCATCAAGGATGTCGCGGAACGGGCCAAGGTCTCGCTGAAGACCGTCTCGCGGGTCATCAACAACGAGCCGTCGGTGATGCAGGGCACGCGCGCGCGCGTCCTGCACGCCATCGCCGAACTGGACTACGAACCGGATCAGTCCGCGCGCAACCTGCGCAGCGGCACGCCGTTCGTGATCGGGCTGGTCTACGACAACCCCAATCCGTACCACATCATCGGTGTGCAGAACGGCGTGCTGGCGGCGTGCCGCGAGACCGGCTTCGGCCTGCAGATCCATCCCTGCGATTCGACCTCGCCGCTGCTGGCCGAGGAGCTGGCCGAGTTCGTGCAGCGTTCGCGGCTGGCCGGACTGGTGCTGACCGCGCCGATGTCCGAGCGGATGGAACTGGTGAACGCGCTGGCCGCGCGTGGCGTCAGGATGGTCCGGATCATCGCCGCCACCGAGGATCCGCAGGACGGCCAGCCGTGCGTGTACGTCGACGATCACGACGCCGCCTACGAGATCACCGAACACCTGATCCAACTGGGCCACCAGCGCATCGGTTTCCTCTGGGGCGGGCTCGCGCACCGCTCCTCGATCGAGCGCTACAACGGCTACGAGAAGGCGCTGAAGGATTACGGCATTCCGCTGGACAAGCACCTGGTGGTGCCCGGCGACTACACCTTCGACGACGGATTCCGTGGCGCGCGCCGGCTGCTGGCGCTGCGCGAACCGCCGACCGCGATCTTCGGCTCCAACGATGAAATCGCCGCCGGCGTGCTGGCGGCGGCCAAATCAGCGGGCATGAACGTGCCCTACGACCTGTCCATCGCCGGTTTCGAGGACAGCCCGTTCTCGCGCCAGTCCTGGCCGCCGCTGACCACCGCCAAGCAGGCCACCGAGGACATCGCCAAGCAGGCCGCGCGCCTGCTGATCGCGACGCTGCGGCAGGACGCCTACGACGACAACCCCACCCCCGTGCACAACCAGGGCTTCGTGCCGCAGCTGGTGGTGCGCGGATCCACCGCGCCGGTCCGCCTGCGCGCCGAACGCCCCGACACCACGACATGACCGACGCTTCCTCCCTTCCCGCGCCCGCCGACACCCTGATGTTCCAGGAGGCGCAGCAGACCGCCGACGTGATCACCGCGCAGTACCAGCGCAACGAATCCGTCATCCGCGCGCTCGCCGCCGATCTGCGTGCCAACCCGCCACCGTTCGTGGTGACCTGCGCGCGAGGCAGTTCCGATCACGCGGCGACCTACGCCAAGTACCTGTTCGAGACCCAACTCGGCTTCGTCACCGCTTCCGCCTCGCCGTCGGTGGGCTCGGTGTATGAAGCGAGGCAGAAGCTCGAGGACGCGCTGTACATCGTCATCTCGCAGTCCGGAAAAAGTCCCGATCTGCTGCACAACGCGCGCGCCGCCGCCGAAGCCGGTGCGCGGGTGGTGGCGATCGTCAACGTCGAGGACTCGCCCCTCGCGGGACTCGCCGACACCGTGATTCCGCTGCATGCCGGCCCCGAGCGCAGCGTCGCGGCGACCAAGAGTTATCTGAGTTCGCTGGCGGCCATCCTCCAGCTGGGCGCGTACTGGAAGGATGAGGCGACCCTGCGCGACGCGCTGCCGCTTCTGCCGGACGCGTTGCGCCAGGCCTGGGCGGCGGACTGGTCGCCGGTCACCGATGGTCTGGTCGATGCGCACAATCTGTTCGTGCTCGGCCGTGGACTGGGCCTGGCCGCCGCGCAGGAAGCGGCGCTCAAGTTCAAGGAAACCTGTGGCCTGCACGCCGAAGCCTACAGCTCCGCCGAAGTGAAACATGGCCCCATGGCGCTGGTCGGTCCGGGTTTCCCGGTGCTGTGCTTCGCCCAGCCGGATGAAACCGGCGCCGGCACGCTGGCGCTGGCGCGCGAATTCCGCGGCCGCGGCGCGCAGGTGTGGGTGGCTTCGGAAGAAGCCGATCCAACCGCCGGCCCGGGCGAATCGCTGCCGTTGGCGCATGCCCCGCATCCGGCCTGCTCGCCGCTGCTGACCATCCAGAGCTACTACCGCGCGATCAACGCGCTGGCGCTGCGCCGTGGCTACAACCCCGATGTGCCGCCGCATCTGAACAAGGTCACCGAAACCGTATGAGCACCGCGCTAGTCCAGGGCCGTGTGCTGACCGCGCAGGGTTTCGCCGAAGGCGTGGCCGTCGTCATCGACGGGCGCGACATCGTCTCGATGCTGCCGGAAGCGGATCTGCCGGCGACGCTGCCGCGCCATGATCTGCAGGGCGCGTGGCTGGTGCCCGGCTTCATCGATGCCCAGGTCAACGGCGGCGGCGGCGTGCTGTTCAACAACGCGCCCACCGTGGAGGCGATCCGGCGCATCGGCGAGGCGCACCGCCGGTTCGGCACCACCGGTTTCATGCCGACCCTGATCAGTGACGATCTGGCGGTGATGCGCGAAGCGATCGCCGCGACCCGCCAGGCGATTTCCGAAGGCGTGCCCGGCGTGCTCGGCATCCATCTGGAAGGTCCGTACCTGGCGCCGGCGCGCAAGGGCACCCACGACGCCGGCAAGTTCCGCGTGCCGGACGCGCGGGAAATCGAACTCGCCGCCTCGCTGGACAACGGCGTCACCCTGATCACGCTCGCCCCCGAACAGGTGCCGGCCGAAGCGATCCGGGCGCTGGTCGCGCGCGGCGCGATCATCGCCGCCGGCCATACCGCCGGCAGCTATGAGGAAATCCGCGCGGGCCTCGCCGCCGGCATCCGTGGATTCACACATCTGTACAACGCGATGTCGCCGCTGCAGGGACGCGAGCCCGGCGCGGTCGGCGCCGCGCTGGAGGATCCGCACAGCTGGGTAGGCATCATCGCCGACGGTCATCACGTGCACCCGGGCAGCCTGCGGGTCGCGCTGGCGGCCAAGCCGCAGGGCAGGGTGTTCCTGGTGACGGACGCGATGCCGCCGGTGGGTTCCGACGATCCCAGCTATGCCCTGTACGGCGAGATCATCACCGCCGTGGACGGCGTGGTCCGCAACGCGGCGGGTTCGCTCGCCGGCTCCGCCTTGGACATGGTCACGGCGGTGCGCAATGCGGTGGACCTGCTGGGCCTGCCGCTGGCCGAAGCGGCGCGCATGGCTTCGACGTACCCGGCCGATTTCCTCGGCCTGTCCGCCAGCCACGGCCGCATTGCCACCGGCTACCGCGCGGACCTGGTGGCGCTGGATGACCGGTTGCAGGTCACCACGACCTGGATCGACGGCGTGCCCGCGACGCACGGCGGCTGAGCGTCCGACACGCCGCGCGGAGAAGCAGCGATGAGCAAAACCACGCCGTTGCGTTTCGCCTCGGTGGACGCCCTGCGCGGCCTCACCGTCGCGGCGATGCTGCTGGTCAACGATCCCGGTGACTGGGGGCATGTCTATGCGCCGCTGCAGCACGCCGAATGGCATGGCTGCACGCCGACGGATCTGATCTTCCCGTTCTTCCTGTTCATCGTGGGCGTGTCGATTTCGCTCGGCATCACCCCGCGCCTGGAGGCGGGTGGCGATCGCGGCGCATTGCTGCGCGCGGTGCTCTGGCGCGGCGCGAAGATCATCGCCATCGGCCTGTTGCTGCACCTGCTGGCGTTCTGGTGGCTGGACAAACCCTGGTTCCGTTCGTGGGGCGTGCTGCAGCGGATCGGCCTGTGCTTCATCGCCGCCGGCGCGATGGCGCTGTACCTGCGTCCGCGCGCACAGGGGTGGGTCGTCGCCGTGGTGCTGCTGGGGTATTGGATGCTGTTGGCGCTGGGCGGCAGCTACGCGCCGCCGGACAACCTGGCCAGCCGCATCGACACCACCCTGTTCGGACAGCTGCTCTATCAGTTCGACCCGGCCACCGGACGGGGCCACGATCCCGAAGGCCTGCTCAGCACGCTGCCCGCCATCGCCACGACCCTGCTGGGCGTGCGCGCCGGCGACTGGCTGCGTCGACAACAGACCCGTCGCCTGCTGTCGGGCGCTGCGCTGGCGCTCGCGGTTGGCGGACTGTGGTCGCTGTGGCTGCCATTGAACAAGAACCTGTGGACGTCTTCCTACGTGGTGTGGACGGCGGGCTGGGCGATGCTGGCGCTCTGGCTCGCGCACGCGCTGATCGACGTGAAGGGTCTGCGCCCCTGGGGACGCAGTTTCGGCGTCAACGCGATCGCGGCCTATGCCGGTTCCGCGGTCATGGTCTACGCGTTCTCCGCGCTGGGCTGGATGCAGCCGATCTACCGGCATGGCTTCGCCGACTGGATGACACCCCGGTTCGGCCCGTACCTGCCTTCGCTGGCGTTCGCCCTGGCGTTCGTGCTGGTCTGGTGGGCGATTGTCCGGCTGATGGATCGCCAGCGCTGGTACCTGAAGGTCTGAGGGGCGCGACGCGGGAAGCGCACCGGATCACGACTTCCTTCGCCGGACCGGAGTAAAAGGGGCCAGTCCCTGACTGGAATCCGGCCATGAACCTGTCCGCCTGGAGTGTCACCTGCCTGGCCCTGTCGCTGATCGCCTGCGATGGCAATGCGGTTGCCGTGACGGCCGCCGTGACGGCCGCCGATGAAGACCCGGGCAAGCCCGCGCCGACGCCCATCGTACTGGCGGGCCATGTGCCTTCCTCGCCGAGCATGACGGCCGCCGCCGCCCAGGCCGCGCCGGGGGTGCCGCAGGTGACCGGCGGCACGCAGCCTGCGTTGCGGATCCCGGATCCACCCTTCGTCAGCACCGAGGTCGCGCGCTTCGATCAGCCGTGGGCGATGACCTTCCTGCCGGATGGACGCCTGCTGGTGACCGAGAAGCCCGGGCGTCTGCGACTGTTGAATCCCGCCACCGGGCAAGGCGGCGAGATCACCGGTGTTCCCACCGTGGCCTATGGCGGCCAAGGTGGCTTTGGCGACGTGATCCTGCATCCGCGGTTCGCCGACAACGGAATGATCTACGTGAGCTATGCGGAGCCGGGCGCCAACAGCACGCGCGGCGCGGCGGTGGCGCGGGCGCGGCTGGTGATCGATGCGGGCGCCAACACCGGACGGCTGGAAGGATTGCAGGTGATCTGGCGGCAGGTGCCCAAGGTCACCGGCGACGCCCACTACAGCCATCGCATGCTGTTCGATGCGCAGGGCAAGCTGTGGATCAGTTCCGGCGAACGCCAGAAGGCTTCGCCCGCGCAGGACATGCAGAGCAATCTCGGCAAGATCATCCGGCTCAACGATGACGGCAGCGTGCCGCCCGACAATCCCTTCGCCAACCAGGGCGGGGTAGCCGCGCAAGTCTGGTCACTGGGGCACCGCAACGTGCTGGGCCTGGCGTTCGATCCCGCGGGCAGACTGTGGGCGCACGAGATGGGGCCCGCGGGCGGCGACGAACTGAACCTGATCGAGCGCGGCTCCAACTATGGTTGGCCGATCGTCTCCAATGGCGACAACTACGACGGCAGCCCGATCCCGGATCATCCGACCCGCCCCGAATTCAACGCGCCGGAGATTTCATGGACGCCGGTGATCGCGCCGGCCGGATTCATCATCTACCAGGCGGACCTGTTTCCGTATTTCCGTGGACGCGGGTTCATCGGCGGTCTCGCGTCGCAGGCGTTGATCCAGGTCGAATTCGGTGACGCACCGCGCGAGGTGAAGCGTTATCCGATGGGGCGCCGCATCCGCGAGGTGGAGCAGGGGCCCGACGGCGCGATCTGGTTGCTGGAAGACGGCGCGGATGCGCGCCTGCTGAAGCTCACCCCCAATCGCGGCTGACGTCCGCCGGTCGAACACCGGCGGACGTGTCGCGAAGCGGATCAGTCGACGACCACCAGCCGCACGTCGATGTTGCCGCGGGTGGCGTTGGAGTACGGGCACACCTGGTGCGCCTGCTGCACCAGCGCCTCGGCCTGTTCGCGGGGAAGGCCCGGCAGGTGGATGCGCAGTTCGGCCTCGATGCCGAAACCGCCGGGGATCTGGCCGATGCCGACGCTGCCGTCGATGCGGGTGTCGGCCGGCAATGCGACCTTGGCCTGGCCGGCGACGAACTTCAGCGCGCCGATGAAGCAGGCCGAATAGCCCGCGGCGAACAGTTGTTCCGGATTGGTGCCGTCACCGCCGGCGCCGCCGAGTTCACGCGGAGTGGTGAGCTTCACGTCCAGCACGTTGTCCGAGGAAACGGCGCGGCCGTCGCGGCCGCCGGTGGCGGTGGCGTGGGCGGTGTAGAGGACTTTCTCGATCGACATGGGAATCTCCGTGGAGGAAAGTGGCGGCGGAGCCGGGCGCCACGACCGGTTGATTGATTGCGATTAAATAGTGCGATATATATTTGGTGAGGAAATGACCGGACCGGTTCAGGCGTTCGCCCCCAGATTGTCGCGCAGGGCCTCGAGCTGCTTCTTCAGACCGGTCATCTCACGCGCATCGCAGCCGGACGCGCACAGCAGGGCCTCGGGAATGGCCCGGGCCTTCTGCTTCAGCGCGCGGCCCTGCGCGGTCAGCTGGATGATGACCTGGCGCTCGTCCTCGCGGGCGCGGGTACGGGTGATCAGGCCACCCGCTTCCAGTCGCTTCAGCAAGGGCGTCAGTGTCGCCGAATCCAGGAACAGCCGTTCGCCAATCTGCGAGACCGTCAGCGCGTCGCCTTCCCACAGCACCAGCATCACCAGGTACTGGGGATAGGTCAGTCCCAGCTTTCCGAGCAGTTGCCGGTACACCTTGTTCAGCGCCAACTGCGCCGAGTACAGGGCGAAGCAGAGCTGGTTGTCCAGCGCCAGCGGGTTGGCGGCGGGATTGGCAGCGTTGGTGGCGCGTGGGCTCATGGCGCGCAATATACATAGCGCGCTATTCAATTGCAAACGCCCCGCTGGAACGCTGTGTCGCCGGAGACCGGAACCTACGGCCCGGGCAACCGGTAGTCGAACCCGTAGAAATGACGACCCTCCTCGATGCGGATGGTCATCTGTCCGCTCAGGCCAGCCAGTTCGCCCGTGCCGGAGTCCGGCACCACCCGCACGCTCAGCTCCGGCTGGCCGCGATCCATGAAGGCGAAGTGCTGCAGCACGAAGGAGCCACGCCGGCCGTGGAGGTGGCCATCGACGCGCTCCATGGCGACGTAGCCGGCCGAGCCGCGCACTTCCGTCATGACCGCCAGCATCTCGCCCAGGCTGGTCGCATCCAGATCGCCCCGGAAGGTCTTGTCGATGGTCTGGCGGCCCAGCCGCGCGGCCTCGATGCCGGGGCTGGCGCCCTGTGGCGTCAGCTTCACGTCGAATTCGCCCTGTGCGTGTCGGATCATGGTGGTGTCCTCGGAAATGGCGTTGGAAAGACGGGAGGGGGCGGACAGACCACCGAGGGTCATGCCCAGCAGGGCCGCCATGATGGCGCCGTGGTCGAGGGGACGCCACATGTCATGCTCCGTCTGCGCCGGGCTCGCCGCCGGCGGACGCATTGCAGTACATTCCGGCGCCGCAGGATTGGACAAACGCGACAGAGATGAAGACCACCGGCACGCCTCCACCTTCGGGCGCTCCGGGCAAGCCACGCGGCGTGCTCCGGCAGCGGCTGGATGCCGGCGTTTTCCGCCACCAGCGGCGGCTGCCCGCGCCACGACTGGGCGAATGGGTCGAGCATTTCTGGCAGGTGGATTGGCAACTGCGGGACTGCCCGCCCCAGCGACAGGAGACCCTGCCGCATCCCAGTGTCCACCTGGTGATCGAGCCGGGCGAGGCGGGCATCCATGGCGTGCATACCGGCCGTTATGTCCGCGAGCTGATCGGCGACTCCTATGCCTTCGGCATCAAGTTCCGTCCCGGGGGATTCCAGCCCTTCCTGCACGACGACGTATCGACGCTCACCGATCGCGGCGTGCCGGTCGCATCCGTGCTGGGCGAAGCGGGTGATGCCTGGGTGGAAGCGATTCGTGGTGCGGCGGATTTCGATGCGCGGGTGGCGATGGCAGAGCGTTTTCTCGACGAACGCCGCCCCGCGCCGGATTTGAAGGTGGCGCAGGTGGCGGCCTGCGTGGCGAGGATCGCCGCGGATCCGGCGATCACCTCGGTCGACCAACTCATCGAGGACGGCGAACTGGGCAAGCGCGCCCTGCAACGCCTGTTCAAGCACTACGTGGGCGTGGGGCCGAAGTGGATCATCAACCGCTACCGGCTGCATGAAGCGGTCGCGCGCATCCAGGCCGGGCAGGCGGTGGACTGGACCCGATTGGCGCTGGACCTTGGGTATTTCGACCAGGCGCATTTCATCCGCGACTTCCATGCCCTGGTCGGCATGACGCCGGGCGATTTCGCCCGCTGCGAGGTGCCGGGCTAGTCGTCGGCGGCGACCGAACGGCGCGCTTCGGCAATCGCGTCGACGCGCGCACGCTTGAGCGCCTCGCCGATTTCCGGCCCACCGAGGCCGGCGGCGGCGAAACCGCGCGCGTTCACCGCCATCGCCGCCGCATGCAAGCGGACCAGCATGGGACCTTGTGGATAGGCGGCCTCCTCGCTGCCCAGCCGGCCGCGCTTGTCGGCCTCGCACACCACGGCGAGGCGGGGCACCCGCTCCGGTCGGCGGAACGCGTCGCAGCGCGACAGCAGGTCGAACACGGTGGCATCGCGCAATTCGTCCAGTCGATGCACGTTGAGATGCTCGCGGCAGGCCATCACCGCCAGATCGCGATGCTCCAGCGGCACCTTCAGCCGTTCGCACAGCGCAAGCACTGGCGCGACGCCGCGTTGTTCGTGCATCACGTGGCGCGGAAGCTCCTCTTCCGGCGTGAGCGCCTTGCCCAGGTCGTGGCCCAACGCGGCGAAGCCGATCAGATCGTCGCCCGGCGCCAGGCGCGCGGCCATGTCGCTGACCATCTGCTGGTGCACCCCGGTATCCACTTCCGGGTGGAACTCCGCGCGCTGGGGCACGCCATACAGCGCTTCCACTTCCGGCAGCACGCTGGCCAGCGCGCCGGCCTCGTGCAGGGTGGACAGGAATGCGGAGGGACGCGCCGAAGCGAGGGCGCGGCGCAGTTCCTGCCATACCCGCTCCGGCACCAGCGTGTCCAGTTCGCCGCTGGCCGCCATCTCGCGCATCAACGCCATCGTTTCCGGTGCGACCGTGAAGCCCAGCGGCGCGAAGCGGGCCATGAAGCGCGCCGCGCGCAGCACCCGCAGCGGATCCTCGACGAAGGCCGGGCCCACATGGCGCAGGACGCGCGCCTGCAGATCCCGGGCGCCGCCACAGGGATCGACGATGCGGCCGTCCTCATCCTCGGCGATGGCGTTGAGGGTGAAATCGCGCCGCCGCAGATCCTCCTCCAGGGTCACCGAAGGATCCGCATCGACCTCGAAACCGCGATAACCGCGTCCACGCTTGCGCTCGGTCCGCGCCAGCGCGTACTCCTCGCCGCTGTCCGGGTGCAGGAACACCGGAAAATCCTGGCCCACCTGCTTGTAGCCGAGCGCCAGCATCTGCGCCGGCGTGGCGCCGACCAAGACATGGTCGCGGTCGCCCGGCTCGATGCCCAGCAACCGGTCGCGCACCGCACCGCCGACGAGATAGGTCTTCATGCGCGCATGATGCCGGATAACGATGTCACAAAGGAACTGAGTACATAAACGTGGCATGGAACTGTGATTGGCCGAACCGGGATGGCCTGACCAGGCTCCCACAGCGAGCCGAGAGGCGATGGACTACACGATGAGTACTTCAGCGTGAACTGCCCATCGGCCTGCTGCAGGTCCGCATCCTCATCGAAATATGATGTCGCGATACAACGAACAGGGACTGAAGAAGACACACGCCGTACTGACCTTAGCCACCCATGTG
This sequence comes from Pseudoxanthomonas sp. 134C1, assembly GCF_057773065.1. Taxonomy (NCBI): domain Bacteria; kingdom Pseudomonadati; phylum Pseudomonadota; class Gammaproteobacteria; order Lysobacterales; family Lysobacteraceae; genus Pseudoxanthomonas; species Pseudoxanthomonas sp. 134C1. The sequence goes on from NZ_JBYMTH010000001.1 coordinate 629,007, forward strand.
AGGCAATTGGAATCGCGGTTAATCGATTCCAGGCTAAAAACAGGTTAGCCACTAAAAACAAACCGATATCGGCGGCATTTGTGAGCATTGGCGTGCCCAAACGTAAACCGAATTTTTATGAAGGATCAGGCGTGACTACGCTTGCGCCTAATATAAAAAAACTCTCATAAGAATGAGGTGGTGTTCTCAGAAGTATTCAATGATCGGAGAAGTGTCAACAGAAAGGCAAACAAATCGGTCTTCTTAGCTTGTAAGAATGCTCGAAAGTGCAGCATGCACTGAGGGGGCGCATGGATCGCGCATGTCGCGGAATGGGGCCCCGGCCGAGATGGTTGTGCGTATTTATTAAATGAATGCGGCACTGATGCTTCGTATGGGAATTGAATCAAGGAAGTTGCATATGTCTGAGGGAAATAGTTTCATTTCTTCAAGGGGGCGACATGGGTATGGTGTCGCCCTGATGCTGCTATCGGTGCTTCCTTTTGTCGCTACGGCGCAGGAGGTGCAGAAGCAGTGGAAGAGCCATGCGACATTCGTTGCGCCGTATCGGGCAACGGAACGTGAAGTCCAGCGAGACATCGAGGACATGATCCAGCACTACGCGCGGGTCGGCCCTTTGAAATGGCATGTGAAGGGGCAGGTTGTCCTGAAGGACAAGACAATCTACGAGTACGGGCTCAAGCCAGCGGCTCTGATTAAAGAGGGTTGGACTTACAAGATTGGGGACATGTCATTTGCCAGCGAGCAAGGTCTGGCTGGGGAGATATCGCGTCGGCTGGCGTCGGACTCGCAATGCAAGAAAACTGAGGTTGCGGCGGGAACGTGGATTGCCCCGCCAGGGCAGGTCGGCGCAGGCGACGGAGCAGACGGGAGCAATACATGGGAAACGAACGAATACCGCGTAAAATGGCATAAATATGCAACGGCGACGGCAGCATGCAGGACGTATGAATCGGTCCGGCATGTAAGCAGGGAGCGCAAAGTTGAATGTCCAAACAGCGCAGTTCAAGCCTGGAGCCAGAAAGTTGGCGCATGTGTCATGGCGCCGGAGATGGAATCCATGTTGGCGCAGTTTCTGAGATATTGGAGTTCCCCCTTGCCCAGGCAGTGCGATACGGTGGGGAATCCCTGTGATCCGATTACTGGGAACAAGTCACAGCAAGAATCAGATATCGACCTGGGCTGGATACGTTTCTCACGCCACTATAAATCTTTGAGCAGCACCGCCGGTGGCGCCTTTGGCCCGGGCTGGACGCACTCGCACAACCTGCGATTGACCGTCGGTAGGAATCCCGACGATTTCTTTCCAGCAACAGAAAATGAGATCGGCCTTGTTGACGCTGATGGGAGCCAAATAGCTTTCCGGAAGGACGGGAGCACTTACGAGGCGGAAGATGGCAGCGGCGATCGGTTGGTTCAGAAGGACGATGCGTGGCTGCTTTATCGCGCCAATGAAACTGTGACATTTGATTTGGACGGAAGGTTGAAGGCGCGGGCGTTTGAGGATGGGACGGAACTTGGCTACCGCCATGACATCCGAGGGAGACTGCTGGATATCACGCATTCAAGCGGGCGCCGGCTGACGGTACATTACACCGTTGCGATGGACGAAGAGTTGGTGGGAGCCCTGTCGATAGAAGAGCAGAATGTTGTTTCATATGCGTATACGGAAGATGGTCAACTGGCGTCGGTAACTTATTCCGATGGCGGGACGCGAACCTACCACTACGAGGACGTTCGGTTTCCGCAATTTCTGACGGGGATAACCTCGGAGGATGGCCAACGCTATAGCTGGTTTGGCTATGACGAAAAAGGGCGAGTCAATTGCAGTAGGCATTCTGGTGATTGCGGCCAAACGGATATTGGCATTGACGGTGTTCGGTTGAGTTACGCCTCCAACGGCACTGTCATGGTTACGGAGGCCTTGGGCAAGACATCGAATTACGAGTTGACATCGGCGTCGGCGAGCCTGCGTCCGCGCAAAGTGCGGGCCAGATCGGACAGTCGAGGGGTTGTCCGGCGCGAATACCATGAGGAGGCAACGGACTTTCGCCGGCGGCTTGCTTCTGTCACGGATAGGCGTGGTGTGAAGACCCTCCACTCCTATGGAATTGTCAATGAGACTGCTGGCGGGAAAACGGTCAGCGTGCATACGAAGGCCGAAGCTGCCGGGTGGTCAGGGCAGCGGGTGTCTGAGATCCAGGTTGATATCAAGACCAATCGAATAGTGCGAAGTCGCGTTGGACAACAGGAAGTGGAAGTCGAGCGGAATCAGCGACTCCAGCCGATCCACATAGTTGTGCGGGATGTCGTCAGTGGCGAAGCTCGTAAGAAAAAAATCGAATACTGCCAATCGACAGACGTCGATTGCGCCATGGTGGGGCTGCTCAAACGTGTAGACGGACCGCGCCTGGACATTGCCGATATTACGGCGTTGGAGTATTACTCGGTCGATGATGCGGGTTGCGCGATCACGCCGGCCACCTGTTCTTACCGCAAGGGCGACCTCTGGAAAGTCACCAACGCCAAGGGCCAGGTGACGGAGACCCTGAAGTACGACGGCGCTGGCCGCGTCCTCTCGGTCAAGGACCCCAATGGCGTCATCACCGACTACGCCTACCACCCACGGGGTTGGCTGACTGCCAGCAAGGTACGGGGGACGAATGACGCGGCCGAGACCGACGATGCCATCACCCGCATTGAGTACTGGCCAACCGGCTTGGTGAAGCGGGTGACCCAGCCCGATGGCGCCTTCACCCAGTACACCTACGACCCGGCGCATCGGTTGACCGACATCACCGACAACGCCGGCAACACCATCCACTACGTCCTGGACAACGCCGGCAATCGCATCGCCGAAGAAACCAAGGACGCCGGAGGCGCACTCAAGCGAACGCTGAGCCGCATCTACAACCAGCTCGGCCAACTGGCCACGCAGGCCGATGCCCAGGCCCACCCCACCGACTTCACTTACGACGCCAACGGCAACCTCAACACGCTGACCGACGCGCTGGGCCGGGTGACCGACCACGACCATGACCCGCTCAACCGGCTGGCGCGCACGTTGCAGAACGTGGGTGGCATCGCCGCCGAGACCAAATTCCAGTACGACGCGCTGGACAACCTGACCAAAGTCACCGACCCGAAGGGCCTGGACACCACCTACACCTACAACGGCTTGGGCGACCTGACCCAGTTGCAGAGCCCGGACACCGGCATCACCACCTACACCTACGACAGCGCCGGCAACCGCGCCAGTCAGACCGATGCACGCGGAGTCACCACGACCTACACCCATGACGTCCTGAACCGGTTGACGGCGGTCAGCTACCCGGACACCAGCCTCAACGTCGGCTACACCTATGACACGACGCCGACGGTGTGCGAAGCGGGCGAGACCTTCAGCATCGGCCGGCTGAGCGGGATGGACGATGCCAGCGGCAGCACCCGCTACTGCTACAACCGCTTCGGCCACCTCGTGCGCAAGGGCCAGACCACGAACGGGGTGAGCTTCGTGGTCCGTTATGCCTACACCTTGGGGGGGAATCTGCAGGCAATGGTCTACCCGGATGGCACCACGGTGGACTACGGCCGCAACGCACAGGGGCAGGTGACCGAAATGGGCGTTACCCGCAGCGGTCAGCCCCGGCAGGTGCTGCTGAACCAGGCGGCCTACCACCCGTTCGGCCCGGTGGCGGGTTGGACCTACGGCAACGGCCGGAGCCTGAGCCGGACGCTGGACCAGGACTACCGCCCCCTCACCATTGAAGACCCGAACGCCGGTGGCCTGTCGCTGGGCTTTGGCTATGACGCGGTGGGCAACCTGACGAAACTGGGGACGGCGCAAGGCGTGGCGAACCCGGCCATCCGCTTCGGCTACGACGCCCTGGGCCGACTGACCCGGACCGAGGATGGCCCGACCCAGGCGGCCATCGACGTCTACGCCTATGACGCCACCGGCAACCGCACCGCCCACACCACGGCGGCGGGCACGGCGGCCTACAGCTACCCGACCACCAGCCACCGGCTGAGCGCGGTGGCCGGTGTGCCCCGCAGCTACGACGCGGTCGGCAACACCACCGCCATTGGCGGAACCCGCGGCTTCGCCTACAACGACGCCAACCGGATGAGTGGGGTGCAGCAGGCGGGCGCGACCACCCGGCAGTACGCCTACAACGGCCGCGGCGAACAGGTCCGGCGCTACCTGGGCAACACCAACACCTACACCGTCTACGACGAAGCCGGCCACTGGCTGGGCGACTACGACGACACCGGCGCGCCTGTCCAGCAGGCGCTGTGGATGGACGACCTGCCGGTGGGCCTGCTGGCCAACGGCCAGCAACTCCATTACGTGCAGCCCGACCACCTGGGCACTCCCCGCGTGGTCATTGAAGCGGCGCGCAACGTACCGGTGTGGACCTGGGACCTGAAGGGCGAAGCATTCGGCAGCACGGCCCCGCAGCACGGCCCCGCAGCAGGACCCGGACGGAGATGGCATTCCGTTCGTGCTGGACATGCGCTTCCCGGGGCAGCGGTATGACGCGGCCTCCGCGCTCAACCAGAACTATTTCCGGGACTATGAGGCGAGCTCAGGGCGATATTCGCAGAGCGACCCGATTGGACAGAATGGCGGACTCAATACATATCTCTATGTGAACGGAAATCCGATTTCATATGTTGACTCCCTTGGTTTGGGAGATTGCTTTTATTCAATAGAAGACAGGCGCCTGGTTTGTTATCCAAGCATGCCGGAGACAGCCAGCGTCAATATTCGAGTTTCCTCCGGGAACAATGGTGCAGGAATGCAGTGCAAAGACAATCCGGCATGTACAAACGTTAGAAGCAGAGGGCCAATTCCAACAGGGGAGTGGGTATGGACAGATGGATGGACGTCCAAGCCAAATGGGAGGGTTCTTGCTCCTATGCCAGGCACAGAAGTGCATGGTCGAGACCTCTTCAGATCTCACAGCTGTGTGAACCCTTTCGGTCCATCACTAGGGCCAAGATTCTGTTCTGAAGGTTGTGTAACTGGCACTTCTGAGGACATTCAAGATCTAAACGATTTCATTGACGCCGAGCCGGGAAGTACTCTTCGTGTCATGGATGCTTTCTTTCCAAAAATGCCACCTCGATTCTGGTGACGAATGAAAACACTGCATCACATTGCGATCGCTCTTTCATTTCTTTCTGCCATGGGTAACGCCAGTTGCGGCGAGTTCGAGGAGAAAATGGCGAGGGATATCGTGGGCGCTGAGCGTTCTATTCTGGTGTCCCTCGCTACGCACAGGAGTACGGGAGGAAAATACCTGTGCACGCAGAACTTGTATGCTTGTGCTGGCGCGGACAAGGCAGAGCTTGGGCTTTCGCTGATAGGCGGTAGTAGAAGTTCGCGTGCTCCAAGAGCCCTTGTCGGTCTTGCAAGATTCAAGATGGATGCTGGACTTTCCAGCGATTTCAGGTGCTATATTGGTTACCGTGGTAGTGCCGTGACTCAATGGGTGAATTCCACCGATACGAGCGCATTGTCCGACCAATGCCATAAGGAGCTTGCAGATCTGAAGCGAAGAGCGAGAGCCGTCTACGACGTGAATGCTTCGGAGATCTGTAGGACGCCGCAAGAGCTCGCGATATTCCTGCGCGAGCTCAAGGAGGTGACCAGAATGGAACCTGGGTGCGACTAAAACTCTGGCCAAGAGACAAACGGCATTTTGCCATTCTGACGGCAAGTGCGAATCAAGGGGTTGGGATTGCTTGATTGATCCAAGGTTCAGCTCTTCGGCATGCGCGCGTCGGGGCAGGTGAACTCCCGGCGCTTGCCGTCGAGCTTGCCGAGCATGCGATCGCTGATCGGCAGGGCGTTGCCATTGAGGCGCCAGTCGTAGATCACGCTGAAGGCGAGGATGCGGGCGACGTACTCGCGGGTTTCCTTGTAGCTGATGGTCTCGATCCAGATGTCCGGATCGTAGCCGGGTCGCTGCGACTGCCAGCGCGCGGTCGGAGTGGGACCGGCGTTGTAGGCGGCGATGGCGATGTAGGGAACGCCGTATTTGTTTTCCATTTCGCGCAGGTAGGCGGTCCCCAGCGCGATGTTGGTATCCGAGTCGTACAGGCTGGCGGCGCCGCCCCAGGGCAGGCCCAGGCGCTTGGCGGTGGCCGCGCCCGTGGCGGGCACCACCTGCATCAGGCCCATCGCATTGGCGCCGGAACGCGCACGCGGGTTGAACACGCTCTCGGCGCGGATTTCGGCGGCCACCCAGGCCGGATCCAGCGCGTGGCGGGCGGATTCGCGGCGGATGGTTTCGCCGTGATGCAACGGGAAACGCAACTGGTAAAGGCGCTGCTCGTCCGGACGCTTGCCCAGCGAGAACACCGCGCGATCGAACCAGCCGTTGTCCTGCGCCACTTCCACCGCGATGCGGCGTTGGGTGTCGTCGAAACGCGACAGCGCGCTGTTCCATTCCGCGACCGCCCAGCCGGAGCGATCCAGCTTCCACAGCTCCATTGCGCGCACGATGGCGGGATCGCGGGCGATCGTGTCCCTGGCTTCCTTGCCGTCGTTGGGAATCCACGGGCACAGCGCGTAGGGTTGTTTGAGCCGGTCGGCGGCGAGGAAGCCGTGGAAGGTCGGCGCACGCGCAGCCTCGCGCAGCAACGGCTGCGCGGCGGCGTTGTCGCCGGTCTTTTCCACCATGCGCGCCTCGAAATAGCGCCAGCGCGAATCCTCGCGCTGCTTGGCCGGCATCTTGCGCAGCGCGACCAGCGCGGCACGCCAATCGCCACGTGCCATGGCTTCGCGTACGCGCCATTCGTGCAGACGCTCGTCGTAGGCCGATTCGGGAACGGCGTTGAGACGGCGCGCCGAGTCGGGCTCGTAGGACGCCACCGTCCACAGGGCAATCTGGTAGAGCACGCGGCCGCGATCGGCTTCGGTCATGCCCAGCGCGCTCGCGTATTGCGGCAGCTGGGTCTCGGCGGCACCGGGATCGCGGCTGGCAAGCCGCGCCAGGCCGTAGCTGGCCATGCGCCGGCTGCGATCGGTCTTCGGCCAGTTCAAGGCGCGTGTATGCACGGCGTCGATGAAGGCGGCGTAGTCGTTGGCCAGCGCGGCCTCGTCGGCCGGCAGGCCGCGAGCCGCGGTGCGCATCACCGCGGTCTGGCTTTCGGCGGCGGCCGCATCGATGCGCTCCCAACGCAACGCTGGCGGCAGGCCACCCTTGTTGGCGAGGATCGCGAACACCGGATCGCAACCGTCCGGCAGCGACTTGGCCGCGCCGCGCCACAGGGCCTGCGCGTCCTGGGTCCACTGCGCGTCCGCGCGTCCGGTGGCCTGGCGCGCGTCCAGTTCCGCGCAGCGCAGCGTGGCGTTGTCGGTGGGCTTCCAGGCGCCGAGGAAGGTCGGCCAGTCCTGCCGGCGAGCCAGCGAAGCCAGCCACAGGGAACGGAAGTTTTCCGCCACCGCCTGGCCTTCGTAGCGTTTGAGGAAACCCTGCGCCTGCGAGGTCGGCAACTTGTCGATGTCGCGGCGGAGCGCGGCCAGTTCGACCCAGCCATAGATCGGATGCGATGCCAGTCCTGCATATTGCGCGGCGTTGAACTGGCCGCGTTCGGCGGCTTCCAGCGCGGCCCGCAGTTGTGGCCGTTGCGCATCCAGGTTCTGCGCGCGCGCACCGGCCAGGGGCAGGAGCGCGAGCGCGGCAGCGAGTACGATGAGTGGGGTGGGACGGTTCATGGCCGGAATATACCGGAGCCGGCTGAACGGTCGTGTGCGTATCGGGTGGAAGGAGATTGCGTTTGGATCATTTCTGGATATTCCCGCTGCTGGGCGTGGTGGCGGGCGTGCTGGCCGGCCTGCTCGGCATCGGTGGCGGACTGGTGCTGGTGGCGGCGTTGGTGTGGGTGCTGCCGTTGTTCGGCATTCCCCGGGAAGCGGCCATGCATGCGGCCCTGGCCAGTTCGCTGGCCAGCATCGTGCTGACCGCCGCGTCCTCCGCGTTCGCGCATCACCGGCGCGGCAGCGTGATGTGGCCGACGGTGGCGTGGATGGTGCCGGGGTTGTTGCTGGGCGGTTGGCTGGGCAGCGGGCTGGCGGTGTATCTGGATGACGACGTGCTGCGCTGGGTGGTGGCGATCTACTGCCTGATCGCGGGCGCGCAAATGGCGTTCGGGGGGACCCGCAAGGGCGGTGCCGCGGGTGAAAGCGTCGCGCCGCCACGCGGTTGGCCGATGACCGCGGCCGGTACCGGCATCGGCGCGATGTCGGCGGTGGTCGGCATCGGCGGCGGCAGCATGACCGTGCCATTGCTGGTCTGGCGTGGCATCGCGCCAGTGCGCGCGGTCGGCACTTCGAGCGCCTGCGGCGTGGCCATCGCCATCGGCAGCGCGCTGGGCTATGCCCTGCATGCGCCGGCCGGCGCCCTGCCCGAACACGCCGTGGGCTATGTCTACCTGCCGGCGGCGATTGGCGTGGCGATCGCGTCGGTGCTGGCCGCGCCGTGGGGCACGCGATTGGCGCACGCCATCGGCGGCACCGCGCTCAAGCGGGTGTTCGCGATCTTCATGGTGGTGATGGGCATCAGCATCCTGGTCGCGGGCTGATCGCGGACGGGAGTTCGACGTTCAGCGCAGGGCTTCGGCGGGAACGTCGATGCTCATCGCCAGGGCCAGGTGATCCGAGTTGGCGGCCGGAACCGCGCGCGCGCCTTCGGCCACCAGCGCCTCGCTGATCAGGATGTGATCGATGGCGCGCTGCGGGCGCCAGCTGGGAAAGGTCGGGATCCGGTGCTGCGGCGGGCGCAGGCGGGTGTGCCGGTACAGCACGTCCATTTCCGGCGTGTCGGGCATGCAGTTGAAGTCGCCCATCAACACCGCGTGCGGATGATCCGACAGCAGCTCGGCGATGAAGGACAGCTGCGCGCGGCGCGAATTGGCGCCCAGGGACAGATGCGCCACCGCCACGGTCAGGCCTTCGTCGCCATCGCCGAACCGCGCCACCAGCACGCCGCGTCCGCTGATGCGGCCGGGCAGCGCGTGGTCGCTCACTTCCACCGGCTCCAGCCGGCTCAGCAGGCCGTTGGCGCTGGACGCCACCCGCCCGACGTTGCGGTTGGGCTGGTGGGTCCAGTAATCGAAACCGGCGCGCTCGGCCAGATAGTGGGTCTGGTTGGTGAAGCCCGAACGCAGGCTCCCGGGATCCGCCTCCTGCAGGCCGACGATGTCGTGCTCGCCAGCGAGCTGTGCGATCGCGTCGAGACTGCCGCGTTTGTTGCCGGCCGGCAGCGCATGCGACCAGCTGCGGGTCACATAGTCGCTGTAGCGTCGGGTGCTGGAGCCGGCCTGGATGTTGGCGCTGAGCACCCGCAACCGGCGCGTGCCGGGCATCGTCGTCATGGGGGCGGGGGAACCTGGGGTACCGCTTACTTGGCGGCGCGCTCCTGCGCGATCAAGTGATCGGTGATGCGCAGCATGTCCTCGAAGCTGCGGCCCTTCACCTTGTATTTGCCGTTGACGACCAGGCTGGGCGTGCTGTTGACGCCGGACTGGATCGCGAACTGCTTGGCGCGGTTGACCTTGGCGTTGATGCCGAAGCTGTTCATCAGGCCCAGGAATTCCTTGGCATCCACGCCGTAGCCGGCGTAGAACGCGGCGACCTTGGCCGGATCCGGCTTCTTGCCTTCGCCCGGCAGGCTGCGCTCGGCGTGGATCCGGGTGAACACCGTGTCATGCGTGCGTTCGACCAGGCCCTTGCTCTCGGCGGCGTAGTAGGCCTGCGCATACGGCAGCCATTCCGGACCGAACGCGACCGGGACGTAGGTCAGGCGGACGTCGGCCGGCAGGGTCTTGCGCCACGGCATCACCTGGGTCTGGAAGCTCGCGCAGGCCGGGCAGACGTAGCCGAACACTTCCACCACTTCGATCTTGCCGTTGAGCGGGGCGTACGGCTGGCCGTTCGGAATCAGGTCGTAGTCGACGCCGGCGACCGGCGCGGGACCGGCGGGTGCGGTCGGCGCGGGTGCGTTCGACGGCGCCGGGGCGTCGGTGGAAGCCGGCGCGCTGCCTTCGGCCGGCGCGGCCGGGGTTTCCGCCGGCGCGGCGGTGTCGGTGGCCGGAGCCGCCGGCGTTTCCGCGGCGGGCGCGGGGGCGGCGTCGGTGACCGGCGCGGTCGCGCCGGGGGCATTGGTCTGGCCGCAAGCCGCCAGCAGCGGCAGCAGGGCGAGCGTCATCAGGAGCGGACGAAGTTTCATTGCACTGAACTCCAGCATGGAAAAGATTCGTGGGCGGACGACGAGGTCCGCGAAGGGACCGCACATTCTGTGCCGCGGGCGACCGGGTGTCACCCGCACTACGTTACTTGCGGGCGCCGCGCTCGCGGGCGACCAGCCAATCGGTGATGCGCAGCACGTCGTCGTAGCTGGTGCCGCCGGTGACGCGGTACTTGCCGTTGACGATCAACGTCGGCGTGCCGCGCACACCGCTGGCGATGGCGAACTCGCGCGCCTTCTCCAGGCGGGCATCCACTTCGGGACCACGCAACAGGGTGTTGAAGCGCGCGCGGTCCACGCCATGACCGGCATAGAACGTGACCAGTTCATCCACGGACGGATTGTGCAGCGGCAGCGCGCCATCCTTGTGCAGGGCATCGAACACGGCCGCGTGGGTCTTGCCCAGCACGCCGCTCAGTTCGGCCGCGTAGTACGCGCGGGCGTAGGGAATCCAGGAGGAGGACAGCGCCGCCGGCACCTGCACCAGCTGCACGGCCGGGCCCTGCCTGCGCTTCCAGGCCTGCAGGCTGGGTTCGAAGTGGGCGCAGTGGACGCAGGCATAGGAAAACACTTCCGCCACTTCGACCTTGCCCTTGACCGGCGCGAAGGGCTTGCCGTCCGGGATGACCTCGTAGTCCACGCCTTCCTTCGGCGCGGGCGCGTCGGCGGCCAGCGCGAGCATCGGCAGCAGCGAGAACAGCACCGTCAACATCAGGCGCAGGGTCAGGCGGGTCTTCATGTGTTTCCTCCGCAGGCGCTGGAAAAAGAAACGCCGGCCATGGTGGGGCCGGCGCAATGAACAGGAGCTGTGAGTCAGGACCGCGACGAGGCGGCGAAGTTCACGACTTCTTGGCAGTCGCTGTCTTCGCGGCGGCTTCGTCGTCGGCACGGTCGTGCAGACCCTGCAGATAGCTGCCCAGCGCCTGGATTTCCTGCTCGGTCAGCGGGTGGACGACCTGCGCCATGATGTTGAAGTGGCTCGGATCCTTCTCGGTGGTCGTGCCGGCCTGGTATTCCTGCAGGCGGCGCACCACGTAGGCCTGTTGCTGGCCGCCGATGTGCGGATAGGCCGGGCCCGGGTTGCCGGCGCCGGAGGGGCCGTGGCAGGCCATGCACGCCGGGACGCCGCGGCTGGCGTCGCCGGTGCGGTACAGCTTCTGGCCGATCTCGTAGAACTTCATGTCCTTGTACGCGCCGTCGGCGACGACGGTGTCGTCGGCCAGGCCGGCACCGGCCTTCTGGGTCGCGAAGTAGGCGCCGACATCGCGCATGTCCTGCGCGCTCAGCATCTGGGCGAACGGCACCATCACCGCGGACATGCCGCTGGTGCGCTGGCCATTGGCGAACAGCGAGAGCTGGCGCGAGACATAGCGCTCGCTCTGGCCGGCGATGCGGGGGTACTGCGGGTCGGCCGGATTGCCGTCGGCGCCATGGCAGGCGGCGCAGGCCGCGGCCTTGGTCTGGCCAGCCTTGGCATCGCCCCAGGTGGTCTTGGTCAGGTCGATATCCAGCGAAGCGGTCTGCACCGGCGCATTGTCCGGCACCGGAACGACGGTGGTCTGTGCATAGGCAACCGCTCCGACGGCCGCAATGGCCAGTCCTGCAAGTCCCCAAACGCGAGCGTGGCGCATGCTAAAGCTCCGAAAAACCTCAAGAAGCGGTGCCCCATGGCAGCCGCGAAACCCCGGAATTATCCCTGCGGGGGGGCTCCGCGGTCAATTCGGCCCCGCCAGCGGCGCGAACCCTGCCGCCTTCGGCGCCCGCCCATGCCATCCTAGTGGCATGTCGAACCTGCTCAATTCCGCCCGATACCTGCTCTCGGCGCACAATTTCCGCCAGCTGCCGGAGGACGCCGGTCGCGAAGTGGCCTTCGCCGGCCGCTCCAATGCCGGCAAGTCCAGCGCGCTGAACGCGCTGACCCGCCACAACGCGCTGGCCCGGGTTTCCAAGACCCCGGGCCGGACCCAGCAACTGGTCTTTTTCGAAGTCCAGCCGGGCCGCCATCTGGTGGATCTGCCGGGCTACGGTTACGCCAAGGTTCCGCAGGAACTGCAGGCCCACTGGCAGGCCTTCATCCAGGATTACTTCCACCGCCGCGAGGCGCTCAAGGGACTGGTGGTGGTGATGGACATCCGCCATCCGCTCAAGGACTACGACCGGCAGATGCTGGGCTACGCGGTCCAGCGCGGGCTGCCGGCGCACGCGCTGCTGACCAAGGCCGACAAACTCGGCCGCGGCCAGCAGTCGCAGACCCTGCAGGCGGTGAAGAAGGAGCTGTTCTCCGCCTTCGGCGACAGCGTCGGCGTGCAGGTGTTCTCGTCCGAGTCCAAGCAGGGCGTCGACGAGGCGCGCCAGGTGGTCATGGACTGGCTGGAACTGGGCTAGCGACAGCCCCCGGCGGAAGCGACCCCACCGGGGTCGGGCCGCCTCCGCTCACTGTTCGCCGGGCAGCGGCGAGAACTCCGCCGGCACCCACGCGAACGCGTCATCGTCGCGGCGGACATGGCCCAGGCCCGGGAACGGCAGATGGGCGCCCGCCAGCCACCAGCCGCCATCGGCGGTGCGGGCCATGAGCGCGCGGCGGCTGGCGATCGCCTGGCCGCGATCCAGATCCGCCTCGAAGGACGCATCCGGGCGGGCGAACTGCACCGCGTGGTAGTGGACGATGTCGCCCCACACCAGCAGGTGCTGGCCGGCACCCGCGTCGAACAGGAACGAGGTATGGCCCGGTGTGTGGCCGGGCGAATCCAGGCCGCTCACGCCCTCGGGCAGGCGCTCGCCGCGGGCGAACATTCGCAGGCGTCCAGCCGCCCGGTACGGGGCCACCGCGTCGCGCGCCATCTTGAACAGCGGGCGGAACATCGCCCGGGTGTCGGCGCGGGTTTCGGTCTCCGGATCCAGCCAGTAGTCGGCATCGGCGCGCGCCAGCCAGATGGTCGCCTTCGGAAATGCTTCGTGACCCCGCGCATCGAGCAGGCCGCACAGATGATCCGGATGCGCGTGGGTGATCAGCACCTGATCGACCTGTTCCGGCGCATACCCGGCGCTGAGCAGGTTTTCCAGCACATGGCCCAGGCCCGGACCGAAACAGCGCGCGGTGCCGGCGTCCACGAGGGTCAGCACGTCGCCGCGCTGGACCAGATAGGCGTTGACCGCGGTCTGCAGCCCCTGCGGGGTTTCGGGCACGTGGCGCGATGTCAGCAGCGCCTGCTTGCCGGCGTCGTCGATGCCGGACAACTCGGCGCGCGCCAGCGGCACGACGCCATCGAACAGTGCGGTGACGCGCAGTTCGCCGATCGCCTGGCGGTAGACGCCCGGCACCTGGCGGGTGGGCGCGGTCTGCGCGGCGGCGGGCAGGGCGACGACCGCCAGCAGCAGTGAGGCCGGGACGCGAATACGGAGAGGAGGGGAGGGCATGGAAGTGGTGGGAACAGGCGGCGTCGCCGCGGAGTCGTCATCGTAGGCAGGCATCGCCGGGCGCAACGCTCAATCCGCGGCGTCAAACGCTCACGTCGTCCCGCGTTTCAGGCGTTGCCGATATAGGCCGGATCCAGGCCATAACGTTCGTTGAAGCGGCGCGTGAAGCTGGCGACGGAGCGGTAGCCGACCCGCGCGGCCACCGTCTTCACCGGCCAGTGGGTGGTGTAGAGCAGATCCATCGCGCAGGCCAGGCGTGCGGCCGCGATCACATCGCGCAACCCGGTGCCTTCGGTGGCCAGCCGGCGGCGCAGGGTGGCGCCGCTCACGCCCAGCGCGGCCTCGACGTGCTGCGACTGCCACTCGCGCGCGGGTTCGGCGCGGACCAGATCGCGGATTTGCATCGCCAGGCTGGGCGGCGGTGGCACCAGCATCGCGGTATGGCCACGGCGGCACAGCGCCACCGTCAGCGCGGCCAGCGCCAGCCGCGCCTCGGTGTAGTGGCCGGCCTGCAGCGAAGCCAGCCAGCGCTGGAGATCGAAGGCGAATTCGGCGCTGTCCAGGCGGGCGAGGTCCTGGCCGTGCCCGGTGATCGGGTCCGACCAGAGCAATCGCGCGGCGGCGAGGACTTCCTCGCACAGCGGAATGGTCACGGTCAGATAGAGGCCGCTGCCGGGATCGGGGATGTTGACCACATCCATGCGGCAGCGGCGCGCGATCAGGAACAGATCGCCCGGCGCGAACTCCAGCGTCTGCGCATGCGTGCGCACCTGCTTGCGCCCGCGCAGCACGATCGCGATGCAGGGATGATCGATGTCCACCGCGTGCGCGCCGTGTTCGTGGCGCGCGGTGATGCAGGCATAGCCTTCGGCGCGCGTGCAATCGACCAGCGAACCCAGGCGGGCGATCAGCAGCGAACGGGGATCCTGCGGTGCGTTCATCGGATTGCGGATGATTCAGATCGCGACGTTGAACAGTCTGCCCACGAGCGCCGCGGCCGCCATCGCCGCCGCGCCCCAGAAGCCGACGCGCCATGCGCCGCGCAGCACGGGAGCGCCGCCGATCCATGCGGCGAGACCACCGGAAACCAGCAGGCCGACCAGGGTGATCGCGGTGGTCACGACGGCGATCCGGCCGGTCGGCGCCAGCACCGACGCCGCGATGGGCAGCGCCGCGCCGACGGTGAAGGCGGCGGCCGACGCCAACGCCGCCTGCAAGGGGCGTGCGCGCAGTTCCTCGGTGATGCCGAGCTCATCGCGCGCATGCGCGGCGAGCGCGTCATGGGCGGTGAGCTGTTCGGCGACCTGGCGGGCGAGGGCGGGTTCGAGTCCGCGCTGCACGTAGATCTGGGCGAGCTCGGCGAGTTCGAGACCAGGCTCGGCATGCAGCTCGCGTTTCTCGATCGCCAGATCGGCGGTTTCGGTGTCCGCCTGTGATTGGACTGACACATACTCGCCCGCGGCCATCGACATCGCACCGGCGACCACGCCGGCGACACCGGTCATCAGGATGGTTTCGGAACTCGCGCCGCTGGCGGCCACGCCGACCACGATGCCGGCCACCGAGACGATGCCGTCGTTGGCGCCCAGCACCGCCGCGCGCAGCCAGCCGACCCGGTTGGTGCGGTGGAGTTCGGGATGGCGGCTGACGGGAAGCGGACGATGGCGCGGCATGGCGGCAGGGTAGCGTCCGCGCCACGCAGGGTCGAGTCCGGGGCGGCCAGCACAGGCGCGGAACACTGCGATGTGGGCGGTGGCGATGATGCCTGGACGGGCGGCACGCTATATTGCCGCCCTTGTGGCGCCTGCGCCGCAGCCCCACATCGTCGTTCCCTGCCGTGCGAGCCCCGCCCTTGTCCAGCCCCAGCCACGTCGCCGATACGCTCGTCACCGATCGCACGCAGCTCGTGCAGTACGTCGCCAGTGGCGAGAAGCCGCGCGCGGACTGGCGCATCGGCACCGAACACGAGAAGTTCGGCTTCCGCCTGGACGATCTGCGTCCGCCGGAGTTCGACGGCGAGCGCGGCATCGAGGCGCTGCTGAAAGGACTTGTCCGCTTCGGCTGGGACGCGGTCGAAGAGAAGGGCCGGGTGATCGCGCTGACCCGAGACGGTGCCTCGGTCACCCTGGAGCCGGCCGGCCAGCTGGAACTCTCCGGCGCCGCGCTGGAAACCATCCACCAGACCTGCGTCGAGGTCGGCACCCACCTGAAGGAAGTCAAGGAGGTCGCCGACGAACTGCGGCTCGGTTTCCTCGGCATGGGCTTCCAGCCGAAATGGCGGCGCGACGAAATGCCGTGGATGCCCAAGGGCCGCTACAAGATCATGAAATCGTACATGCCCAAGGTCGGTTCGCTCGGCCTGGACATGATGACCCGCACCTGCACCGTCCAGGTCAATCTGGATTACGCCAGCGAAGCGGACATGGTGAAGAAGTTCCGCGTGTCGCTGGCGCTGCAGCCGATCGCGACCGCGCTGTTCGCCGATTCGCCGTTCACCGAGGGCAAGCCGAACGGTTACCAGAGCTACCGCTCGCACATCTGGACCGATACCGATCCGGATCGCACCGGCATGCTCGATTTCGTGTTCGAGGACGGCTTCGGTTACGAGCGCTACGTCGACTACCTGCTCGACGTGCCGATGTACTTCAGCTACCGCGATGGCATCTACCATGATGCCAGCGGACAGAGTTTCCGCGACTTCCTCAAAGGCGCGCTGCCGGTGTTGCCGGGCGAGCTGCCGACCCTGCGCGACTGGTCGGATCACATGACCACCGCTTTCCCCGAAGTGCGGCTGAAGAAATTCCTGGAAATGCGCGGCGCCGATGGCGGCCCGTGGAACCGGCTGTGTGCGCTGCCGGCGTTCTGGGTGGGCCTGCTGTACGACGACGCGGCGCTGGACGCGGCCTGGGATCTGGTCAAGGACTTCAGCCTGGAAGAGCGCCACGCCCTGCGCGACGGCGTGCCGCGCGATGCGTTGAAGCTGCCGTTCCGCGGTGGCACGGTGCGCGACGTCGCCGCCGAGGCGCTGAAGATCGCGGTCGCCGGCCTGCGTCGCCGCGCATGCCTGAACAGCAAGGGCGTGGACGAGAGCGGCTTCCTCGATGCGCTGATCGAAATCGTCGAATCCAACGAGACGCCGGCCGAGCGCAAGCTCAAGCTGTTCGCGACCGAATGGAACGGCAGCGTCGATCCGGTGTTCCGCGAGTTCGCCTACTGAGCGTTGCCGCCAGCGCACCGAATCCACCGACGGCG
The DNA here is from genome assembly GCF_057773065.1 of Pseudoxanthomonas sp. 134C1. Lineage (NCBI taxonomy): Bacteria > Pseudomonadati > Pseudomonadota > Gammaproteobacteria > Lysobacterales > Lysobacteraceae > Pseudoxanthomonas > Pseudoxanthomonas sp. 134C1. The sequence continues at coordinate 645,935 of NZ_JBYMTH010000001.1, forward strand.
TGGGCGTGGCTCAGCGACCGGCGACCCGCTCGAAGACGATGTTCTCGGCGATCGGGCCGGACAGCAGAAAGCCGGTCACGCGTCCGGAGCCGTCGCGCTCGAACGCGATCCTCTGCAGGAACCACGCCGAGCTGCGGAACAGATCCCGCTGGTAGGGTTGCAGCGTGGCCGTCGGCCAGCGCGGGTGGCTGATGCGCAGCCGGCCGTCCTCGACGGTCAGCAAGTAGTCCGTGTCCAGTTCGTCGCTGTGGTAGCGGCCGATGAATTCGTCGGCATGCACGCCGGCGGGATCGAAAGCGGCCAGCTTCACCCGTGGCGCATCGATCCGGCCGTATTGGCCGATGACGAAATGCAACCGAGCCGGCGGACCCTTTCCGTGCCCCGGAAACTCCAGCACCTGGTTGAACTTCCCGCTCAACAGGAAACGATTCGACGCAAGCGCGGGCAGTTCCTCCGGCTTGGCGTCGTCGAGCGTGGAGACGAGCAGGCGGCGGCCATCAGTGCCGATGCGGAAGAAGTAGCCCGGGAACAGTTCGTAATCGCCGGCGTAGGCGGCCAACTGGCGGCGGTTCGGCCGGCCGTTGTCCGGAACCGGCGCGCGATAGCCGGGACGATGCGACAGGTAGCGTTCGGCGATGCCGTAGGCGATTTCCGAGGCGTCGACATCGTTGGCGTTGGCCACCACCGCCACGCTGAAACGTTCGCCGGGCACGCGCAGCAGGAAAGCGCGGTAGCCCGCGTCGCGGCCGCCGTGGCTCCAGGTATCCAGCCCACGCCAGGCGTGGCGCTCCTGGCCGAGCGCATAGAAATTGATCGTGCCGTCGGTCAGCCGGCCCTGCTCCTGCATGCGCGCGAACAGGGCGGCGTTGCCGACGACGTGGGTCTCGAAGTTAAGCGCCCAGCGGCTGAGGTCGGCGGCGGTGGTGAGCAGGCCGGTCGAACCGGTGGTGGCGCTGCTCAGCACGGCGCGCACGTAGCCATTGCCGGAGGATTGCCAGGATGGCACCCGATGGGGCACGAAACTTTCGACCTCATCCGCGAAGCGGGTGTCGCGCATGCCGAGCGGCCGGAAGATGCGCTCGTCGCAGAATTCGCGCAGCGATTGCCCTGACACCCGTCGCACGACTTCGCCGAGCAGCGCGTAGTCGGTGTTGTTGTATTGGTAAGCGGCGCCCGGCGCGAAGTTGCCGCCGCGCTGGCGCAGCACCATCCGCAGGACCTGCCCGTCGGTGATCAGATCCTCGCCGCGCCAGCCGGCGGCGGGCATCAGGGTGCCGAAGTCGCGCACGCCGGCGGTGTGGTTCAGCAGTTGCCGCAGCGTCATCGGCGCCCAGCGGGCGGCTTCGGGCAGGTAGCGGGAAAGCGGGTCGTCGATGGACAGTTTGCCGTCCTGTTCCAGCAGCAGGATCGCGAAGGCGGCGAACTGCTTGGACACCGAGGCGATGTGGAACACCGACGCCGGGGTGATCCGCGTGTTCTGCTCCAGGTCGGCGGCGCCGGCTTCCTCATGCTGCACGACCTTCCCGTCCAGGGTGATCGAGACCGCCGCGCCCGGCATGCCGGGACGATCCCAGGGGGCCAGCAGTGCCCGCACGGCGGCGGCGGTTTCTGCCGCCGGAGGCGCGGACTGCGTCCGCGCGCCGGGCCAGGCCAGGGTCAGCGAGGCCAGCACCGGGAGGAGGAAAAGACGTCGCATCGCGTGCTCCTTGGATGAGGGGGAGCCGCAGGATGCGGGCGCTCGGGCCCGCCATCGACCGACTTCGCGAAGTCGGTCGGGTATTCGTCCGCTAGGAAAGCGCCGAGTTCGTGGCGCCGTGCGCGTCGTCGTCCCGACGGCGGTAGGCGCTCGGCGTGGTGCCCTGGTGGCGGTGGAAGGCGGTATTGAACGAGGATTTGGTGTTGAACCCGGAGCGGTGGGCGATCTCCAGCACGGTCAGATCGCCCAGCGCCGGATCCCGCAGCAGCGCGGCGGCCTTGCGCACCCGGTAGCGGTTCACGAAGTCGAAGAAATGCATGCCCAGCGCCTGATTGAGGAGCTGGGACAGTTCGCGCTGGCCCCATCCCAGGCGCCGGGAGAGGCTGCGGATGGTCAGGGACGGATCCAGGAACGGTTCCTGCTCGGCCATGAAGGCGTTGAGCCGGGCCAGCGCCGCCGGGTCGCGGACGAGCGCCACGTCATCGGCCGGGTCGGGTTCTGTCGCTTCGGTGGCCGCCGCCGGGGTGGCGTCCGGGGGAGCGACGAGGTTCGACGGCGGGATGTCGGACTCGGTGACCACGCCGAGGAACAGATGCTGGCGGGTCAGCGCGGCCAGGGTGAGCGCCGCGGTGATGAGCGCGGCGATCGCGGCCACCAGTGGGTCCAGGCTGCGGTAGAGATCCGGGTGGCCGCTCCACCACGCCAGCGATTTCAGCAGCACGAAGGTGCTCGCGAACAGCGAGACCGACAGCAGCGTGACCAGCCAGCCGAAGGTCGCGCCATCGGGGTTGGAACAGTGATCGCGATAGGCCCGCCGGTATTCCAGCAACACCCGCGCCATCAGCGCCATGTAGCCGTAGTACTGGAGATGGAGCAGCCCGCTTTCGATGCGCCGGAATGCCACGAAGGTCGCGTCACCGGCCGCGAGTTGCGCGGCCAGCGCCGCCAGGGTGGTGATCACGCCCGCCAGCAGGTGTCCGCGGGTGCGACGCACGGGAAAGCACAGGGCGACGACGTAGGCATGCAGCAGCGGCATCTGCAGGAATGCCAGCGATGTCCGCCAGGGGAGGCCCGACCGCAGTGGGGCGGACAGCAGCGGAGACGCCCAGCCGATCACGTCCACCGCCGTCAGCAGCAGGAACCCGGCCAGATACCGGTTGGCCCGGGCCAGCGGGCCGGGTGTGAACCAGAGGAACATCGCCAGCAGGGCGCACAGGCTGGTGGTCAGCAGGCCAAGCGCGGGGAGGAAAGCTGGCGACACCATCGTCTGAAGGGCGAACGATCCGGAAACAGGCGGATAGACAAACACGGGAACACCGCCGATGGAAGCGGCGATGGTCACGCAGGGCCGTCGATGCGACACACGGACGCATTGATGTCGTCACTCCCGCCAGCGCAGCGCTTCGGCGTCGGCTTCGGCGGAGCGGTAGGCCGCCGAGTCCGCGCCCCCTGCGAGGAAGGCGCGCAGCAGGCGGGTGGCATGCCCCTGCCGGTTCATCGCCTCGAAGACATGGTTGTCGTCGGCGATGAACAGCCGACCATGGGGATAGCACGCGGACAAGGCGATCAACGCGCGGTAGTCCGCCGTATGGTCGTGCCGGCCGGCGAGCACCATCACTTCGGCATCGACCCGGTGAAGCCGTTCCAGATCGAACGTGGGCGGAGTGATGAGGCCCTGTTCCCGCAGGGCGAGCAGCGGACGCACCTGATCGCGGAAGGTTTCCTCACCTGGATGGATGCCGTCATCGTGCGGCCGCGCGACGACGGCATCCCCGAACTCGTACAGCCGGACGGTGATGGCCACGCCCTGCGGCGATGCCAGCATCCGGTCGACCGCATCCACCTGATAGGCCTTGCCCGCGGCCTCGAGGGTGGCCGCATCACCGGCGGCCATCGCGCGGATCAGCCGGGCGCGTTCCTCGTCACGTCGCGACAGCGGCACGAAGAAATTCTGGCGCTGCAGGATCCGCATCCACCGCGCCCGCTCGCCGGGTGCCCGTGCCAGCGCCTGCCGGAGCAACGCCTGCAGATCCGGATCGTCGTCGCCGATCTCTTCCCAGAAATGATCCGTCCGCAGTCCCAACCCGGCGACGATGACGGGATTGAGGGGCGCCTGGGTCCACGCGCGGCGCACCTTGTCGCCGTGGACCGCCAGATACTGATGCACCAGGAAGGCGCCACCGGAGCGCCCGTACAGCGACACCCGTCCCCGTTCGCCCAACAGGTGGCGACGCACCGCTTCGACGTCCTCCACCCACTGTGCGCTGTTGAGGACGCGCCAGGCCGCGCGCCAGTCGGTTCGTCCATCGATTCCCTGCGTGGCGCGGATGACGACGGGATCCGAACCGCGTCCGGGGATGCCGACCACATTGAATCCGTCGCCGAACAGCGATGCCTGCAATTCCGGCGTCGCTCCGGCATGGACGTAGAACTGCTGCGCATCGGCGATCACGAACACGGTGGGCTTGGCGGCGTCGAACGGAGCACCCAGCTCGTAGCGGATGGCCGCCACACGGCCATCCGGCGCCTGATGATCCAGCGGCACCACCACGCTGCCGCCGAGCTGCGTGGGTGGATCACCGGCACGTGAAACGCCGGATGCGCCCGCGCACAACCCGGCGAGGATGAGCAGCATGCGGGGAAGCGCGCGCCGTACGACCGGCAGGCAGGAGTTGCGGGGATGCATGGGATCAGCCGTTCGCCCGTCGCGGAAAGTCCAGCGCCGCATTCGCCGCCGCGAGTGGCGGGTTGCCGCGCCTTCTGATCATCAGGATGCGATCGCGGCGAAGATCGTCGCGCGCCGGATCGGCGCGATCCGTGAACATGCGCAAGGACCCGGGTCCCGGCTCAAGACCCGGGTTTGTTCGTGGATGCATTGGCGGCGCCATTGATGCGCCAAACACCACGATGCGTGCGGTAGGCTTGCCGGCATGTCGCTCCTGGGTCTGCTGATGCGGTGTCTGCTGTGCGTTGCGCTGGTGCTGAATGGCGCCGGCGCGGCGGCGGCGTCCGTGCGGATGCTGGACATGGGATCCGCGCCGGGCGCCGCGGCGGATGCCGGGCGCGATACGCACGGGATCGATTGCGCCGGCCATGCGGTCGCAACGGAGCAGGCGACTTCAGCTTCCGGGCACGACACCGCGCCGGATCCCGATTGCTGCAAGTCCGCCAGTTGCACCTGCGCCTGCGTCCACGGCTGTGCGACGGCCGTTTCCATGCCGGCGCACACGCCGGTGATCATCGTCCACACGCACGTCCCGCCGGCGCCGCCCGCGGGTCATCCCGCACCGGCTCTGCCGCACCTGATCCGTCCTCCCATCGGTTGATCCCTCGGACGCATGCGACCGCCGGGCGCGCCCGGCGGCGCGCGCGGTTTCCCGCCGTCGATGGCGGAGGGAAAACCCGTGGATACGGAGTGATGCCGCGCGCTGGACGCGCCCACCCCCGTCTCTGTCGCCATGCGTTCGGCCTGGCCGTCCGGACCGCCGGACGTGCGCGCATTCCAACCCTTCCCGTTTCCGGCGGGCGCTACCGCAGCGCCGCCGGTACGCATCCCGAATAGAGGAAAACAGCCATGAAAAGGCACAACAGGATCCTGCTCTTTCTCGCCGCCATGCTCGGTGTCGTCGCCCTGGCCGGCGCCACCGCGGTGTACTCCGGCGCCTACAACGTCGCCGCGGACGTCCCGCATACCCGCCCGGTCTACGCGATGCTGGAAACCGTCCGCAAGCGTTCTGTCGCCAGCCGTGCCGACGATCTCCAACCGCCCGCGGAACTGTCCGATCCGGAACGGATCCGCCAGGGTGCGGGCAACTACGATGCGATGTGCACCGGCTGCCATCTCTCGCCCGGTACCGGACCGACCGAACTGAGTCGCGGGCTGTATCCCGCGCCGCCGGATCTGACCCGCGCCGCGCCGCCGCCCGCCGAGGCGTTCTGGGTGATCAAGCACGGCATCAAGGCCAGCGGCATGCCGGCCTGGGGCGCCAGCATGGATGACGAGTACATCTGGAACATGGCGGCGTTCCTGCAGGAATTGCCGAAACTGGACAAGGCGCAGTACCGGGCGCTGGTGGCCAGCAGCGGCGGCCATTCGCATGGCGGCGGGGAAACCGGCGGCCACGGCCACGCGGGTGACGAAGGCCATCACGACGATGCCGCGGGCGGGCACGGGGAGTCGGATGGACATGGCGACGGACAGCAGGCACCCCGCCCGGACGCGGATGGCGGCGGAACGTCCCACGTACACGCCGATGGCAAGACACATGTGCACGAAGCGCCCAAAGCGGAGGCATCTCCGCAGACCGGGGGCGGGAAGACCGACGCGGGCACGGCGGGCGACGGTCACGACCACCAGCACTGAGCGCGATGCCACGCGACCACGAGGGGGAAGACGAGGGCGGCGCGCGGCAGGAGGCCGCGCCCGACCACGCATCCGTGAATTCCGGAACATGTACCGGATCGCCCGCTCCCGACCGTCACAGCGACAGGCATCCCGCATCGACAGCCGGAGAAAACCCGACGGTGGCCCAATTCCTCGACGACTGGTTCATAGAACAGGTCCTGCCGCTGGAAGGTTTGATCCAGGCGTTCCTGCGGCGGCACTGGCCTGACCAGGGCGAGGTCCAGGACCTGCGGCAGGAGGCCTACGCACGCATCTACGAAGCGGCGCGGCGTGGGCTGCCCGCGCAGGTGAAGCCTTTTGTCATGACCACGGTGCGCAACCTGATGATCGACCGGATCCGCCGATCGCGCATCGTATCGATCGAGGCGATGGCGGACGTCGAGTCGGCGACCGCGCGGACCGACGACATCACGCCGGAGCGCCACCTCAGCGCGCGCGATGAACTTCGCCGTCTGCAACAAGGGCTGGCGAGACTACCGGCACGCTGCCGGCAGGTGGTGGAGCTGCGCAAGATCCACGGTCTTTCGCAGCGTGAGGTCGCCGCGCGCATGGGCATCGGCGAGGACGCGGTCGAACGGCAGACATTGTTGGGAATGCGGGCGCTCGCCGACTTCATGCTCGGTGGCACGGGCCGGGTACGGCGGCCGGGAAAAAGAATGGACAGGGAAGCGGGCAAGCCATGAAGCCACATGAAATCGTCGAGCAGGAAGCGGCGCGCTGGATATCGCGCGCGGATGCACCGGAATGGAGCGCGGGTGACGAGCGCGCGCTGCAGGCATGGCTGGCGCATGACGCGCTGCACCGGGTGACCTGGCTGCGGCTGAAATCCGTCTGGCGCAGGGCGGATCGACTGGCGGCCCTGCAACCGCGCGTTTCCCCGCGCGCCATGCCGCGACCCCTGAGCCGGACCTGGGCGATGGCCGCGGGAGTCGCGGCCATCGCCCTGCTGGCGGGTCTGTCCTGGCTGGATTCCGATACGGGCTACAGCACCGGGGTGGGGGGCCGCGAATCGGTGGCGCTGGCCGATGGTTCGCGCCTGGAACTCAACACCATGACGCGGGTGCGGACGCAGATCGAGTCCGATCGGCGGGAAGTATGGCTGCTGCGTGGCGAAGCCTACTTCGACGTCAAACCGGATCCGGATCACCCGTTCGTGATCCACGCGGGTGACCATCGCGTGGTGGTACTCGGCACCCGGTTCTCCGTGCGGCGGGAACAGGGACGCTTCGAGGTCGCGGTGCAGGAAGGACGGGTACGGGTCGAGCCGATCGATGCCTCACCGGGAAAACCACCGGTGATCGTGCATGGCGGCGACATCCTGTATGGCAAGCCGGTCGGCACGGTGGTGGCCAACAACGCCGCCGATCGCGTGCGACGCGCACTGAGCTGGCGCCACGGAACGCTTGAATTCGATCAGTCAACCTTGCAGGACGCGGCGGAACAGTTCAATCGCTACAACCGCAAGCAACTGGTGCTGATGGACGCGGACACCGCGCGGATGCGCATCGGAGGAAGCTTCGACGCCAACGGCGTGGAAGCGTTCTCGCGCCTGCTCGAACAGGGGTTCAATCTGAAAGTGGAAGCGCGCGGCGACGAAATCCGGGTATCGCAACCGCGCTAGCGAGTCCGATTCCCATGCGGACGACATCCGCATACCGGAACCGCTCCGCCGGGTCGTCCCAGTACGCACAGCCACTTTGTGCTGCAACCGGGGAAATGGGGATGGTGCGTACCAAACGGGTGAGGACGGTGCTTTCGGTGGTCTGCGGATTGGCGCTGGCGGCTTCCGCCGCGGCCCAGACGCGAACCTTCGACATCGCGGAAGGCGAACTGAAGACCGCGCTGGAAACCTACGCCGCGCAATCAGGTGTGCGATTGGTCTATCTGAGCGAGGATGTGCGCGGGCTGAGAACGGCCGGCGCGCGTGGAGAAATGTCGCAGGACTCGGCGCTGTCGCGCCTGCTGGCCGGCACCGGGCTGGTGGTCCGGCGTGATCGCACCGGCGCGCTGGCGATCGTGCGCGACCGGACACCGGAGGACGCGCCGCCGCCGCCCGTCGCCATGCCGGTCAATCACGGGGCTTCGGCGTCGCCGCCTCCTGCGGCGCAGTCCGGTCAGGATGGCGCGGGTGTCGCCGCGACGCCGGAAACCGCGGCCACCACCTTCGACACGGTGCAGGTGACCGGCAGCCACATCAAGCGCGCGCAGATGTCGGGACTGGGACCGACCACCGTCATCGACGCCGAAACGATCCAGAGTTCGGGTGCCGTCTCGGTGGAGACCCTGCTCCAGCGCCTGCCCGCATCGGCCGGCGCGGCCGGCTCCCAGTCCAACAATTTCTGGACCGGAAACGGCAATGGCGCCACCCAGATCAACCTGCGCGGACTGGGCGTCAACCGCACCCTGGTGCTGTTGAACGGACGCCGGATGGTCAACGGCGGCACCGGCGCCAACAACTCGGTGGATCTGAACGTCGTCCCGCTGGCGCTGATCGAACGCATCGAGATTCTCAAGGACGGTGCGTCGGCCATCTACGGCGCCGACGCGGTCGCGGGCGTGGTCAACATCATCACCCGCAAGGATGTGGAGGGCGTGGAGTTCTCCAGCCGCTACGGACAGACCTTCCGCGGCGACGGAGACATCACTTCGGTCAACCTGGCCTGGGGCACGCAGGGCGAACGCGGCGCGATGGCGGGTGCCATCACCTACGCCGAGAGCGGCACCATCCCGATGGTGTCGCGGGCGCCGTGCCCGCTGGGCGTGGTCGGCGGACGCCTGGAATGCGTCGGCAACTCTTCCACCATCGGTGGCCGCGCGCGCCTGGCGGATGGACGCATCGTCAACTTCAACCAGGATCCCGACGGCGATCCACGTTCCTACGAAACCTACTCGCCGGCAAAGCACAACTACAACTACAACCACACCCTCAACGCGGTCAGCCCGATCAAGCGGATCGGCCTGAGCGCCTTCGGCCATTACGATCTGACCGACGACACGCGCCTTTTCACCGAGCTGATGTCGACCAACCGGCGCTCGCACCAGCGTGCCTCGCCCAACACGCTGGGGGTGTATCGGACCATCCGCATCGGCGCGGGACATCCCACCAATCCGACCGGTCAGAACCTGACCCTGGAACGGCGGCGGCTGGAAGAGGCCGGTGCCCGCATCACCGCGCAGGAGATCGATACGTTCCGCGCGGTGATCGGCCTGGACGGTCGCTGGGGCGACAACTGGGACTGGTCGGTGGCGGTGAACTGGGGGCGCAACACCGGCACCGACACCTCCACCAACATCGCCAATCTGGATCGGGTCGAGAACACGCTCAACACCAACCTGTGCAGCAACGCGCCTGGCGCCGCCATCCCGTGCGGCAACTACCTGGGCTACGGCAATCTGTCACCGGCGGTCCTGGACTACATCCTGTTCACCCAGCGCGGTTCCGGCGGCAACAGCCAGCAGAGCGTCAGCGGCACGGTGTCCGGAACACTGTTCGAGCTCCCGGCCGGCAGCGTGGCGTTCGCCTCGGGCGTGGAGTGGCGTCGGGAAAAGGGCTGGCTGTATCCGGACCCGCTGGTGGTCAACGGCAGCGCCAACATCGTCCGCCAGGACCCCATCGAGGGCGACTACACCGCCAAGGAAGCGTTCGTCGAACTGGCGGTTCCGCTCCTGCAGGATGTTCCGCTGGTCGACTACCTGACCTTCAATCTCGCCGGCCGCTACTCCCGCTACGACCTGTTCGGCAGCGACACCAACTACAAGCTCGGGTTGGATTGGCAGCTCGCCGAATCGCTGAAAATCCGCCTGAACTACGCCACCGCCTTTCGCATCCCGAGCATTCCGGAATTGTTCGGCGGCATCGGCCAAGGCAGCCTGACCACGCTGGATCCGTGCAGCAACTGGAGTGCGTTGCCCGCCGATTCGGTGGTCCGCGCCAATTGCCAGCGTGCCGGCGTGCCGGCGAACTTCCAGCAATTGGGCAACACCGTCCTCACCACCACCGGCGGCAATCCCGCGCTGGAACCCGAGGATGCGCGCACCTTCACCGCCGGATTCGTGTGGACGCCCGGCTTCGTGCCCGGACTGACCCTGACCGCGGACTACTTCCGCATCCGCATCGAGAACGCGATCCGCAGCATCGAAGGCTCGGTGAAGCTGCGCGCCTGCTACAACACGCCGAATCTGTCGCATCCGTTCTGTTCGGCCACCCACTTCACCCGCAACGCGGCCACCGGCGAGATCGACTACCTGTCCTCGCAGCAGGTCAACGCGGCCAGCGAGCAGGCCGAAGGCATCGACCTTGGCGCGCTGTACCAGTTCGACTGGGCGGGTTGGGCCAGTACGGTCAGCCTGGATGCGTCATACCTGGAACGCTACGACGTCGCTCCGTTTCCCGGCGCGGCGACCATCGAGTACGCCGGGAGGATCACCAGTGGCCTGGGCAGCTACACCCAGTGGCGCGGGCTGGCGTCCTGGCGGATGGCGCGAGAGCGATGGTCGGGTGTGTACAGCGTGCAGTACATCGGGGCGGCCGACGACATCGTGGCCAGGCCCGGCACGCCGGGATCACGGGCACCAGCGGTGCTGTATCACAACCTGCAGCTGGGCTACGGCGTGAAGGAGCGTTGGGACATCTCCGCCGGGGTGGAGAACCTGTTCGATCGCAAGGCGCCCTTCATCCAGAACAACCCCAACGCGAACACCGACACGATGACCTACGACCTGCTCGGCCGGCGCTGGAACGTGCGCGTGAGCTATCGCTGGTAATCCCCTTCTTTCAGGACTGAACACCATGATCAAGCACGTAGTCCGGGCATGCCTGGGACTGGCCATCCTCGGCGCGGCCCCCGTCCATTCCCACGACCTGTTCGTCGCCTTTCCCCATTCTCCGGTGAAGCCCGGTGACGCGGTCGCCGCGCACGTCAACAATGGAACCTTCGAGGAAAGCGCCGGCCCGGTGACGCCCTCGCGGTTGCGTGACGTCACTTTCCTGCAGGCGGGCCAACGCATCCATCCGGATGCGGCGCAGTGGAGGACCGAAGGCAAGCAGAGCCGGTTGAGCCTGAAATCCGCGGCGGCGGGTACCGCCATGCTCGGTGTCTCGACCCAGCCGACGGTGAGCGAACGCAGCGCCAGTGAGTTCGCCACCTATCTGAAACTGGAGGATCTGCCCGATACGCTGGCGGGCTACGACCCGGCCCGCTATCCGAAGGGGGTGCGCTACGCCTACGCCAAGCACGCCCGCGCAATCCTGCAGAGCGGCGAAGCGCAGACCGGCCACTACGCGGACAGCCTGGACTACCCGCTTGAAATCCGGCTGTCGCGGCATCCGGCCACGGTCGCGCCAGGTGAACGCCTCGGTTTTGAGGTCCTGTACCGGGGCAAGCCGGTTTCCGGACTGCGGGTCCATGTCGGGCGTGGCGCCGCCGTCGCGGGGGGACCGACGCCACCGGCGCAGTTGCTGCGCACGGATGCGCGGGGCCGCGGCGAATTCGAGGTGACGGATCCGGCGGTCTGGTACATCCATGCCAACCGCATGGAACCCACCGACGAGGAAGGACTGGATTTCATTTCCGATCGCGCTTCGCTGACCTTCCACATCGGCGCCCGCTGACGAGAACGCGGTTTCCGTCGTCAGTCAGACGGTCTGTTTTTCCCCTTTTTTTCATCTCTCTGTTGGAATGCCGCGGAAGTCGACTTCCGCGGCATTTTTTGGAAACCGCTTACGTTTCGCGGATGGGAAGCGCGCGTCCGCGCAGCAGCCGGTACGCCGCCGGGATGATCAGCATCGACAGCAACGGTGCGGTGATCATGCCGCCCAGCATCGGCGCGGCGATCCGCTGCATGACTTCGGATCCGGCGCCGCCACCGACGAACAGCGGGAACAACCCAGCCAGGATCACCGCCACCGTCATCGCCTTGGGACGCACGCGCTGCACCGCGCCTTCGCGAATGGCCGCTTCGAGGGTGGCGAGATTGGGCGGTTCACCCGCGGCCAGCCGCTGCTCCCAGGCCTGGCGCAGGTACAGCAGCATGATCACGCCGAACTCGGCGGCCACGCCGCCCAGCGCGATGAAGCCGATCATGGTGGCGACCGAGACCGCGTGGCCCAGCGCCCAGATCAGCCACAGGCCGCCGACCAGGGCCAGTGGCAGGCTGAGCAGGATGATCGCGACCTCGCCCAGGCGACGGAACACCAGCCAGAGCAGCAGGCAGATGATCGCCAGTGCCGCCGGCACCACCCATTGCAGCCGGGTCACCGCGCGTTGCAGGTATTCGTACTGCCCGGACCAGGTGATGCCGTAGCCCGGCGGCAGCGTGACCTGTTCCTTCACCGCCGTCTGCAGATCGGTGACCACCGAACCCAGATCGCGTCCGGCCACGTCGACGTACACGTAGCCGGCCAGGCGGCCGTTGTCGCTGCGGAGCATGGGCGGACCGGGATTGATCGAGATCTCGGCAACCTGCCCGAGGCTGAGCTGGATGCCGCCGGCGGCGAGCAGCGGCAGCCGCCGCAAGGCTTCCAGCGAGTCGCGCTGCTCATGTGGATAGCGCACCACGATCGGGTAGCGTTCGCGTCCCTCGATGGTTTCGCCGATGGGCTCGCCGCCGACCACGGTGGCGATCACCTGCTGGACCTGGGCCTGGGTGAGTCCGTAGCGCGCGGCGGCCTGCGGCCGGATCCGCACGTCGACGTAGCGGCCACCGGTCACCCGCTCGGCCAGCGCGGATCCCACACCCGGTACCTGGCGCGCGATCTGTTCGATGCGTGCGCCGAGGCGTTCGATCTCCCCCAGATCCGGGCCGGTCACCTTGATGCCGATCGGGCTCTTGATGCCGGTGGCGAGCATGTCGATGCGGTTGCGGATGGGCGGCACCCACAGATTGGTCAGCCCGGGCACGCGCACGGCGGCGTCCAGCTCCTGACGCAGGCGTTCCGGTGTCATCCCCGGTCGCCACTGATCGCGCGGCTTGAACGTCACCGTGGTCTCGAACATCTCGATCGGCGCCGGATCGGTGGCGGTCTCGGCGCGCCCCGCCTTGCCGAACACATGCGCGACCTCCGGCACCGTCTTGATCATGCGATCGGAAATCTGCAGCAGCTGGCGCGCCTTGTCGGCGGACAGTCCGGGCAGCGCGGTCGGCATGTACAGCAGGCTGCCTTCGTCCAGCGGCGGCATGAACTCGCTGCCGATGCGCGCGTATGGCACCACGGTCAACGCCAGCAGGGCGCCGCCCAGGACCAGGGTCAGGCGCGGATGGCGCAGCACCCGGTCCAGCAACGGGCGATAGCCGGCGATCAACAGGCGATTGAGCGGATTGTCGTGCTCCGGCCGGATCCGGCCGCGGATGAGGTAGCCCATCAGCACCGGAATCAGGGTCACCGACAGTCCGGCGGCGGCGGCCATCGCATAGGTCTTGGTGTAGGCCAGCGGCGCGAACAGGCGCCCCTCCTGCGCCTGCAGCGCGAACACCGGCACGAACGAGAGGGTGATGACCAGCAGGCTGGCGAACAGCGCAGGCCCGACTTCGGAAGTGGATTCGGCCATCAGCCGCCAGCGCTCCTCGCCCGCCGGTTCGCGTCCGTGCGCCTCCCGCCAGCGTTCCAGATGCTTGTGCGCGTTTTCGATCATCACCACGGCGGCATCGACCATGGCGCCAATCGCGATCGCGATGCCGCCCAGCGACAGCAGGTTGGCGGTGATGCCCTGCCAGTGCATCACGATGAAGGCGGCCAGCACGCCCAGTGGCAGCGTGATCACCGCGACCAGCGCGGAGCGCAGATGCCACAGGAACAGCACGCAGACCAGTGCCACCACCAGGAATTCCTCGCCCAGCTTGCGGGTGAGGTTGTCGACCGCGTGATGGATCAGTTCGGAGCGATCGTAGACGGGGACGACCTCCACGCCCTTCGGCAGGCTGGCCTGCAGCTGGGCCAGGCGCGCCTTCACGTTCTCGATCGCCCCCAGGGCATCCTTGCCGCTGCGCAGGATGATGACGCCGCCGGCCACCTCGCCCTCGCCATCCAGCTCGGCGATGCCACGACGGAAGGTGGGGCCACGGGTGATCGTGGCGATGTCACCCAGCGTCACCGGGATGCCATCGGTGCTGGCGACAGGCACCTGCTCGAAGGCGTCGCGGCTGCGCAGATAGCCTTCGCTGCGCACCATCAGGTCGGCCTCGCCCTGTTCGATGACCGAACCGCCGGTGGCGCCGTTGGCCGCATCCACCGCATCAATCAGCTGGGCGACGGTGATGCCGCGCGCGGCCAGCGCCTGCGGATCCGAAATGATCTGCCAAGCCCGCACCGCGCCGCCGATGCTGGCGACTTCCGCCACGTCGGGCACGGTCTTGAGCTCATAGCGCAGGAACCAGTCCTGCAACGCGCGCAGCTGGCCGATGTCATGGCGGCCGCTGCGATCGACCAGCGCGTACTGGTAGATCCAGCCCAGGCCGGTCGCGTCCGGCCCGAGCGCCGGACTGACGTCGGCCGGCAGGCGATCCCGGATCTGGCTCAGGTACTCCAGCACCCGCGAGCGCGCCCAGTACGGATCGGTGTTGTCGTCGAACAGCAGGTAGACGAAGGAATCGCCGAAGAACGAGAACCCACGCACCGCCTTCACGCCCGGCACCGACAGCATGGTGGTGGCGAGCGGATAAGTGACCTGATCCTCGACGATCCGCGGTGTCTGGCCCGGCCACTGGGTACGAATGATCACCTGGGTATCGGATAGGTCGGGCAATGCATCCAGCGGCGTGTGGCGTACCGACCACACGCCGGCCACCGCCAGCAGCGTGGCGGCCAGCAGGACCAGTCCGCGGTTGGCGATGCAGGCGCGGATGAGACGCGCGATCATGGCTGTTCCTCCGTCGCGGGCATGACGTCGCGGGCGGTGCAGCCGAGGGCGGCGCCGGCGGCGAATCTAGGCACCAACTGCATGTCCATGAAAGGCGACTTGCCGGGTTGGTCGAAGTGCTTCTCCGGCACCATCGGGTCGTACCAGTACTGCACTGGGCAGGCGCGCGCGGCGGGCGTGGTCTTCGTCGGTGCTGATGCCTGCGGCGGGTTCGCACGCCGTGCGGGTCGCGGCTGCGCGGGAGCCTCATGGACCGCATGCGTGGCGTGTCCGGCGTGCGCATCCGCAGCGCCGGCGTCCCCGTCCGTCGCGGGCGGGGACGACGAGGCCGGGGCGCCATCCGCGCCCAGCCGCTGCAGCGCGCCGGACAGGCTGGCTTCCGAATCGATCAGGAACTGACCGGACACCACGATCCGTTCCCCGCCGCGCAGGCCTTCGAGAATCTGCACCCGGCCCTGACCGCTGCGGCCGGTCCGCACCGCGACCGGTTCGAAGCGGCCTTCGGCGGTCTGCACGATCACCCGGCTGTCGCGACCGGTCGCGATCAGCGCCTCGACCGGCACCAGCGGCCACGCGGTTCCGGATGCGGGTTGCAGCAGCACTTCGGCGAACATGCCCGGGACCAGTTGTCCTTCCGGGTTGTGCAACACGATGCGGGCGCGCCGGGTCCGGGTGGTCGCATCCACCTGCGGCAGCAGGGCTTCCACTTCGCCGGTGAAGCGCTGTTCCGGCAATGCGTCGACGCGTGCCTCGACGGGCGTGCCCGGACGCAGCGAGCCGACGCTGGCCTGCGGAATGGAGGCTTCGAGCCAGAGCGTGTCGAGTCCGTTGATGCGGAACAGCGGCGTGCCCGGCAGCACGGTCTGGCCTTCCCGCACCAGCACTTCGCTGACCACGCCGTCATGCGGCGCGGCCAGCGTCGCGCCAGCCGTCCCGGCGCCCGCGGGAACACCGAGATTGCGCAGGCGCTGGCGTGCGGCGGACTGGAGTTCGCGCGCGGCCGGCGAGTCGGCTTCGGCCAGTGCGCGGGCTTCAGCCAGTGCGCTGTTCCAGCCGGGTGCGATCAAGATGGCCAGTGCCTGGCCGCGATGCACGGGCGTGAACGGCGCTTTGGCCAGCACCCGCGTCACCTGGCCTTCGGTGCGTGCGCTGACCACCGATTCGAGCCGGAGGTCCCAGCCCAGCGTGCCCGGCACGCGCAGTCCGGCGTCCAGTTGGCCGACGCGGACTTCCTCGGTGCGGATGCCGACGCTCTGCTGCTGAGCCGCGTCGATGCGCACGCCGCTGGCGGCTTCGTCGGCGTAGCGCGGCACCAGCGGCATGTCCATGAAAGGCGACTGGCCGGGTTTGTCGAAGCGTTGTTCCGGCACCATCGGGTCGTACCAGTACAGGACATCGCGTTCGCTGGCGGATTGCGCGGTGGGCGCGGTGGGCGCCGGGTCCGGCGCGCGGCGCGCCCACAGGTAGCCGCCGAGCAGGCCGGTGCCGAGCAGCGCGGCGGAAGTGGCGATCCCGAGCAGGCGGGAGGTGGAAGCGGTCATGGGGTGTTCTCCGGATCCGGGAGCAGATGGGCCAGCGCGGCCCAGGCGCGGCCCAGTTCGCCTTGCAGGCGGGCCAGTTCGATGTGTTGTTCGATCTCGTCGCGCCGGGCTTCCAGCCACGGCTGCAGATCGCCGCCGCCGGCATACCCGGCCAGCGCGGCGCGCGCGCGATCGGCGGCCAGCGGCAGGACGTCCTGCCGCTGGCGCAGAAGCTGGCGACGCAAGCCTTGCCAGCTCGCCAGCGCGCGACGCACGCTTTCCTGTTGCGCACGCCTCGCGTCTTCGTGTTCGGCGGCCACCGCATCGAGTTCCGCGCGACGCGCGGCGATATCGCGGTCCTGCCGGTTGCGGGTGAACACCGGCAGGACCACCGAGACTTCCAGCATCAGCATGTCGCTGCGCGGCATGCCGTCGGGCGCGCGATCACGGTGGCCATAGGTCACGCCCAGGCTCCAGTCCGGGCGTTTCCCGGCAAGCGCGGTCTGCAACTGCGCCTCGGCGACGGCCTGCTGCGACGTCCACGGCAGCAGCGCGGCATGGCGCTCGATCGCGGCCATGGGATCGGCCATTCCCGGGGAGAGTTCCGTCAGTTCCGGCGCCTGGCCCTGTGCGACGGGAAGCGCGTCCTGCGGCGGCAGCCAGCGCGACAGGCCGGCCTGCGCCGCCTGCACGGCGGTCTCGGCGGCATCGATGCGGTTTTCCAGCAGCAGCGCCGCGGACTTCGCCGCCAATGCATCGGCCGCGGTTCCCGAGCCACCGGCCAGGCGCGCGCGGGCGGTGCGCACCGCCGCGTCCGTCGGATCGCGCAACGCGATCAGCGCGTCGCGCGTCCGCTGCGCGGACCACAGCTCGATCCAGGCCGTGGCCGCGGCCTGACGCACGGCATTGCGTTCGACGAGCGACATGGCCCGGGCCTGTTCCAGGCTGGCGTCGGCCAGCGCCTGGCGCGCGCGGCGCTTGGCCCGCGCCGGAAACTCCTGCATCAGGCCGATCTCCCGCGTGGTCATTTCATCGGCGCGCAGATCGAAGGCATCCGGCCCGTTGATGGGCCAGTTGGACAATCCAAGGGTCAACCGGGGATCCGGCAGCGCGGCGGCGCGGCCGGCGTCTTCGCGTGCGGCTTCCAGGCGGGCCCGGCGCGCCTCCAGCAGCGGCGCATTCTGTTCCGCCAGGCGAAGTGCCTGCGGAAAGGTCAACGACACGGGAGTGGATGCGGCCGGGAAAACCGTGGGCAACAGCAGGCAACCCAGGAGCGTGGGAAGCAGGGGGAGCGGGCGCGGCGAGCGACCGCCTCCGCGCCGGGAGCGCGGTGACGAAAGGGAAAACATGGAACCTCCGGACAAACGGCGACGAGCACGCGGCATCGCATGCCGCGCGGACGGGGAAGGTCGTGTCGGAGATCTAGATCTGCAGGCTGCAGAAGCGCTGCGCGGGCGGCGGATCGGATTGGCAGACGGGTACGTCGCGATAGTGCTGCGCGGGGGCAGGGGGCAACCGCGCTTCGCCCAGATCGAACAGCGGTGGCGGCAACGCCAGAGGCGCCACCTGGGGCGACTTGATGTCGGGCGCGGCCACGTGATCGCGCTGGCAGTGCTGGTGGCACAGCGTCGGCGCATCGGGGTCGAGCGTGGTCATGCCTTCGCAGCCGGTCATCACCCGCGCGGATTCGGCGGGTGCCTCCAGCGGGCAGGCGTAGGCCACCAGGGCCAGTTGCTGCAGCAGCAGCGCGCAGATTCCCAGCCATGCGGCGCGCGCCCGCATGCGCGGTCGGCGCAGGCGGCGGATGAGCGGCAGGGACAGGGACCAGACCATGCCAGCGAGTCTAGTCGCCTGGAACACGCGGTCGATGATCAAAATCAAGTTTCCCGGTGTGGGTGATGCGCTGGCCCTTGGTGGAGCCAACTCCAGGGTTGATCGGGTTTCACCGCTTCAATCATCGGAGCGATTCGGATACCATACCCCAGTATTGGATAGGGAGATGCCCATGCCCCATACCGAGATCGAGAAGAAGCGGGTACTGACCCGGGTGCGGCGCATCCGCGGCCAGACCGAGGGGCTGGAGCGCGCGCTGGAAGCCGGCGTCGACTGCGGCGCGGTGCTGCAGCAGATCGCCGCCATCCGTGGCGCGGTCAACGGGCTGATGTCGGAAGTGATGGAAGCCCACATCCGCGAGGAATTCGGCCAGCCGGCCCAGTCCGATGCGCAGCGCCAGGCCCGGGTGCGCGAAATGGCCGGGCTGGTGCGTTCCTATCTGAAATAGCGGCCATCGCGGCGGCCCCGACGCGGCCGTTTCCGCGCCGCCCCACCGTCATCCCGGGAATCACGCAGGAGTATCCCCATGAAAAGCCGTGCCGCTGTCGCCTTCGCCCCCGGCAAGCCACTGGAAATCGTCGAAATCGATGTTGCCCCGCCGAAGAAGGGCGAAGTGCTGATCAAGATCACCCACACCGGCGTCTGCCACACCGATGCGTTCACCCTGTCCGGCGACGATCCGGAAGGCCTGTTCCCGGTGGTGCTCGGCCATGAAGGCGCCGGCATCGTGGTGGAAGTGGGTGAGGGCGTGACCAGCGTCAAGCCGGGCGACCACGTGATTCCGCTGTACACCGCCGAATGCGGCGAGTGCCTGTTCTGCAAGAGCGGCAAGACCAACCTGTGCGTATCGGTGCGCGCCACCCAGGGCAAGGGCGTGATGCCCGACGGCACCAGCCGCTTCAGCTACAACGGCGAACCGATCTACCACTACATGGGCTGCTCGACCTTCAGCGAGTACACCGTGGTGGCCGAAGTCTCGCTGGCGAAGATCAACCCCGAGGCCAACCCGGAGCACGTCTGCCTGCTCGGCTGCGGCGTGACCACCGGGATAGGCGCCGTGCACAACACGGCCAAGGTGCAGGAAGGCGACTCGGTGGCCGTGTTCGGCCTGGGCGGCATCGGCCTGGCGGTGATCCAGGGAGCGCGCCAGGCCAAGGCCGGACGAGTCATCGCGATCGACACCAACCCGTCCAAGTTCGAGCTGGCGCGCGAGTTCGGCGCGACCGACTGCGTCAACCCGAAGGATTTCGACAAGCCGATCCAGCAGGTCATCGTCGAGATGACCGGCTGGGGCGTCGATCACAGCTTCGAGTGCATCGGCAACGTCAACGTGATGCGCGCCGCGCTGGAATGCGCGCATCGCGGCTGGGGCCAGTCGGTGATCATCGGCGTGGCCGGCGCCGGCCAGGAAATCTCCACCCGCCCGTTCCAACTGGTCACCGGCCGCAAGTGGATGGGCACCGCCTTCGGTGGCGTGAAGGGTCGCAGCCAGTTGCCGGGCATGGTCGAGGACGCGATGAAGGGCGATATCGAGCTGGCGCCGTTCGTCACCCACACCATGGCGCTGGAGGGCATCAACGACGCGTTCGACCTGATGCATGAAGGAAAGTCGATCCGCTCGGTGGTCCATTTCTGACCGTGAACCAGGAGTTGTCGATGCCACCGCCCATTCCGGTCGAATTGTTGCCGCATGATCCGGTATGGGCGGGCGTGGCGGAGGCGGAGACGCTGCGCCTGGCGCAGGCGCTGGGCCCGGTGCTGCGTGGCGTCCATCACGTCGGTTCGACCGCGATTCCCGGCATTCACGCCAAGCCGATCATCGACCTCATGCCGGTGGTGGAGGATCTGGAAGCGCTGGATGGGCAGCGTCCCGTCCTGGAACGCCTCGGCTATGCCTGGTGGGGCGAACTGGGGCTGCCCGGACGCCGCTACTGCACCTGGGATGATCCGACCGGGCGCCGGCGTTTCCAATTGCATGCCTATGCGCAGGGATCGTCCGAAATCAGCCGGCACCTGGTCTTCCGCGATCACCTGCGCCGCCATCCGGAGGTGGCGGCCGACTACGACCGCGAGAAAGCGCGCTGCCAGCACCTGCATCCCGACGATTCGCATGCCTACAGCGACTGCAAGTCGGACTGGATCCGGCGGGTGGAAACGCAGGCACTGGCGGAACTCGCGGCCATGCGGGCCGTACCCTGATTTTTTTGGGAAACATCACACATGCAACGCATCGAACAACACGCCTGCTTCGGCGGTGAGCAGGAAGTCTGGACCCATCGTTCCGCGGTGCTGGACTGCGACATGCGCTTCGCGGTCTACCTGCCACCGCAGGCGAAAATGCAACGGCTGCCGGTCCTGTACTGGCTGTCCGGCCTGACCTGCACCGAGCAGAACTTCATCACCAAGGCCGGCGCGCAGCGTTACGCGGCCGAACATGGCGTGATCCTGGTGGCGCCGGATACCAGCCCGCGTGGCGACGAAGTCGCCGACACGGAAGGCTACGACCTGGGCAAGGGCGCCGGTTTCTACCTCAACGCGACGCAGTCACCGTGGTCGTCCCACTACCGCATGCATGACTACATCGTCGAGGAACTGCCCGCGCTGATCGAGGCCAACTTCCCGGCGACCGGCGCGCGCGCCATCAGCGGGCATTCGATGGGCGGGCATGGCGCCCTGATCGTGGCGCTCAGGAATCCGGGCCGTTATCGCAGCGTGTCGGCGTTCTCGCCGATCGTCGCGCCGGCGCGGGTGCCCTGGGGCGAGAAGGCCTTCACCGCCTATCTGGGCGCCGATCGCGCGGCCTGGAAGGCGTGGGACGCGAGCGAACTGGTCGCCCTCGCGGGCGAGCGCCTGCCGCTGCTGATCGATCAGGGCGAGGCGGACGAGTTCCTGGACAGCCAGCTGAAACCGCAGTGGCTGCGCGAGGCTTGCGAGCGGGCCGGCCATCCGTTGCAATTGCGACTGCGGCCGGGCTACGACCACAGCTACTACTTCATCGCCAGCTTCATCGGCGAACACATCGCCCATCACGCCACCGCGTTGCGGGCCTGACGGCCGTCACCGTGTCGCCCGCCGGCTCAGGCAGCCGACACGTCGCGCAGTTCCCAGGCGCTGCCGGACAGCAGACGCAGGCGGTGCTTCAGGACCTGGCCGGGAATCGAGGTGGTCGCCACCAGCACGATCCGCAGGTCGTCCTGCTGGCCGGAAACGCGGGCGCCGGGATCCGTCAATCCCAACCCGGGATCGACATCATCCGGATCGTCCTGCTGCATTCGCCAGCGTTGAAACAGACCGTCGCCCTGCAGCGCGGCCTGCAATTGCGCCGCGAATTCGTCGGCGCCATGGGCGGTGAAACTGAGTGCGGGATCGCCGCCGCGGGCGCGGTCGGGATCCGGCAGGCTGATGTAATAACGCACGGCCATACAAGCCTCTCGTCCTTGGGTGGCTAAGGTTAGCGATCCCGGGCGTTAGCTGTCCGTTACGACGGCCGCGCTGGCTTAAGCCGGCTTGAACACATGCGGTTCGGACGCGAACCCCACCACCATCGCACCCTTGCCGACATTGACCATGCCGGTCAGGCTCATCACGCTCTCGAACACCTCGACGTTGTGGTTGGCGCAGATGTCGCGCAGGCGCTGGTAGCCGGGCAGCGCGCGCATTTCCGCCAGTTCGCCGCCGTAGCCCAGGCAGACGGTGGGCGTCATCAGGCCGTCCATCACCCGATGGCCGGTAAACCGGAACAACTGTTCCACCGCGTTCTCGAATCCCTTGATCTTGGCGACCGGCTCGGTGTTGCCGGCATGACCGTGCAGCACCGGCTTGATGTCCAGCGCGCTGCCCAGCGCGGCGCTCAGCAGGCCGACGCTGCGATCGCCCTTGGTCCGCGCGCGGGCGCGCAGATAATAGAGGTCGCGCGGAATCATGTAGCCGTGGGTATGGTTGGCGAGTTCCTCCAGACGTACCCGGATCTGCTGCACGCTGGCGCCGGCCGCGCGCATGCGCACCGCCTCCACCGCGGTGACGCCCTGGGCGGCGAACAGATTCTGGGTATCGATTACCCGCAGCGCGAACGGCGAATTGAATCCCGCCGCCTGCCGCACCGGTTTGTAATCGTTGAGGATAGCGAAGCTGGCCTGCATCGCGTTGTCGTGGATCGGACTGCGCGTGCGGGTGATGGTCAGGCAGAACACGTGGTCGTAGTCCATCACCAGCTTGCCCAGGAACAGGTCCCGGATCTGGGCGACGGAAAACGGCGTGGTCTCGGCTTCATGCCCACGCGCGGCCACGTGCGCGTGGAGGAAGCTGAGTGTCGCTTCCTCGTCGCGGTGATCGGTCAGCACCGCATCGCCGATGCGCACGGTGATGGGCAGCAGGATGATGTTGTTGTCCCGCAGGAAGTCCTGTGGCAGATCACAGGCGGAGTCGACGACGATTCCAATGCGCATCTTTGCCCCTCCCGGCAGCGGTCGCATTTGTCATGTACCGCACGCTAGCGCATGCCGTCGGCGGCGTCGCCTGTCGGAAGCTGGAATGTGCGGGGCATCACGATATAGCGGGGTTGGTCACGGTAGAAACGTGATTACGTATGGTTATCATGGGCGACCCGTTCCAAACAATTATTGTTATAATCATCACAAAATAACGGTATTTCCCCTTGTGGCGCGGGGAGCCCGGCCCCCACACTTCCGCCCGCAGGAAGGGAGCGGCATGAAACTGGGGTGGTGGTGGATTCTGCTGGGGACGGTGCTGACGCAGCCGGTGGTGGCGCAGGAAAGCGGCATCGCGCGCGTCGATCGAATCCTGCCCGTCGTGGCCGCGCAGCAGGCCGACCAGTCCGCCGGCCTGTTTTCGGAACGTCGGTTCGAAGCCCGCGCGAACGATGATGCCGGGGGGGCCCTGGAGGCTCCGCACGTGCTGGGCAACGGCGAATGGCGCCTGCAGCCGCGCGGCGGGATCGAATCCCCCTTGCTGGTCGTCTATCACCCCTACAGCGCGCGCGTCACGGTGCTGACCGGACCTGGCGCCGCGCCGGTGAGCCATCGCCTGTTCGATCCGGATCTGGATCCGCGCTATTCGCGGCATGCGCTGGTGTTTCCCCTGCGCGGCGATGACCCGATCTACGTGAAGGTGGAGGACGCGCGCTATCCGCTCCACGTGAAAGTCGAATCGCGTGCCGAACATGCCGCGTCCGATCTTCACCACACCCGCCTGTTGATGATGGCGATGGGCGTGGCGCTGGGGGTCTCGCTGACCGTGCTGCTGTTCTGGCTGGTGCTGCGCGAGCGTGTCTATCTGCTCTATGCCGGCAGCATGCTGGCGCAGATGCTGTACGTGCTGTGCTCCTATGGCGAAGCCTATGCCCTGCCCGGGCTGCGCGTGCTATCGCACTTCGGTGCGCCGGGCATCTGGTGCATCGCGACCCTGGCGACGATGCTGACCACCACCCTGATGATCGAGTACGCGGATCTGCGGCAGCAGACCCCGCGGCTGACACGCTGGCTGCGCTGGTCGGGCATCCGCCTGCCCGCGGTCGCCCTGCTGCTCCTGCTGCTGCCCTGGCCGGCGCGCAAGGAATGGTTCCCCGACATCGGCAATGGCCTGTTCCTGGTGACCCATATGCTGAGCGTGCTCAGCCTGGTCATGGCCTGGCGCAGGGGCAGCCGCCACGCCGCCTACTTCCTGGCCGCCTGGGTGCCGCTGATGGTGTTCGGCACCTGGCGCGCGGTGCAGATCAGTCTGGGCATGCCGGTCGAGGACTGGCTGGACTACGGGTATCCGTTCGTCCTCGGCTACGCCTCGGTGGTGATGGCGCTGGGCCTGGCCGATCGCATGCTGACCTTCCGCCGCGAGCGCGATACCGCCAAGGAACACGCCGAGCGCGACGCGCTGACCGGCGTGCTCAACCGCGGCGGCATCGAGTACCGGCTGGACTGGGCGATCCTGGAACGCCGGCGCGAGCACATTCCTCTGTCCTTGCTGTTCATCGATCTGGATGTGTTCAAGCAGATCAATGATCGCCACGGGCATGCCTTCGGCGATCACTGCCTGCGCGCGGTGACCCGGGTGATCAGCGAGGAGTTCCAGTACGGCGATCAGCTGGGCCGGCTGGGCGGCGAGGAATTCGTGCTGGTGCTGACCGGCGTGGATGGCCAGGCGGCCGCGGCCCTGGCCGAGCGGGTGCGGGTGAAGATCGAACGCCGTTGTGCGCGGGTGGACGAGGTCGAGGTCGGGCTGACCGTCAGCATCGGCGTGGCCGAATGCACCGCGGAGGACACGGTCGCCAGCCTGATCAAGCGCGCCGACGAGGCGATGTACCGCGCCAAGCGTGCCGGCGGCAACCAGATGGTGGTCGCCGACGGCACCAGTTCCCGCGACGCGGTGCCGGTGGCAGCGCGCTGGGCCGCGGATACCGAGACCTGAGCCGCAGCGTGCTCAGTGCCAGAGGCCCAGGATCACGCCATACAGGGTGAACTGCAGGGTGTGATAGCCGCCGTCGATCAGCCAGAGCTTCAACGAGCGGCCGGCGAACAGATAGTTGATGCCGAAGCTGGCGGCGACCCAGCCCAGGCCGGTGACCGCGCCGGTGCAGATGGCGACGCCCGGCGCGGGGCGCGGACCGAGGAACCAGGCGAACACGGCCGCCGCGATCAGGCTCAGCGCGAAGGCGCCGCCGAAAATCCGCGCGGGGTGGCCGTTGGAGGCGTTCGGATCCACGCCCGCTTCGCGGCACCACGCCTGCTTGAACAACGGGCCGTACCACAGGCCTCCCAGCAGGAAGGCCGACGCCGCGGCGGCCAGCACCGCCAGAAAGTTGATGTGCTCCATATGCCGCTCCCCGAGGCCGGATGACGCGCCAGTGTAGGCGCGTCACGGGCGTCTGGACAGGACGCCGGCGGGAAGGACGAAATGCCGGATCCGGTCCGGCCGGCATCTTCCTCAGCGGCTGTAGGCGCGTGGCAACGCGCCACTGTCGCGCAGATAGCGATCCCGCAGTTCGGTCTGGCGGGAACGCATCGGCATGGCCTTGCCGCCGAGCCAGATCTGTTCGGCGGTGTTGACCACGTCCAGCGGGTCGCCGCTCCACAGCACCAGATCGGCCAGCTTGCCCGGCGCGATGCTGCCCAGCCGGTCGTCCACGCCCAGTGCCTGCGCAGGCACCCGGGTCAGCCCCGCCAGGCCCTGTTCCCACGGCAGGCCATTGGCGACCGCGTTGCCGGCGTGCTGGCGGATCTTGCGCGCGTTGTGGGACGCGTCGCCGGATTGGGTGAAGCCGACACTGACGCCGGCCGCGTCCAGCCGCTTCGCGTTCTCCAGGGTCGCACCGATCTGATCGAAGTCCGAAGGCAGTGCGGCCAGTCCGTCGATGAACACCGGCACCCGCGCCCGCGCCAGCTCCGGCGCCACCTTCCAGGCCTCGGCGCCGCCGCTGATGGCGATGCGCACCTTTTCCTTGTCCGCCCAGCGCAGCAGCTGGCGGATGTCGGCGGCGCGGTTGACGCCCACCACCAGGCGGCCGTTGCCGGCCAGGTACTTCGCCAGCGTGGCGCGACCGGCCGGCGTCAGCAGGGCATGCGGTGAATCGGCCGGAATGCGGCCGCGGGCTTCGGCGACCAGCTGGTCCAGCAGCATCCACTGCGCCGCGCGCGAGTTGCCGCTCAGACCGGACGCGCCGCCGCCGAGGCGGATGAACAACGCGCGCGGACCGATTGGATCGGCGCTGCCGTCCAGCCTGATCACGCCGCCCTGGCCGGCGATGAAGGACGCACCGGTGCCGGCGCCCAGCAGGGTGAAGCCCAGGCCTTCCACGCGCGCGACCGGCACCAGCACCGAGGCCGGGTTGTAGGCGAGGGTGACATCGAACTCGGGGCGCATGGGTTGCAGATTGCCCAGCGATACCGAACTGTCATCGGTGGCCTGCTCGCCCGAAACTTCCTCCACGCCGATTTCGGTGATGCCGGCGAAGAACGCGGGCGTCAGCGGCTTGCCCGCCGCATCGACCACGTCCACGCCGGCGGGGGCGGCCAGGCCGGTGCCGACCGCCTGGATCACGCCATCGCGGATCAGCACGTCGGCGTTCTTCAGCGTGCCCTGCGCGGCGGCGGTGTGCACGGTGGCGTTGCGGATCAGTACGTTCTGCGCCATCGCCGGCGAAGCGGCGATCGCCGCGGCGAGCAGGCACAGGCGACCCAGGAGGCGGCAGCTCATCGCGACACCTCCTGGCCGAGCAGGAAGTCCGAGACCGGTTGGCGGCTCCGGTCATGGCGGTCGTACACGCGGGCGCCGTCGATGTAGACCTGTTCGGCCTGCGCGTAGACGCTGAAGGGATTCCGGTTCCAGATCACCACGTCGCCCATCTTGCCCGCCTCCAGGGTGCCGGTCTGCGCGGCCACGCCCAGCGCCTTGGCCGGATTGGCGGTGAGCCAGCGGATCGCGTGTTCGGGGGGGATGTCGCCCATGCCGGCGCGGCGCGCGCTGGCGATCACCTTCGCCGCTTCCTGATTGAGGCGCTGGATGCCCTCGTCCGAATCCGAATGCACGATCGCGCAGCTGTTGGCGGGACGGTCGACCAGCGCGATGTTTTCCTGGATGCCGTCGAAGGCTTCCATCTTGAAGCCCCACCAGTCGGCCCACAGCGCGCCGCAGACGCCTTCGGCGGCCAGCCGATCGGCCAGCTTGTAGGCCTCCACGCCGTGATGGAACGCGGCGACCTTGAAGCCGAACTCCTTGGCGAGATCGAGCATCGTGGCCATCTCGTCGGCGCGGTAGCAGTGGATGTGCACCAGGATGTCGCCATGGATGGCGCCGGCCAGGGTGTCCAGCTTGAGATCACGCTTCCCGCCGCTGTCTCCGCTGCTGTCCTGGCCTTCACCGGAATCGCGCTGCCACCAGCGCTTCTTCTTCGGTTCGGAATCCTTCGGCGCGTTTTTCTTCAGGTATTCGGCGGCGTCGATGAAGGCGGCCCGGTAGCCGGCGACGTTGCCCATCCGGGTCATCGGCGGCACGCCCTTGCCGCCGTACACGCGTTTGGGATTCTCGCCGCAGGCCATCTTCAGCCCCCACGGCGCGCCGGGGAATTTCATGCCCTGGTAGGTGGTGGCGGAGACGTTCTTCAGGGTGACGCCGCGGCCGCCGACCAGATTGGCCGAACCGGGCAGCACCTGCAGGGTGGTGATGCCGCCGGCCAGCGCGGTGTGGAAACCGGGATCCTGCGGCCACACCGAATGCTCGGCCCAGACGTTGGCGGTGACCGAACCGGTCATCTCGTTGCCATCCTGATGCGCGCGCGCGCCGGGGCTGGGGTAGACGCCCAGATGCGAATGCACGTCGATGATGCCCGGGGTGACCCACTTGCCGCGCGCGTCCACGCGGGTGGCGCTTTCCGGCGCCTGCAGGCCGCGCCCGACCGCCGCGATGCGGCCGTCCTGCACCAGCACGTCGGCATCGTCCAGGCGCTCGCCGGTGCCGGTCAGCACGGTGGCGTGTTCGATCAGCACCGGGCCGGACGCGAGCGGACGATAGGTGCTGGGATAGGGGTCCTGGATGAAGCGCGAGGCCGGCGTCGCCGCCTGGACCGTGGTGCAGAGCAAAGCCAGGCCAAACCCGGCCATCAAGGTCAGTCGCATGGTGTTTTCCCCGGAAGGTGGCTGGACCCTAACCCGGCCCGCGCCGGCTTGCCAAGTGCGGGAGGCCCTGCGTGCGAGAATGTCTTGATAACAACGAGAACGAGGACGCCCATGAAGGACAAGAACGAGATCGTCGAAAACTGGTTGCCACGCTATACCGGCGTGCCGCTGGATCAGTTCGGCGAACATATCCTGCTGACCAATTTCGGCGGCTACCTCAACATGTTCTCGCAGTTGACCGGTGCGCCCATTGTTGGCCTGGATCGGCCGATGGCCTGCGCCACCGTCGATGGCATCACCATGATCAACTTCGGCATGGGCAGTCCCAACGCGGCGACGATGATGGATCTGCTGTCGGCCATCATGCCCAAGGCGGTGCTGTTCCTCGGCAAATGCGGTGGCCTGAAGAAAAAGAACCAGCTGGGTGACCTGGTCCTGCCGATCGCGGCCATCCGCGGCGAAGGCACCAGCAACGACTACCTGCCGCCGGAAGTTCCGGCGCTGCCCGCGTTCGCCCTGCAACGCGCGGTGTCGACGATGATCCGCGATCTGGGCCACGACTACTGGACCGGCACCGTCTACACCACCAACCGCCGCGTGTGGGAACACGACGATGCGTTCAAGGAACGCCTGCGGGTGATGCGTTGCATGGCCATCGACATGGAAACCGCGACGGTGTTCGCCGCCGGCTTCGCCAACCGCATTCCGTGCGGCGCGCTGCTGCTGGTCTCGGATCAGCCGATGATTCCGGAGGGAGTGAAGACCGAAGCCTCCGACGCCAAGGTCAGTTCCGCATTCGTGGAGAACCACATCAACGTCGGCATCGAGGCGCTCAAGCTGATCCGCCGCAACGGCAAATCCGTCCGGCACCTCCGGTTCGACGAATGAGCGCGGCGGCGGAAAGGCCGGTGATCCGCATCCGGCGCGCCGGAACGGGCGACGAACACGCCCTGGCCGCGGTGGGCGCGGCCAGTTTCCTGGAAACCTTCGCGGGCGTGCTGGAAGGCGCGGACATCCTGCGCCACTGCCAGGACCAGCATGCGGCCACGCGCTACGCGGGCTGGCTGGCGGATCCGGAACTCCGGATCTGGCTGGTCGAAGTCGAGCCGGGCGCAGCGCCGGTGGGCTATCTGGTGCTGTCCCGCGCGAACCTGCCGGTGTCGGATCCGCGGCCGGGCGATCGCGAGGTCAAGCGGATCTACCTGCTGCACCGCTTCCAGGGCCACGACATCGGCGCGGCGCTGATGCGCGCGGCCATCGACGAAGCCACCGCGCTGGGTGCGTCCCGCCTGCTGCTGGGCGTCTACGCGCACAACCAGGCAGCCATCGCGTTCTATCGCAAGGCAGGCTACGCGCCGGTCGGCGAGCGCCGTTTCCAGGTCGGGGGGCGCGAGTACGACGATCTGGTGCTGGCCTTGCCGCTGCCGGCCTGAGCCCGATGCCGTCGGCGGAACGCTGCGTGCGGCCGCCGCCGCGCCATCGCCACCGCGACCGGGTTAGCCTTGCCGGCGGATACGAACGGAGATTGACGACATGAGCGATGCCTTCCGCGTGGTCGAGTTCTGGCGCGATGCCGGCTATGAAAAATGGTTCGCGCGCGACGAAGCTTTCGATACGCGCTTCCACGACGGGTTCCGCGAACTGCATTTCCTCGCCGCACGCCGCGAGCTGGAGGACTGGCTGGCCGACGCGCAGGGCGCGCTGGCGCTGGTCCTGCTGCTGGACCAGTTTCCGCGCAATTGTTTCCGCGGCAGCGCGCATTCCTACGCGACCGACGGACTGGCGCGTCACCATGCGGCGCATGCCGTCGACGCGGGCTTCGACCGGCAGGTCGACTCGACGCTGCGGATCTTCTTCTACATGCCGTTCGAGCATTCGGAGGCGCTGGCCGATCAGCAGCGCTCGCTGGATCTCTTCAATGCCACCGGCGACGCCAATTACATCCGCTACGCGCAGTTGCACTACGACATCATCGCCCGCTTCGGCCGCTTCCCGCATCGCAATCCCGCGCTGGGACGCGACTCCACAGGCGAGGAACTTGCCTATCTGGCAGAGGGTGGCTTCAGCGGATAGAGGCTTTGGGTTCCTGGATGAGGGGGGGCCTTGCTTCCGGCCTGCCCCCATCCACCCTTCGGGCACGTTCCCCCGCACGCGGGGGAAGGATGTCGCCCACTTTTCCGGTTACCGAGGATAGCCAAAACATTCCCCTCCCCCGCTTGCGGGGGAGGATGGGTGGGGGCGCATCCGGAGCACGTCGTTCCGCCGCGCATGGGCAACGGCGAATGCCGCCACCTTCCCCGCATGTGGGGGAAGGAGAATCCGCGGGAAGTCCGGGCCGGCCCGGATCCCCTCGCGCGCGGCAAAAAACGGCGCCTTGCGGCGCCGTTTTTTTTTTGGCTAGTGGAGATTGCTCAGTACTTGCTGATCGTGCCGTCGACTTCGTCGGCCCAGGCATTGATGCCACCGGTGACGTTGTGGACACGGGTGAAGCCGCGTGCGAGGAACTCCTCCGCGGCCTGCTGGCTGCGGCCGCCGCTGCGGCACAGGAAGGCCAGCGCGGTGTCCTTCGGCAGGGCTTCCAGATCGGCGCGACCGTTGCCGTCGAAAGTCTTGAACGGCACCGAGACCGCGGCGATGGCGCGCTCGTCGGCCGGACGCACATCCACCAGCAGCACTTCGCCGGCACGGACCTTGGCATCGGCGTCCATCGGCGAGAGCGCCTGCACCGGCCTGGGCGCGTTCGGGTTGTCGATCGCCAGGCCCTTGCCGCGGATGTCATCCACCCAGTCGATGGTGATGCCATCGGCGCGGCGCGCGCTGCCGAGGTCGAACTGCACGCGCACGCCGTTGGATTCGGCGGCGATGGCGTTGGCGTCGAACTGCGCCAGCTGGAAATTGGGCTGGAACTGGGCATTGATCGACAGCGCCAGCACGGCGCCCGGTCCGGCGTCGGCAACCGCGTTCTTCAGCATCTCGGCGGCGGCGGGAGTGATCGTGATCGCGGGCGGCGTGCGATCCGGCGCGTCCAGGCCGAGCAGGCCGGCGAGTTCGCCGGAATTGGTCATCTGCTCGATGATGTCGCTGCCGCCGACCAGCTCGCCGTCGATGTACAGCTGCGGGATGGTCGGCCAATCGCCGTAGGCCTTGATGCCTTCGCGGATTTCCTGGTCCGCCAGCACGTTGACGTGCGCGTAGTCCACGCCAAGCGCGCCGAGCGCGCCGACCGCCTTGGCCGAGAAGCCGCATTGCGGCATGTTGGGCTGGCCCTTCATGAACAGCACCACGCGGTTGGACTGCAGGAGGGATTCGATACGGGCGCGCAGGGCGGGGTCGAGGGACATGGACGGCTACCGGAAGGCGGAGAGGGAATTTTACGCCCCATGGCATCATGGGGCATGACCCACGCAAGAACACTGCATCGCGTCCCGCGTCGGCCCGGATGGATATTGGGCCTGTTGGCGCTGTCGCAAGTGGCGGTCGTGGCGGTGTGGTGGCGCTGGGGATGGCGGGTCGGCCTGCCGGCGATGCTGCTGACCCACCTGACCGTGGTCTGGGCGACCCTGTATCCGCGGGCCACCCTGCTGTGCCCGGCGCTGTCGCGGCTGCCGACGACGCGGCGCGAAGTCTGGCTGACCATCGACGACGGGCCGTCCGCCGATACCGGACCGATGCTGGATCTGCTGGCGCGGCACGGCGCGTGCGCGACCTTCTTTCTGGTCGGCGAGCGGGCGCTGGCGCAGCCGGAGCAGGTGCGGGAAATCCTCCGCCGCGGGCACGGCATCGGCAACCACAGCGCCAGCCATCCGGACACCCGTTTCTGGCGGCTGGGACCGGCCGCGATGGAGGACGAAATCGGCCGCAACCAGTCGCTGCTGACGGTGGTCTCCGGGCAGACGCCCCGCTGGTTCCGTTCGGTGGTGGGAATGACCAATCCTTTCGTCGGCCTGTCGCTCAAGCGCCACCGGCTGGCGCGGGTGGCCTGGAGCGCGCGCGGCTTCGACGGCGTGGACTGCGAACCGGAACAGGTGCTGGCGCGGCTGAAGCGCGACATCGCGCCCGGTGCGATCGTGCTGCTGCACGAAGGCGCCGCGCATGGCCACAACGTCGTGATTCTCTCGGAGCTGCTCGCCTGGCTGGACGAACAGGGCTACGCCACCGTGCTGCCTCCCTGCCCTCCGGGTTCATCGGAACCGATGTAGCGCCGGCGTGCCGAAGTCGCGCCGGGGTGTCAGGCGTGGGCAAGCAACCGGTGCGCGATCGGCAAGGCCAGCCGGGTCCATTCGGCATACATCGCGGCGGACGGATGCAGGCCGTCGTCGGCCAGCATGGCGGTCTCGGCCCCGCGTGTCCGGCTGACCGCGGTGATGTCGACGAACGCGACGCCGCGGTGCGCGCAGGCCTGCCGCGCGGCTTCGTTGTGGGCATCCAGCTCCCGCGCGACGAGCGCGGCATCACGGCCTTCCTTCGTCGCGTACGGCGTCACCCCCCAATCGGGGATCGACAGCACCAGTACCCGCTCCGGCCGATTGCCGGCGAAACCGATCGCGCGCCACAACAACGCCGCGAACTGCACGCGGTATTCCTCCACGTCGCGGCCGCGATACTGGTTGTTGACGCCGATCAACAGGCTCACGAAGTCATGCGCGCCCAGCGGCTCCTGCGCGGTGATCGCCGCGTCCAGTTCGTCGGTGGTCCAGCCGGTGGCGGCGATGATGCGCGGATCCGCCAGCGGAACGCCTTCGTTGCGCAGCGCCGCTGCGAGCTGCACCGGCCAGCGCCCGGATTCGGGTACCGATTCGCCGATGGTGTAGGAGTCACCCAGCGCCAGATAGCGCAGTTCGGGGAGCAGGGCGGTGGCGTGGGGAGCGGCGACGGTGGTCATGTCCGCATTCTGCGCCGGTTGGCCACGGGTTCAAAGACCAGCGGTCAAACCGTTGGAAAGGCGAGAGGAAGGCGTCGCGACTCACGTCGCTCCTGCAGGAGGTTCCCGGCGTGCGGAGTTGCTGGCCTGCGAACGCCCGGGCAGAAAGTCGGGACGCCACCGATGCGCGTCCCCTTCCTTGTGGGAGCGACGCGAGTCGCGATTCGACCAAGGTGGAAGCCGACGGACTCTCCACGAAAAGCTCGCGACTGACGTCGCTCCCACAGGAGGTGCCCGGCGTGCGGAGTTGCTGGCCTGTGAACGCCCGGGCAGAAAGTCGGGACGCCACCGATGCGCGTCCCCTTCCTTGTGGGAGCGACGCGAGTCGCGATTCGACCAGGGTGGAAGCCGACGGACTCTCCACGAAAAGCTCGCGACTGACGTCGCTCCCATAGGAGGTGCCCGGCGTGCGGAGTTGCTGGCCTGTGAACGCCCGGGCAGAAAGTCGGGACGCCACCGATGCGCGTCCCCTTCCTTGTGGGAGCGACGCGAGTCGCGATTCGACCAAGGTGGAGCCGTGGGATTTTCCGCGAAAAGCTCGCGACTGACGTCGCTCCCACGGGAGGCGGCCGGTATGTGGGTCCCACGGTTGAAGCGGATTTCCGGTTTCAGCGCCGCGAGAAGGCGGTGAAACCGGGGGCGCTCCGGCTCAGGCCGCGGCGGGGCGGCGTCCCTTGATCGGCACCACCTTGGTGGCGGCCTCGGCATGGCGATCCAGGGCGCGCCCGATGCGGGTGAACACTTCGCGCATCACCGCCGCCTCGGGGAGGAAGGTGACACGGAAGTGGTTGCGGTAGGGCACGTTGAAGCTCGAACCGGGCACCACCAGCACACCTTCGGTTTCCAGCAGGTCCAGGGCGAAGGCGTGATCGTCGAAGCCCTTGGCGGCATCGCCGACCACCGCCGGGAACGCGTACAACGCCGCGTCGGGACGCACCAGGTCCAGATGCTCGCTGGCCTCGCAGGCCTCGATGATCGCGCGGCGGGTCTCGTACAGGCGTCCACCCGGGGAACAGAGTTCGGTGATGGTGTCCGGGCCGCTGACCGCGGCTTCCACCGCGTACTGGCCGGGCACGTTGGCGCACAGGCGCAGCGCGCTCAACAGATCCATCGCCTGCAGGTATTCACGTACCCGCTCGATGCTGCCCGACACCACCGCCCAGCCGACCCGCCAGCCGCAGGCGCGGTGCACCTTGCTCAGCCCGCTGAAGGTGATGCAGGGATGATCGCCGGCCAGCGGCGCGACCGGCTCGAACCGGGCGCCGTCGTAGAGCACCTGGTCGTAGATTTCGTCGACCATCAGCAGCAGCTTGTGCTTGGTCGCGATGGCGACGATTCGTTCCAGCAGCTCGCGCGGATAGATCGCGCCGGTCGGATTGTTCGGATTGATCAGCACGATCGCCCGCGTACGCGAGGAGATCAGCTGTTCGATCTCGCCGGGGTCCGGCAGGAAGTCGTTTTCCGGCGTGCAGCGGTAGTAGACCGGGCGACCATCGTTGAGGATGGTGGCGGCCGACCACAGCGGATAGTCGGGCGAGGGCACCAGCACCTCGTCGCCGGGATTGAGCAGCGCGCGCAGCGAGACGTCGATCAGCTCGCTGACGCCGTTGCCCATGAACACGCGGTCGGCGCTCGCATGCGGCGTGCCGCGCCGGGTGTATGCGGCGGCGACGGCTTCGCGCGCGGCCGGCAGGCCCTGCTGGTGGGTATAGGGATCGGTGTGGTCGATGTCGCCGACGATTGATTTCTGCAGGTGCGCCGGGGCGCGGAAACCGAAGGCGCCGGGGTTGCCGATGTTCAGCTTGATCAGCTTGCGTCCCTGGGCCTCCAGCTCGCGAGCTCGCCGAGCCAGCTCGCCACGGATTTCGTAACGGACTTCGGAGAGGCGCTCGCGCACGGGCAGCTGGAAGGGGGACGGGGCAGACATGGCAATGGTTTTGGGGAGTTGGACGGCCAGCTTAACGGAAATTTATGCAGCCGCGCGCCGTCCGGTTTAACAGGCGTCTAGAATCCCGCCATGCCCGCAAATTCCGTCCCCGCCCCCCTCGACCTCGTTTCCCTGCGCGCCATCGGCTGGCCCTGGCCCGGCGAGCCGCAAGACCCGGCGTGGGCGGCCCTGCTGGCGGCGCACCCGGCGGCGCGGCCGGCGCGGGTCACCGAGCAGCACCGCTCGGGCTACGTGGTCGCCGATGGCCCGGACGCGGCCATCAAGGCCGAGTCCCTGCCCGAGTGGCAGCGTCGTCCCGGTTATCGCAAGGACGGCTCCCCCGCCCACGAGCGCCCCGCGGTCGGCGACTGGGTACTGCTGGAAGGCAAGCGCATCGTCGCCCTGCTGCCGCGCCACACCGGCATCAAGCGCGGCGCCGCCGGTGAGCACTACCAGCAGCAGGTCATCGCCGCCAACGTGGATACCGTCTTCATCGTCTCGGGGCTGGATGCGGACTTCAATCCGCGCCGGATCGAGCGCTACCTGCTGCTGGTCGGCAGCGGCGGGGCGCAGCCGGTGGTGGTGCTGACCAAGGCCGATCGCCAGGAGCATGTCGGCGACGCCATCGAAGCGTTGGCCGACGTGACCGCCCAGGACGTGCCGGTGTTCGCGCTCAATGCGAAGGATGCCGACAGTGTGACC
The DNA here is from genome assembly GCF_057773065.1 of Pseudoxanthomonas sp. 134C1. Lineage (NCBI taxonomy): Bacteria > Pseudomonadati > Pseudomonadota > Gammaproteobacteria > Lysobacterales > Lysobacteraceae > Pseudoxanthomonas > Pseudoxanthomonas sp. 134C1. The sequence continues at coordinate 681,417 of NZ_JBYMTH010000001.1, forward strand.
GTGCTGGCGCCCTGGCTGCAGCCCGGACGCACGGTGGTGCTGGTCGGTTCGTCCGGCGCGGGCAAGTCCACCCTCACCAATACCCTGCTGGGCGATGACCGGATGAAGACCGGCGAGGTGCGCGAGAGCGACTCGCGCGGCCGCCACACCACCACCCATCGCGCGCTGATACCGCTGTCCTCGGGCGCCTGCCTGATCGACACCCCCGGCATGCGCGAACTCAAGCCGACCGGCGAGGAGGATCTGGTCGAGGGCGGATTCGCCGACATCGAGGCGCTGGCCGAGCAATGCCGTTTCCGCGATTGCTCGCACCAGCGTGAACCGGGGTGCGCCGTGCGCGCGGCGATCGAACGCGGCGACCTGGACGAAGAACGCTTCCTCAACTACCTCAAGCTGCGCGACGAAGTGGCGAACGCCGCCGGCAAGCTGGCCACGCGACTGGCGCAGAAGGCCGAGGCCCGCGTGCAGGGCAAGGCGCTCAACAAGCGCCTGGACGAGAAGTACGGACGCCACTGATGCGCCAGCCCCTCCGTCATCCTCCTTGTGGGAGCGACGTGAGTCGCGAAGGCGGCCAAGATGGATGTATTCGGAGTTTCCGCGAAAAGCTCGCGACTGGCGTCGCTCCCACAAGATGGGCATGCGCGTGACATCGGCATGAACACAATGAGCCTGCCTCCCGACATCGCCCATCACGCCGCGCTGGATACGCGCCTGGTCAAGGCCGTGCGCGGCATCAAGCTGCTGAGCCTGGCGAGCTGGCCGGCCGCGTTGCAGGCACCCTTCCTGGAAGGGATGGAACGCGGCAATCCGAGCGTGCCGAAGGTGGACTATCCGAAGCTGGACTTCAGCGAGGCGCGCCGTGAGCTGGAAGCGATCGCGCGGGCGGCCGATCCCGCGCATCCACTCGGGCGCTATCTGCGCGAGTCGGTGGACAGCTGGGCGGTCGCCGCGCAGTTGCTGGAATGCCTGGGAACGCCGGCGGTGAGCGCGCATTCGATCACCCTGTTCGGCACGCCCGAAGCGCCATTGCCCGGCAACGGACCGACCACCCGCGACGCCGCCCGCCACTTCATCGCCATCGCCCAGGATCTGGATCGCGAACTGCTGGCGCCGGAGGAACAGATCCCGGTGTCGGCCACCGCGCTGCAACTCCAGTTGCAGGGTGACCTGGATGATTTCTTCGACGCCCGCGTGATCACCGTGGAGCTGGATCCGGATCTGATCGCCAAGGCGGCCGCCGGCGCGACCCGCATCCGCCTGCGCCACGGCGCCGCCTTCAGCGACTACGACCGCAGGCAACTGTTGCAGCACGAGGCGCTGGTGCATTCGCTGACCGCCCTCAACGGTCGCGAACAACCACTGTTCCCGAGCCTGGCGTTGTCCTCCCCGCGCATCACCGAGACACAGGAAGGACTGGCGACGTTCGCCGAGCAGATCACCGGCAGCATCGACATCGAACGGATGAAGCGGATCAGCCTGCGCATCGAAGCGATCGCGATGACCCTGGCGGGCGCGGACTTCATCGAGGTGTACCGCTATTTCTGCGACGCGGGCCAGAACCCGACCGAGAGCTTCGCCTCCGCGCAGCGCGTGTTCCGCGGCGTCCCCACCAGCGGAGGCGCGGCGTTCACCAAGGACACGGTCTACCTGCGCGGGCTGATCGCCGTGCACACGTTCTTCCGCCATTCCCTGCAACGGGATCGCCTGCAACTGTGCCGGCGCTTGTTCGCCGGCAAGATGACGCTGGGGGATGTGGACCTGTTCGAGCCGCTGTTCGACGGCGGCGTGCTGGCGCCGCCGCGCTGGTTGCCGACCTGGGTCAGCCGCGCCAACGGCCTGGCCGGCACGCTGGCGTTCTCGCTGTTCGCCAACCGCATCCGCATGGATCAGCTGACCGAAAACCCGGTCTGAGAAAATCCCTGCGCGGTGATCAGCGCGCGGGGCGCTTGTAAGCCACGCAGTCGACCTCGACCTTGCAGTCCACCACCATCCGGTTCTCCACGCAGGCGCGCGCGGGCGGATGCTCGCCGAAGTAGTGCCGGAACACCTGGTTGAACGCGGCGAAGTCGCGCGCGTCGTCCAGCCAGACACCGCAGCGGACCACGTGCTCGGGGCCGTAGCCGGCCTCGGCCAGGATTGCCAGCACGCTGCCGATGGCCACGTGCGATTGTTCGGTGACGGTGCCGCCGATCAGTTCGCCGTCGCGCATCGGCACCTGGCCGGAAACGTACAGCCAGCCATCGGCCTCGACCGCGCGCGAGAACGGCATGTGCTGCCGGCCCTGGCCGACGCCGCCTTCGGCGCCATAGCGCTTGATGTCGCTCATGAATGACCTCTCGTGTTCAGGGAAACAGGGGTTAGCGCGCGCCGGGCGCCAGGAAACGGCCGCTCCGCGCATCGGTGACGGCGGTGCCGTCGTAGGCGAGCATGCCGTTCACCCAGACCGCGTCGATGCCCTCGGCGGCGCGTACCGGTTCGTGGTAGTCGGCGGTGTCGCGCACCCGCGCCGGATCGAACAGCACCAGATCCGCGTGCCAGCCTTCGCGCAGCAGGCCGCGCCCGGGCAGGGCGAAGCGGCTGCCGGGAAGGCCGGTCATCTTGTGCACGGCCTCGTGCAGCGGAAACAACGCCTCGTCGCGCGCATAGTGGCCCAGCACGCGCGGGAACGTACCCCACAGGCGTGGATGCGGCCGGGGATCCCGCGGCAGGCCGTCGGAGCCGATCATGGTCAGCGGATGGCGCAGGAAGCGGCGTACGTCTTCCTCGTCCATGCAGAAGTACACCGCGCCCGCCGGCTGCAGCCGGCGCGCCGTTTCCATCAACGGCAATTGCCAGTCGGCCGCGATCGCCGCCAGCATCCGCCCGCCCTGATCCGGATGCGGCTCGGACCAGGTGACCAGGATGTCGTAGGCATCGGTGACCTGTTTCAGATCCAGGGTGGAGGCGCTGGCCGCATACGGATAGCAATCGCAGGCCACGTCGTGCCCGCTGGCGGCGCCGTCCAGCCACGCCAGCACCTCGCGGCTGCGCCCCCAGTTGTCGATGCCCGCGCATTTCAGGTGCGATACCCGCACCGGCGCGCCGCTGTGGTGTCCGACCGCGCGCGCCTCGTCCAGCGCCGGCACGATGCCGGCGAACTCGTCGCGCAGGTGGGTGGCGTAAAGGCGATCGGCCGGCAGGTCGCGGGTCAGTTCCAGCACTTCGCGTTCCGGCGCGGCGAATGCGGAGGCGTAGGCCAGGCCGGTGCTCAGGCCAAGCGCGCCGTCGGCAAGGCTCTCGCGAAGCTGCGCCCGCATCGCCAGCAGTTCGGCGTCGCTGGCGGCGCGGTCGAGCCGGTCCATGTGGTTCTGTCGCAACGAGGTATGGCCCACCAGCGCGGCCACGTTGAGCGCCGGACGCGCGGCTTCCACGGCGCGGCGGTAGTCGGCGAAGCGCGGGTAGCGGAATTCGTCGGCCTCGCCGAGCAGGTTCATCGGATCGGGCACCGCCTCGGCCGGACGCACCGGGCTGGCGCTGATGCCGCAGTTGCCGACCACCACCGTGGTGACACCCTGCGACAGTTTGCTCGGCATGGCCGGATCGCGGATGACTTCCAGATCGTCATGGGTATGCACGTCGATGAAGCCCGGACTCACCGCTCGACCGCGGGCCTCGATGACGGTCGCGGCGTCGGCCTCCAGGCGGCCCATCGCGGCGATGCGGCCGGCGCTGACCGCGATGTCGCCGCGCGTGCCGGCGGCGCCGCTGCCATCCAGCAGCAGGGCGTCGCGGATCAACAGGTCGTAACGCATCAGTCCCCCAGCGGCAGGCGGTTCTCGCCGCCGCGATAGTTGTCCAGCGCGAACTTGATCCGGCGCAGGCGCTCGCGGCTGTCGTCGGCGATGTGCAGCGCCAGAGTGGTCGCCAGCACGTCCACCGCCAGCATCATCGCGTAGCGCGACGCGGAGGGCTTGAACACGAAGTCGGTTTCGTCGATGACGATCGGCAGCAGCCAGTCGGCGCGTTCGGCCAGCGCGGTGTCGGCGCGGGTGATCGCGCCCACCTTGGCGCCATAGCCGCGCGCGATGTCCACCGCCGACAGGATTTCCGGGGTGATGCCGCTGACCGACAGGGCCACCACCACGTCTTCCGGGGTCAGGGTGGCGGCGACCACCTTGAGCGAGATCGCGTCGCTGTAGGCGGCGATGGGCCGGCCGAAGCGGACCAGGCGGTTCTGCAGTTCCAGGCCGAACACGGTCGAGCAGCCGCCCATGCCGAACACGTAGATCATCCGCGCCGAGGCCAGCGCCTCGGCCAGCGACTGGACCACCTGCTCCTGCAGACCGCCGACGTTGCGGCGCAGGCAACTCTCGATGTCGGCGCAGATCTGCGCATACAGCGCGGAGCTGGGCGGTGCGTCCTGATCATCGAGGAAGCGCTTGCCGACCGCGCTGGCCTCGGCCAGCCGCGCACGCAGTTCACGCACGTTGTCGCAGTCCAATGCCTTGGCGAAACGCGAGATCGCCGCCACGCTGACGCCGGCCTGTTCGGCCAGCTCGGCGATGCCCGACTGCGCGGCGCCGTCGATGTCGGCCAGGATGGTGTCGGCGATCCGGCGTTCGACCGGGCTCAGCTCGTGCAGGCGCTGCTTGAGGTGGTAGACGATGTCGTACATGGCGGCCTCCGGCCGGTCAGTGCAATGCGGCGATGCCCAGCACCAGCAGCAGTGCGGTCACCGAGATCAGGGTTTCCAGCACGGTCCAGGTCTTGAAGGTCTGGGCCACGCTCATGTTGAAGTATTCCTTCACCAGCCAGAAGCCGCCGTCATTGACGTGCGACAGCACCAGCGAGCCGGCGCCGGTGGCCAGCACCAGCAGTTCCGGATGCGGGTAGCCGGCGGCCAGCGCGACCGGGGCGACGATGCCCGCGGCCGTGCTCATCGCCACCGTGGCCGAACCGGTCGCCACCCGCATCAGCGCGGCCACGGTCCAGCCCATCAGCAGCGGCGACAATTGGAATTCGTGCGACAGGCGGGTGATTTCCTGGGCCACGCCGGTTTTCACCAGGATGCCGTTGAGACCGCCGCCGGCGCCCACCAGCAGGGTGATGGCGGCGGTGGGCGCCAGGCATTCCTGCGAAAACTTCAGAATCTGCTCGCGATTGAAGCCACGCATCAGGCCGAGGGTGACGAAGCTGAGCAGGGTGGCCAGCAGCAACGCCACCACCGAGTGGCCGATGAAACGCAACGCGTTGTTGGCGGTGGTACCGGGCGCGGCGAGTTCGTCCGCCCAGCCGCCCAGCAGCATCAGGCCGACCGGCAGCAGCAGGGTGGCCAGGGTGATGCCGAAACCGGGCAGCTCCGCGTCGGGGATTTCCCGCTGGCCCTGGTTGAGCAGGGCGGCTTCCATCGGGTTGTGCGCCGGCAGGGTGACCTGGCGGGAGACCAGTTTCGCGAAGACAGGACCCGCCAGCGCCGCCGTGGGCAATCCAACGACCAGCGCATAGAACAGTGTGCGCCCGACGTCGGCCTGGTACTCGTGCACCGCCAGCATCGCGGCCGGGTGCGGCGGCACCAGGCCGTGCACGACCGACAGTCCGGCGACCATCGGCAGGCCGACCAGCAGCAGCGGCACGCCGGTGCGGCGGGCGACGTTGAGCGCGATCGGGATCAGCAGGACGAAGCCGACTTCGAAGAAAATCGGCAGGCCGATGCAGAACGCGATCAGCATCATCGCCCAGTGCACGTGGCGGGTGCCGAAGCGCCGGATCAGCGTGCGCGCGATGCGTTCGGCGCCGCCGGATTCGGCCATCAGCTTGCCCAGCATCGTGCCCAGCGCGACGATCAACGCGATGTGGCCCAGGGTCTTGCCGACGCCCTGTTCGTAGGCCGGCACGATCTCCGGCGCCGGCATCCCTGCGAGCAGCGCCAGCCCGAGCGAGACCACCGTGATCGAGATGAAGGGATTGAGGCGATACCGCGCGATCAGTACCACCAGCGCGATGATCGACAGCGTGGCGTACAGCAGCAACAGGTTTCCTGGCGTCATGCGTTCTCTGCCCGGTCGATCAGAAGTGGGTTTCGACGGCGCCGACGACGCGGTGCGCGTCATCGACCACCAGCAGGTGGCGCCACTTGTCGAAGGTCAGGCAGGGATGGGAGATATCGAAGCACAGCAGATCACCGACCTTGAGGTCGTCGCCGGCTTCGATCTGGAGGAATGCGTGCTGATCCATCATCGCGCCGACACGCCAGTGCGCCGGCGCATCGGCGGGCGCGGCGTCGCCGGGGCGATGATGCAGCACCGGCTGCGGGAAGCCCGCGTCGAACGCCGCATCGCGCTTGCCCAGGCCGATGATGGCGCGGTCCGGTTCGGGGCGGGACTGCACGCAGGCCCACAGCCGCAGCGCGGGCAGCAGGCCGCCGCCCATCCCCCGCGCCACCGGGTTGGCCGCGTGGATGCGCTCGGCCGCGTCGCGATAGATGCCCACGTCATGGGTCAGGTAGCAGCCGGGCCGCAGCACCACTTCCGCCCCGGGGTCCGTCGACAACGGCGCGAATTCCTCCGCGACCACGTCGAACCAGGCGGAGCCGGCGCCGGACAGCAGGGCTGGAGATTCGGCGAAACCGCTGGCCGCGTGGATGGCTTGCCACTGCGCGAGCGTGCGTCGCAACAACACGCGCACGCCGGCTTCGTCCTTGACCACGCCTTCGTAGACTTCCACGCCCACCAGCGCGACCGCATCGGGCCAGCGTGCGATCTCGTCCAGTACCGCGCGCGCCTGCGCCTCGTCGCGAACGCCGGTGCGCCCACCGTTCGCGCCGACTTCAAGCAGCACCCGGATACGCTGGCCACGCGTGCCGAAATGGCCGCCCAGCGCGGCGACGTTGTCGGCCGAGTCGACCACGCAGGCGAACCAGAAGTCCGGATCCCGCGCCTGCAGATCGGCGATCAAATCGAAATTGCCCTGGCCGACGAGCTGGTTGGCGAGCAGCACCCGCCGCACGCCGTGCGCATGGGCCGCCACGGTCTGCGGCGCGGTCGCCAGGGTGATGCCCCACGCGCCGGCATCCAACTGCATCCGGAACAGTGCCGGACTCATGGTGGTCTTGCCGTGCGGTGCCAGCCGGCAACCGTAGGCTTCGGTGAATTCGCGCATCCAGCCCAGGTTGTGGCGCAGCGCGGATTCGCTCAGCACCGCCACCGGCAGGCTGATCTGTTCGTCCAGGATCGACAGGTCCCGCGCCGCGAGCCGGGCGGGTGTCCAGGCATCACCGGCGGGCAGGCCTTTCCCGGCCAGGGGAGCATCGGAATGAAAGTAATTTTCTCGCACTAACCGCCTCCCCTGTGCCCGGCCACGCGAAATTGCGGCCGCCTATTGTGTAGCACAGGAAGGGGTGGATGAAAATTATTTTCTCGCGACTTCGTGACCCGAAACCGGGGCGCGGGCCCGGCGGGCGCGTCAGAAGTCGAACTGGACCCGCCCCGCCAGTACGCCGGTGCGGTCCACTGTTCTTCCGCTGACTTCATCACGGCGACGGCTGCCGGTCCAGTCCAGCATCACGCGGAATTGTTTCGGCGCGTACCAGTTCACGCCCATCGTCCACGCATCGGCGGACAGATCGCGGCGGTTGAGCGGCCACTGCCGCCCCTCGATGCGGTCGTAGCGCGCCACCAGTTCCCACGCGCCGCCGCGCCGCTGCGGCTTGAGCTGGACGAACCGGCCGTTCCTGGCGTCGTAGGGCCGGGACTCGCCGGTGAGCAGCCAACTGCCCTGCAGGTAGCCGGCCTCGATCCGTCCACGCTGTCGGCCATCGTCGTAGCGGGCGCCGCCGTACTCGGCCTGCCACGACCAGGAACCGTGCACGCCCGCCGCTTCCAGTCCGTACTTGTCCACCGAGACGTCGCGGCCGCTGCGGAAATCCACCAGCGACAGCCGGCTGTTGTCGCCGAAGTAGCCCGCCACGCGCGGCTGCACGCGCAGCGCGGGCGCGCCGTCCGCACCGGGATGGTCGTAGCGCTCATGCGCCAGCGCGGCGCCGAAATGCAGCACCCGCCCGGCCTCGCGCCAGGGCGCGTAGCCAGCGCGCGCGCCGGCGGCGCGGCCCTTGGCCTGCCAGACGTCGATGCTCTCCAGGCTGTAGACGCTGCCGCCCCAGAACAGACCGTCATGATGGCCATTCACGCCCACCCCCAGCCGATACGACGGCGCCAGGGTCTGAGCCAGCCAACTGCGTTCGACTGCCTGGATGTGATTGGAACTGCCGCGGTCATCCAGTGTGTAGAACTGCTTGAACTGGCCGACGGTCAGGGTGGTGGTGCCGAAGTCGCGGGCGATGTAGGCATCGCGCGCGACGGGGCGGTGGCCGGAAAAATCCGCCTCCAGCTTGTAGTCGACCACATGGAACCGCCCGGAGATCGCCAGCCACGCCGCGCGCAGATCGTCGCCGTCACGCTCGTCCGTTCCGCGCGCGTCGTTGTCGAAGCGGGCGAAGTCGTAGTGGAGCCGGCCGCTGGGCTTGATCGTCACCATGTCTTCCGCCCGAACGCCGGACGGCGACGCGAGCAGGCCGGCGGCCAGGTGAAAGACCGCCATCAGCGGCACGCGTCGACTCGAAGATGACATCCATGCTCCCTGGCACCCTGGTGGAAGTGGCGACGATAGCAGCCCGCTGATTGTCGATGGACAGTGATTGACCGTCGCGATCCCCGAAGGCGATGCCGGCGGACTGAGATGGCTCATGATTGCCGTTTCGTGCGCTCTGCCGGCTCCGGAAAGCCGGCAGAGCCCGGCGGCAGGGGGTAGAATCGGGCCTCTTTCGTGCTATCGCGCAGACCGCCCGTAATGTCCAACGACGATTTCAAGCAGGCCGCCCTCGAATACCACCGTCTTTCGCCTCCCGGCAAAATCAAGGTCGCCCCGACCAAGCCGATGCTGACCCAGCGCGATCTGGCGCTCGCATATTCGCCGGGCGTGGCGTACGCCTGCGAAGCCATCGTCGAGGATCCCAACGCCGCCAGCGAGATGACCGCGCGCGGCAACCTGGTCGCGGTGGTCTCCAACGGCACCGCGGTGCTGGGCCTGGGCAACATCGGCGCGCTGGCCGGCAAGCCGGTGATGGAAGGCAAGGGCGTGCTGTTCCAGAAGTTCGCCGGCATCGACGTGTTCGACATCGAGATCGACGAGACCGATCCGGACAAGCTGGTCGACATCATCGCCAGCCTGGAGCCGACCTTCGGCGGCATCAACCTGGAAGACATCAAGGCGCCGGAATGCTTCATCGTCGAGCGCAAGCTGCGCGAGCGGATGAAGATTCCGGTCTTCCACGACGATCAGCACGGCACCGCGATCATCGTCGGCGCGGCGGTGGTCAACGCGCTGGAAGTGGTTGGCAAGAAGATCGAGGACGTGAAGCTGGCCACCAGCGGCGCCGGCGCGGCCGGCATCGCCTGCCTGGACATGCTGGTCGCGTTGGGCCTGAAGCCGGAGAACATCCTGGCGGTGGACCGCGACGGCGTGCTCTACACCGGCCGCCCGCACCTGGATCCGGACAAGGCGCGCTACGCCCGCGACACCGACAAGCGCACCCTCGCCGAAATCGTCGACGGCGCCGACATCTTCCTGGGCCTGTCCGCCGCCGGCGTGCTGAAGCCGGAGATGGTCGCGACCATGGCCGACAAGCCGATCATCCTGGCCCTGGCCAATCCGAATCCGGAAATCCTGCCCGAGCTGGCCCGGCAGGTCCGCCCGGACTGCATCATCGCCACCGGGCGTTCGGACTACCCGAACCAGGTCAACAACGCCGTCTGCTTCCCCTACATCTTCCGCGGCGCGCTGGACGTGGGCGCCACCGGCATCAACGAGGCGATGAAGCTGGCCTGCGTGCACGCGATCGCCGATCTGGCCCGGCGCGAAGCCTCGGATCTGGGTACCGCCTACGGTGACGATGTTCCCTGCTTCGGCCCCGAGTACCTGATTCCGCGCCCGTTCGATCCGCGCCTGCTGGTGGAACTGGCGCCGGCGGTGGCCAAGGCGGCGATGGAGTCGGGCGTGGCGCTGCGGCCGATCGACGACCTGCAGGCCTACCGCGAGAAGCTGGGCCAGTTCGTCTACCGCACCAGCCTGATGATGAAGCCGGTCTACGACCGGGCGCGCGCCGACCGCAAGCGCGTCGCCTACGCCGAGGGCGAGGAGGAGACGGTGCTGCGCGCGGTGCAGACGGTGATCGACGAGGGCCTGGCCTTCCCGATCCTGATTGGCCGCCCGGACGTCATCGAGGCCCGCATCGAGCGCCTGAGCCTGCGCATGCGCGCGGGCGTGGATTTCGAGCTGACCAACATCAACGACGATCCGCGCTTCAACGACTATTGGCAGTACTACCACGCGCTGACCGCGCGCCGAGGCGTCACCCCGGCGGCGGCCAAGAACCTGATGCGTTCGCGCCCGACCCTGATCGCCGCGGTGATGGTCGCGCGCGGCGAGGCCGACGCGATGGTCAGTGGCATCGTCGGCCGCTTCCACAAGAAGCTGGGCTACGTGCGCAGCGTGATTCCGCTGGACCCGGGCGTGCAGTCGACCTCGGCGATGACCGGCGTCATCAACAACCAGGGCGCGTATTTCTTCCTCGACACCCACGTGCAGGAAGATCCGACCGCCGAGCAGATTGCCGAGGCCACCCTGCAGGCGGCCTACCGGCTGAAGCTGTTCGGCATCGAGCCGCGCATCGCGCTGTTGTCGCATTCCAATTTCGGCAGCCACGAGACCCGCGGTTCGAGCAAGATGCGGCAGGTGCGCGAACTGCTGCTCAAGCGCAAGCCCGACCTCAACGTCGACGGCGAAATGCAGGGCGACACCGCCTGGGACGAGGCGCTGCGCCAGCGCATCATGCCGGGCAGCTCGCTGAGCGGGCGCGCCAACCTGTTCGTGCTGCCCAACCTGGACGCGGCCAACATCACCTACAACATGGTGCGCGTGGTCACCGACGGCGTCGCCATCGGTCCGATCCTGATGGGCATCTCCAAGCCGGTCCACATCCTGACCACCAGCGCCACCCCGCGCCGGGTGGTCAACATGACCGCGATCGCCGCGGTGGACGCGCAGATCCGCGCACAGCGGGAAGCGGAAAAGGCCAGCCTGGGCTGACGGGATGACGGCCATCCCGCGAGGGCGGGATGGCCGGTATGCGAAAAGCGCTTCGCCGGGCGGATTCCGCTCCCGGCGACTACGACCCGCCGAGAATATGCCGTTGCAGCGCGTCCAGATACGCGTCGGCTTCCTCTGTGCTGGCGAAGATGCTGTCCATCGGCACCGCCTGCACGATCTCGATGACCTTGCGGATCTGCTCCTGCGGATGCACCAGCAGGAGCTTGCCTTCGTGGGGCGCCAGCGCCTTGCGCGCTTTCAGGATCGAGCGTACCCCGGCGCTGCTGATGTACTCCAGGTGCGCAAGATCCAGCACCAGCGCCTGCGGCTTGCCGGCCAGCAGGGTTTCCAGCTGATCGTCCAGGGCTTCATGGGTATGCGAGTCCAGCCGGCCGGACAGCACGATGTACTGGTTGCCGTTGACGGGGGGATAGATGTCGATATCCAGACTCATGCGCGGTGTCCTTGAGCGCCCCAGATTGGCCGACAAGTGTGACAGGCGCCGTCAGTCGCTGTCATCGCCCTGCAGGACCTTGCGTTGCATGGCGTCCAGATAGGCGTCCGCCTCGGCGGTGGAGCCGAAGATATCGTTGAGCGGCACCGCCTTGACCACGTCGAACACCTTCTGGATCTGCGGTTGCGGATTGACCACCAGCACCTTGCCGCCATGCGCGGCCAGGGTCTTGCGGGCCTTGAAGATCGAGCGGATGCCGGCGCTGCTGATGTATTCCAGCTGCGACAGATCCAGCACCAGCGAGTGCAGCTGCGGCGTCATCAACGGCGCCAGCGCCTCGTCCAGGTCTTCGTAGGTATGGGTGTCCAGGCGACCGGCCACCGTGACGCGCTGGCTGCCCTGTCCGGGTGGAAGCAGGGTGATTTCGAGACTCATGGTTCGCTCTCCGGCTGCGGAATGCGCAGGCTGACCCGCAGGACATTGCTGGCATCGATGCGCTGGTAGGTGATCCGGTGCGCCAGTTGCCGGATCAGGTAGACGCCGAGGCCGCCGATGGCGCGATCCTGGATCTCGGCGTCCAGGTCGGGTTCCGGCGCGCTGAGCGGATCGAACGGCGCGCCGGTGTCGCGGAACTCCAGGTGCAGCAGAGCGCCCTCGATGCTGATGTCCACCGACAGCTCGTGCTGGGCGGTGCCGGCGGCCGGTTCGCCGCCGTAGTCGATGGCATTGCTGGCCAGCTCCTCGACGATCAGGCGCACGTCGTCGCGGATGGCCCGCGCCATGCCGTGGCGATTGAGCACGGCCTCCAGCGAGGCGTTGAGATCTTCCACCCGGGCATATTCGCCCGGCACGATCAGGCGTATCAGCATGTCGCTGCCTCCTCCACCCTGGGTTGAGTCCGGTGATCCTGGCGCAGGCGCATCGCCAGCACCGTGATGTCGTCCGATTGCGGCGCAGGATGCGCGAAGCCATGCACCCGCGCGATCACGTCCTCGCACTGCGTCCGCGCACTTTCGTCGGGACGCAATCCATCCATCAGCCGTTCCAGTCCGAACGCGTGCTGGGCCGGATCGAAGGCTTCGGTGACGCCGTCGGTATAGGCCAGCAGGGTGGCACCGGCCGGCAGGCGGCCCTGCCACAGCGGGAATTCGCGGCTGATTTCGAAACCCAGCGGCGGGCCGGAGGCGACCGGTAACGTTTCGCAGGCGCCATCGGCGTGCAGCAGCAGGGGGGCGTCGTGGCCGGCGCTGGCCAGCACGCAATGGCCGCTGCGCGGATCCACACAGCCGAACAGCACGGTGGCGAACATGCAGGTGTCGTTGCCTTCCACCAGCCGGCGCGAGGCTTCCGCCAGCACCGCCGAGGGCGAATCGCCCGCGCGTGCCGCGACCTCCAGCACCGTGACCGTGCGGGCCATGAACAGCGCCGCCGGCACGCCTTTGTCGGACACGTCGCCGATGGCGAACCACAGGCGGCCGTCGCCGCTCTCGATGAAGCTGTAGAAGTCGCCGCCCACGGCCTTGGCCGGTTCCAGCAGCGCGAACACTTCCAGATGGCGATCGTCGCGATCGATGACCCGGCCCGGCGGCAGCATCGCCAACTGGATGTCGCGGGCGATGGCCAGCTCGCTTTCCAGCTTCTGCCGGGCCGCGCCCATTTCCTCGATCTCCGCCAGTTGCTGCTGGATCGACGTGCGCGCGTGCTCCAGCGTGCGCGCCATCAATCCCACTTCGTCCGGGCGGCGGGTGTAGGGAACCGGGGTCTCGTAGTGGCCCTCCGCCAGATAGGCGGCGGAGGCGGTCAACTGCTCGACCGGCTGGCTGATGCGGCCGGCCAGGCGCCGGATAATCAGGGTGCAGATCAACGCCAGCACCAGGCCACCGGCCAGCAGCCAGACCAGCGCCTGGTCGAGCCTGGCCATGACCAGCGCGTAGGACTGCGCCACCAGCAGGGTCCAGCCGGTCTGGCCGACGGGTTCGACCACCGTGAAGCGCTTCTCCCCGGTACGCGCATCGGTATGCATCAGCTGCAGCGACCGGTGCAGGCGGACCGCGTCGGCGGCCGGCTGCAGGTCGGTGCGACCGGCGCGACGGATGTGCTGGTCCAGGGTCAGGTTGTCCGCCACGCCCACGTCCGGATTGGCCGCCAGCGTGCCCGCCGGTGCCACCAGCGAGACCCGCCAGCCGGGCAGGTTGGCCAGACTTTCGAAATGGCCGCTGAGTTCGGCCAGCGGCACGTCCAGACTGACCATGCCGCGGGTGGTGACGCCCCGGCCCCGCGGACGCAGCGGCCGGTTGTAGGTGACCATCCAGACATCGCCGGCCGTGCGGTTGAGGTAGGGCTCGGACCACCAGCCGCCTGGCGCGGAGACGGTGCGCCGGTACCATCCCTGCGCACGGTAGTCGTAACCGTCGGCGACAAAGTCGCGATCGCGGCCATCGGCGCCGATGTAGCGCGCGAAGGCGGGTTCGCCGGGCTGTTCCGGCTCGACCACCAGCAGGCCGCCGACGCTGCCGGGCGTGGCGCGGACCATCGCCCGCAGGGTGGTGGTCAGCTCGGCCGGGTCCAGGTTGGAGTTGGCCAGCAGGTCGGACAGGCCGCTGGTGGTGATGACCACCGCGCGCAGGGCGGTGTCGAGCCGTTCGGCGGCTTCCTGGGTGGTGGCGATGGTGTCGCGGCGGGCGTCCTCGATGATCAGTCTGCGCGCGAACCAGGCGATTCCGAGCACCAGCAGCAGGAGCACGGCCACGTTGACCACGCCCGACCACAGCGCGATGCGGGTGCGCAGGCTCCGGCGCCAATGCACCATGCCGGTCCGTTCCGGCGACAAAGCCCCGTCCTGCCGACTTCCCTTCATGCGGCAACCCCGAATCCCTGCGATGTGTCCCCCTGCGCGGATGATACGTCGGCCCGGCGCCGGGCGCGCAGCGCAAGAGGTCTCATTTTGGTGTGGTGAAAGCGCCCGGACAACGAAAAAATCACGAATCCATACGCCCGCGTAGCCAGATCGGGGCAGGGGCGGTGCGCTACACTTCAAAGTCCTGAAAACGACAACGTCCGCGCGGTCCAGCGCGACAGATTGGGAGTGGTAATGAACTGGTTGAACGAGATGTTGCAGAGCGATCCGGATCCGTTGGAAACCCGCGAATGGATCGATTCGATGCAGGCGGTGATCGAGAAGAACGGCGCCCTGCGTGCACATCAGCTGCTGGAGGGCATGGTCGAGGTCACGCGCCGCGCGGGTGCCTACCTGCCGTTCTCGCCCACCACCGAGTACGTGAACACCATCGCGTCGCAGAACGAGGCCAAGTCGCCGGGTGACGCGGCGATGGAGTGGCGCATCCGTTCGATCATCCGCTGGAACGCGATGGCCATGGTCGTGCGCGCCAACCGCAAGCCCGGCGACCTCGGCGGCCACATCGCCAGCTTCGCCTCCGGCGCCACCCTCTACGACGTCGGCTTCAACCATTTCTGGCGCGCGCCCAGCGACAAGCATCCGGGCGACCTGCTGTTCATCCAGGGCCACAGTTCGCCGGGCATCTACTCGCGCGCCTTCCTGGAAGGCCGCATCGACCAGGCGCAGCTGGACAACTTCCGCATGGAAGTCGACGGCCAGGGCATTTCCTCGTACCCGCATCCCTGGCTGATGCCGGATTTCTGGCAGACCCCGACCGTGTCGATGGGCCTGGGTCCGCTGGCGGCGATCTACCAGGCGCAGTTCATGAAGTACCTGGAGCACCGCGGCCTGATCGAGAAGTCCGACCGCAAGGTGTGGTGCTTCATCGGCGACGGCGAATCGGACGAGCCGGAAACCCTGGGCGCGATCGCGCTGGCCGGCCGCGAGGGCCTGGACAACCTGATCTTCGTGGTCAACTGCAACCTGCAGCGCCTGGACGGTCCGGTGCGCGGCAACGGCAAGATCATCCAGGAACTGGAAGGTGTGTTCCGCGGCGGCGGCTGGAACGTGATCAAGCTGCTGTGGGGCAGCTACTGGGATCCGCTCCTGGCACGCGACACCGACGGCGTGCTGAAGAAGCTGATGATGGAAACCGTCGACGGCGAATACCAGAACTGCAAGGCCTTCGGTGGCGCGTACACCCGTGCGAATTTCTTCGGCAAGTACCCGGAGACGGCGGCCATGGTCGCCAACCTCTCCGACGACGACATCTGGCGCCTGAACCGCGGCGGCCATGATCCGCACAAGGTCTACGCCGCGTTCCACGAAGCCGTGAATACCCAGGGCATGCCGACCGTGATCCTGGCCAAGACGGTCAAGGGCTATGGCATGGGTTCGGCGGGCGAATCGCTCAACCCGACCCACCAGACCAAGAAGCTGGACGACGAGGCCATCCGCACCTTCCGGGATCGCTTCAACATCCCGATCACCGACAAGCAGCTGGAAGAAGCCTCGCAGATTCCGTTCTACCATCCGGGCGAGGATTCGCCGGAAGTCCAGTACCTGAAGGAACGTCGCGCCACGCTGGGCGGTTACCTGCCGCAGCGCCGCCGCAAGGCCGCCGAGTCGTTCGACGCGCCCAGGCTGGAGACCTACGAGCGCCTGCTCAAGTCCACCGGCGAGCGCGAGATCTCCACCACCATGGCGTTCGTGCAGGCGCTGAACATCACCCTGCGCGACAAGCAGATCGGCCCGCGCATCGTGCCGATCGTGGCCGACGAGGCGCGCACCTTCGGCATGGAGGGCATGTTCCGCCAGATTGGCATCTATGCGCCGTTCGGCCAGAAGTACAAGCCGGTCGATGCCGATCAGCTGATGTACTACCGCGAGGACCAGAGCGGCCAGGTGCTGCAGCAGGGCATCAGCGAACCCGGCGCGATCGCGTCGTGGATGGCGGCCGGCACCAGCTACTCGGTCAGCAACGTGCCGATGCTGCCGTTCTACATCTACTACTCGATGTTCGGCTTCCAGCGCGTGGGCGATCTCGCCTGGCAGGCGGCGGACATGCGCACCCGCGGCTTCCTGCTCGGTGGCACCGCCGGCCGCACCACCCTGAACGGTGAAGGCCTGCAGCACGAGGATGGTCACAGTCATCTTCTGGCCGGCGCCATCCCGAACTGCCGCAGCTACGACCCGACCTTCGGTTACGAAGTCGCGGTGATCCTGCAGCACGGCGTGCAGCGGATGATGGAGGAGCAGATCGACGAGTACTACTACATCACCCTGATGAACGAGAACTACGCCCATCCGGACATGCCGGAAGGCGCGGCCGACGGCATCATCAAGGGCATGTATCTGCTGAAGGACGCGGGCAAGCCGAAGAAGGGCGAGCTGCGCGTGCAGCTGCTCGGCAGCGGCACGATCCTGCGCGAGGCGATCGCGGCGGCGGAACTGCTGGACAAGGATTTCGGCGTCACCGCCGACATCTGGTCCTGCCCCAGCTTCAACGAGCTGCGCCGCGATGGTTTCGACGCCGAACGCTGGAACCGTCTGAACCCGGAAGCCAAGGCGCCGCGCAAGGCCTACGTGACCGAGCAACTGGAAGGCCGCCAGGGCCCCGCCATCGCCGCCACCGACTACGTGCGTGGCTATGCCGACCAGATCCGCGCCTTCGTGCCGACCCAGTACACCGTGCTGGGCACCGACGGCTTCGGCCGCAGCGATACCCGCGCCAACCTGCGTCGCTTCTTCGAGGTCGATCGCTACTACATCGCCCACGCGGCCATCGCCGCGCTGGCGAAGGAAGGCAAGATGACCGGAAAGGACGTGGCCCGCGCGATCAAGCAGTACAAGATCGATGTGGAAAAGGTCAATCCGCTCGGAGTCTGATCCGGCGGGCGTGGTGTGATCGAGAAAGGCGGCCATCGGCCGCCTTTTTCTTGGTTGATGCGCGCCCGTTCCCGTGCGTGCGCGGGGCCACCCTGTCCTCACGCGGCAAGCCAGGACGTCCGGATCATCTTGCCGTCGTGTCGCGGCAGCGTCCTGATGGCGGCATACCCGCCCTCGGGAAGAATCGCGATGGAGCGACGACGCGTGGATCGCGATCGCTGGAGAAGATCGATATCGGTCATCACCGATCCGTCAATCCTGGTGACTCATGCTCCGGCAAGAGGGCCGGCAGGCATTTCGCCACTGCGATCCGCGCTTCCCATCCTGCGTGGCACCCTGGTCAGCGCGATCCACAGGCCTTGCGCGCCTCTCCCACCGTGGTCATGAGCTGGCCACTGTTGCCCACCCAGCCTTTCAAGGACATTTCCGCCGGAACTTCGGCTGCGCGCGGCTCCGCCGAAATCACCAGTTCGCTCCAGGCGCCCACCGGCGCGAGCTCGGCCAGGCGCGCGGCACGATCCTCGTCGGTGCTGAACAGGTCGTCGGGACCCGTCGCCGGGATGGTGGTCCGGTTGCCCAGCTTGACCATGCGCAGATGCACGCTCTGGTCGGCCAGGCGCTTCGCGCTGAGGCTGAACTGCTCTTTGCCGTAAGCCCATTCGGTTTCAATCGTCGTGTCGAGCGTGGCGCCATCCGCCGGCAGATCCAGCGTGCGGCCGGCGGCGCCCTGCACCATCGCCACGCCGCCGATCAGCGCCATGTACTGTCCGAGACGCGTCGCCTTCAACAATTCACCAGACGGCGACTGTCCCGCCGGCAGGCCGCCAACGGTGTTGAAGTAAGCCAATCGTTCGCACAGGAGCAACATGACCGGCGCGTCACCGGCACCCCCGTCACCGCCCTGGAACAGCAGGCTTTCGCCGTTGGCGTACTGTTGCAGCCGGCCACTGTGGGCCACTTCATCCGTGACCGTGCCCTGGCGAATCGCCACGCTGGAACCATGGGTGAGCAACGAATCGAACGACGATGCTTCATCCGCCGGTGCGGCGATGGCGCCGCCCGCGCAGATCAGCAACGCGCAGGCCACAGCGCGGCGCGGGAAAACCAGGGGCATGGGGGAAATTTCCTTAACGGGGCGTTGGCACGCGGCGTGCCGACGCGAATGGGCGCAAATGATACGCCAGCGCTCTGTCGTATCCGCCGCGATGACGCGTTTCAGACATGTCGTGCACATCGCCAACGATGCATCGCGCGAGCGGCGGCGACGCGTGAACGGAAAACGAACATCCTGTCAGGGATGATTCGCATGAATCGCAGGAAAACGCTGGTATGCGGGATGTGGCAAGGGACTTCTACGGCGGGAACTTGCGGATGCAACATCGGTCAACCGGCATCCGGTCCGCGCGTTGAAAGCGCACACCTCCCGTCGCTCCGAAGGCAGCAGAACGCGTGAGATTCGCCTACCCCGATGAATCCGCTTCACGCGTCATTGCCGCGGCCACCGCCACCGCCATCCTGCTGCTGATCGGCAAGCTGCTGCTGAAGGGCCCCATGATGCCCACCGCGCAGGACGACGATGCGTTGCGGGTGGTCTACATGGAGCGGCCGCGCTGGTCGCCCACCGCAGCTCCTCCCGCCGATGTTCGACCGCCGGATCCCGCCGCGCCGCGATCACGGGACACGACGCCGTCCCGCATGGCCGCGCCGACGATTGCGGCGAGGCCGGAAGCCGGACGCACCGCACCCCCCGTTCCCGCGGAGAACCGGGTCGTGGATCGGCTGTATGACCGCGACACCGGCCGGGCCAGGTTGCCGCCGCAGGCGCGCATCGATCCGATGGCGAAGAACGAGCCTCCGGCCAATCCGCCGGGCCTGCCCAACGAACGCGAACTCAAGCGCGCGCGGGACCTGTTGTATCCGCCCAATCCCATCGAAACCGATCCCGAGAGCCCGTTCGGCGGCACCTGGGCCAGCGACGGCACGCTGGGCCAGCAGGCCGCGCGCAAGTTGGGTGACGGTCTGGCCGCGATCAGCAAGAAAATCTTCGGTGAAGACAGGCAGACGGTGCGCGCGCGTCCGCCGCCGGAGGTGGGTTTCAAGCCGCAGGCATACGAACAGGCCTCGGATCTGGGACGCGCGGACACCGGCGACGCCTACAAAGCCGCACCCATCGCGCATGAAAAGGTGCCGGGCCTGGCGGGTGAAGCCAGTCGCCGCATCCGCACCGCGATGGAAGCGCTGCAGAAGCGCGCCGCCTCGTGCGAGGCTCCGAAGGCGCAGAAGCTCATGGCCACCGTCCGTACCCACCTGACCGAACTGGAGCAGGTCGAGTACGCGTTGGCCCATGGCGCGGATCCGATCATGGCGCGGCAGATGCTGCCGCGTCGCGGCGACGCCGCCTACGATCAGGCGCGGCGCGCGCTGTGGTACGCCGAGAACCAGTTGAACGCATGCCTGGAATAGCACGCCGCCGTGTGCGTGGCGCGGACAATCGTGAAGCCCGCGCATGCCGGGGCCGTCAGCCCGGGTCGCGCCCGGCAAGAAACCGGGTCATGCCGTCCAGTTCATCATCGAGCGCGGCGCGGAAAGCCGGGTCTTTCGCGGGCGAACGACCCGCGTAGCCGAAGTCCGCCTGCAATCGACCTTCCTTCGCGGTGGCATTGGCCCAACCGACCACCTGATCGCGCCACAGCAACGGCAGTGCGTAGTAGCCGAAACGACGCTTGGCCGCCGGCGTATAGGCTTCGAACTTGTAGGTCCAGCCCCACAGCAGTTCGAAGCGGCGACGGTCCCAGGCGACGGGATCGAACGGGGCCAGCAGGCGTACCCGTTCGTCCACCAGGAAACGCCGCGAGCGCGGATTCTCATCGACCGGCCAGTACCACGTGGTGCCGTCGATGAGGCCGCTGGCCAGCTGCGCGCGCGCCTGTCGCAGCGCGACCTGGATCTGCGTCGCCAGATGCGGAGCGCCGTAGCCCAGCAGCCGCGCCAGATAGGTCAGGCTGGCGGATGGCAAGGGTGCGTACTTGCGCACGACCAGATCGATCAGGGTGACGGCACGCTGGAGGCGGGCCGTTTCGCTGTCGTCGGCGGCGGGATGCGCGGCGGCGGCGTAGATGCGGGTGCCGCTGTCGCGACGCTGCACGCGCAGCATGCCGCGATAGTGCATGCCGTCCAGCAGGTGGGTGCTGGCGTTGCTGGTGCCGCCCCAGTAATTGGTCACCCGGCCATGCGCGAAGGCCTGTTCGACCTCGCGCGGATGCACCGTGCCGCGCTCCCGTACGAAGGCCAGCACATCTGCCGCCTTGCGTCGGGTCTGCGCATCCCAGGGCCGCGAGGACACGCGGGGGTGCATCAATGCCAGATGCTCGCGCGGCAGGAAACCGTAGTTGACCAGGCAGTCCTCCTCGATCGGCAGCCGCGAGTAGCGTTGCTCGAGGTCGCCCGCGCGGTAGTCCTTCACCCGATGGCGCAACGTCAGGTCCTGTGCCCGCGCGGGGGCGCGGATCGGATCGGCCTGCACGAAACCCAGGCGGCGGACGGCAGTCAGCAGCGTGGTCGGCGTGAACAGCGTGCGCGCCACCGCGTAGCGGCGCAGATCGTCGAGCGTGGGCGTGGTGGGCATCGCGTGGATTGGAACGGGTGGATTGGAACGGGTGGATTGGAACGGGTGGATTAGAGCACGTGGATTGGAGCAGGTGGATTGGAGCAGGTGGATTGGAGCAGGTGGATGAGAACACGTGGATGGAGGCACGTGGATGATGGCGTATGGATGAGGACGCGGCGCCCGCCACCCGCGGATCATCCGTCGCACCATGGCCAGAACCGTGCCGTGGCGATCGTCCGACGGACGACGATGGAGTACGCTTCGGCCAGCAGCATGGCCGAAGCGCGGGCCCGGGACCGAATCGATTCCACGGGAATCGGGATGCGGGGTCTGAATGGCGCATGCGTCTTGGAACTTCACAGGAGGAGCGGGATGGTGCGTGCCGGGTATCTGTTTGCGCTGTTGTTCGCCACGATGTCGCTGCATGCCGGCGAACCGATCGCGAGCGTCCGCGTCGCCTTCGACCGCGATGGCATCGTTTCCACTCGCGCGCAGGGACCGGCCGATATCACCGCGGGACGTGCGGTGACGGCGGAGGATCCGGTGCGCATCGCTTCGATATCCAAGCTGGTCACCGCGATTGGCGTGATGCGGCTGGTGGAAGCCGGACAACTGGATCTGGATGCCGATGTGTCGCAGTGGCTCGGATGGCGATTGCGCAACCCGGCCTTCCCCGACGCGCCGATCACCTTGCGCCTGCTGCTCTCGCACCGCGCCGGTCTGACCGATGCGGCGGGGTACTACCAGGTGCCGCTGGGCGGCCTGCTGCAGGATGTACTGGCGGATCCGCGCGCGTGGGATCCGGCGCATGCGCCCGGAACCTTCTTCCGTTACGCCAATCTGGACTTCCCGTTGATTGCGTCGGTGATGGAGAAGGCGACCGGCGAGCGTTTCGACCAGTTGATGAAACGGCTGGTGCTGCGGCCGTTGGACATCGAGGGTTGTTTCAACTGGGCCAGCTGCGACGAGGCGACCGCCGCGCGCGCGGTGGTGCTTTACGACGAAGCGCGTCAGCCGGTCCGCGATGACAACCAGGGTCGTCGACCGGAATGCCCGGTCGTAGCCGCCACGGACGGAAGCTGTGATCTGGCGAAGTGGCGGGCCGGCGACAACGGCGCGCTGTTCTCGCCGCAGGGTGGCTTGCGGATCTCGGCGAACGGGCTGGCGAAAATCGGCCGCCTGCTGCTCGGCGAGGGCGAAGTCGACGGGATCCGACTGCTGAGCCCCGATTCGGTACGGGCCCTCGCGCGGCCGCAATGGACCTACGCAGCGGGCAACGGCCTGACCTCGGAAGAGGACGAAAGTGGACAGGGGGGAAGCGGCTTCTTCTGCCGCTACGGATTGGCCGTGCAGACACTGGCGACGCAACGCGAGGGATGCCACGACGATCCGTTCGGCGACGGCGTGGCCCGCGTCGGCCATTCGGGTTCGGCCTATGGCCTGCTGTCCGGCCTCTGGGTCGATCCGGTGGCCGGCAACGGCGTGGCGTACTTCGTCACCGGCGTACCGGAAGCGCGCGCGGGTGGACGATCGGCGTTCTCGGCCATCGAGGAACAACTCGCCACCCCGTAGAGCGGAGCTTGCTCCGCGGTCCGGAGCGCGCGGTTCTGCGCGAACAAAAGCCGGGCAAGCCCGGCTCTACCATTGCGCGGTCAACTCCTTGAAGGGCCGCGTCAGGCGCATGCCGGCGGCGTCGAAATCGCGCACCCGCCGACCATCGACGGTGACCTGTTTCGGCGCGATCCGGCCCGGCCAGCTGACGGTCACGGGAACATCGGCGCGCAGGCCCTCGCCCAGCGAAATGCGCAGCTGTCCGCCCTCGCGGCGCGCGCGCAGCTTCAGCGTGCCGTGGGCGGTAGGCAGGCCATCGATGGCGAGGCCTTCGCCCGCGATCCACTCCGGCGGCGTGCCCGGCAGCAGTGACAGGTGATCATCGGCCTCGTACATCAGCATGCCGAAGATCGAACGCGCGTATTCCGAGCCGATCCACGTATGCGGCATGTCGCCCAGGTAGATGGCATGGCGCAGATCCGAATAGACGACCTCCGCGATGACCTGCCATTCGGCGGGGCGGCGATGGCGCACCAGGTCCTGCAGCAGTTCGTTGGCCTCCGCGGGCTGGCCCAGGTGGACATAGGTCAGGACGTTGCGCATTTCGTACGGCGTGTACGCATACAGCGCATCGGGCGTGCGCTTGCGCACGTCGGCCAGGTAGCGGGCGAAGGTGCGGGCGAGGGCGTCGGCCGGCATCAGATCCTGCTGGCCGGTGGGATCCAGGCCGATCGAGACGCTGGTGGGATCGTTGTCGCCCAGATCGGCGGAAGCCGGTATGTAGTCGATGCCTTTCCACGCCATCGTCGCGCGCATCGACGCCGACATCGAGGCGTGCAGCGCGGCGTACTGTTCGCGCGCCCAGGCCGCCGTTTCCCTGTCGCCCCATTGCTCGGCCAGCCAGGCGCCGTCGTGCCAACCCTTCAACGCCCAGTAGTCGTCCCAGTAGCTGTGGGTCGGCACCGGATAGCCTTCGTGGCTGATCGAGGGCGCGATGATGCCGTGGAAGCGTTCCGGGGCCTCCCGGCCGGCCTGATAGCCGGGCACCATCGTGCGTTCGCGCAGTTCCTGCAGAAAGCGCAGCGCGCGCTTCACTTCGTCCTGGTAGTCGCGGACGCTGGCCGCGCCGCAATCCAGCCGTGCGATTTCCGCGACCAGCCAGACGAACTGGCCCTGGCTGTCGTGCTCGAGGTCCGAGCCGAAACCGGTGTTGACCGAACCGTCGTCGTTGAGGATCGGCGAGACCAGTCCGTTCGGATGCACCGCGTGGCCCGCATACCATTGGAGGTAGTCGCGCGCGGTCCCGCTCATGCCCATGCGCAGCAGGATGGCCGCGGTCGCCGCGCCGTCGCGGATGAAGGAGCGGTTGTAGTTGCGCGGCCCCGGCTGCATGGCGTGGCCGCTCTGGTTGATCAGCATGTACGCCGCCTGCGCGCGCAGCATGTCCACCAGCGAGGCATCGGGCAGGCTCAGGCCGATCTTGCCCAGGCGTGATTGCCATTGCCGGGCGAGCGTGTCGGCCAGCGTGTCGAACGCGATTCCGGGTTCGTTGCCCGCCAGCAGCGCGGTCCGATCCAGCGCGGGCGCATCCGGCCACTGCCTGGCCTGGGTGTCGATGCGCGCGTTGCCCAGTGCGAACGCGATGACCACGTCGCGATGTTCGCCCGGCTGCAGTTTCACCGGATATTGCTGGATCGCCGCGGCCAGGCCGTCGGGATCCGCCACGCTGCGCTGCCCGGGAACATCGCCATCCGCCGCGTGGCGGGTGATCTCGCTTTCGCCGTGCGCGCCGAACGCGGAGACGCCCGCGGCCGAGGGCGGCGTCAACGACTGGAACAGGCGCCGTCCGTTCACCCGCACCGCGCCGTCCTCGACCGCGACGGTGTGCAGCGGGGAGAGGCCGCCGTTCTGCCACGGCGGGCTGATCTGCATCGGCCGCGTCAGCAGGGCCAGTTGCCCTTCCACCGGCTGGTCACCGGTGTTGCGCAGGCGGTACCGGACCAGGGTGACCGGCGCGCCGTTCTGTTCGACCGCGATGGCCTCGCTGCGCAGCGACAGGCCCGGCTGCGGCGACCATTCCACCGCCGGCATCGGCATCCAGCCCTCGCGCAGGCTGTGGCGCAGTTCGGTGTTGAAGGCGGCCGCGCTGCGTCCGTTGCGGTCGCGCCACACCGGCTGCACCAGCGGCGCGCCCTTGAACGCTTCCAGGTTGCCGTACTCGTCGAACACCGACTTCTGCTGGCCGGCGGGAATGCCGACCGCGGTCCAGTAGACCTGCTGCTGGTGCAGCGAGGACGGGAACAGTTCGCGGTCACGGCGCGAGGCGGCGATTTCGTAGCGCCGCAGCGGCGTCATCAGCCGCTTGGGACCGAGCAGTTGCAGCCGATCCACGATCGCACCATCGCCGCCTTCGCTCACCAGACGCAGCGCGGTGGCCTCATGCACTTCGGGCGCGGCCAGGAAAGAAGAGGTGCCGTACACGTTCGGGTCTTCGGCGAGCGTCGTCCAGCGGCCATCGGCGCCGCGCGCTTCCAGGCGCGCGCGGCTGGGCGGCATCTTCCAGGTGACTTCCAGTCCGGCCAGCGGCAATGACCGCGGCAGTTCGATTTCCAGCGGCTTGCGCTTGTCGAGCACGCGCGCGGCGCCGCCGATCCACAACGCGTCGTTGTCGCCGTCACCCATGACGCCGCGCAAACGCGGCGCGTGCGCGACCGGTTCGAATTCGCCCACCGAGACGCCCCAGTCGGCAGTGCGATCCGGCGTGGCCAGCCGCAGGTAGCGCGCCCGCACCGCCGGGAACATCACGTACTCGATGCCGCCCTTGCCGCCGGTCACGCGCACCGCGTCCTGCCATTGCCGGCCATCGTTGGAGTAGCGGATCAGGTAGTGGGTGGCGAAGCCGCCTTCCCACTGGATGAGCACGCCACCCACCGGGCTGCTGCGGCCCAGATCCACCTGGTACCAGTGGCCGGCCGAGAACGGCCCGCCCCAATAGGTCCTGGGATTGCCATCGATGCCCATCACCGGGGCCATGGCCGGGTTCGCCGTGGAGGAGCTGGTGGCCTTCCACTCGCCGCGCGGCGGCAGCGGCTGCGATGCCTGCTGGGCCTGCGCCAGCGGCAGCCAGAGCAGGGCGGTCAGGGCCAGTCCGTGGCGATGGATGAGGTGGGTGCGGCGGGAAGCGGTGGAACCGGACATCGCAAGCCCTCGGGCATGGCGGGGAAGGCCGCGGGAACCCGCGGATGCCCGGATACTAGTGATGTAAACGTTTACATGCGAGTTGCGGTGCGACATGGCCGGGCCCGGCTCCGCCCGGGAGGGAAGGGAACGCGGACTGGCCGATTCCGGATCACCGCCGCGTTGTACCGATCGAAGCACCGGCCCGCAGGCGGTTTCTTCGCCACCCGCCGCCGATGCGCCGTCGCCACGCCGCAAGGCAGGTGCGCCATGAACGATTCGGATTTCTTCCGCGCCATGCGGGCCTCGCCGGGACCGCTGGCATTCCTTTCCCTGCAGCACCCCGCGCGCCATGCCGTTCCAACGGCCCCGACCAATGAGGAACGCATGCGCGCCTACCGCGAGACCCTGCCGATCCTGCCGGGCAACAATTACGGCTGGCGTTTCCGGCAGGCGCGGTAGCGGGTGCGGCGGAACGGAACGCCCGCTCGGTTCCCGGGCGGGCGGGGCGGCCGCGGATCGGCGCGGCCGCCGGGGCGCGCTTGACCTCAAGCACGCTTGAGGGCGCATTGTTCCGCATCCCCCGCTTCCGCTGCCGCCTCCATGCTCCCGACCCTGCAGCACGCCTATCCCTACCTGCAACGCCTGGGCTACGCCGCCGCGCCTCCGCCCACTCTGGACACGTTGCGCGACCTCCAGTCGCGGCATACGGCCGAATTCCCGTTCGAAACCCTGTCCACCCTGCTGCGCATGCCGGTGCCGCTGGATCTGCCGGCGCTGGAGCGCAAGCTGCTGTTCGAGGGACGCGGCGGTTACTGCTTCGAACTCAACCGGATGTTCCTGGCGCTGCTGCAGCAACTGGGCTTCGATGCGCGCGGGCTGACCGGCCGGGTGTTGATGGAAGGTACCGCCGGCGCCGTGCCCGCGCGCACCCACATGCTGGTGCTGGTCGAACTGGACGGCGAGTCGTGGATCACCGATGTCGGCTTCGGCGGCATGGTGCCGACCGCGCCGCTGCGGCTGGACCGCATGGATGCGCAGGTCACGCCCCACGAATCGTATCGGCTGGAAGCGGCCGACGGACAGTACACCCTGCGCGCGCTCGTCGCCGGCGAATGGCGCCCGTTGTACCTCTTCGATCTGCAGCGTCAGGCTGACATCGACTACGTGGTGGGCAACTGGTACGTGTCCACCCATCCGGAATCGCCATTCCGGGATCAGCTGCGGGTGGCGCGCACCGGCCCCGGCTGGCGCAAGACCCTCAAGGGCGGCAGCTTCGCGATCCATCGCATGGGGGCGGCCAGCGAACGCCACGCCCTGGCCGATGTGGACGCGGTGATCCAGGTGCTGCACCGCGAGTTCGGCTTGCGGGTACCGGCGCAACCGGGCCTGCACGCGGCCATCGAACGCCTGCTGCCGCCGGCGACCGTGACGGCCTGAGGCCATCGGCGGCATGGGCGGCGTGGTCCCGCACGGGCTAAGCTCGACGCCGTGTCTCCTTCCGAGTGGTGTCCATGCGCATGTTCCACCTGTGCGGTTGCCTGTTCGTCCTGTGGTCCAGCCTGGCGCACGCCGCCGAACCCGCCACGCCGCCGCCCCGCGACGACGGGGTTTCGCAACGCCGCATCGCGGTCACCATCGACGATCTGCCGTGGCAGCGCCTCAACGAGAAGGCCGTGGCGGGACTGCCCGACTGGCACGCGCGGTTGATGGCGCAGTTGCGCCGGGCGGACGTCCCGGTGGTGGGGTTCGTCAACGAGGGCAAGCTGGAAGTGGATGGCGTCGCGCAGCCCGAGCGCGTGCAGATGCTGCGCGACTGGCGTGATGCCGGCTACGAGCTGGGCAACCATACCTACGGCCATGTGGATCTGCACGAAGTCGGCCTGCCGGCATTCGAAGCGGAGATCCTGAAAGGCGAGCGCGTGCTGCGCCCGCTGCTGGCCGAACGTGGCGCGGTGCCGCGCTGGTTCCGCCATCCATACCTGCGCGCCGGGCGCACCCCGGACGATCGCGCCGCGCTGACCGCTTTCCTGGACGCGCACGGCTATCGCGTCGCCCCGGTCACCGTCGACAACGGCGAATGGGTCTGGGCATTCGCCTACGCCAGCGTGCTGGCGCGGACCGCGAGCTCCGATCGCGATGCCACGCTGGATCGCCTGCGCAAGGGCTATCTGCCCTACATGCTCAACAAGCTCGATTACTACGAGCGGCAATCGCAGGCATTGCTGGGCCATGCCTTGCCGCAGGTATGGCTGATGCACGCCAACGAACTCAACGCCGTGGCATTCGCCGATCTGGTCGATGGCGCGCGGCGACGCGGCTACCGGTTCGTGAGTCTGGAAGAAGCCATGCGCGATCCCGCCTATCGGCGCGGGGAGGAAGGCTACAACGGTCGCTTCGGACCCAGTTGGCTGCATCGCTGGGCGATGGCCGAGAAGAAGCCGAAGGATTTCTACGCCGGCGAACCGTCGGTTCCGAAGTGGGTGATGGATCTGGCGGGCGTGGACGGCGAATAGGCGGGTGTCTGGCCGGGCTCCGCGCGGAGCCACGGCCGCCCCTGTACGGCCGTGCTCCGATCAGGCTGGCCCCCTGTCATCCGGCTTCCGCCGGACATCACGTTCCCGTTCCCCAACGGGATCGCGCCAGCCCTTGCTCCTCCCTGCGTCCCGCACCTCTCCATCCCCCACGCCTGGAACTACGCAGGCTTCGTGCCATCGCCGGAAATGCACGTTTTTCAAGGACATGCGAAAGGCGACTGACGTCGCCGGAGGTGACGCCGACGCCGCGCCACGTCAGTAGTTGACCCGGCGCGACCCGTGGACGGGGCCCGTGCCAACTGCGACGATGCGCCCCGGGGGACGCGCGTGCACGGGGCATGCGGGGACTGCCAGGGATTCGGAATCCGGAATGCGCAAGCGGAAATGGGGTTGGTTGTGGGTGTGCCTGGCGCCGATGGCGGCATGGGCGCAGGGAAGTGATGCGGGCACCACCGTGGATCTGGCGCCGTATCTGCGGCCGGATCAGTTCGAACGCATCAAGATTTCTCCCACCGGGGATTACTACGCGGTCACCGTGCCGCTCGAGGATCGCACCGTGCTGGCGATCATCCGGCGCTCGGATCGCGCGATCACCGCCAGGATCGGTGGCGAGCGCGATTCGGTGGTGGACGATTTCTGGTGGGCCAACAACGAGCGGGTAGTGGTGTCGATGGCCGAAAGGCTGGGCTCCCGCGACCAGCCGTCGGTGCTTGGCCAACTGCATGCGGTGAACGCCGACGGCAGTGTCGCGCGTCTGCTCGCCAGTCCGTTCGGCACCGGCGAAATCGGTAGCCGCACGGAGACGCCCGGCCCGCCCCGCGCGGTCTTTCTCACCGACACCCTGCCGGACGACGAGCGGAACGTGCTGGTCGCCGCGATGCCGTTGACGACCGACCCCTACATCTCGATCGATCGGCTAGATATCTACACGCGCCGCCGGATCACCGTGGCGACCGCGCCCGTGCGCCGCGCGGACTTCACCACCGATCAGGCCGGTGTGGTCCGTTTCGCGCTCGGCGCCGATGTGGACAATGCGAGCCGGCTCTACTATCGGGAAGGTGATCGGGCCGAGTGGCGCCTGATCAACGACGAGAACGCTACCGGGCATCGCGAGTTCCCATTGGGATTCTCGGCCGATGGCCGCACCGCCTATCTGCAGGTGGAACAGAAGAACGGACCGGATGCCATCGTCGCCTGGAACCCGGTCGACGGAACGCACGCCGAGCTGTTGCGGGATCGTGTCGTGGATCCGTTCCGCACGCTGTACGACGTCGATGGCCGGACCCCGATTGGCGTGTCCTATGTGCATGAAGGCGTGCGCAACGCCTTCTTCGACGAGAAGGGCAAGACCGCGCGGTTCTACCGCGCGCTGGAACGCGCCTTCCCCGGGCACGGCGTCCACATGACCTCGATCACCGCGGATGGCCGGCTGGCGCTGCTGTTCGTGTGGAGCGATCGCAATCACGGTGACTATTTCCTGTTCGACATCGTGGAGAAGAAGGCGGACCGGGTGTTCTCGACCCGGGAATGGTTCGACCCCGCGGTCGTCCTGCCCACCCGCCTGGTCGAGATGAAAGCGAGGGATGGCTTGCCGCTGTACGGTTACCTGACCCTGCCGCGTGACGCGGGGCCGCAGGCCCCGACGGTGTTGCTGCCGCACGGCGGTCCGTTCGGGATCTTCGACGAATGGGGATTCGACAGCGAGGCGCAGATGCTCGCCGAGGCGGGCTATGCGGTCCTGCGGGTGAACTATCGCGGTTCCGGCAACTATGGACGCGCGCATGTTCAGGCCGGTGCGCGCGAGTGGGGCGGACGGATGCAGGACGATCTCACCGACGCCACCCGCTGGGCCATCGAACAGCGCATCGCCGATCCCGGCCGCATCTGCATCTACGGCGCCAGTTACGGCGGCTACGCGGCGCTGATGGGCGCGGCCCGGGAGCCTGACCTGTATCGCTGCGCGGCGGGTTATGTGGGTGTCTACGATCTGCGCCTGATGCATCGGCGCCAATCCAACCGCAGCCGTTCCGGCAAGACCTGGGCCGGCGATTGGATGGGGCCACCCGACGCCCTGGCGGAACGCTCACCGACCACCCTGGCCTCGCGCATCAAGGTGCCGGTATTCCTCGCCGCCGGCGGACGCGACGAGCGCGCGCCGCTCGCGCATTCCGAACGCATGGAAAAAGCGCTGAAGCAGGCCGGGGTGCCGGTGGAAACGCTGTACTACAAGACCGAGGGCCACGGCTTCTATACCGAGGAGCATCGGCGCGAGTACTACACGCGCCTGCTCGCTTTCCTCTCGCGCCATCTGGGCGGCAAGACCGCGCGCTGAGTCAGGCGCGCCGGTCGCGGCCCACCCAGCCCGACACCAGCAGCAACCAGAGGCCGATCAGGACGATCACCGCCTTCTGGCTCGCGCCGCGTGGCAGATCGCGGGCGAGCACATGTACCCACAGCGCCAGAAAGCAGAGCGCGGCCAGCGAGAAGGCCGCCGCGAAGCGGTGACGGAATCCCGGATCCGCGCGCCAGCGCCAGGCTTGCAGCAGCATCGCCGCGGTGACGCAGAGGAACGCGGTCTGCGCGGCCAGGCCGTGCACGAGTCCCTGCAGGGTCATGGCGCGTCCCGGGAAGGGCGTTTCCGCCAGCGCGGTGATGATCAAGGCGACACCGGCGACGACGAACAGCAGCAACGGCGCCGCGCTGCGCGCCTGGGCCGCGCCGCTGCGCCAGGCGACCACGCCCAGACCGATCAGGCCCAGCGACAGCAATCCGTACGCGCTTTGCAGCAGCGGGCCGTACGGACCGACCAGATAGAAGCTCAGCGGCGTGCGCGCCCAGTCCAGATCAGGCCGCAGGAATTGCAGTGCCAGCGCGATAGCCAGGAACGCGGCACAGGCCCATTGCACGCCCGCGGCGAGCGGGCGCGTCCACGCCGGCACCGCGGCCTCGGATGCGGAAGCGAGGGGGGAAATGGAATCGGCTGAAACGGGGAATGGCATGGGACGCGATGGTAGCGATCCACGCGGACGAGGGTGTGGACTCATGCAAGAATGTGATGGTCGCCACGAGGCGGACGATTCGATTCCCAAGGAACCGGCACCGGCATGACGCGCAGAACCTGGCTGGGCCTGGTGATTGGCCTGACCGCGATGGCCCTCGTGGCCACCTTTTTCTTCGATCCGTTCGCGCCGAAGGTACGGCCGATCGCCGGCCCGCCGCCGACACCGCTGGGCTGGGCCGCGCAACTCGAATGGCTGGCGGGCGATGGCATCGGCGGGAACCACGATGGCCTGCCGGCGACGGCGCGCTTCGCCGATCCGTACGGGATCGCGGTGGCCGGCGACGGCACCGTGTACGTGGCCGATGGCGGCGACAACAACCGCATCCGCCGCATCGGCCGCGACGGGCAGGTCGCCACGTTCGCCGGATCGGTGGAAGGATTCCGCGACGGTGCCGGTACGGCCGCGGCGTTGCATACGCCTTCCGGCCTCGCGCTGGATCGCGCCGGCAATCTCTACGTGGCCGATACCGGCAACCATGCCATCCGCCGGATCACTCCGCAGGGCATCGTCGGCACGCTGGCCGGTACCGGCGTCGCCGGCCATCGCGACGGCCCGGCCGCGCAGGCGCAGTTCAACGGACCGACCGGCGTGGCGGTGGATGCGCAGGGCCGGGTCTACGTGGCCGACACCTACAACGATCGCATCCGCGTGATCTCGCCCGACGGCCAGGTTTCGACACTGGCGGGTGGCGAGCATCCCGGCTTCGTCGACGGCGCGGGATCGGCGGCGCGTTTCGATACGCCCACCGCGCTGGCGGTCGATGGACAGGGTGTGGTGTGGGTGGCTGATCTGCGCAACAACGCCATCCGCCACATCACCGCCGATGGCGTGGTCGGCACCGCCAGAACCTGGTGGCCGGACGGATCCTCCGGCATCGGCCGTCCGCTCGCGCTGGCGATCACCCGCGACGGCGTGATCTACGTGTCGGAAATGAATGGCGGCCGGATTCTCCAGATCGCCGCCGACGGCCATGTCCGCGTCATCACCGGACATGCGCAGCAGGAACGCCTGTCGCGTCCGGCCGGTCTGGCGCTGGACGGCCGGGATGCGCTGGTCGTCACCGATGCCACCGGTTATCGCGTCCATCGCATCGCGCCGCGCACCGCGACGCCGCCGGCGCTCGTCGCCGGTCCCGCGCCGCACGCGCCGTTGCCGGACACCCGGGGGCGCTGGCCGCTGGCGCCGCAACAGGGCTGGCATGAGGTGGTCGGCACGCTGGGCGAGGTGCGTGGCAACTTCCAGGGGGAGAATCGCGATCATCTGCACAGCGGGCTGGATATCCGCGGCGACATCGGCCAGCCGGTGCTGGCGATCGCCGACGGCAAGGTCGGCAGTCCGTATGCGGCGTGGGGATTCGGCGGCCAGGGCGAAGGCATGGGGCTGGACACGCTGGCCTACATCCACATGCGGGTGGGACGCACCGCGCGCGGCGAGGTGACGGACCCGCGCTTCCAGTTGCTGCTCGACGAAGCCGGCCAGCCCGAACGCATCCGGGTCCGGCGCGGTACGCGCTTCGCCGCCGGGGACGTGCTGGGCACCATCAACCCGATGGCGCATGTGCACCTGAGCGTCGGCGGCAGCGGCTACGAGCGCAACGCGATCGCGCTGGGCTTCACCGGCTATGCGGATTCCCAGCCGCCCCGCATCGACGGGATCCACCTGCTCGACACGCTGGAGCAGCCACTGACGGAAAAGGACGGTGGCCGCGTGGTGGTGCCGCGCGAACTGTCCGGCGTGCGGATCGTGGTCGAGGCCTGGGACCAGGTCGATCGCAACCTGCCGCGCAGGCGACTCGGCCTGTACGCGCTGGGTTACCAGATTCTTGATGCCGCGGGCCGGGCGATGCCCGGCTACGAAGCGCCGCGCATGAACATCGAGTTCAACCGCATGCCGCCGGATCCGGATGCGGTGAAGTTCGCCTACGCGGCGGACAGCGGCATCACCGTGCACGGCAGCGCGGTCACCCGCTTCCAGTACGTGGTGACCAACCGCATCCGCGACGGCGTGGTCGAAACCGCCGCGTGGCAGCCCTCCGAACTGCCGGCGGGGGAATACCTGATCCGGATCACCGCGCTGGACTACAGCGGCAATGCCGCCAGCACCCGCCGTGATATGAAGATCCTGCTGCGCTGAGTCCCCGCCCTGCGCATAGAATGACGGCCATGCCCAAGACTCCCCGCTCCAACATCGTCGCGCTCCCGGTGTCCACCGCCAGCGCGCACCGGCTCGGCTACATCGGCCGGGTGCCGACCAGCAAGGCCAGGGATGCCGATTCCTGGTTCACCCCGCCGGAGTACCTGGATTCGGTCCGGGCGGTGATGGGCGGCATCGATCTGGATCCCTTCACCTCGGAGACGGCGAACGAGATCGTCGGCGCCAAACGCATCCTGACCGTGGAGCAATCGGCCTTCGACGAGGACTGGAAAGCCGGCCCGCGCGGACGGGTGTTCATGAATCCGCCCTATTCGGCGGGCCTGTGCGCGCGCGCGGTCAACCGCTTCATCGATCAGTGGGAAGCGCGGCAGTTCGGCGAGGGCGTGGTGCTGGTCAACAACGCCACCGATACGCGCTGGTTCAACGTGCTGGTCGCGCGCTGCACCCGCATCTGCTTCACCCACCACCGCATCAGCTTCTGGAACGCCGACCGCAAGCACATCTCCGGCAACACGCGCGGGCAGGCATTCTTCTATTTCGGCAGGAACGCGGACAAGTTCGCCCGCATCTTCGGCAAGCACGGCTTCGTGGTGACGCCGGTCGGCGAGGCCGGACCAGGCT
This sequence comes from Pseudoxanthomonas sp. 134C1, assembly GCF_057773065.1. NCBI lineage: Bacteria > Pseudomonadati > Pseudomonadota > Gammaproteobacteria > Lysobacterales > Lysobacteraceae > Pseudoxanthomonas > Pseudoxanthomonas sp. 134C1. Next base: position 715,486 of record NZ_JBYMTH010000001.1, read on the forward strand.
GACCTGTCCGCGCCCGGCGGATCGGCCGCGGGCGCGAAAGGTCGATGCGACTCAGGGGCGCGCGGCCACCACCTTGGCCTTGGCATCCGGCGCATCGTCGTTTCCGCTGACTTCCAGCAGGCGCAGCGGCGCGCCGTCATGGCGATACTCCAGCGCGGACTGCACGGCATTGATCGCCTGCACCTGCGAGCACAGGCCATCCGCGCGCGCCTCGATGGCCTTCGTGCGTGCTTCCAGCATCTGCTCCAGTTCCCGGTCCATCTTGTCCGCGCGCGCTTCCAGTTGGCTGGCGCGGCCGGTGAATACGCTCCACAGCGCACTGCGTCCGATCATCGAGGCCATCGACTCGGCGGCGTTCTCGATGTTCGCCTCGAAGTTCTCGTCGAAGACCTCCTGATCCCAGCGTCCACGGCCCAGGGTCCGATCCACGTGCGCGATCGCCTCGCCGCGGAAGTCATCCACCTTGCGGGCCTTGCGCTTGCTGCCGGTCATGGCTTCGACCACGCCGGACAGCGCATCGAAGGTCACGTTGACCGAGTCGCGCGCCAGCCCGGCCACTTCCGGCATCAACGCGTAGGCCTGGTACTCGAGCTGACGCAGGCGCTGGGCGTCGGCATCGCTGATCGCGCGGACCTTGCGATCCACGCTCAGCTCGCCATTGTGGAAAAACACTTCGCGCGGCGAGCCCTCGTCGCGATACAGCCAGACGCCGCCGGTATCGACCAGCACGTTGTAGGGCGTGCTGAAACCGCATTGTCGGGAATCGACGTCCGGCCGCACCGGTTCATCGGCGCTGGCGGCCAACGGCAGCAGTGCAAGGAGGGAAAGGACGAGCGGCAGCGGACGCATGGCGGCAACCGGGAGCGGGGCGGTGGCGAGAGCATCGGGGAAGCCGGCGGGCACGGCCCGTGGGAAAAGTCATGGTGACTGTCGCCGCATCGGGTCGGTCGGGCGCTATGCTGGCGCGATGACGCCCTATATCGCCCTGCTGCGCGCCGTGAACGTCGGCGGCACCGGAAAACTGCCGATGGCCGATCTGCGCGCCATGTGCGAGGACGCGGGTTTCCAGCGGGTGCGTACCTACATCGCCAGCGGCAATGTCGTGTTCGACAGCAATCGCACGCCGGCGCAGGCGAAAGCCGCGCTGGAAAAGCGCCTGGCCGCCTACGCCGGAAAGCCGGTCGGGGTGGTGCTGCGGCGACGGGATGAACTCGAGCGCGCATTGGCGGCGCAGCCCTTCGCCGGGGCCGCGCCCAACCGGGTGGTGGTGATTTTCCTGGACGATCCGCCGCCGGCCGATGCGCTCGACACCCTGCGGCACCAGCGCGATGAACAACTGGCGCTCGGCGAGCGCGAGATCTATGTCCACTACGGCGACGGCATGGCGGATTCGCGACTGGTCATTCCGGCCGCGCGCGCCGGCACCGGACGCAATCTCAATACCATCGCCAAGCTGATCGAGATGGCGGCGGCCTAGGCGACCGCCTTCCCGGTGAAATCCGTTACCAGCTGACCCGCAAACCGAGGTTGCCTTCCACGGTTTCGCGATCGCGGCCCGCATCGCCGGTATCGGTGGTGTAGTCGGCGGTCAGGTACAGGCTGAAGCGGTCGTTGAACTTCGCCACCACGCCGCCGCCGAGTTCGACGGCGTTGTAGCCCTTCAGCGTCACCAGTTCGTCGCGATCCATGCGAACCACGTCGCGGCCGCCGAAGCCGTGCCAGTAGTTGAGCTTGAGGTAGGGCTGCCACAGTCCCGCCGAGGTCGGGAAGTCGGCGGCCAGGCGCAGGCCGACCCGGCCGGTGAATGTGCTGTCGATGTCGAAGGCCACGTGGGCGAAGCGGTCGTCCTGATCATCGAGATCGGCGTGCTGCCAGATGATCTGGGCCTGCGGTTCCAGCGACCAGCGCGACCCTTCGCGCCAGCGGACCGGGCGCCCGACTTCGAACGACGCGGTCAGTCCGCCGCCGTCGAGGTCGACGCCCAGCCCGCGGCTGGAATTCGCGCGACCGTCGTAGCGGCTCGCCATCAGGACCGCGTCCAGGTAGCCGCCATGCTCACCGATGCGGGACCAGTACAGGCCCAGGTGATCCTCATCCAGGCGGTTCTTGCCGACCGTCAGGTTGTACCAGCCCAGCGCGAAGCCGCGGATGTCGCCATCGGCGCGGGTGCGGCCGATGAACAACCCGGCGTGATGGCGCGCATCGCCGCGCTCGTTCCGCCACGCATGCAGATCCACGCCGGCCTGCACGCCGGTGACGCTGCCGTCGAAGGTCGGCGCGACCGTGCCGCGCCAATCCTGCCGCGTGTTCTGTCCGAGCATCCGACCCCAGGCGGTACGAAAACCGCCATCGCGATCCAGCAGCGCCTGTTCGCCCTGGCGCTCGTGGAAGGTGCCGAGGCTGACCAGCGACATCTGCTGCAGGATCGGCGTGACCACCGCGTAGACCGCCGACTCGACCCGGTACAACGGGACCACTTCGTCGGTCGAAGGCCGCGCGCCGGGCGTGGGAGGCTGGCGGTCGGGTGTCGGCAACGGCGCGGGATTCTCCGGGACCGGCGGTTCGGGCGGTGGCGGGGAGGGCGGTGGTGCCGGCGGGGGTTCAGCGGGTGGAGGCGGCGGTTCTTCGCCGGGGTTCTCCGGATCCGGATCCGGCACGTCCGGATCGCCCGGCAATTGCGGCGGCGGCGGAGGAGGCGGTGGTGGCAGCTCGGGCGGCGGCGGCGCGGGTGGTTCGGGAGGCGGTGGTGGCGGCGTGGGTGGAGTCGGCGTGGTGGGGTCCGGCGCCGGCGCGGGTGTCGGTGGTTCCGGCACGTTCACCAGGGTCGAACGCAGGTACCAGTTTTCGGTGGTGCCCTCGCTCACGCCTCCCTTGAACAGGAAGTACTCGAAAGCGCCCGCGGCCACCGGCGAGAACAGCGCGAAGGCATCCGACGTGGAGGTCGCGCCTTCGATCGACTGCACCACCAGGATGCCGTCCAGCGTCGTCGCCGCGCCGCCGCCGCCCAGGTTGATGATGCCCAGCCCCGTGCTGCCGCTGGCGTGGCCGCCGGAAATGATCAAGCGATCGGAGGCCGACTGATCATCGCCCAGCACCGTCTGCAGATACACCGCGGCGTTGTTGCCGATGTAGTTGCCGGCGATGGTGAAGGTGTCGCTGGCGCCACCGGTATTGCCGTTGGTCAGATCGATGCGGCCGGCGTTGACGAAGGTGATCGGTTGCGTGCCATCGAATGCATGTATGCCGGTGTTCCAGCCCCCGCCGGCATAGAGCGTGCTGCTGGCATCCACGTTCAGGGTGCCGCTGCCGCTGGCGGCATCGCCCAGCACCAGATCGGTGTCGAAGCTCAGCTCGGTGTCGTCGCGAACGTCGACCTGTTCCCAGCGTTGGAGCCGGGACGGCCCGCCCGTGGAGATGTTGGACAGCGACAGCGCGTCGGTTCCGAGGCCCCCGTCGAGCAGCGGCGTCGCGCCGAGATGCGATTGATTGAGGCTGGTCAACGACGCCGTGTCGTCGCCTTCACCCAGATCGATGGTGCCATGGATGACGCCTCCGCCATTCCATTCGAACACGTCATTGCCGAAACTCACGCGGATCTCGCCACGCACCGTACCGCCGGTGACGGTGATGCGATCGTCGCCGCCGCTCACGCTGATGTTGCCGCCGATGTAGCCATCGGAGAGGCGGATGGTGTCGCGTCCGAAGCCGGTCACCAGGTTGCCGTCGATGGTGCCGCCGGACATGTCGAAGGTGTTGTCGTCCAGCTTCATGTTGACCCGGCCGATACGACCGCCGGTCATCTCCGCGTAGTCGCCATCCTCGAACGCGCCGACGATGCGTCCGCCGGTCATGCGGAACGTGTCGAGGTTGTCGCCCTGCAACAGCGCGCCAATCTGACCGCCGCTCATGACGAAGTCGTCCACCCCGCGACCCTGCTGGACCGTACCGTCGAGCGTGCCGCCGGTGACCAGCATGCGATCGGCGCCATCACCCTGGTCCACCTGGCCGGTGACGGTGCCGGCATGCAGTTCGAACACGTCGCCGCCGCTTCCGAAGGCCACCGCGGTGGTGGCGCCACGGATCTCGCCACGGTTGATGAGCGTATTGCCCGCGTTGCCGGTGAACGCCACGCCGATGCCGGCCTGCGACACGATGCTGCCTTCGTTGGTCAGCGTGCCCGCGCCACTGCTCTGCACCCCGGCGGCGCCAGCGCCCTGCGCCAGCACGCTGCCGGTATTGGACAGGACATGCCCGCTGCCGCCGTTGACACGCAAGCCCGCGGCGCCGGGACCATGGGTGGTGATGCTGCCCGCATTGTCGAGCCGGTTGTTGCTGCCGCCATCGGAGAACAGCCCGTTGGCGTTGGCGCCGCGGGTGACGATGTCGCCGCCGGCGGCATTGCTCAGGACGTTCCCACTGCCGTTCGCCTGCATGCCATCGGCGTTGTCGCCGCTGGTGTCCACGATGCCGTGATTGATCAAGGTATTGCCGTCGCCTTCGGCGAACATCGCGTCCCAGGTGTTGCCGGCGGCCAGAGTGATGCTGCCGGCATTGTCGGCGCGGCTCCGGTCGCGAAGGTGGAGGCCGGGTGAGGCGGCCACCTGCAGTGCCGCGCCCTCTTCGACCGTCACGCTTACGTCCGTGCTGCCTGCCTGCGCGATGATGCCGGTCGTGAAGGGATTGGGCGCGGCCGGCGTGCAGACCACGCTCTGTCCGGTGGCGGGCGAGGCGGAATTGCAGTCGGCCAGCGCAAGTGCCGGGAGCATCAGGCCAAGACCGCCGATCACGCCGGCGGATGGCATGTGCAGCAGTCGAAGGATGGACACGGCGAGGCGATGCGGGCGGTTGGGGCGCACGGGACTTCCTCCCTGGAGACGAAGAGCGGTCTCCGGCGCGCGATGGACGTCACGGCGGAGTACGGCACGACAGGTCCTGCACCAGCGATGGGGCATCCGCGGGTGAGCCACGGTGCGCCGAGGAGAGTCTTATTACGATTTCATTCCCACATCAAGCGCGAAATGGCGGCTCGGCGCACGCAAGATTCAAAAGCGTGATAGCGCGCACCCGTGCCTTTCAATCCACCGGCTTGAGCAGATCGCGCACGTCCACCGAAAGCGCATTGGCCAGCCGCTCCAGTCCGTCGATGGAAATATTGGTGACGCAGCGTTCGAGCTGGGACACGTAGGTGCGATGGAACTCGCCCAGTTCGGCCAGTTCCTCCTGGCTCAAATCACGCGCTTTCCGCAGCCGTTTCAGATTGGCGGAGATGCGCTGTCGCGCGGTGGCGGAAGATGCTTTCGGCATGCGCCCAGCGTCACCGGCTACCGTTTGACAATCTACAGAGCATTCATCTACCGTGTTTGAATCTCGTGTTCGTCAACCGGAAAACATCGGGACGCGGCAGGAGACCGCATCGACCTGAACGCACAAGGAGGTTGCCCGTGCATCCGTATTCAAAAAGTGAAATTCCTCACCGGGATAGCGATGAGCCCGCCACCGGGGGCTGCGCGGATTTCGGTGAGTCCGGTGATTCCGCTGATGCCGGCGAGACATCATTGGCGCAGCTGTTGCACCTGCTGCAGGGCGCGTACGAGCCGGTGCTTGCCGATGTCGGCATCACCCGATTCCCGCCGGCCCGCCTGGACGCCCTGCATGGCGGCGCTTCGCGCGAAGCCGAGGCCTGTCTGGACCGGGCGCAGCTGATGCTCCATCTGATGGAAGATGCCCTGGAAAGCGAACGCCCACCGGAGCCCGCGCTGCTGCTGCGGGTGGCCCGGCAGGTGGGCCGCACCCTGGTCGATCATCGCCGCTGGCGGGATCTGGCCGACAACGCGGCGTATTACCGGGACCATCCCGGTGTGAAGGCGCGGATCAGCGCGCAACTGTAAGCCGCGCGACGGCGGCGCGTCAGCCCAGGCCGACCCGCCGCCGCTCCAGGCCCATGTCGTGCACCGGCCGCACCTCGATGCAGCCGAACCGCGACCACGGGAACTCGTGGGCGATACGTACGGCTTCGTCCAGGCTGTCGGCTTCGATCAGATTGAAGCCGGCCAGCACTTCCTTGGTTTCCGCGAACGGACCATCGGTGATGGTGGACTGGCCGTGGCGGATCCGCAGGGAACGCGCGGTCCGTGCGGGCTCCAGCTGCTGGCTTGCAATCAGGGTGCCGGCCTGCTTCAGCTCGTCGGCATGGCTCAGGCAGCCGTGCATCAGGCGGTCGTACTCGGCCGCGGGCAGGGTTTCCAGCAGCGTGTCATCGGTATAGACCAGCAACAGATATTGCATGCCTTGCTCCAGGGGGACGGGGGGCGCCCGCCGGAGCGCGCATGATGCCGCAGATCCGGGCGGGATGCGCGCATCCTCCCGTGCGTCCGTCGCAGCGGCCGAGACCGGCCCCGCCGAGAGTGCGGGCTTCCCCGGAAATTTTTTCGCGGGGTTGTCGATCCCGGCCCTTCACACCCGTCGTACCCAGTAAGCAGCGATGCTCCGCCCGCCGGACGCTGTCCTACCCATTCCAATCCGAAGGAGTACGACATGAAAGTGATGGTATTCGTGAAAGCCAACGCCGAAACCGAGGCCGGCGTGATGCCCACCCGGCAGGAACTCGAAGACATGGGCCGCTTCAACGAGGAGTTGGTCAATGCCGGCGTCATGCTGGCAGGCGAAGGCCTGCGCCCGACCTCGCACGCCGCGCGCGTGCGCTTCGACGGCAAGCAGCGCACCGTCATCGACGGTCCCTTCACCGAAACCAAGGAACTCATCGCCGGCTTCTGGATCTGGCAGGTGCGCTCGCTGGACGAAGCGATCGAATGGCTCAAGCGCGCGCCCTTCGACGGTGGCGCCGAGGTCGAGATCCGTCCGTTCTTCGAACTCGATGATTTCGGTTCGGCATTGACCCCCGAACTGCGCGAACAGGAAGAGCGTCTGGCCGCGCGTATCGCCGATTCGAACTGACTGACCCGACCAACCCCATCCCACCCGGACAAGAAGGAATCTTCCCATGCGTCTCAAGCACTATCTCAGTTTCGATGGCGACTGCCGTCAGGCCCTGACCTGGTATGCCGGCCTGCTGGGGGGCCAGGTCACCGCGATGCAGAGCTTCGGCGAAACCCCCGGCTGCGAAGATCTGCCGGCCGAGCTCAAGGCCAGGATCCTGCACGGCCGTGTCGACGTCGGCGCGTTCAGCCTGATGGGAACCGACGCCACGCCCGATCATCCGTATCAGGGCGTCACCGGCGCCTACGTGGTGATCGATCTGGATGATCCGGCACAGGCCGAATCACTGTTCGCGGCATTGTCCGAAGATGCGAATACCGTCGAGATGCCGCTGCAGCAGACGTTCTGGGCGCGGCGTTACGCCATCCTGGCCGATCGCCACGGCGTGCGCTGGATGATCAACTGCATCTGATGCGCCATGTAGATGTCCATGCGTCCGCCAGGCAACGCGGTGGACCGTGGATGACCCGCGGCATCAAATCATTTCGCTGACCCTTTCCCCTCCTTGCAAGGAACACTCCAATGTCCACGCAGATCTTCGTCAACATCGCCGTCTCCGACATGGCCCGCTCGAAAGCGTTCTATGAAGGCCTCGGCTACCACTTCAACCCGCAGTTCACCAACGAGCAGGGCGCCTGCCTGGTCATCAGCGACACCATCTACGTGATGCTGCTGACGCGCGAGTTCTTCCAGGGCTTCACCGACAAGGCCCTGAGCGATCCCGCCACGCATGCCCAGGCCATCCTGTGCCTGTCCGCGGACGACCGCGCCGGCGTCGACACGTTGGCCGACGCGGCCATCGCGGCGGGTGGCCGCCAACCACGCGAGCCGCAGGATCACGGTTTCATGTACCAGCGCAGCTTCGAGGATCCCGACGGCCACCTGTGGGAAGTCGTGTACATGGACATGGCCGCGATGCCGGCGCAGGAGCCGGCCGGGGAGCAGGCATCGTGAAACTCGTTGTCACCGCTTTCGTGAGTCTGGACGGTGTCGTGCAGGCCCCCGGCGGTCCGGACGAGGATCGCAGTGGCGGTTTCCGCCATGGTGGCTGGGCGGCTCCGTACTTCGACGAGGCGATGCTCGATCTGATCAACGACAGCATGGGCGAGCTCGACGCGCTGTTGCTGGGGCGCCGGACCTACGAGATGTTCGCCGCCCACTGGCCACACGTCGGTGACGAGGATCCGGTGGCCGCGCGTTTCAATCGCATTCCGAAATATGTCACCACCCGCACGCTCGACGCGCTGTCCTGGACAGGCAGCGAACGGTTGGGTCCCGACGTGGTGGCCGACATCCGTCGCCTCAAACGGCAGCGTGGCCGGGAACTGCAGGTGCACGGCAGCGGTGGATTGGTGCAGACGCTGCTGCGCGAGGATCTGATCGACGAACTGCAGCTGTGGTGGTTCCCGGTGACCCTGGGCGAAGGCAAGCGCCTGTTCGCCGACGGCACCGCGCCGGCGTCCCTGGGCCTGCGGTCGCACCGCGCCTTCGATACCGGCGTGTCCCGCCAGTGCTACCGCATCGAAGGCAGGCCGGAATACGGCTACTTCGGTCTTGAAGAACCCTCGGCGGAAGAAATCGAACGCCAGCGGAAAATCGCGGCGGGCGAGGACTGATCGCGGACAACCCGGGAGCTTTCCATGTCACGTCTGCGTTTCCGTATTTCGATATCGCTGGACGGCTATGTCGCCGGCCCCGACCAGAGCGTCCAGAACCCGCTGGGCATCGGCGGGGAACGCCTTCACCATTGGGTGACCGCGCTGGAGACATGGCGCCGCGCGCATGGCATGGAAGGCGGCGAGGTCAATGCGAGCACGGCCGTGATGGAGGAATCGCTCGCCAACATCGGGGCGACGGTGATGGGGCGCAACATGTTCGGCGGGCATCCCGGCGGATGGAACCACGACAGGCCATGGAACGGGTGGTGGGGCGATGATCCGCCCTTCCACCATCCCGTGTTCGTGCTGACCCACCATCCGCGCCCGCCGCTGATCCTCGGCGATACCCGTTTCCATTTCGTCACCGATGGCATCCGCGCCGCGCTCGATCAGGCACGTCGCGCCGCCGGGGGGCGCGACATCGCCCTCGCCGGCGGTGCGCAGGCGGCACGGCAGTACCTGGCGGAAGGATGGGTGGACGAGATGGAACTCCATCTGGCGCCGGTGCTGCTCGGAAACGGCGAGCGCCTTTTCGAACAGCTGGGCGATGATTTGCATGGCCTGTCACTGGTGCGCACGGTGGCAACGCCCGCGGTGGTGCATCTGAAGTTCGAGCGTCGCGACGGCGCGCGCGGTCCGCTGCGCTGACCGGAGGAAGGATGGCGATGAAATACCTGTGCCTCGGCTACTTCGACCCGGAACGGATGGACGCGTGCCCGCCGGATCAGATCGACCAGGCGATGCGGCAATGCCAGCCACATCTGGAGGAACTGTACGGAAGCGGTCAGGTCATCCTGGACGCGGGCATGGCCCGCGAAAGCCGCAGCCTGCGGCGGGTGGGCGATGCGGTGCAGGTGGCCGAGGGACCTTTCGCACCGGGACCGGCGCGGATTGGCAGTGCCTTCCTCATCGAGGCGGACGACATCGAGCATGCCGTCCGGATCGCGATGCTGCACCCGACCACCCGCCTCGATGCGGGCGAAGCGTGGGGCTGGGGAATCGAGATCCGGCCCCTTCATTACTTCGAGCTGGATGGATAGAGGTCGATGACGAAGCGGCTTCCGGACGGCCGCGCCCACGGAAGGCGAATCGCCCGCGGACCCGGACGGGAGGGGTGCGTCGATGAGGTCTTCGCCATTCAGCTTGCGCGCCGCGCCGGCCGGTGTTCAGATCGCCGGTCATGGCTGCCCACGACCTGCACCGCACCCTCGACGCGCTCTGGCGGATGGAGTCTCCCCGCCTGATCGCCCGGCTCACCCGCATGCTGGGCGACGTCGGGCTGGCCGAGGAAATGGCCCAGGACGTGCTGGTATCCGCACTCGAACGCTGGCCGGTGGCGGGCGTTCCGGACAATCCCGCGGCCTGGCTGATGACCGCCGCCAAGCACCGCGCCATCGATCGCCTGCGCCAGCATCAGCTGCATGCGCGCAAGCACGACGAGTTGGCCTACGAACTGGATGGGCAGGACATGCCCGGGCCTGACGACAGCGACCGGCTGGAAGACGATATCGGCGACGACCTGCTGCGCCTGGTCTTCATCGCCTGCCACCCGGTGCTCTCCACGGAAGCGAGGGCGGCGCTGACCCTGCGCCTGCTGGGCGGATTGTCGACCGACGAGATCGCGCGAGCCTTCCTGCAATCGGAACCGACCATCGCCCAGCGCATCGTGCGTGCAAAGCGCACGCTGGCGCAGAAGCAGGTGCCGTTCGAAGTCCCGCGCCGCGGCGAACTGGCCGAGCGTCTCGATTCGGTGCTGGAAATCGTCTACCTGATTTTCAACGAAGGCTACTCCGCCACCGCCGGTGACGACTGGATGCGTCCATCGTTGTGCGAAGAGGCGCTGCGCCTGGGGCGGGTGTTGGCCGGACTGGTGCCTGACGAGCCCGAAGTGCATGGCTTGTTGGCCCTGATGGAGTTGCAGGCATCCCGCTCGCGTGCACGCACGGCTCCCGATGGAACCCCGATCCTGCTGCTGGAGCAGGACCGCGCGCGCTGGGATCGTCTGCAGATCCAGCGTGGCCTCCAGGCGCTGGAACGATCGGCGCGACAGGGCGGCGCGCGGATGCCCTACACCCTCCAGGCCGCCATCGCCGCGTGCCACGCACGGGCCCTGCGCGCCGAACAGACCGATTGGGCCCGTATCGCCACGCTGTATGCGCAACTGGCGGCGGTAATGCCCTCGCCGGTGGTCGAACTCAATCGCGCGGTGGCCCTCAGCCGTGCCGAAGGCGCCGCCGCCGCGCTGCCGCTGGTGGACGCGCTCGGTGATGAGCCATTGCTGCGCGAGTACCCGCAACTGCCCGCTGTCCGGGGCGATCTGCTGGAACAACTGGGCCGCCGGAGCGAAGCGCGCGCAGCTTTCGAACGCGCCGCCGCCCTGACCCGCAATGCCCGCGAACGCGATCTGATGCTGGCGCGCGCGGCGGCGTGTGCGGAATCGTAGAAAGCAAAAAACCTCTCCCGCGAACGGGAGAGGTCAAAGGATTCCGCTGCCACGCAGGTCAGAACCGCTGCTGGTACTTCATGTAGATGAAACGGCCGATATCGAAGTCACCGTAGTAGGGGAAATCACTGCTGCGCGCATCGGAGTTGGAGAACAACAGTGGCCCCCGATGGTTGAAGGCATTGTCCGCACCCAGCGAGACAGTGGCGTCCCAAGGCAGGTTCACGCGTGCCTGGATGTCGTGGAATGCATTGGCACCCACCCGGCGGGCGGCGCTCGGCTCACCATCGGCGTATCGGTTGGGATCGGTGCATGGCCGATTGGGAACACAGGTCTCCCGCATACCCGAGTAGTAGCGCGTGGTCCACGAAACACCAAACTCGTTCTTCTGCCAATCGACCCCCAGATTGGAACGCAGCCGGAAGATGCCAGGCTCGCCGACACGGCCGCTCATGATGTCGTTCCCATTCCTATCCTGTACCTGCTCGTCATACTTGCTGACGTAGGAAGACTGCCAGTCAATGCTGAACTGACCAATCGCGATTTCAGGAAGCCGGTACTTGACGCCGAGGTCATAGCCCTCCGTCTTCATGCGACCGAGATTGATAAGCCCATACGTCATGCCCGTGATGTGCCCATCAGCTGGATCGCGCCGAACGGTGGAGCAGCGCGAGGCGTTCCCGAGCACGTAGCAGTCACGGAGGATGCGATCGACGCTGTCGGAGATGATCATGTCCTTCAGCGAGTAGTCGTACCAGTCCAGCGAGATGTCCAGCCCCTGAACCCAGCGCGGACTCCAGACCAAACCGACGGTTTTGCTGCGGGAAGTTTCGGGGCGCAACTGGGCATTCGGCATGCGGATGAACTGATCCGGTGTCTGGCACGGATAGCTGGTGCAGGGTATCAGGCCCTGGCCCAACTGGACGTATCCCAGCGGAACGCCGGCCGTGTTGCATGCGGCATTGCCATTGACGCTGTTGGTGGCCTCCGTGCCACACGGGTCGGTATATCGCTCGAAGCTGGTGGAGAAACCGCCGTACAGATTGCTGATGCTCGGGGCGCGGAAACCTTCCGCGAAGGTGCCGCGAACCAGCAACTCATCCAGTGGACGCCAGGTGAAGCCATACTTGGCGTTGGTGGTATCGCCGAAATTGCTGTAGTCGGAGTAGCGCCCGGCGGCGTTGAACGTCAGTTCCTTGGCACCGGGAAGGTCTGCGAGAATCGGGACATTCAACTCCAGATAGACCTCATCCAGCTTGTAGGACCCTTCCGTGGTGGATCCACCCAGACCCGTGCTCTGACCCGACTGGGAGAACGCATCGGGTGCGAAGCGTCCTTCTTCCTTGCGATGTTCGACACCAAACGCCAAACCCACCTCACCGGCGGGCAGGTCGAACAGACCACCAGAGAGGTTGGCGGTATAGCTGGTGGTACGGGTCAGACCGGTATCGGTGTAGTACGGGAACAGGAAGCGTTGAAGTTCCGCGCTGGACAGTGAGCCCTGACCGTCCACGCCATTGGGGAGCAGTGGGTTCCACGGACGGCAAGCCGTCAGTGCGATGGGGTTGTCGGCAGTACCGCATTGCGCGACTCCATTGGCGTTGATGAAGGACGGACCAAGCGCCTGCCGGGTCGAGATCAGGCTCGCATCGCCATGCCCGGTCTTGGTCAGCGTGTTGCGGTTCCACAGCGCGCCTACGTCCCAGTTCCATTGGCGGCCACCCATCTCGAAGTTGCCATCCAGACTTCCGGCGAAACGATAGGTCTCCAACTCGCTCTTGGTCGTGCGTGGAACTTCCCAGAGGCGACGTCGGAAGGTGAGATCCTGGTTCGTGGGATTGAACACGCTGTCGCGGCTGAGGGGCGTCCCAAAGGCCGCGGACTGGTAGGGATAGCCGGCGATCTGCTGATCGGTGGTCCGATGGTTGTATAGGGCGTCCACGTTGAAGGTCACGCGGTCATTGATGTCGTAGTACGCGCTGGCGAACACCGAGCGACGCTCGATTCCCGTCTGCAGATACATCTGCTGGTTGGCGTTCGCGTTGTCCGAAGCAGTATGCAACCGATAGTCGGCGCGATTGGTTGGATCGCCACCGTCCTTGAGCGTCCACCACTTCGCGGCGGCCGCGGGCGAACAGGGATCACAGAAAGCGCCATTCTGGCTGATTGGACTCCAGCCATCACCCTTGTAGTTCGGACCCGCGTTGCCCCATTTGCTGAACCAGCGATCCGCAGCCGATACCGGCTTCTGTTGATGATACTCCACCGAGAGGGTGGCGCCGCTGCGTTCACCCTGGGTACCGAGGCTGAAGGAGTATTGGTCAGTGCGGCCGTCGCCAGCGCTGTTCTGGCCCCAATAGCCATTCACTTCCAGACCCTCGGTCTGCTTACGCGTGATGACGTTGACGACACCGGCGATGGCATCGGAACCATAAATGGCGGAGGCGCCATCCTTGAGTACATCGATGCGTTCAATGGCTGCCATGGGAATCTGGCTCAGATCCTGATATCCACCGGTGGTGGCACCCAGCCGCTTTCCATTGATCAGGATAAGCGTTCGCGTTGCACCGAGGTGGCGGATATCGATATAACTTCCGCCCACGTTCTCACCAGATGCGAGTGCCTTGGCCCTGGAGATGGCGGGTGAGCCCGCAGATGTCAGGTTCTGAAGCACGTCGGCGACGGAAGTGAAGCCCTGCTTCTCGATGTCCTGACGACTGAGCGTAATTACCGGTTGGCGTGTTTCCATCTGCGCGCCGCGGATGCGAGACCCCGTCACCTCCACCTTGTCCAGTGTTGAGACGTTTTCGGTTGCCTGTGCAAAGGCGGCCGGCGACAGTGCCAGCAGCACGGATGTCTGCAGGACGCCAAGCCGAAGGGCCGACGTGGACTTCTTGTGTTTCATTCGTATGCTCTCCTGGGAACGCTAAAAAAGGCTGGAAAAAACGCCTTCTTAACGTTACCGGCGGATTCCGCTGGCTGCCTTGCCGGACTCACGCAATGGGTTTGCGAAAATTGTCCTCGTGCGTGCTGCCATGTCGACGATAGTCCGTCGCCGAGACGCCGAAGCGGGCGCGGAACGCACGTGAGAAGCTGCAGTTGTTCTCGAAACCGGAAGCCTGGGCAATCTCGCCGATCGGCGCTTCCGTGCTGATGAGGAGTTCGGCGGCGTGGGCGAGGCGGATCCGCGACGCTGTCACCTGTGGCTGCTCTTCATAGACGAAGGTGTAGGTGCGCGAAAAATAGCTGTGCGAGAAATTGACCAGCTGCGCCAGCTCGCGCATCGGCACCCGACGGTTGCGGTGCCCATTGAGATACAGGCGCGCGCGCTGCAGGCGGACGAATACCTGGTGGCGATGGCTGCGGGTGCGCCCCGGGCAGCGTTGCGCGTAGCGCTGGAGATCCCCCTGGATTTCGGCCATGAAGGCCAGCAGGGGACGGGCATCGCCATATGCACCGGATCCCGCCGCGGTTCGCGGACAGGCGCGGCGCCACAGACGCAGGACGACCAGCCGTTCACGGCTTCCCAGGCGTCCCCGCCCGGGGTATACGCGTGTGTCGTCGGCGTTGCGGCGGGAAGACGAGCCTCCGCCTTCGAATGAGAGGCCCAGGCACAAGCCCGTGGACGTGGCCTGCACGACGGGACGGGATTCACGATCCAGAACGATCCACTGGCCTGGACGCAATCGGAATCTGCCCTCGGCGGACTCTATCCAGGATTCCCCCCGAATCTGCACCCACAGCGAGTACCGGCGTGCCTGCAAGCCCAGGTTGCCCTGGCGTGAAGCCGCCAGGCAATGCGGGCGGGAGGAGGTGTCGGAAACCTCGCCGTAGCGCAGTGTCCTGCCACGATCCGCCCACAGCATCGGTTGTTCGATCATGCATCTGCCCCTTTTCCGGCGCGTTGGCGCGCGTTGCGATGGCGCCCGGTGCTCCGGGCGATATCGGCAGAGTGGCGGTTGCGGTGGGCACCCGGAATCGGAAACGTCCGAGACTTCGCCCGCAATCACAAGGCCTGCAAAGCAGGCGGGCACACCAGCCCATTCCGTTGCGCAAGGTGGGGAAATTCCCCGGCGATGGAATGTCCTGGCCTGTTTGTACCGGGGAGCTTCGCAGGACATCCCCATTCCTTCTCTTTCCGCCGCACCTGAACGCGTCGGTTCCCCTGGCATCGCAAGATGCTTTTTTATTCCCGGGATTCAGCCTGGGCGATGGCGGTGATTCCGTCATCCGAATCCAGTGACGTCTCCAGCGCCCGCACCCGCGCGCGTACCCACTGCTCGCGCATGAGGGGATCGCGGGCGTCGGCGGCGAGTAGGTCGCCCGCATTCATGGGAGCGGCCAGCGCGAGCGCGCCCTCCATGCGATGGAGCAACTCGCGGCGTTCATCCACAGTCGAGGGTGACAGGGCATCCAATCGCGCCAGATCCTCCCGGCATACCGCGACCAGGTCATGGATCAGGTTTTCCATGCCGTCCGCGATGAACATCCTCGGGTTTCCGGATGCCGTCGATTCCGCGGTCGCGTGCGTCGCGGGTATCTCCCGTGAATTGGCGCCAGAGCGCCGCTGCAGATGGTGCTCCAGCTTTCTTGCCAGTTGCTCCAACTGGACCGGCTTGGCCAGGAAATCGTCCATGCCTGCATCCAGGCAACGTTGTACCTGTTCCGGGAGTGCGCTGGCCGAGAGCGCGATGATGGGAAGGTGCTGGCCGGGGACTTCCCCGGCGCGGATGGCGCGTGCCAGTGCGAATCCATCCAGGCCGGGCATGTGGCAATCGGTGAGCAGCAGGTCGATTCCACCCGCCGCCAGTGCTTGCAGCGCCTGTCTGCCGTCTTCGACGACGGTATGGGCATAGCCGAGCCGGTCCAGCTGACGGGCGATGAGGGCGCGGTTGACCGGATGATCCTCGGCGACCAGGAGCTGGCCTGTCCTGTCGGGTGGATGGAGCGTCGGACCCGGACGCTCGCCGGCGTCACCTGTCCCCAACGCTTCGCCGCACGCTTCCGCGATGGCGTGGTGAAACAGGGGATCGCCGGGCAGGGCGATGCAGGGTCGATCCGGATCGGCATCCATTGGTCCCTGCAGATCAACGCGGATGCAGGGTATCCCGGTGGAACAGTCGGACGGTGCGAGCGCGCAGGCGTCGATGACGAGAAGGTCGGCGTCGGCAGGCACAGGCCCGGTGTTGTCTTCGCTGCGCAGGACTTCGAAACCCAGGGCGGAGAGGGAATGGAACAGGCCTTCGGCTCGCCATGGGTCGCAGCTGCGCAGCCATGCACGCCGCCCCTGGAACGCCGGTGCCGGCTGCAACGGTTCGGCGATTGGCAGGCTCAATTCGAACACGGCCTCGGTGCCGATGTCCGGTTCGCTGGTCAAGCATAGATCGCCTGCCATCAGCGAGGCGATCCGGCGACTGATGGCCAGGCCCAGCCCGGTGCCGCCGGATTGGCGCGCTTCCCGGGTTTCCACCTGCGCGAACGGATGGAACAACTGGGAAAGATCCTCGCTGCCGATGCCGATGCCGGTATCGGCAATCGTGAAGCGGACGCGCTGGACGTCGTCGTGTGCGTCCACGACCGTAGTGGTCAGGGAAACGTGGCCGCTGTCGGTGAACTTGATGGCGTTGCTGACCAGGTTGCTCAGGACCTGCCGGATACGGGTTGCGTCGCCCTCCAACTGCGCCGCCAGGCGCTTGTCCTGGACGACGTGGAGGCGGAGGCGCTTTTCCTGCGCGCGCGCGGTGAACAGACCCGCAACGCTATCGACCAGGGCGCGCGGATCGAAGGGCCGACGGGTGATGGCCAGACGCCCGGCTTCTATCCGTGAATAGTCGAGGATGTCGTCTAGAATCTGCAGCATCGCCTGGGCCGAGTCGTCGGCCAGACGCAGCATGTGCGCCTGCTCGCGATTCATCGGCGTGCGCGCCAGCAATTCGATCAGTCCAAGGACCCCCGCCATCGGCGTGCGGATTTCGTGGCTCATGGAGGCCAGGAAGGCGGCCTTGGTGGCGGCGGCCGACTCGGCGCGCGCCTTGGCGTCGTGGAGCGCCTGCTCCTGCGCGTGCGCAGCATCGATATCGATCCAGTAGCCGCTCCATTCCAGGGTTCCGTCGGGCAATTGGCGCGGCTGGCCTGCTTCGGTCCGCAGCCAGTGCCAGTGATCGCCCGACCACAACCGGAGATCGAGGGAGGGCAGGGCCCGCAGCGTGTCCGCGGTTTCCTGCAGGGCGTGCCTCAGGCGCTGGCGGTCATCCGGATGCAGCCGGTCATAGAGCAGGCGTTCGTTGTCGACCAGTTGCTCCGCGGACAGCCCGAACAGGGATTGCACGTTGCCGGCGGCGTAGATGAAGCGTCGCTCGCCCTGCGGAGAGAGCCGGAACTGGAACACGGTCGCGGGAATGGCGTCGGTGATGTCGGACAGTCGCTGTTCCGAAGAACGCGCCCGCGCCTGTGCCGTCCGGATCTCGCTGACGTCGACCAGGGTGGCCAGCCGGCCGGCCGGGCCGTCGGTGTCGTAATGGAAGGGATGCGACCACAGGATCACGTTGCGCGGCGGAATGGCGGGATCATCGGATGGCAACCGCAGTTCGCCATGCGCGGGCTCCCTCCGGGGCGGCAGCGCGCTGTCGGCGGTCCGCATGCCGGCCAGATCAGCTTCCGGTCCCAGCCAAGCCTGATCGAGCCGGCGTCCCAGCAATGCCTCGCGCCTGCAGCCGAACATGGCCTCGTAGGCTTGGTTCACGGCGAGGTAGCGGTCATGCGCGTCCTTGACGAAGATCGGATAAGGGACGCTTTCCAGCAGGGCGCGCTGAAACGACAGCTGCGCTCCCAGTGCCCGCTCGGCGCGCACGCGGGCGCGTGAAAGGCGATGCAGGCGCGCATAGGCCAGGACGATCACGCCGATGATCGACAAGGCGGCGACCATGCCCCCCGCCACCCAACCCCACGGCACGCCATAGTGATACGTACTGGTCAACCAGCGGGCACGGATGGTCCGTTTCTGCGACGGCGCCATGTTGGCGAGTACGCGGTCGAACAGAGGCAACAACGACTGGGCCTCGCCACGCGCACCAAAGGCCAGCTCCTGATCGAGTCCCGCCGGACCCACCACGCGCAGCGACGCCGCATAGTGATTGCGGATCAGCGAGTCGATGGCGGGCAGAGTGCCGATATACGCATCGGCCTGCTGCTCGGCGACCATGGCCAGGCCGGCCTCATTGCTGCTGACCGGACGGAAGGTGGTTCTTCCCAGCTGGCTCCGCAACCGATCTATCAGGCCGGCTTCATCGCGGACCGCGACTACCCGGCCATCTAGATCGCGCGAGCCGGTGATCGCCGGGCCATGCGCGGAAATGACGATGACTTCCGGAAAATACTCGTAGGCCCGGCTGAAGGCGACCGCGTCATGATGGAAATCGTCGGGGGTTCCTGCCGCGACCAGATCGATCTCGCCGGCGCGGACCATCTGCTGCAGCTGATCCCAGTCACGCGCCGGCACATGTTGCAGCCGCAGGCCCAACTGCTCGCCCAGGTGCGCGAGATAGTCGGCGGCCAGACCATCGAATCGACCCTCGCCGTCCATGAAGCTGTAGGGATAGCGATCCACCTCGAAGCCCACCCGCAGCACCGGCAGCGCACGCAGGCGCCGGGCCTCCGCGTCGCTCAGCGCGGTACGGGCGGGCGAGCCGTCATCGAGCGCCTCGCCGAAGCCCCAGCGGAAACGGAGTCGCTCAAGCTCGGGTTCGTCAATGGTGGCGGCGGCCTTGTCGAGCAACGAGGCCAGCGGGCCGGCATCGGCCCGCACCGCGGGCGAGAACGCCAGGGCCGGCAGGCCCGCCGGGCCGTTCATGCCGAGGTCGTGGGTCCGGCGGCTCGCCAGCAACGCCCGGGTACGCGCCGCGGTGACGCCGATGTACGCATCGGCCTCGCCACGCGCCAGGCTGTCCAGGCATTGCAGGCCGGTGTCGCAATAGAGCAGCACCGCGTCCGGATAGCGCTGCCGCAGGCGCGCGATGGTGTCGTGGAAGCGCCGTTCGATGAGAATGCGAGCCCGATCCAGATCCCGCTGATCGCGCACGCGCGCATCGTCGCGCCGCGTGACCATGACCGGCGCGGCACTCAGGTAAGGACGCAGAAGACGGAAGTGTCCGTCGCTTCCGCGGGTGTCCGGGAGCGCAAGCACCAGGTCGAAGGGCGGTGGCTGCCTGGCCGAGCGTGAGGCGACGGCGTCCCAGTCGGTGAAGGGGTGGAATGCAATCTGCAGGCCTGATCGAGAGGCCAGCAGGCGAACGTAGTCGATGCCCAGTCCTTCCGGTTGGCCACCCATCCAGGCTTCCAGCGGCATGTGATCGCCCGCGAACACGCCTACCCGCAGGGTTGGATGGGCGCTGCGCCAGGCCGTTTCTTCCGGATCCAGGCGCAGGGCCGGATGCGCGGCCGCATTGGCGGCCACGATCAGCGACAACAGGAAGACGGCCGCCGCCGCCAGCCTGCCGGACAGGCGCGCGCGCAGGCGGGAGAAAACGGAACGGAACATGGAGAGGCGGACGCGCAAAAGCGATGCGTGTCAGCCTAGGTGCGGCCCACCGTCCTTCGAATCGGATTATTCCTAATGTCGGAAGAACGAGAAAACGTGCTTCATCTCGCGGACAGCGTGACCCTTCCCCGGGTGGCCACGCCGATGTTCTTCAGGACAGCATGCCTTTCTCGCGCGCGTAAGCGTAGATGTCGAAATCGTTCTTCAACCCCAGCTTGGCCATGGCCTCCTGCTTCTGCGTGCTGATGGTCTTGACGCTGCGGTTGAGTTGGCGCGCGATCTCGGTGACGGACTTGCCGGAAGCGAACAGCCGGATGACCTCGGTTTCGCGCGGCGAAAGCGGGACGGCCTGCGCGGACTTCCCGTTGCCAGCCTGGATCAGCAACCGATCGGTGGCCCGGCTGATATAGAGCTGACCACGCATGATCGTCGGCACGGCGACGGCCAGTTCGGTCATCGCGTCGGTCTTGTTGATCAGGCCACGGACGCCGGCATCAAGCATGGACTGGAGAACGGCCGGATTGGTGATCATGGTCAACACGATCACCGGCATATCGGGCAACCGCCGCTGGATCAGGCCAAGCAGGGACAGGCCATCGGCCTCGTCCTCGTTGGGCATGCTGAAGTCGGTGATCACCAGATCGCAGGGATGCTGGGCGAGCACCTCGATGAGCGCGCCGCTGGAACTGGCGACCGCGACGATTTCATGGCCAGCGCGTTCGAGCAGCTGACGGACAGCAGCAACGATGATCGGGTGATCATCGGCGAGCACGATCTTCAATGTCATGTGCCGTGGTCCCCCCGGACTAAGAGCTGAAAGCAATCACATTCTATATCGGCGTCTTGCCTTCCTGCGAAACCTATCGGATTCGAGGCCTAATGCCATCCGTTATTTTGTGACCAGGCTTGCGGAACGTGCGCTTTACGGCGGTATTCGATGTCGGACAGGGAAGCGACGGAATGCCGCAAACGCGCCTTTTCAGACGATTCCGATGTTCCGGGCCCTGTGACGGGAAGAACACTGCAAAATGGTAGATCCGGTAATGCCCGAGGGTTGCAGGACATCTTGCGGATGTCTGCAAGGAGGGCGCCGCGTTCTGTCGTTCCCATGATACAGACGGTAGCCCGAATCATGCTGACTGAAAACCAGGAAAGTCTTGAAGCCACGATCAACCGGTTGACGCAGACGCAGGACACGACTGCTTCTACGTCCCCCGAGTTTGTCCCCCAGTTGAGCGACGCCGAGTGGGCCAACATCGCGATCGGTCTCGGAGGGCGGCTTGGCGCCCGCGCGCGTGGCCACAAATCCAGTGCCCGCTGCTTCATCGAAGCCGTTCTGTGGATGGCGGGAAGCGATGACGCCTACTGGCGTTGCCTGCCCATCGAGTACGGGGCCAATCACAGTGTCTACGTGCGTTTCTCGCGCTGGGTCAAGGCGGGTCAATGGGATCCCGTGATCGCCAGCCTGCCGGAAGATGACGCGCGTCGGCATGACCTGTCCCGGCTGGTGGCAACGCACCGCGCCTCCCTGCAACGCAAGCAGCGCTACGCCAATCATCATCAGGTGGCTTGAGCCGATCGTCCGGTGCCGGTCCGTCACCAGGGGTTCCGTGACGGACCGGTGTTTTCCCGCTTTGGGGCCGGCCAGGTGTTTTCCGTGCCGGGTTCGACGTGGACGGTGATGGGACATCCTTCACCGTCCGTCCGTGGACCTCATTGCTGCTCGCGGAAGTAGGCGACCACTTCGCCCTTGACCTTGAGGGTCATCGGATTGCCACGGCGGTCCTTGGACTTGCCTACCGGCACCCGGATCCAGCCTTCGCTGACGCAGTATTCCTCGACGTTGTCACGCTCGACGCCATTGAAGCGGATGCCCACGCCGCGTTCCATGATTTCTGCGTCGTGGAACGGACTGCGTGGGTCGGAAGCCAGACGGTCGGGAGGGGTCTCGTTGCTCATGGTGATGGTTTCACGTGTTGCGGAAGGCGCCTAGGATAAACGCCGGGCTTCCAGCCCCCAAGCGCCGGCGCGGTTCAGCTCTTCCGTCGCCGGCGGGGACACGGCAGGATCCCCGCCGACATCAATCTGGTGACCCCCCATGACCTTCCCCGATGAAGACGACTTCGACGCCGACGCGGCGTTTTCGATGCCCGACGGCGACGACGAAGAGGATATCGATACCGGCGATCAGGAAGCCCTGATCTGGAACCTTCTGGTGCTGATCAACCCCGGGGACGAGGAAACCGCGCTGCGCCAGTTCGCCAGCTGGCGTGACGGGATGGCCGAGGCCCGGGGCGGCGAGGCTGAAGCGCTATGGATGTTGAAGGATGCCATCGACTGGTCGTCGGGCTTCCATGTGGACTGGAAGGATACGGAATCCCTGATCGACAGCGTGAACCAGCTGGCCGCGCGCTGGAACATCGATATCGACTGGGGCGGCGATCCCGGAGACGAGGACTTCCTGGACGCCGCCGATGTGCCGGGCCTGATGGCGGTGGCCTACGACCGCCTGCGCGAGCATGGCTATACGCTCTGGAACTGGAACACCGACAGCGATGCCCATGCGGGCTGGATCGCGCTCAGCCGCGACGACGAGGGCATGCAGCAATTGTGCGCCGCGCTGGGCATCGAGTTGCGGCCCGGCAGCGACGCCTTCTGAAGGCGGGCGGAGGCGGGGCGTTCGCGGTCCGCCCTCAGCGTCGGGATCCGGTTTCATCTCCCAGCGCCATGCCGGTGCCCAGACCCATTCCCGCGCCGGCACCGCCAGCGCCGACGTTGCCGCTCCTGCCGCCTCCCTGGCGTGGTTCGTCCCGATTCCCGTCGTTCTTGCCGGATGATTTGCCGCCACCACCGCCGGGCCGCACCGGGCCCTGCGGGGGAATGGACAGCCCGGACGGTATCGCATCCAGATCCAGGGCGCGACGGATGAAATCGCGCAGCGACATCACCAGTTCATGGGTGTGTATCGGCCGGCCTTCCACCATCTCGGTGGCGGCGCGGGCGGCCAGTCGCACCTGTTCGTCCGTGCCCAGCAGGATGATGTCGGACAGGGCGGCTTCCACCGCATCGCGAATCCTGCGCGAACGATCGGAACCCGTGATGGCGCCCTCATCGTCGGCCTCGCTCCGGGTCTGACGCGTCTTCAGATCGCGCAGATGGGTCGGGTCCACGGCCAGATGGCCGGTGAAGGAACCGCCCAGGGTCTTGTAGGCGGCGATGAGCGTGCGCAGTCGCTCGTTGATCTGCCGGTTCTCGCGTTCGCGCCGTTGCTGGATGGTCTGCATCACCAGCAGTCGGATGCCGACGCCGATCAGGGTGATCACCGCCAGACCGAGCAGCGTCGACAGCAGTGTCTGCCAGGAACTGAAATCCAGACCACGCATGCGATGACCTCCGGTACCCGCGATGATTGCGGGGCAGAGCGTCACGATAGCAGGCAGGACGCGTGGCTCCGGGGATCAGCTTGTCGCCAGCTTTCCCGCCGCCACCGCGATCAACCCCCCGGACACACCTTCGATCCAGCGGCGCCCGCGTTCGTCGAGCGCATTGCGCCAGCCGCCGGATGCCATGGCCAGGCAGAGCAGCGAGTAGAACGCCGCGCACAGGCCGATGAAGGTGGCCGACAACGTGATGGCCTGGAATGCCGCCGGACCGTCGTGCGATATGAACTGCGGGAGGATCGCAAAGTAGATCATCATGCCTTTCGGATTGAGAACCGCGGTCAGGAAACCGCGCCGGAACCCGGCACGGTGCCCGTCCCCGTGGACCTGCAGGCCACCCGGTCTCATCGCGGATCGCAGCAGGCGCAAGGCCAGCCAGGCGAGATAGGCCACGCCTGCCCAGCGCAGGATCGTGAACAGCGGCGGCGACGCCGCGATCAGGGCCGCCAGCCCGAGTGCCGCCAGCATCGAATGAACCAGATAGCCGGCGCAGACTCCGGCCGTGGCACGCAATCCGGCACCGGCGCCATCCCCCAGCGTCTGGGCGGCGATGAACAGCATGTCCGGACCGGGCGTGGCAATCAGGGGCAGCACGGTGGCCGAGAAGAGCAGCAGGGTGGGAATGTCCATGGCGATCATGCTAGAGATCCTTTCTCGCCACTGGGTTGCGAATATTCCAGTGATTTCGTCAAAATTGGCATTTCATGCCAATAAATCCGTAAAACAGGAGGTTCCATGCCTGCCAAGCTGGACGAGCTGGACCGCCGCATCCTGCGGGCGCTACAGCGCGATGGGCGCATGCAGAACACCGAACTGGCGCAGACCGTGGGGCTGTCGCCATCGCCCTGCCTGCGCCGGGTGAGGCTGCTGGAGGAAGCCGGCGTCATAGAGCGCTACGTCGCCGTGGTGAATCCGCCAGCGGTCGGTTATCCGCAGACGCTGTTCACGCGTGTCTGGCTCACCGCGCAGGATGCCGACACCATCGATCGGTTCATCGCCGCGATGGAACGCCTGCCGCAGGTGATGGAGTGCTACATCATGCTGGGCGAATGCGACGCCATGCTGCGGGTAGTGGTGGAGGATCTGGATGACTACCGCCGTTTCCAGACCCGCCACCTCACCCGCGCCAACGGCATCCAGAACGTCAAGACGGATCTGCCCAGCCAGGTGGTGAAGCGCAGCTGCGCCCTGCCCATCTGAAGGCGGGCGCCTATCTGCTTTGGTCCGCCAGCCGCGCGAGATCGATCGCGTCCGCCATCGCCTGATAGCCGGCGTCGTTGGGGTGCAGGTGATCGCCGCTGTCGTAGGCGGGCAGCAGGTGGGACGGCCGTGCGGGATCGCGCATCACCCGATCGAAATCCACCACCACGTCAAATGCCCCCGATTCGCGGATCCACGCATTCACCGCCTCCCGCTTGGCCAGCGCGGCCGCCGTGGGTGGGGCTGGAAAGGTCGTGCCGCCACGTGGCAGCAGGGTCGCGCCCCAGACCTGGATGCCCTGGGCGCGGGCGCGGGTGATGAGCATCCGCATGCCTTCGATGATCTGCGCCGCGCTGACTTTCTGATCCGCGGCCTCGAGCAGATCCGAGGCCGAGATGTCGTTGCCTCCCTGCAGCAGCAACACCCAGCGCACGCCCGGTTTGTCCAGAACATCGCGCGTCAACCGCGATAGCGAACTCGGGCCGCGATAGGGCGCCGCGCCGTCGTTGAGGATGCGATTGCCGGCGATGCCGGCGTTCACGACGGCGATGGAGGCCAGCGACGGCGCGCCCTGCAACCGTTCCGCCAGCCGATCCGGCCAGCGCGCGTTGGCATTTTCGCTGGAACCAACCCCGTCGGTGATGGAATCGCCGAGCACGACGAAACTGCGTGCGTCCTTCGTCGCGGCGACTTCCAGATCGGTGAGCAGGTAGCGGGTGTCGTCCGCTTCGCCCTCCGGTTCGAACCGCGCCTGCGAAGTCACATCGCCATGAGCGAGATAGACGGTCTGATTGCCGACCTGGTGCACCGTCGGCGCGGAGGCGCCGTTCGGCAGATGCAGGCTGACGACCAGGCTTTCCAATGCCGCCACCGGCAGTTCCACCGCGTCGCTCAGGACCGAGCCGCCCGGCGGCAGGACCGCCTGCGACATGCCATTGAAGGTCATCGCCTGATCGGTGCCGGGTTGGATGGCCGGACCTTCCGCGTACCGCGCCATCCGGACCGGTCCGACGGTGAGCGGTTCGCCGCCGAACAGGTTGGACAGGCGTATCCGCACGGCCGTCCCGCCGAGGCTGGTGCGGATGACCTGGCGGATGGTTCGGGGCGGCAGCATCGGACCGGCGGCGACCGGAGCCGCGCCCCAACTGGCCACCCAGTGATGATCGCCGTCGGGCGTCGCGGTCCCTGCCTGGACCGCGGTGAAAGGTGTCAGCGAGAGCAACGCGCAGGCCAGGCCGAGCGCCACGGATTTCAATGCAGCCGTCATGCAGGATTTCCCCGAAGAATGTGGAGGGTGCGAATGGTCCTGTGTCCCGGGACCGGCGCGCGGTACGATGCCGTGCCCGGCCGCCGGAAGTCCTGATGGCGGGCCTGAAATACGCTGAAAAGTTCTGAAACCATTGGACGGACGCTTGGACAAGACCGCGCGAACCACGCTGCGCATCGGTGACTGGGAAGTGGACACCGTGTCCGGCCTGGCGACGCGTGGAGAAGAACGCATCCAGCTGGAACACCGCGCGCTGGCGCTGTTGCTGTGCCTGGCCGGGCAACCCGGCGAGGTGATCGGCATCGACGCGCTGCTGGCGCGGGGCTGGCCGGACGTCATCGTCAGTCCCGATTCGGTGTACCAGGCCATCACCTCGTTGCGGCGCCAGTTGGGGGACGATTCCCGCCAGCCGCGCTACATCGCCACCGTGCCGCGATTGGGCTACCGCCTGATCGCCAAAGTCGCGGTCGTCTCCGGCGTGGGGGAACCGGCTGACGCCGGCGAGGCGCCGGTCCTGACGGAGCGAGCCGCTGCCTCCACGCCGGACGCCGATCCCAAGCCTCGCCCACGCGCTTTCCCGTCGAGGCCTGCCGGGCTGCTGGTCATCGTGCTGCTGGGGGTCTCCGGCGTGGCGGCCTATCAGCTGGGAGGCCGCGCGGACGTGGACGCACCGGCGCCGTCGGCGCCTTCACGGTTGCAGACCCTGGCCGTGTTGCCGTTCCTGGATCTGACCGACGCGATGAACGAGGAACCATTCGCCGATGGCATGACCGAGGAGTTGATCGTCCGTCTGAGCAAGGTGCCGGGACTGCGGGTTTCCGCGCCCACCGCGGCCTTCCAGTTCAAGGACAAACAGGTGCCGGTGCCCGAGATCGCGCGTTCGCTCGGGGTTTCCTACCTGCTGGACGGCAGCGTGCGCAAGTCGGAGCGCACCTTGCGGGTATCGGTGCGGCTGCTGCGTGCCGATGATGGTTTCGTGGTGTGGTCGGACACCTACGATCGCCCGCACGAGGACAAGCTGGCGATGCAGGACGAAATCGCAGGCGAGGTGACTTCGGTGCTGGCGCGGTTGGCGCCGCCATCGACGGAACCACGGGGGCACTGAGGACAGTTCCCACGCATGTCAGTCGCCGCCGCGGCCCTGCTCCTTGGCGCGCGCGATCACGGCTTTCACCAGCACACGATCCCGGTGCCGGGAGATCGGAATCGCACCCAATCGGATGGCATCCTCGCGCAGATCCACCGTGACATCGTAGTGGGCGCCGCTGGTCTTGTTCTGGAATGCGCGGCGCGGGATTCCCAGCCGTTGCGCCATCGCGTGCAGTTCTTCCAGCGTATCGGCCATCAGGTGCGCCCAACGCTGGCCGCGCCAGGGATGCACCGCGTCGTCCACGTAGACGCTCACCGGCGGCTCACTTGACCCGCACCATGCGATCGAGCAGGTGTTCCATCACTGCCTCCATGTCGCCGCACTTGCCCATGTGCACCGGTGAGGTCTGGATGATCGCGCTGCGTTTTGCGGTCAGCCAGTGGAAGCGCGCGCGCTTGGGCAGCAACCCGATGGGGCCGGCCTGGGCGCCGCCTTCGCAGATGCGCGGAATGGCGGCGAGGTGGCGTTGCAGTGATTCCAGATCGACGCGCGGATCCAGGACGCGCACGCGTGCCTCGTCGAGCTCGATGCGGGCCTGCAGGAAACCGGTCTTCTCGCAGGACACGATCACACCGACGTTGATGAACTCCTCGCGCTCTACCCGCGGGACGACCCGGATCACCGCGTAGTCGTAGGATTCAGACACGCGCACGCCGGGCCTCCTGCGCGAACGCATGCGGCAGCGCCAGACGCTGCTGCAGGTAATGGAGGTAGGCCGCGCGCTGCTCATCGGGTGGACCGAAGGCATCGCCTCCCTGGAGCCAGGTATCCGGCACCTGCGCGACGATGTCCGCCAGTCGCTCCGGCGTCAACCGCGCGCCGAGACGCGCATCGGCGGCCTCCAGATCACTGGCCAACGGCAACAGGACGTGATCCCGTATCAGCGGAAACGGGCGGCCCGCGCCGCTGGTGTCGCCGTCCCAGCCATGGTGGAAGTACAGCGACGCGCCATGGTCGATCAAGGTCAGGCGGCGATGCCAGATCAGCAGGTTGGGATTGCGCACGGTGCGGTCGACGTTGCTGATGAAGGCATCGAACCAGACGATGTCCGAGGCCAGCTCCGGCGCCGGCTGCTCGGCGACCGGATCGAAGTTGGCCGCCCCGGGCAGGTAGTCCAGCGCCAGGTTGAGGCCGGCGCTGGCCTTGATCAGATCCTGGATTTCGGGATCGCCTTCGGTGCGCGCGAGATCCGGATCCAGTTCGACCAGCACGATCTCGGGCACCGGCAAGTCCAGCGCCCGCGCGATCTCGCCGGAAATCAGCTCCGCCACCAGCGCCCGCGGTCCCTGGCCGGCGCCGCGGAACTTGAGCACGTACATGCCGTCGTCGTCGGCCTCGATGATCGCGGGCATGGAGCCGCCTTCGCGCAGCGGCGTGACGTAACGGGTGGCGGAGATGGTGCGCAGGCTCATCGCGCAAGGATAGCCTCCCGCGCGGGCACGGCGAAATCCGTCAGGGATGCCCCGCGCGCGCCGGCATCGGGGACGGCGCCGGCAGGCCGGGCACCTGCGTGTCCGCGTCGGCCAGCACCTTGCCCAGCACCAGCCCCTTGTCCTCCAGCGCCTCGACCTCGGCGGCGCGGGTCATGATGACGATGCTGATGCGGCGGTTGATCGGGTTCTGCGGATTCTGCTGGTCGAACAGGACCGAGGAGGAAAGCCCGACCACCCGGGTGACCTTGTCTTCCTGCATGCCCGCATCGACCAGGCTGCGTCGCGCCGCGTTGGCGCGATCGGCGCTGAGTTCCCAGTTGCTGTAGCCGGCGCGGCTGTAGGCGGTGACGTCGGTGTGCCCGGTGATGCTGATGTGGTTGGGCACGCGGTTGATGAAGCCGGCCAGCTCGCGGAGGATGTCCGCCGTATAGGGTTTGAGCGACGAACTGCCCAGATCGAACATCGGCCGGTTCTGCTGATCGACGATCTGGATGCGCAGGCCTTCCGGGGTCAGGTCGATCAGCAACTGGTCCTTGAACGGTTCCAGCGCCTGGCTGCGGCTGACGGCTTCCTCCAGCGCCTGCATCAGCGCTTCCAGCCGGCGCTGATCCCGGGCGTGTTCCTGCGCGGCCTGGTTCGGGTCGGGCGCCGCGGTCGGGGTGCGGTTGTCCGGATCCGGTCTGCTGAAAGGGTCGTCCCCGCTGCCGCGCGGGACATCCATGGTGCCGCCCAGCTTGATCAGCGACGTGCTGGCGCCACCCGGCCCGTTCGGGCCCGGCGCGGGCGAGAAACTCTTGCCGCTCAGCGGGCTGGGATTGCGGAAGTATTCGGAGATCGCCGCCCGCTCCTTGTTGGTGGTGGCACCCACCAGCCACATCACCAGGAAGAACGCCATCATCGCGGTGACGAAATCGGCGTAGGCCACCTTCCAGGAGCCGCCGTGGTGGCCACCCCCCTGGACCTTGCGGACCCGGCGGACCACGATGACCGTCGATTTCTCGGCCATGGCGTTGCCTACTTGGCGCCCTTGAGGTGGGTCTCGAATTCGGCGAACTGAGGGCGCACGTTCGAGGGCAGGGTCTTGCGGGCGAACTCCAGCGCCACCTTCGGGTTGTAGCCGCGCAGGCAGGCCAGCAGCGCCGTCTTCACGCTTTCGTAGATCCGGCTGTCCTGTTCGGCGCGTGCCTCCACCGCCGCCGACAGCGGGCCGACGAAGCCATACGCGAGCAGGATGCCGAGGAAAGTGCCGACCAGCGCGCCGGCCACGTGCGCGCCGACCTGGACGATGTCGCCACCGATCGAACCCATGGTGATGACGATACCCAGCACCGCGGCGACGATGCCGAAACCGGGCAGTCCGTCGGCGACCTTCGCCAGCGCATGCGCCGGGGCCATCATCTCGTGGTGGTGCTTCTCCAGTTCCAGTTCCAGCAGCGGCTCCAGCTCATGCGGCTCGATGTTGCTGCCGACCATCAGGCGCAGGCAGTCGGTGATGAAATCCATCAGGTGATGGTCCGCCAGCACTTTCGGGTACTTGTTGAACAGGTCGCTCGAGGATGGATTGTCGACGTGCGACTCCAGCGCGATGAAGCCTTCGCGGCGCGCCTTGTTCAGCAGTTCGTACATCAGGGTCAGCACGTCCAGGTAGTCGGACGATTTGTATTTGACGCCCTTGAACACCGCCGGGATGCTGGCGAAGGTCGCCTTCACCACCTTGGGCGGATTGCTCATCAGGAACGCACCCAGCGCGGCGCCGCCGATGATCACCAGCTCGAACGGCTGCCAGAGCGCCGAGAGTTTTCCATGCGAGGCGACGAACCCGCCCAGCACGCTGACGATGACGACCAGGATTCCAACGATGATCAGCATGGGGCGACACGGCGTGGGGTACGAAGGGATGTCGGCCCCGTGCCCGGATTCTTGAGCGGCTTCCGCCGGCCGGCGCGGTCAGGTCGAACGCGACACGCCCAGCCGGCGCAGCATGAGGTAGACCGCCAGGCTGGACAGGCCGCACAGCACCAGCGCCGCGGAGGCGCCGGCACGGTGGTCGGCGAAGGGCAGGCCGTGCAGGTTCATGCCGAAGATGCCCACCACCAGGCTCGGCGGCAGCAGCAGCGCGGTGATCATCGACAGCACATAAAGGTGGGTGTTGGTGCGTTCGGCCAGTTTGGCGGCGACTTCGTCCTGGAGGAGGCGGGCGCGTTCCTGCAGCGTCGACACGTCGCCGTCCAGGTCGTCGAACCGCTGCCCGAGCCGCGAGGCGACCGGCAACAGTTCGTCCTCCTCCTCTTCCGCCGCGTGCCGCTGCTCGAATTGCTTGAGCACGCGGCGCATCGCGGTCAGCGGACGGTGCAGGCGGACGCTGTGATGGCGCAGCGAGGCCAGATCGCGGCGCTCGTCGCCGATGGCGTCGGCGAGCACGCGATCCTCGATCCGGTCCAGGGATTCCGACAGGTCGTCGGTGGCGCGTTCGACCGAGTCGGCGAAATGCTCGGCGATGGCTTCCAGCACGCGGGCCGGCGTGGTGCAGCGCTCGCCCGCGCACAGTTGCCGGCGCACGGTTTCCACCGAACGCAGCGGCTGCCGCCGGGCGGTGACCAGCAGGCCGTCGCCGACCGCGAAATGCAGCCAGCCCAGGCCGTCATGATGGCCTGGCGTGCGCGACGCGGACCCGCCGGCACGCTGGTGTTCCCAGTCGACGAACACGCCGTAGGCGCCTTCTTCCTGCCGTTGCAGGATGACGTGGGTGTCATGCGACAGCAGGGCCTCACGCGCGTCTTCCGACAGCGGCAGGCGCATCACCGACTGCGCGCTGCGGGCGTCGGTCTGATTGAAGTGCAACCAGCGCCAGCCCCCTTCTTCCACCGCCGCCATCGGGTCGCCCGCCTCGATCGGCATGGCGTACCCGTCGGCGTCGAAGCGCAGTGCCCACAGCAGGCCGGGAAATCCATCAAACAGGACGTCGGCGTCGGAACGGACCAGCATGGCGATGCCGCCTTCACGGCAGACGACAGTTTCGTGACCGGCAGGTTACATGCGTCGTATGCCGGTTTTATGACAACGGCGCGGGGCGATCAGGACAGCGGCTGGCCTTCCGGCGCGCCTCGTTGCATCCGGTCCGGCAGTGGCTCGCCTTCACCCGTGAAGTCCAGCGACACCGAGTTCAGGCAATGGCGCTCGTGGGTGGGCGGCGGCCCGTCCGGGAACACATGCCCCAGGTGACTGCCACAGCGGGCACAGACGATCTCGGTCCGCACCATGCCGTAGCTGCTGTCGCGGATCCGGCCGATGTGGCGCTCGTCGAACGGCGCGAAGAAGCTCGGCCAGCCGGTGCCGGAGTCGAACTTCGCGCTGGAACGGAACAGCGGCAGACCGCAGAAGCGGCAGGTGTAGGTGCCTTCGCGCTTGTTGTCCAGGAACACGCCGCAGAACGGCGCCTCGGTGCCGTGGTGAAGCAGGACGCGGCGCTCCTCGTCGCTGAGGGCGTCGGTCAGCTGCCCGCGCTGGGCATCGGTGGGCGGGGTGAGGTCAAAGGCGCTCATGGGAAGCTCCGGGGAATCGTCCGATCTTCTATATGGTGGCAGTCCATCCGTCCGCAAGCGCCGGACCATCGCCGCCCGGGATCACCGATCCTCCGCTTCCGTTGCATGACGGGGGGCGAATGAAGAAAAGGCGGCCGTCTGGCCGCCTTTTACTTCATCCCGCCGGCGGGACGACTCAGACGTCGTCGCGCTTGAACTCGCGGTACAGCCAGTCATCCAGCATGCGCTTCTCGAAACGCAGCGGGTCGGTATCCAGCAGGTTGCCGCCGCTCATCAGGAACGCGCTGTCGACCAGCTTGCGCTCGCCCTGGGCCAGGACCTGGCCGTTGGCGTCCTTCAATTCGAAGTTCAGCGTCACCCGCGGCGGATAGATGTCCTTGACGATGCGGATGCGATCCATGTTGAAGCCGCGGCCGGGCTCGTAGCTGCCCGCGCGACGGATGTCGGAGATGGTGATGTGCATCTGCTGGCCCGGCGCCAGGCGCTTGCCGGCCTGCTTCTGCAGATAAGTGGCCAGGTCGACCACCCAATTGCCCTGCGCGGCTTCCCAGCGGTTGCCGCTGTAGCGCAGGTCGGTGAACTGGGCGGGATCGGTCCAGTCGACGCTGACCGCGTTGGCGGTCGGCAGTTCGCGCGGCGTGTTGGGGTCGGTCACCGTCCGGGACTTGGCCAGCAGCGGTCCGCTCAGCGCCAGGCCCAACACCAGGGCGGACAGGAGGGATACGCGTTTCATGACCGGTCTCCGGAAAGTATCAGGGGACTCAGATTCTGCTCCGCCGCCCGGGGAGCGGCAACGCGCCGAGAGGCTTTTCCGGCAGGTCCGTCACCCGGAGTTCATGTCCTTGAACGACAGGCAGACAGTAGCCGGATTCAGCTCGTGCGAAGGCGCTCCACGTCGCGCAGGGGCGGCGCGCCGAACATGCGGCTGTACTCCCGGCTGAACTGCGAGGGGCTCTCGTAACCGACCCGATGGCCGGCGGTCGCCGCGTCGACGACTTCGGTGAGCAGCAGGCGTCGGGCTTCCTGCAGGCGCAATTGTTTCTGGTACTGCAGCGGGCTCATCGCGGTCACCGCCTTGAAGTGGTGATGCAGGGCCGAAGGACTCATGTGCACCTGGCGGGCGATGTGATCGATGCGCAGCGGCTGGTGGAAGTTCTGCCGCAGCCAGCCGATCGCGCGCGCCACCCGATGTCCCTGGCTGTCGGCCACGCCGATATGGCGCAGCATGCCGCCCTGTTCGCTGCGCAGCAGGCGGTAGTGGATCTCACGCTGGATCAGCGGCGCCAGCAGCGGGATATCACGCGGGGTTTCCAGCAATCGCACCAGCCGCAGCGCGGCGTCCAGCAGATCCGGATCGCACCGGCTCACGCTGATGCCGCGGGAAGGCGGGGGCAGGGGCGTCGAGACTTCCTCGGCCTGGGTCACCAGGGCGGCGATGTCGGCCGGTGGCAGCTTCAGCACGAAGCACAGGTAGGGCTTGTCCGGCGCCGCCTGGATGACCTGCCCGGTGATCGGGAGGTCCACCGAAGCGAGCAGGTAGCGGGTGGCGTCGTACAGGAAGACCTCTTCGCCCAGCAGGGTCTGCTTGCTGCCTTGGGCGATCAGGCACAGCGAGGGTTCCTGCAGGCCACCCATGGGCGTGCTGGGAGCGCTCAGGCGCGAAAAACGCAGGTTGTCGATCGCGGTGGCGTGCACCCCGTCGCGGCTGGCGAATCGTTCAATCGCCTGGGCCAGCGAGGCGCGACGCTCCTCGATCTGCATCTCGAGACCGGATGCGGCCTGCGAGCTTGTTTGCGACGGAACAGAAGGGGTCTCCATGGCCGGGGAGTCTACGCCCGCGCCGGGACACCGGCACCGGCCCCGGGGCTCCCGGGCAGGATCAGGCAAGAATGGCGGAGAAACCGGATATCGGCGGGCGCATATGGGCGAACAGACTGCGCCTCCCGCCGGCGCATCCCGCGCCGGCATCGCGAGAAGGCCATCCCCCATGTCCGGAATCGAAGGAAAAGTCATCGCCATCACCGGTGCCAGCAGCGGCATCGGCGAAGCCACCGCCCGCGAACTGGCGCGCCGCGGCGCCCGCGTGGTGCTCGGTGCGCGGCGCACCGAACGCCTGGAACAACTGGTCGCCGGAATCACCCGGGCGGGCGGTCATGCCGTTTACCGCAGGCTGGACGTCACCGACCTGGAAGACACGCGCGCGTTCGTCGAACATGCCCGCGCCGAGTTCGGCCGGGTGGACGTGATCGTCAACAACGCCGGAGTGATGCCGCTGTCGGCGCTGGAAGCACTGAAGATCGACGAGTGGAACCGCATGATCGACGTCAACATCCGCGGCGTTCTGCACGGCATCGCCGCCGGCCTGCCGGTCATGAAGGCGCAGGGCGCTGGCCAATTCGTCAACGTGTCCTCCATCGGAGGCCACGCGGTGTACCCGACCGCGGCGGTCTACTGCGCCACCAAGTACGCGGTGCTGGCGATCTCCGAAGGTCTGCGCCAGGAGCACCAGGATCTGCGGGTCACCGTGATTTCGCCGGGCGTGACCGTCAGCGAACTGGCCGACACCATCACCGATCCGGCGTCCAAGGCCGGCATGGACGAATTCCGCAGGATCGCGATTCCCGCCGAGGCGATCGCCCGGGCGATCGCCTATGCGATCGAGCAACCGGATGACGTGGACGTCAGCGAAGTGATCGTGCGCCCGACCGCCAGCGCGTACTGACGGGCGCGTATCCACGGGTCCCGCGGGATGGAGGCAACAAAGCTTTCCATCCCGCGGCTTGCCCGGCCCGGCGCGGAGGAGTGAAATGGCGGCCCCTCCCCCGCATCGAGTTCACCGCCATGGAATATCGCTATCTGGGCGCGTCCGGTTTCCGCGTTCCCGCTCTCAGCTTCGGCACCGGCACCTTCGGTGGCCAGGGCGCGTTGTTCAGTTCCTGGGGCCAGACCGATGTCGCCGAGGCGCGCCGGCTGATCGACGTCTGCCTGGACGCGGGACTGAACATGTTCGACAGCGCCGACGTCTATTCGAAGGGCGCCGCCGAATCGATCCTCGGCGAAGCCATCAAGGGCAAGCCACGCGATTCGCTGATCCTGTCCACCAAGGCGACCTTCCGCTTCGACGAAGGCGAGAACCGCGTCGGCTCTTCCCGCCATCACCTGATCAACGCGATCGACGCGGCGCTCAAGCGCCTGGGCACCGACTACATCGATCTGTTCCAGCTGCATGGCTTCGACGCGCGCACGCCGGTCGAGGAAGTGGTTTCCACGCTCGACAACCTGGTCCGCGCCGGCAAGATCCGTTACCTGGGCGTGTCCAATTTCTCCGGTTGGCACCTGATGAAGTCGCTCGCCGCGGCGGACCGTCATGGCTGGTCGCGTTATGTGGCCCACCAGGCGTACTACTCGCTGGTCGGACGCGATTACGAGTGGGAACTGATGCCGCTGGCCGCCGACCAGGGTGTGGGCGCGGTGGTCTGGAGCCCGCTGGGCTGGGGCCGCCTGACCGGCAAGATCCGCCGCGGCCAGCCGCTGCCGGAAACCAGCCGCCTGCAATCGCAGACCAGCGTCGATTCCGGTCCGCCGGTGGACCAGGAGCATCTGTTCCGCGTGGTTGACGTGCTGGATGAAATCGCCGCCGAGACCGGCAAGACCCTGCCGCAGATCGCGCTGAACTGGCTGCTGCAACGCCCGACCGTCTCCACCATCGTCGTGGGCGCCCGCAACGAGGAACAGTTGAAGCAGAACCTCGGCGCGGTCGGCTGGAACCTGAGTGCCGAGCAGGTCGCGCGCCTGGACGCGGCGAGCGCGGTCACCAAGCCGTATCCGTACTGGCATCAGGCCGGTTTCAAGTACCGCAATCCGACGCCGGTCTGATCCGGTTTACAACGCCCCATCGCCGTCGGCGCGCTCCTGCGCCGGCGGTTTACGTCTTCAGGAAAATCGCATGAGCCAACCGGTCAAGATCGACTTCGTTTCCGACGTGGTGTGCCCCTGGTGCGCCATCGGACTGCAATCGCTGGAGCAGGCCATCGCACGCATCGGCGGTGACCTGCAGGTGGAGTTGCATTTCCAGCCGTTCGAACTCAATCCGCAGATGCAGGCCGGGGGCGAGGATGTCATCGAGCACCTGACCCGCAAGTACGGCATGAGCGCGGAGCAGGCACGCAGCAACAGCGAAGCGATCCGCCAGCGTGGCGAGGCGCTGGGCTTCACCTTCGACATGGATGGACGCCGCCGCATGGTGAATACCTTCGATGCCCACCGTTTGCTGCATTGGGCAGGCAACGAGGGCCTCGACAGGCAGCGCGCACTCAAGCACGCGCTGCTGCGCGCGTATTTCACCGACGGCCAGGACGTATCGTCGGCGGATGTCCTGGCGACGGCCGCGGGATCGGTTGGCCTGGACGAAGCGCGCGCGCGGGAGATTCTCGCTTCGGACGAGTATGCGGATGCGGTCCGGGCGCAACAGGGCTTCTACCAGGAACACGGGATCAGCGCGGTGCCGTCGGTCGTATTCAATGACCGGCACCTGATCCAGGGCGGGCAACCGGTGGATACCTTCGAACAGGCGCTGCGCCAGCTGTCCGGGATTGCCGGTTGACGCGATAGCCAGGCGGCCCGCCGCATTAAAAAAAGTTCATGTCCGGGAAAGGCGCCGATGAGGCGCCGAGGCGCAGGCTGTGCCGGCGATGGGAGGTTTCCCACCGGCACGCCTCACCCAATCCAACCGGAGCAACGACATGAATCTGCGTACTTCCCTGCTCGTCCTCGGCCTCTCGCTGGCCGCCACCAGCGCGTTCGCCGCCACGCCTGCGGTACAGTCGACCCCCACCCCGAAGCCGGTCGCGGCCACTTCCGCCAAGCCGGCCGAGCACGCGGCCAAGTCCGACAAGCGCGAATGCCTGAAGCGCAGCAAGGTCGGTCATTGCGAGCAGTGGGCGGCCAAGTCCACCGCCAAGCCGGCGGAGACCGCCAAGCACTGACCGCACCGCGCCTGAACGTCCTCCCTCCCGACTGCCGCCGGCCCGCGCCGGCGGCAGTACCATGCCGCCGCGAACCGGAGGCCCGATGCGCGTTCTGCTGATCGAGGACGATGCCCACACCGCCGCTTTCATCGGCAAGGCGATGAAGGAGGATGGCCACGCGCTCGACCGCGCCGACAATGGCCGTGATGGCCTGTTCCTGGCCAGCACCGGTACCTACGACGTCCTGATCATCGATCGCATGCTGCCCGGCCTGGACGGCATGGCCGTGCTGCGCACGCTGCGCGGCGCCGGCAACGCCACGCCGGTCATCCTGTTGACCGCGCTCGCGGACGTCGAGCACCGGGTCGAAGGCCTGCGCGCGGGCGCCGACGATTACCTGCCCAAGCCGTTCGCGTATGCCGAACTGAGCGCGCGGGTGGAGAGCGTCATGCGCCGGGGCGTGGCCGGCGACGCCCCGACGACCACGCTGAAGGTCGGGGATCTGGAGCTGGATCTGCTGGGTCGCGCGGCGACCCGCGGCGGACGTCGCATCGAACTTCAGCCGCGCGAATTCCGGCTGCTCGAGTACCTGATGCGCCAGGCCGGCAAGGTGGTCACCCGCACCATGCTGCTGGAGGCGGTCTGGGACTACCACTTCGATCCGCAGACGAATGTCATCGACGTGCACATCAGCCGCCTGCGGCAGAAGATCGATCGTGATGGCGCGCGGGAAGATGCGCCGCCATTGCTGCATACCGTGCGCGGCGCCGGCTACCGGCTGTCCGCCTGAGCGCGGCGGATGGAACCGCGCAGGCTTTCGACCACCACCCGCCTGGCCGGCGTGGTGGGGCTGGCCTTCCTGCTGGCCTTCGCGGTGCTCGGCGGATTCGCCTACTTCGCCGTGTCCTCGCTGCTCTATCAGGACGCGCGGGAGGTCATCCATGCCGATGCCGAAGGGTTGACCGATCTCTATCGCCATGGTGGCCGCCCGGCGTTGCTGGCCGAGGTGGAACAACGGTTGGTGGCGCCGGACGATCCGGATGCGTTGTACGCCGTGATCGAGCGGGCCACAGGCAGGCGCGTGACCGGCAATCTGGATGCGCCGCCGCGGGGGAATCATGCGCGATGGATCCGCCGGCAGGGCGCGGATGATCCGGCGCTGCCGCAACTGCTCTACCAACGGCCTCTGGATCGCGATCTGCTGCTGATCACCGGCCTGCGACTGCGTTCGGAATCCGGCTTCCTGGCGATGAGCCTGCGCGCGGCGACGATGGCGACCCTGTTGGCGTTGGCGCTGGGCCTGCTGCTGGGTGGCCTGATCGCGCGTTGGGTATCGCACCGGTTGCGTCGGCTGGAAGAAACCGTGGCGCGGGTGGGAGAAGGTGCGCTTGCGAGCCGGGTGCCACTGGATGGCAGCGGCGACGCCTTCGAACTGCTGGCGCTGCGCTTCAACCGGATGCTGGATCGCATCGAGATCCTGTTGTCCGGCGTGCGCGAAGCCACCGATCACATCGCCCACGATCTGCGGACGCCGTTGACCCGGCTGCGCAGTCGGCTCGAACACCTGCGCGCTGATGTCCGGGTGCCCCGGGCGACGCTGGAATCGGCGATCGCCGAGGTCGATCAATTGCTGCAGTCCTCGAGCGCGCTGCTGCGCTTGGCCCGGCTGGAGGCGCAGACGCCCGCGGACACGGATCCGGATATCGAGCTGGAACCGCTGGTCCGCGACGCGGTCGAGTTGTATGAGCCCATCGCCGCCGAGCGTCGCATCGCACTGGTGCAATCATTGGAACCGGCGCGATCGCGCGGGGATGCCGATCAGCTGTTCCAGATGCTGATCAACCTGCTGGACAACGCCGTCAAATATTCACCGGCCGACAGCGAGATCCGGGTGTCGCTGCGGAGCGGTACTGGTGGTGCGCATCTGGAGATTGCCGATCGTGGCGGTGGCATTCCCGCCGAGGAGCACGAGCGGGTGTTCGATCGCTTCCATCGCCTGGAAAGGCATCGTGGATCACCCGGTAGCGGACTGGGGCTGAGCCTGGTGCGGGCGATCGTGCATCGTCATCGTGGTCAGATCCGTCTGGAGGATCATCGCCCGGGTTTGCGGGTCTGCGTGTTGCTGCCGCCCGCCGGTTAGCGTGCCGGGCGCGGAAAGCGGGAGAGGGGCCGCTTCCCGCACCCGGCAGGCGGTCTCAACCGTGTCGCGACACGACCACGGCTTCGCGGCCGGCCATGTCCATCACCACCGCGGTCGGAATGCCGTGGTGTTCATACAGCGTGGCGGCCAGCAACCGCGCGCTGTCGCGGGCATCGTTCAGGGTCTGGTAGCGGGAACGGCCGTGCTCGCCCTCATAGAGCTGCCAGCCTTCGTTGGCGGCGGCGATGGTGAAAAGAAGACGGGGCATAGGGACCTCCAGCGGGCCAGCAACGCGCGTTCCTGCGCGATGCATAGCCTGCCCGGAGGCGAGTTGTTTCACATTCAGCGGAATCCGCGACGTCGTGTAGGAAAAAACCTACATTTCCACGGGACCGTGGCGAATCACTTGAGCATCGGCCCCAGCACCTGCCACACATGGTCCCGGATCTTCGGCTGCGCCGCGGCCACCGGGTGCAGGTTGTCAGCCTGGAAATTGGCGCGATCGCGTGCCACGGGTTCCAGCAGGAATGGCAACAACGGCAGCTTGTACTGATCCGCCAGAACCTTGAAATTGGCTTCGAAGTCGCGCGTGTAGTCGGGCCCGTAGTTGGGTGGAATGCGCATGCCGATGAGCATCACCCGGGCGCCGGATTTGCGCGCGGCCTGGATCATCCTGTCCAGATTGGTCCGGGTCTGGGCAAGCGAGAGGCCGCGCAGGCCGTCGTTGGCGCCCAGCTCGATCACCACGATGGCCGGGCGATGGCGCTGCAGTTCGGCCGCGATGCGCGACGCGCCACCGGCGCTGGTTTCGCCGCTGATGCTGGCGTTGACCACCCGCCAGCCCGGTCGTGTGCGCTTGACCTGCTCGGCGGTGAGCGCCACCCAGCCCTGCGCGGCGGACAGGCCGTAAGCGGCGGAAAGCGAGTCGCCCATCACCAGGACGGTGCGCGGCGCGCCGGTGGCTGGCGCCTGTTGCGCGGCCAGCGGCAGTGCCACCCATGCGGCCAATAGCAGCAGGGCGGTACTCATGGCACATTGCAGGCGGGTCCGGGCGGCCCCATACCGGATGTTCTTAAAGAACATTTAATCCATGCTCCCAATGATGGAGGGCATCAGCATAGAGATGATCATGGCCGATTCCATCGCACCCCGCATCGTCGTGACAGACGCGCTTCAGGTATCCGGACTGGGCAAGCGCGTCGCGCTCCCGGACGAGGAACTGACGATCCTGGAAGACGTGGGCTTTCGTATTCCACGTGGCGCCACGGTGGCCATCGTCGGCGCCTCCGGTTCCGGCAAGAGCACGCTGCTGTCGCTGCTGGCCGGGCTGGACACGCCTTCCAGCGGCAGCGTGGTGCTGGAAGGCGAACCGCTGTCCGCGCTGGACGAGGACGGCCGCGCGCGGGTCCGCGGCGAGAAGGTCGGCTTCGTGTTCCAGAGCTTCCAGCTGCTGCCGTCGCTGACCGCGCTGGAGAACGTGATGCTGCCGCTGGAGCTGCGCGGCGATGCGATGGTCGAAGCCTCGGCGCGCCAGATCCTGGAGAAAGTGGGACTGGGGCAACGATTGGGCCACTATCCGCGCCAGTTGTCCGGCGGCGAGCAGCAACGCGTGGCGCTTGCGCGCGCCTTCGTCACCCGGCCTTCGCTGCTGTTCGCGGACGAACCCACCGGCAACCTGGATACCCACACCGGACAGGCCATCATCGAATTGCTGTTCTCGCTCAACGCGGAAGCCGGCACCACCCTGGTGCTGGTCACGCATGACGAACACCTGGCCGCGCGCTGTGGCCGGCGCCTGCGTCTGGACAGCGGCCGCCTGGTCGCGGACGACCTGACATGAGAACGCTGAGAATGGCCTGGCGCCAGTTGCGCCGGGATCTGGCGGCGGGCGATATCCGCATCCTGTTCGCGGCACTGGTGCTGGCGGTGGTGGCGGTGACCGCGGTGGGCTTCGTCACCGATCGTGCCGAGCGTGCCTTGGCCATCGAGGCCAACCGCTTGCTGGGCGGCGACGCGGTGGTGCGCGGCGACGCGCCGATCAGCGATGCGTTGCGTGGCAGCGCCCGCGAGGCCGGTCTGCGC
This sequence comes from Pseudoxanthomonas sp. 134C1, assembly GCF_057773065.1. NCBI lineage: Bacteria > Pseudomonadati > Pseudomonadota > Gammaproteobacteria > Lysobacterales > Lysobacteraceae > Pseudoxanthomonas > Pseudoxanthomonas sp. 134C1. The sequence continues at coordinate 756,340 of NZ_JBYMTH010000001.1, forward strand.
CTGACCGAGACGATGGAATTCCAGAGCATGATCCGTGCGGGCGAGGATCTGAAGCTGGGCGAGCTGCGTGCGCTGGGCGAAGGGTTTCCGCTGCGCGGCAGCTTCCGCGTCACCGATGCGCGGGGTGAGCATGATGCGCGGGGCATTCCCGCGCCCGGCACCCTGTGGATGAGCCAGGCAGGCGCCGACACCCTGGGCGCCCGCGAGGGCGATCTGATCGGTATCGGTGACATCCAGTTGCGACTGGCCGCGAAGGTGGTGCAGGAGCCGGACGCGGCGCTCGACTATTTCAACGTGGCGCCACGCGTGTTCCTCAACATGGCGGACGTCGCCGCGACCGGTCTGGTTCAGGAGGGCAGCCGCATCCGCTATCGCCTGGTAGTGGCCGGCGACGCGACCGGCGTCGAGCGCTTCACCCGCGCGGCGAAAGCGCAGCTGGATCGCGGTCAGCGGCTGGAAACCATCCAGGATGCGCGGCCGGAGATCCGTTCCGCGCTGGATCGCGCGGGCCGCTTCCTTGGCCTGGCGGCGCTGGTGTCGGTGGTGCTGGCCGCGGTGGCGGTGGCGATGGCTGCGCGTCGACACAGCGAACGCCATCTGTCCGGCACGGCGGTGATGCGTTGTCTCGGTGCAAGCCAGCGCACGCTGGTCGGCGTTCACGTGGGCGAACTGCTGCTGCTCGGCCTCATCGCCTGCACGGTGGGCGTGGTGATCGCGTTCGGCCTGCAATGGGCGATCGGCGGTTGGCTGGAACGCAGCCTCGCCATCTCGATTCCGCCTGCCGGCCTGATCCCGGCGTGGCAGGGCTACGGCGTGGGGCTGATCGTGTTGCTCGCGTTTGGCGCGCCGCCGGTGCTGGCGCTGCGGCGTGTGCCCGCGCTGCGGGTGCTGCGCCGTGATCTGGATCCGACCGAACCCAGCGCGTGGCTGGTGGCGCTGGCTGGCTTCATCGGTCTGGGCGCCTTGTTGTGGTGGAAGGCCGGTTCGGCCGCGCTCGGCACGGCCATGCTGGTCGGCATCGTCGCTACCCTCGCGGTCCTGGCGCTGCTGGCCTGGGTGCTGATCCGGGTGGTGCGGCGGCTGCGCGGACGCCTGCGCGGCAGCCTGCGTTATGGCCTGGCCAACGTCAGCCGACGCGCCGGTACCAGCATCGCGCAGATCGCCGCGCTCGGGCTCGGGTTGATGGCGCTGCTGCTGCTGACCTTTGTCCGCACCGATCTGCTGGATCGCTGGCAAATGGCGCTGGCGGCCGATGCACCCAACCGTTTCATCATCAACGTGCAGCAGGATCAGGTGACGTCGGTGCAGGATTTCCTGCGTACGCAGGGGCTGGGTGACGCCACCCTGTATCCGATGATCCGCGGGCGCATGATCGAATTGAATGGAAAACCAACCAGCGGCGACGACTATACCGAGGCCGACGAGCGCACCCGCCGACGCGCGGATCGCGAATTCAACCTGTCCGTTGCGACCCAGTTGCGCGACGACAACGTGGTGACGGCCGGCAAGTTATGGACCGGCGTGCCGGCTTCGCCGGAGTTGTCGGTGGAAGAGGATTTCGCCGAATCGCTGGGCTGGAAGCTGGGTGATCGCGTCGCCTTCGACATCGCCGGCCAGACCTTCGAAGGACGCATCACCAGTCTGCGCAGCGTGGACTGGGAGAGTTTCCGGCCCAACTTCTTCGTGATCGCATCGCCGCGCGCGCTGGACGGCTATTCGGCCAGCTACATCACCGCGGTCAGCGTGCCACCGGCCAGGACGCACTTCACCCGGGATCTGGTCACCGCGTTCCCCAATCTGTCCGTGATCGACGTCGATGCGGTGCTCAAGCAGGTTCGCAGCACCGCCGATCAGGTCTCGACGGTGGTGCAGGTGGTGTTCTGGTTCTCGCTGGCCGCGGGCGTACTGGTGCTGTTGGCGGCGGTCAGCGCCAGTCAGGACGAGCGCCTGCTGGAGGGCGGGGTGATGCGGGTGCTCGGCGGCAGCCGCCGCCAGCTGCGACTGGCACAGGCATCCGAGTTCGCCGCCATCGGCCTGCTGTCGGGACTGGTGGCGGCGATCGCGGCGTCGGTGCTTGCCGGTGTCATCGCGACCCAGGTGTTCGACCTGCCCTGGCGAAGCAATTGGCAATTGGCCGCCATTGGCGGCGGCATCGGTCTGTTGGCGGCATTGGTGGCCGGCCTGTTCGCCACCCGCAAGGTGCTGGACGCGCCGCCGTCGGTCACCCTGCGCGAATTGCAGGGTTGAGGCCACGATCGGCCCGTCGATGGCGGGCCGGGTAGGGCATCGCGGGGATCAATGCAGGGTGCCGCGATCACTTTCCATGCCGGAGAGTGATAGCGGCTTGACCGGTTGCGCATCGAAGCGACGTGCATAGGCGCGTTCATCCATCACCCGGTCGATTTCTTCATCGGGCAACTCCGGTGCTCCGTAGACGGCGAAGGCGATGGATCCGTCGGCACGCTCGCCGACGAATTGCAGCCGGTAGCGGGGCTGGCCCCCGCCGGTGTTTTCCGGATAATGCACGGGAGGCCTGCCCTCATCCATGTCCATTTCCTTGTTGTCGATGACACCGCCGACGAACAGTGCGCGCATGGTTGACCTCGCTTGTCAGGGGAGAGTCGACAGCATGCCGATCCGGATGTTGGCAGCCCATCAAGCGGATGTTTGCGGAATGCGAAGAGAATGCGGGCAAAAAAGGGGCGAGCCGTAGCTCACCCCTTGATGCAGATCACCTGGTGCAGGGTGTGGACCACCTCGACCAGATCGGACTGCGCGGCCATCACCGCGTCGATGGACTTGTAGGCGGCCGGCGACTCGTCGAGAACGCCTTCGTCCTTGCGGCATTCGACGTGCGCCGTGGCCTCGCGGTGCTGCGACAGCGTGATCCGCTGGCGCGCGGCGGTACGGCTCATGACGCGACCGGCGCCGTGGCTGCAGCTGTGGAAACTGTCCGTGTTGCCCTTGCCACGCACGATGTAGCTGCGCGTGCCCATGCTGCCCGGGATGATGCCCAGTTCGCCTTCACGCGCGCTGACCGCACCCTTGCGGGTCACCAGGAGTTCCTGCCCCCCGTGCGTTTCCTTCTGCACGTAGTTGTGGTGGCAGTTCACCGCCAGCTTCTCCAACTGGAACCTGGGCAGCCGGTGACGCATTTCCGTCAGCACCCGCGCCATCATCGCCTCGCGGTTGTGACGGGCGTAGTCCTGCGCCCACGACACCGCCTCCACGTAGTCGTCAAACAGTGGCTCGCCCTCCATGAAGAAGGCCAGGTCCTTGTCCGGCAGGTGGAAGCCGAGCACGCGGTGCGCCAGCGCCTCGCGGGCACGCTCGATGAAATAGGTGCCGATCAGGTTGCCGGTGCCACGCGAGCCGCTGTGCAGCATCACCCACACCGCATCCGACTCGTCGAGGCAGATTTCGATGAAGTGGTTGCCGCCGCCCAGCGTGCCGAGCTGGTTGTCCAGCTTGTCGGTGCGGATCCTGCGGTGCTTCTGCTTGATCGTGTCCAGACGCCGCGCCAGACCGGACTCGACCACACGGGTCGCGATGCTGTCCGGAAGGCGGTGGTGTTCGCCGCCGCGGCCGTTGCCCACCGGTACGGTGCGCTCGATGGAGTTGCGCAGTTGCGCCAGGCTGTCGGGCAGGTCGCCGGCGCGAAGCGTGGTCCGCACCGCGGCCATGCCGCAGCCGATGTCCACGCCAACCGCGGCCGGGATGATCGCGCCCCGGGTCGGAATGACCGAGCCCACGGTCGCGCCCTTGCCCAGATGCACGTCCGGCATCACCGCCACCCACGGCCCGACGAACGGGACGGACGCGATGTTGCGCAACTGCGCATGCGCCTCGGCTTCCAGCGGGACGCCACGCACCCAGCCCTTGATCGGCGTGGTGCTGCCTTGGGCATGCAGCAGCTCGAAATTTGAAGTGTTCATGATCTCTTCCTTGAAGGATGAAAAGGCCCTTTCCCGTGAAAGGGAAGGGACTAGCCCTTCTCTCCAAATACGGAAAGGGGCGATGCAATGAAAAGCCCCTTCCCCCGCACGCGGGGGAAGGTTGGGATGGGGGCAAACGAAGCGGTGTGCGTTCCGGCTCGCCAGGTCCTGCAAGATTCGATGCCTGCCTGGCGAACCGGGAGATCACTGACTCCGGCGCGCCCCTACCCCAGCCCTCCCCCGCAAGCGGGGGAGGGAGCCGGTGTTGCCGTTCCTTTCCGATACCTGGAGAAGGAGTTTTACAGTGATAGCCCCTTCCCCCGCGTGCGGAGGAAGGTTGGGATGGGGACAAACGAAGCCGTGTGAGTCCCGGCTCGCCAGGTCCTGCAAGATTCGATGCCTGCCTGGCGAACCGGGAGATCACTGACTCCGGCGCGCCCCTACCCCAGCCCTCCCCCGCAAGCGGGGGAGGGAGCCGGTGTTGCCGTTCCTTTCCGATGCCTGGGGAAGGAGTTTTGCAGTGATAGCCCTTTTCCCCGCATGCGGGGGAAGGAGTCGTGCCGGTTACTGCTTCAAGCTGACCAACTGCTTCATGACGCCATCCAGGCCGCCGAACACGGTCAGCTTGTCGATCTTCTCCGTGATCTTCTCCAACGCCTCCAGCTCCTTGAGGCGCATCAAGACCGGACTCTCCTCGATCAGCCTGGCCGTGTTGAGCAGCGAGCGGGTCGCGTTCGCTTCCTCGCGGCGGCGGATCACGTTGGCCTGCGCCGACTTTTCGGCCTGGACCACGCTGTTGAGGATGTCCTTCATCTCGCCCGGCAGGATCACGTCCTTGACACCCACGCCGAGCACCTCGATGCCAAGCCCGGTCATCTGGCCGCGCACATGGGCGAAGATGTCGGCATCCAGAGACGCCTTGTCGCCAAGCAACTCGTCCAGCGTCTTGGCGGATACCGCCTTGCGCAGGCCGTACTGCAGTTCGCGATAGACGTGATCGCCGATCTTCGCCACCTTGGTCCGCGCCGCGACCACGTCGGTGACGCGGGTGCTGGCGGCCAGGTTGACGCGCAGGGACACCTTGTCGCGGGTCAGCAGTTCCTGGCCCGAAACCTCGATCGCCTGCACGCGCAGGTCGACGATGTCCACACCCACGTTCTTCTGGAAGTTCCAGAAGGCGTAAGCGCCCGGCTCCAGCGTCTTCGACAGCTTGCCGTCGATGAACACCAGGCCGGCGTACTCGGCCGGCACATCGGCGACCACCGCCAGCCTGGACAGCATGCCCAACTGGCGCAGGCGCCGTACGACCGCCGGTTGCACGGTGAGCGAACCGTCCAGCGGCACGCAGGCGACCTCCACGCGGGCGAGTCCCTTCCAGTACAGCTTGCGGGTCCCGGGCGGCAGCACGTCCTCCAGCTTGCCGTTCTTCGACACCAGGCCGACTTCCTGCTCGCCGATGTCGGCGAAGGTGAAGTACGGCGCCAGCATGTCCAGGCGCGCGATCAGTACTTCAGCATCGTCGCCGGCGTACTCCGGCCGCGCGATGGCATGCACGGTGATGCTGATCTCGCCGCGCAGGTCGACGAACTTGTGGACGCCCGGCTCGAGTACACGCTCGAGCTGACGGTTGCGATACACCAGGCCGCGCTCGCCGTCACCGATCACGACCTTCTTGGTCCAGAACATGGCACATGTCTCCTTATGTGGTTGTTGGCTCTGGTGGTCCGTTCCTGGATTGGGTCTTCCGTGCGGAGGAACGGTTGCCGCGCGGCGGTACTGACAGATCCAGCGGGTGCGGGAGCCATCGAAAAAGGCGGAAACGCCCGTGGACGCGATCGCTGCGGGAACTCGGCGCTGTCGGCGGAGATTCCGTCATCGCTGACCGGGCGGCGTCCTGCCGCCCGGCATTGATGGGGAACGTCCGCCGTCAGGACGCGGTTCCGGCACCGGCCACGCTGCACCATGTTTCTCCACGCCATCCCTTGCATGGATCGACACGCCGCACCGGGCGTTTCCTGGAAGGGACTTGCGTCCCGATGTCATGACGTGACAGGTCATGTGTCTTGGAGCGGGATTCGAACCCGCGACTCTCGGATTGAACGTCCGATGCTCTACCCGACTGAGCTATCCAGTGGTGACGTACCGGAATCGAACCGGTGTGGTCGGCGTCTCCGCCGATGCCTGACCCCTCGGCCATCGTCAAGTGGAACACCTGTTCCCACGCCTCGGCATACGCCACGGCAGCGCCGCGCGCACCGGACGGGACACAAACCCGTACCGCTGAGACGTGTTCGAAGATGTTCCGCATTGCCGGCTGTCGCCAACCGGCAATCCGTGCGGGCGCGGGGCGCCCAATTCGTTGTTCCATTCAAACGCCGCTCGCGTCGGAGCATCACCACGCAGCGCACATGCGCCGGTTGCAGCCGCGCCCCTGCCTCGGGGCGCGCAGGCGCGCTACCCGGATGCTCCAGGGCGGAAACCAGGGGTTTCCTTGTTGGATGGAACGAAACCTGCTCGATGCATGCGCATCCTCCGCGAACGCCAGAAACAAAAAGCCCCCGGGACTTGCGACCCGAGGGCGTTCGCGTGCCTCGGGAGATCGGGGTGGCCGATCTCCCAGGGAGTCAGCCGTGATTAGTGATCCAGGTACCGCGCGTGTTCGACACCGCGCAACAGGACGCACGTGTCCGCGCCGTGGCAGGGCCACAGGGCAAACAGGTTCGTGTTGGCGGGCAGGCGGATCATGGAAATCGGTTCGGTGAAAAAACAGCCACGAGGGCGAAGGCCGCGCACGATACGCCGGTTGTTTTGAAGATGCAACACTTTTTTAACGTCAATTTTCCTCGGCTCGACCGGTGGCGCGGTGGAGCACATCGGCGGTCACATCGGAGACGGCCACGGCCACGGTCGCGGTCGCGGTTAGAATCACCGTGTTCGTTCTGCTTTCGTGACCATACGTGTCCCACGCTCATTCCGATCCCGCACTCGATGCCTTGCTGTTGCCCTTCCAGCAGGAATACCTCCATTGGCCGGAAGGCCCCGTGTTGTTCCTGCGCGCACGCGACAATGGGGTATTGCGACAATTTCCGCTGGACAAGCTGGTTTGCGAACAGAGTTTCAAACCCGCCGCCGATGGTTTGATGCGCGCGGGACTGGATGTCGTCGAGGATGCATCGTCGCGTGCGCCCGCCGAAGGTTATGCCATGGTGCTGGTGTTGCCGCCCCGCCAGCGCGAGGAAGCACGGGCGCTGTTCGCGAAGGCGCTGTCGTTGGCCGCGCCGGGGGGCGTGATCGTGGCAAGCATGCCGAACGATGAAGGCGCCAAGGCGGGCGAGGGTGATCTCAAGCGCGTCGCACCGCTGTCAGGGACGCTCAGCAAGTACCACTGCCGGGTGTTCTGGGCCCATGCGCCCGCGCGCGATGAGGCATTGGTGGCCGAATGGCTGCGGCTGGATGCGCCGCGTCCGATCCTGGGAGGACGTTTCGTCAGCCGTCCCGGCGTATTCGCCTGGGATCGCATCGATGCCGCTTCCGCCCTTCTTGTGGAGCATCTGCCGGCGGATCTTGACGGGCACGGCGCGGATCTCGGCGCGGGCTACGGCTATCTTTCATCGGAGGTGCTGCGACATTGTCCGGGTGTCACCGCATTGGACCTTTACGAGGCCGAATCCCGCGCCCTTGCACTGGCCCGCGAGAACCTGGGCGACGCTTCCGCCGCGCTGTCGTTCCATTGGCACGACGTGACCGCGGGCGTCTCCGGACAGTACGGCTTCATCGTCATGAATCCGCCCTTCCATGCGCAGGGGCGGGGAGACCGTCCCGACATCGGCCGACGCTTCATCGAAGTGGCCGCAAGCGCCCTGAAGCCGCGAGGCCGGCTGTGGCTGGTCGCCAATCGCCACCTGCCGTACGAGTCTGCGCTCGGCACCGGCTTCGCACAGGTACGCACGGTCGCCGAACGCGGAGGCTTCAAGGTGATCGAGGCCGTGAAGACGGGTCGCGCATGAAGATCGTCAAGCACATCGCCAACCTTGGCTACGGCAGTCGCAAGCAGGTGGCGCTGATGTTCCGCGAAGGTCGTGTGACCGATGCGGCCGGCGAAGTGCTGTATGCCGATGATCCGGTCGACCACGACGACATCCGCGTCGACGGCGGGCCGCTGGATCCCGCGCCAGGCCTGGCGCTGATGCTGCACAAGCCGATCGGCTACACCTGCTCGACCAAGGATGCCGGCCGGCTCATTTACGATCTGCTGCCGCCGCGCTTCCGTCTTCGCTCGCCGGTGCTGTCCTCGGTGGGGCGGTTGGACCGCGAGACGTCGGGACTGCTGCTGATGACCGACGACGGGGCGTTGCTGCACCGGATCATTTCGCCGAAATCGAATCTTCCGAAAGTCTACGAAGCGGCGCTCGCCCAGGACCTGCGCGGTGATGAGGCGGCCCTGTTCGCCAGCGGCGAGCTGATGCTGGAATCCGAGACCACTCCGCTGGCCCCGGCCACGCTGGAAGTGATCGAGCCGCGACACGCCCGTCTGACCCTGACCGAAGGCCGCTACCACCAGGTCCGTCGCATGTTCGCCGCTGTCGGCAACCACGTCGAAACCCTGCACCGCAGCCGCATCGGCGGACTCGCGCTGCACGACCTTTCCCCTGGGCAATGGCGCCTCCTGGATGAGGCGGATCAGGACCGCCTGTTCGGAGGCTGAATCGCTGGAAGCACCGGGGACTTACGCGATGCGGTGACGGTCCACGAATGTCGGGACTTCTCACCTTTGATGCGGCGCACTTCCAATCGCGCTTTCAGCGCAGTCCGTGACCCCGGCATGGTGGTTTCGACGACCTCATGAGTTCAGGGCATCGGGGGGATCGCGCCCGCATCGCCTTTCAGTCAGACGGCTAACTCTGGCGCGATGAGCATTGTTGAACGCGGGCTTTTTCTATATCAGTCGATGCCTGCGCCAGGCGTCCTTCAAAAGTGCGGGGATGCATGTCTTCCGACGTTGGGGGGGACACATGACGGTTGCCAATGACTTGCCGAGTCGAGGGCCCAGCGAAGGAAAGGAAAGAGAGAACGTTGAGTATGCGGATGTGGGTGAAAAGACTACGGAGTGCGACCACCGTGGCGCTGGTTCTTCTGGCGGGTTGCGGCACGTCGGCTTCCACGCATGTGGTCAAACCAGGATTTCCGACCGTCGTACCGTTCGCCATCGACCAGGCGGGGAGTCGGGTGACGGTTGAGTTTGAACTGCCGGCGGCCTGGGACGACGGCCGGCTGCGGCCTGTGTTCATCGGATTCAGGGCGGTGGACAAGAAGGGAGGAGACGACGCGGAGTTTCAGGCGGCGCGTCGGGTGATGCGATATCTGGATGAAGAGCCCATGCCGGTGCGGCTGCGGGTCTGGCGGTTGGAAAGCGAACAGCGCGTGCCGGTGGTGCTGCACGAGTTGCAGCGGATAGTGGAAGCGAACAAATCGTTCTATGTCCCACAGGAATCCGAAGTTCTGACGCATCACTACGCGACCAGCCAGGACGACGGAGAAATGATGGCGGCCGGCCATTGGCAGGAGGGAAAGGTTTACTACGTACATCAGTTCGCCCGCATCGTGCCACCAACGCCGGGCCGCTATGAACTGGAGGTCGAGAGTCTGGCCTCCCATTCGGTGCTGCATGGGTTGCCTTACGAATTGATGGTGTCGCACTACCACCAGAAGGGAATCAAGTAATGAATGAGGGCAGGAAAGGCAGGGAGCGCAATAGCGGAAGACGGCGAAAGTTCCAAACGCTGTTTGTCGGGCTATTCCTGACCGTATCGATGACAGCCTGCGGACTTTCAAGCAAGTCACGGCAGAACGATCCCGCGTTTCCGGTGGTGGTGCCCTTTGCCATCGACCAGGCGGGGAGCCGGGTGAAAGTCGCATTCGAATTGCCGGCGGCTTGGGACGATGGTCGGTTGCGACCGGTGTTCATTGGGTTCCGGGCGGTGAAAGCGCCTTCCAAGGACGATGCGGAGTTCCAGGCGGCGCGTCAGGTGATGCGGTATCTGCGTCGTGAGCCAATGCCCGTGAAGCTGCAGGTCTGGCGTTTGGAGGGTGAGCGTCGCGTTCCAGTGGTATTGCATGAGCTTCAGAGCATCGTTGAAGCTATGCAGTTCTTTTACGTCCCACAGACGTCAGACGTGCTCACCCATCATGATGCAGCATCTCAAGACGGTCGTGAAATGATGACGGTCGGCCACTGGGATGAAGGAAAAGTCTATTACATCCATCAGTTCGCTCGCATTGCGCCGCCGACACCGGGGCGCTATGAACTGGAGGTTGAAAGCTTGTCCTCCCATCCAGTGCTGCATGGATTGGACTACGAATTGATAGTGTCCCACTACCATGTGAAAGGAATTGAATGATGAGCGAGATGACTGGAAAGAAGAAGCGCATTGGCGGCGACGAATGCTGGATTCTAACGCTGGCTCTCGGACTATTTCTGTCGATGACGGCCTGCGGCCTTTCCGGTACGTCTCGGCAGGACAAGCCCACGTTTCCGGTGGTGGTGCCGTTCGCCATCGACCAGGCGGGCAGCCGGGTGACGGTTGAGTTTGAACTGCCGGCGGCCTGGGACGACGGCCGGCTGCGGCCGGTGTTTATCGGGTTCCGGGCGGTGAAAACGCCTTCCAAGGACGACGCGGAGTTCCAGGTAGCGCGTCAGGTGATGCGATACCTGGACCGTGAACCCATTCCGGTGAGGTTACGGGTCTGGCGGCTGGAGGGCGACCAGCGCGTGCCGGTGGTGCTGCACGAGTTGCAGCGGATAGTGGAAGCGAACAAATCGTTCTATGTCCCACAGGAATCCGAAGTTCTGACGCATCACTACGCAACAAGTGACGATGCGGAAGAAATGGAGACGGCCGGCCATTGGCAGGAAGGCAAGGTCTACTACATCCATCAGTTCGCCCGCATTGTGCCACCAACGCCGGGACGGTATGAGCTGGAGGTTGAGAGTCTGGCCTCCCATTCGGTGCTGCATGGGTTGCCTTACGAATTGATGGTGTCGCACTACCACGTGAAGGGGATTTGGTGATGGTGGAAAGAACGCTAGTCCAGGAGTGCCGGAGCGATAGAGGGCGGCCGGTCCGCACGCTGTTGCTTGGACTATGCCTGGTCGCGTCGATGACGGCCTGCGGCCTTTCCGGTACGTCTCGGCAGGACAAGCCCACGTTTCCGGTGGTGGTGCCGTTCGCCATCGACCAGGCGGGCAGCCGGGTGACGGTTGAGTTTGAACTGCCGGCGGCCTGGGACGACGGCCGGCTGCGGCCGGTGTTCATCGGATTCAGGGCGGTGGACAAGAAGGGAGGGGACGACGCGGAGTTCCAGGTAGCGCGTCAGGTGATGCGATACCTGGATGAAGAGCCCATTCCGGTGCGGCTGCGGGTCTGGCGGTTGGAGGGCGACCAGCGCGTGCCGGTGGTGCTGCACGAGTTGCAGCGGATAGTGGAAGCGAACAAATCGTTCTTTGTCCCACAGGAATCCGAAGTTCTGACGCATCACTACGCGACCAGCCAGGACAACGGAGAAATGATGGCGGCCGGCCATTGGCAGGAAGGCAAGGTCTACTACATCCATCAGTTCGCCCGCATTGTGCCACCAACGCCGGGACGGTATGAGCTGGAGGTTGAGAGTCTGGCCTCCCATTCGGTGCTGTATGGGTTGCCTTACGAATTGATGGTGTCGCACTACTACCAGAAGGGAATTAGATGATGGATGAGAGACAAGAGCCGGAGCGCTCGGCCCGTTCCCGTGACGCGTTGGACCATACCGGATGGGGACACGCCCTCCGATCCCCGCGCCCACAGCCGGAGGAGGCCCGGCCGGTCTACACTTTAAAGGTCTATGTCGCGGCGCCGGGCACTCCCATCAAAGATGGTGCACCTTCGGCTGCCGGTCATATGTATTACAGCGTGAGTAACGGAAACAGCGCCAAAGGCTATGGTTTTTCGCCGGTAGTGAGCGAGATGAGCGGGCCGGGACAAGTTGTGCGGGACGAAAACGACAGCTACGAAAACCCCCTCTACACCCGGACCCTGGAAATAACCTCGGAGCAATACCAGAAACTCCATGCTTTCGGTGAAGCGGGAGCATACGGAAAGCAAGACTACTTCAACCTCCGCTACAACGGCATGCACAACAGCTGCGTGGATTTCGTCTGGACAGGGCTGAACCAGGCGGGTCTGCATCGAAGCGTCCCAGGCTTCCGGGCCGACGCCCAGCGAGAAGATCGGGAGTACGAGGGCGCGCTCAAGCCGACGCACAACATCCAGGACATCCAGCGCATCCGGCCGCCTGTTCCGGACAGTCCGCACAACGCCGAAGAGCACAACCCGCTGCCGGAGCGCACCTGGTTGCAGCGTGCGCTGAGCAGGACGGACGGCGGCGCGGTGGAACGCCCGGGCCATGATGGACTCGCGGTCCCCGTGCGGGCGCGGGCATCGTCTCCCGCCTGGTCCTCGGGGGACCGGTGGGTGGACGCCTTGCTGGCGTCGGCGCATGCGCCGGGTGCTTTGAACCGGACGCTGCGGGCGTTTGCTGACTCATCCGAAGGCGAACAGTGGATGGCGCAGGGCCGTGCGCAGTATGCGCACCAGGAGCGCCTGCTCGCCCAGCAGAACGAGCCACCCGTGCAGGGACCACGGCGCATCGAGCCGCTCGTGAGGGGATTGTGATGGACGATGACGTCAACGGATTCATCAGGAGAGCTGCGCTGCTGGCGGCGCAACTGGAACAGGGCACCCTCCAGGCCGTCGCCGAACAGCGATCCGCGGCAGCCGCGATGACCGAGTCGGCGCGGAATCTGGACGGGGCGATGCAGGCCGCTCTTCTGGGCGGGCGGGAGGAAATTGCCAGGCAAGCACAGCAGGCCCTGCGGGCGGGACTGGCTGCTGAACTGGTCCAGCTCCGCGCCGCACTGGACGACGCCGGTGGTCGTTGCCAACAGATGATGGCGCAACTGCGCAGGGAGCAGGACGCGTACATTTCGCGTACCCGGATCCTGACGTGGAAGCTGCTGGGATTCTCCGCCGCCACCGCGCTGCTCTTGACCGCGGGAACGTCTTTCGTGGTATGGCACAACATCGAGCGCAACCGCCAGTTGAATGTCCGGGCGGAAATCACCGAAGCATTGCAGCAGGTGACCGTCACCTCATGCGGGGGCCGGCCATGCATCAAGCTGGATGCGAAAGCCAGGCGCTGGGGCAAGGAGGGCGAGTATGTGCTGGTGGATGCCAGGGCTGAAGAGCGGACCACACGGCAAAAGAAGTAGGCGGCAGGGTTGCCCGTCCGGAGTCGCGCCGCGCCCGCTTGATTCCGACCGAAGGCCGCTGCTACCAAGTGCACCGGAGGTTGGCCGCCGCCGGTAACCATGTCGAAACCCTGAACCTCAGCCGCATCGGTGGGCTCGTGCAGGAAGGACTTTTGTCCGGGCAGTGGCATGCGTTGGACAGCGCCGACCTGGCCAGTCCGCAAGCATCATTTCAATGAGCATACGCAGGGGGCGGTGCCTGTCGCTACTCCCGGACTTCCCCCACATACACGTGAGCGATCGCCTGATGGTGCATACGCACGGCCAACCGCATGCTAGGACGCCTAGGGAAGAAGGACAGCCATGGATGGCTACTCGAATTTGCGGCGGGGGCGGGTTTCATTGCCAGGACAGGTTTACCTGGTGACATTCACCACGGCATTCCGGCAACCGCTATTCGTGAATTCGGCGATCGCGCGCTGTGCGTGCCGGGCGATGACGGAACAACGCCTTTGGTATCACTCGCGGCTGCTGGCCTGGGTGCTGATGCCCGACCACTGGCATGGCCTGATCGAGATCGGCGGCATGGATCATTTGTCCGTGGTCGTGCAGCGATTGAAGGCCAATAGCGCACGCAAAGTCCGCGCGGAATGCCCGGTCAACATTCGCGTATGGGAAAAGGGCTTCCACGACCGTGCCCTTCGCCATGAGAGGCTGTTGAAGCCGGCCGCACGCTATCTGGTCGCGAACCCGCTTCGTGCCGGCCTGGCCCAACGGTTCGGCGACTACCCATACTGGAACAGCATCTGGCTGTAATCCCATGGCTACTTCACCACAAGAGCGGTCCACCATGTTGTGCTGGCCAGAGGATTCACCATCCGGGCACATCAGGACGCGTATGACGTCCCTGTGGGAGCGACGTCGGTCGCGAATCTCCGGAAACCATCGATGCCTTTGCAGTGAGGGGCGCCCAGGTCATGACCGTTCCTGTGAGATCTGCATATCGCGACTGACGCCGCTCCCACAAACCGTTCCCACAAACCACTCCCACAAACCACTCCCACAAGCGCCCAATGCGCCTCAATCCTCGAACAGCCTGCGCCAGCCGGCGTGGCCGAGGCGATCAAGCGTCTGGAGATTGCGCTTGACGATCACGTCGGGATCGGGAAACGCGGCCACCGCCCGCTCCACGCTGTCTTCGCGCAGCAGATGCAACGTGGGGTAGGGCGAGCGGTTGGTGTAGTGGCTGATGTCGTCAGGTGCCGCGCCCGCGAACTGATAGTCGGGATGGAAGCTGGCGACCTGCAGGACACCCTGCAGATCCAGTGCCTCGACGGCCGCGTCGGCGTTGTCCAGGAAGTCGTTGTAGTCCAGGAAATCGGCCAGGACGTCCGGGTGGACGATCAGGGTCGTATCGACTTGTTCGGGATCGGTATCACGCAGCAGGACCAGTTCTTCGGCCAGCTGTTCCAGCAGCGCTTCCGGCGTGGTGGCGTCGCTCAGGACGAAACGCACCTGTTCCTTGACGTACACCGCCTTGGCGAATGGACACAGGTTGAGGCCGATGACCGCGCGCTCGATCCAGCGCCGGGTCAGCGCGAGTGGTTCGGGTGCGGCGTCGCCCGCGGCGGAAGACAAAGAGTCAGTCACGGAAGTTGTCGAACTGCAGTGGCAATTCGAGTTCGGTCTTCTTGAGTAGCGCGATGACGTCCTGCAGGTCGTCGCGCTTCTTGCCGCTGACCCGCAGCTTGTCGCCGTTGATCTGGGTCTCGACCTTGATCTTGGCATCCTTGATGGTTGCGGCGATCTTCTTGGCCAGCTTCTGCTCGATGCCCTGTTTGACGGTGACCTTCTGTTTGGCCTGGGCCAGGTTGGTCTCCACGTCGCCGAACTCCAGGCAACGGGTGTCGATACTGCGGGCGATCAGGCGCGCGCGCAGGATGTCGGTCATCTGCTTGACCTGGAAATCGCTGGGCGCGGCCTGGGTGATGATGTTCTCGTCCAGCGTGAACTTCGCATCCACGCCCTTGAAGTCGAAGCGGCTGGAGAGCTCGCGGTTGGCTTGGTCGACCGCGTTGGTCAATTCGTGTTGGTTGACTTCAGAAACGACGTCGAAGGAAGGCATGGCCAGCTCAACAGGATCAAATAGGAGACGGCATACATTGTAGTCCAAATGCTTGGCCGGACAGAGGCAGGAACACATAATCGGTTGCCCCCTCTTCATCACGCTTGCCAGCGTTCGTGTCGCCAACCACTTTGGTGTGTCGAGAATCAGGAGCTCGTCGTGCTCTTCACCAAGGGGAGATGGCGGGTCCTGGGCGGGGGCTGTCGCGACTGATGAACGGTCCGGCGATGGAATTCGTGGCGGAAAACAGGGAGATTCTCATGAAAACCTATCTTCGGAACTTTGTCGTGCTGGGATTGTTGGGGGCTGGCGTTGCCACCTCTCCTGCTTTCGGCCAGGTGTCCAGCGCGTCACGCCACAGCGAGTCCGATCGCAGGGAGGCAGCCAGGAATGAACACATGCGATTGGAAGCGCTGTTCGATCGACAGGAACTGGAATCAATGCTGCAGATCGGCAATGGAAGTCTGCGGGGAGTCATGGCCTACCGAGAGCGCCCGGGCATCCGGCTGAGAAAAATGCTCAGTCGACCAGCCACCGCACTGGCGGATCGGGAATGGGTAACCCTGCTTCCGATGACGCGTTACGTGCAAGCATGGCTGGAATCGCAGGGCGGGTATGTATCGAGAGATGGCCTGAGCGACCTGAATCCGGAGATGTGGAAATACGCCGGACGCGTCAGTACCGATCGAAAGGGCTACTTTGAGTTCGACGGACTCAAGCCCGGACGCTACCTGGTGTTTGCGGATTTTCCGGTGCTTGTCCACGAGGTGGAACGGATGGATACGGGAAAACGCGCAGTTACGTACTACGGCTACTACGGTGGCCTAATCGAACCGGTATACAAGGAAGTCCGCCGGGACAACATCACCAATGTGCTGGTCGAGCAGGTGGTGGATGTCAAGCCTGGAGTGCCCACGACGTACAAGGCGCGCATCGAATGACGTCCGACTGTGTTTTTCGGGTTGAAAGCAGGTACGGGAAATGAACAAATGGGGAGTCGCGATGCTCGTCGGCGCCATCTGCGGCGGTATGTTCGCAGGAAGCGCGTCGGCCAGTGCGAGCACTTCGGCAGAGGTTCGCGCCGAATGTCGGTTGACCGAGGATTTGCGTTGCTGGTACTTGATTGGTGCCCTTGGGGAGCCGCCGAATCGCGTGGCTTTCATTGCGCGCCATCTTGACGCAGAAGTGGTCGAGGAGAAGCGCCGGGTGGAAGTCCTGCAGGTCGTCGAAAAGGCGGATTTCCCCGAGAGATTCTCACTCTGGCAATTGCAGTTCGACTGTCAACGAAGGATGTTCCGGGTCGAGTCATCCCTTGTCGGGCTGGCCAATGGAACCACGAAGGGAGAAGCTGTGGAGTCGGACCACTGGTACTCGCTTCAGGAAGCGCGCTTCGGTGAAGGCACTGCATTTCCTTTCGCATGCGACGACGGAAGGGAGGGCGCTGAAAAGGTCACAAAGCTGTTCATGGGCAACCTGTACCGTGCTCCCGATATGATCAAGCTCTTTCGCCGTGTGTTTTGGGAGGGCGACGACACCGCCAGGTAGCGTTCCTCGGATTAAGGTGGAATGCCTGCTTATCTGTGGCTGTGGCCGCGGGAAAGTGCAAGAGGGGCCTTCCACGCCATAATGCGGCATGCGCCGACACCCCCATTCCGCCGCCATCGTCCTGATGCTGCTGGCCGTCCTCCTGTTCGCCCTGATGGACGCCGGACTGAAGCTGTTGTCGGCGAAGTATCCGCCGCTGCAGGTCGCGGCGTTGCGCGGCCTGTCGTCGTTGCCGTTCGTGCTGGCCTGGGCGCTGTTGACCGTACCGGCCGCCAGCCTGCTGCGGATCCATTGGCCCCTGCACCTGCTGC
The DNA here is from genome assembly GCF_057773065.1 of Pseudoxanthomonas sp. 134C1. NCBI lineage: Bacteria > Pseudomonadati > Pseudomonadota > Gammaproteobacteria > Lysobacterales > Lysobacteraceae > Pseudoxanthomonas > Pseudoxanthomonas sp. 134C1. The sequence continues at coordinate 773,539 of NZ_JBYMTH010000001.1, forward strand.
GTGGCGCGCTGGGCGTGGCGATGATGGCGGGGTTCGTCTATGGGCTGCGGGGCATGCCGCTGTCCACGGCATACGCCATCACCTTCGTCGCGCCGTTGCTGGTGACCGCGATGGCGGGGCCGTTGTTGAAGGAGCGCGTCGGCCCGGGGCGCTGGCTGGCCATTGCCATCGGCCTGTTGGGCGTGCTGGTGATTTTGCGCCCGACCGGCGAAGGGATGATCACCGCCGGAGGCCTGGCGGTGCTGGTGGCGGCGATATGCTACGCCGCCGGCGCGATCACGGTGCGCCTGCTGGCGCAGCGCGACAGCACCCAGGCGATGGTGGTGTGGTTCATGGCGCTGCTGTCGGTGGCGGCGTTGGCATTGGCGTGGCGGGGGTGGATACCGCTGGAAGCGGCGGATGGCGGGATCATCGCCGGCATCGGCGTGGCAGGTTCGCTGGCGCAGATAGCACTCACCGAGGCGTTCCGGCGTGGAGAGGCATCGCTGATCGCACCGCTGGAATACACCGCGTTGATCTGGGGTGTGGTGCTGGACGTGGCGCTGTGGGGCGTGCTGCCCGACGGCATCACCTGGATCGGCGCCGGGATCATTGTCGCCAGCGGCTTTTATCTGCTGCGTCGCGAACCCGCGCATGCCGAGGCCGAGCACCCCTGAATGCCCTTGCTGCTGCTCCTGCCGCTGGGGTTGATGCTGCTGCTGGCGCTGTGGCTGATCCTGTTCCCTTGGTCGCTGTGGCAGCGCTATCGGCGCGGCAAGGCAACCCGGCGCGTCTGGCCCTGGCAGGTGCGTTTGAACCTGGGCCTGTTGTGGGCGGCAATCGCCATCTTCCTGTTGTTCAGCGCGGTTCTCCAGATCTGGTGGCCACACCAGTTGCTGCAGGCGGCATTGGGCCTGGGCGCCGGAATGGCGCTGGGCGCGCTGGGCATCGCCACGAGCCGTTTCGAATGGCGGGAAACGGGCCTGTTCCATACCCCCAATGCCTGGCTGGTCCTGTTGCTGACCCTGCTGGTGGCGGGGCGGATAGTGCTGGGTCTGTTCCAGATTCTCCAGCAGGGCTTGGCGTGGTCGCGGGATCAGGTGCTCACGGGGGATCTGCACGCCGGGTTGACCGGATTGGCGGGCTTGTTGCTGGGCTACGCCCTCGCCAGCACCTGGGGATTGCATTGGCGACTGCGCCGTCTTCGCCGTTGAGTCCGGAAAAGACGAAGGGCCCGAGCGGGGCCCTTCGCTGTTTCAGGCGCGATGCCGGTTGGTGACCGGAGCGTGGCTCAGAAGCGCGCGCCGATGCCGATGCCGACGGTCCACGGATTCAGATCCGCCTTCTGGCCGACGCGCTGGCCGTCAGCGGTGATCTCGCTGTCACCATGCATGTAGCGGGCGTCCGCGCGGGCGAACCACGACGGGCTGATGTTGAAATCCACGCCCACGGTGCCGATGGCACCCTTGGTGTCTTCCAGGCCGAAGTGCTGGCCGGCGCCGTCGGTGATGTTGTAGCCACCACTGTAGTTGGCCTGGTAGTAGCCCAGACCCACGAACGGACGGATCGGCGCGTCGCTGTTGCGGAAGTGGTACTGCGCGCTCAGGGCGTAGGGCTGCGAATCGATGTTGCCCAGCTTGCCCTGGTCGCCACGCACGCGCTGCTCGAACTTGTCGGCGGCGCCCCACAGTTCGACGGCGATCGCCGGGGTGACATACCAGCTGGCGCTCAGCGTGGCGGCGGAACCGCCGTCCAGATCCAGGCTGGAGTTGTCGACCGGCTTGGAATCGACCTTCTGCACGGCGTAGCCGCCGACGATGGCGAAGCGCTTGTGATCGGTGGACGCGGTGCTGTCCTGCGCGAATACGGCCGGGGCGAACGCCAGCAGCGAAGCGGCGAGGGTGAGGGTGCGGAACTTGTTCATGGGGGATCTCCTTTTTCTCTTTTTCTGGCCCGATGCTTTTGGGGCGTGCGCACCGTAACGATCCGCGCATGAATGGAGGCACGGCCGCGAAATGAATTTTTTACAACAGCGGTCATATCCAGCAGGTGTTCATTTTTTGTTCGTCCCTGCACGCGAAATTTCATCGTGAATATGAGTTCACATTGGCGCGTCGCACGGATTGCGTTAAGGTCGCTCGCGTGAACGACAGGGAATCACGTCATGCCACGCAGCGATGCCGCCACCGTCGACGTCTATCTGGCCGAACTGCCGCCGGAACGGCGTGAAGTGATCGCGACGGTCCGCGAAGCGATCAATCTTCATCTGCCCGCCGGCTACGAGGAGCGGATGAACTGGGGAATGATCAGCTGGGAGGTTCCGCTGTCGCGCTATCCGGAGACCTACAACGGCCAGCCGCTGTCATTCGCGGCGCTGGCCGCGCAGAAAAACCACTACGCGCTCTACCTGATGTGCGTCCACGTCGATTCGCCGGTGGAGGCCGCGTTGCGGCGCGCCTACGCTGATGCAGGCAGGAAGCTGGACCTGGGCAAGAGTTGCCTGCGGTTCAAGCGCCTGGCCGATCTGCTGCTGCCGGAAGTGCTCCGGATCGTGGCGGCCACGCCGGTGGATACCTACATCGCGCGCCATGAAGCCGGGCGCGTGCGACACTGATCCGCATGAGTCCGCGCCCGCCCAAGTCTTCCCTCCGTCCCCGCGGCGCCACGCCTGGCAAGACCGAAGCCGCGCCACCGGTGGCGGGGGACAATCCCACCATGGCGGATCTGGCGAAGGTGGCCGGTGTCTCCGCCATCACGGTGTCGCGCGCCCTGCGCGAAAGTCCGCTGGTGAATGCCGAAACCCGCGCGCGCATCCGCGAGATCGCGCGCCAGTATGGCTATTCCTTCAATGTCAGCGCGCGCAACCTGCGCCTGCGCCGCAGCATGACCGTGGCGGTGGTGGTGGAAATGAAGCCGACCCTGGAGCGGCAGATGTCCGGACCGTATCCGCTGGATCTGCTCGGCGGCATCACCCAGGAACTGACGACCACCGGCTACAGCGTCTTGTTGACCTCGCTGCAGGGCGGCGCGCTGCCGAACGTGCAGGCCGCCGACGGCGTGATCCTGTTGGGCCAGGGCGCCAACGAAGACGCCATGCATGAAGTGCAGCACTGGGGCCGGCCGATGGTGGTGTGGGGCGCGGTCAGCCGGCACGAATCACAGGTGGTGGTGGGCAGCGACAACCGGCGCGGTGGCGCGCTCGCGGCCGAACGCTTCATCGCGCTGGGGCGGAGCCGGCCCGCGTTCCTGGGCGATCCCGCGCACGGCGAGTTCGCCGAGCGGCTGGAAGGTTTCGCGGGAACGCTGGGCAAGTACGGCATCGTTCCGGTCACCCCTTCCGTCGCCAGCTTCACCGTCAATGCCGGGGCCGAGGCGGTCCACGCGCTGCTGGAACAGCATCCGCAGGTCGACGCGCTGTTCGCCGCCAGCGATCTGCTCGCCATCGGCGCCATCCGGGCGCTGATTGAGCGCGGACGGCGGGTACCCGAGGACGTTTCGGTCATCGGCTACGACGATACGCCGCTCGGCGCGACCTACGTGCCCCCGCTGAGCTCGGTGCACCAGAACTTCGTGGATGCCGGCGTCCTGCTGGCGCGCAAGATCCGCGCCTTGATCGACGGCGAGGCGGCCAGCTCCGAAACCCTGCCGACCCATCTGGTGGTACGCGCCACCTGAGCGCAAAAGCCTGTTGCGGCGCAGCGTATTCCGAGGGCGCGCGACGCCCTCCATCGATGCCGGCACGTCTGGGTGAAAAATCGGCCAACCCTTTGTCCTGAAAAGCAATTGTGCCGGAGCCACCGCGCCGCGCGCGGAGCTGCCGCCGCCTTCCGCCCAGTCTTTGTTATCGATAACTTGACATCGATAACAACGAATCCCTAGCTTGCCTCCGACCCCTGCGACGCAGGGAAACGGAGGAGCGGCACGTGGGTGAGTGGCAGGGCGCAACGCTGGCGGATGGCGCCGGCATGACCATCGCGGATGACCCCTGGTGCCTGCGCCAGACGGGGTTCGACCCGCGCCGCCGCGCCCGTGACGAAACCCTGTTCGCGTTGGCCAATGGTGGCCTGGGCGTGCGTGGTGGCTTCGAGGAGCAGGACAGCGCCACCGATGGCAGCTTCCTGGCGGCGGCGTTCGAGCAGAACGCCATCCACTATCACGAGCGCCTCGCCGGTTTCGCCCGCAGCACCGATACCCGGGTACCGGTCGCGGAGGGCAAGCGCATCCGGATCCAGCTCGGCCAGGATGTGGTCGATCTCGCGCAGGCCGAGTGGCTGGTGTTCGAACGCGAACTGGATCTGCGCCACGGACAACTGCGCCGCCGCCTGCGCATCCGCACCGCGACCGGCCACACGCTGGACATCCACGCCGAACGGGTGGTGCCGTTCGCCGAACAGGCTCTGCTGGCGATCCGCTTCCGGGTCGCTTCGGTCGACTATCGCGGCCCCATCGCGCTGGTGTCCTCGATCGAGAGCGGGCGACAGGCTGTCGCCCAGGGCGATGATCCGCGCATCGGCGCCGGCGGTGGCGAGGGCCTGCTGGCGATTGGCGGTGGCGTGGAAGGCGGCATGGCCTGGATCGCGCAGCGTGCGCCGCATCGCGGCTTCGAACTCAGCTGCGGCCAGCATCATCGTGCCGGCGAAGGGCTCGCGCCGCGTGCGCCGCAGGCGATGGCGGGACGGGTCGAACAGCGCTTCGAGGGCGAGCTGGCGCCGGGTACGCAGGTCAGCCTGGAGAAATTCGTTGTCTACGTGCACGACGGCGATCTCGATCGGCGCACGCGTGATCTGGCCGCCCGGCTGGAGCAGGCGACCGGGACGGGATTCGAGGGTTTCGCCGCACCGCAGGCCCGCGCACTGGAGGGTTTCTGGCAGCGCGCCGGCCTTTCGGTCAACGGCGACGCCGGCGCCGAACAGGCACTGCGATTCAACCTGTTCCACCTGCTGCAATCGGCGGGACGCAACGGGATGGATGGCACCGCCGCCAAGGGCCTGACCGGCGAGGGCTACGAAGGCCATTGCTTCTGGGACACCGAGGCTTTCGTGTTGCCGGTGATGGCGTTCACCGCGCCGGACGTGGCCCGCGCGATGCTGCGATACCGCTTCCGCACCCTGGACGCCGCGCGCGCGCATGCCCGCGAGATGAATCATCCGAAGGGCGCGCTGTATCCATGGCGCACCATCGATGGCGGCGAATGCTCGGCGCACTATCCCAGCGGTTCGGCCGCGTACCACATCAACGCCGCGGTGGCCTACGGCATCGGTCTGTACCTTGACGCCAGCGATGACCTCGAGTTCCTGGTCGAGGCCGGCGCGGAGATGCTGTTCGAGACCGCGCGGATCTGGCCGCAGGCCGGACATTTCAATCCGCGCCAGGGTGGCGCCTTCTGCATCCACGAGGTGACCGGGCCGGACGAGTACACCACCCTGGTCAACAACAATTTCTATACCAACCGCATGGCCCAGCAACACCTGCGCCGCGCGGCGGTTGCGTGGCACCGCCTGCGGCAGGAACGGCCGGAAGCGCTGGCGGAACTCGCCGCCAGGCTCGCGCTGGAAGAAGCTGAAGTCGAGCTGTGGGCGCGCGCCGCCGATGCGATGTACCTGCCTTATGACGAAGCTCAGGGCGTGTATGCGCAGGATGACGAATTCCTCGACAAGCCACGCTGGCCGTTCCCGCCGGTGGCGGGCGAGCATCGTCCGCTGCTGCTGGACTACCACCCGCTCACCCTGTATCGCCACCAGATCTGCAAGCAGGCCGACGCGGTGATGGGGCTGGTGCTGGCCGGATACGAGCTGGATCCGCGCCGCAAGCGCCGGAGTTTCGACTACTACGAAGCGGTCACCACCCACGATTCGACCTTGTCGGCGCCGGTGTTCGGCATCCTCGCCAACGAGGTCGGCCACGCCGACAAGGCCTGGCGCTACTTCGACGCCAGCCTGCGGGTGGATCTGGACGACCTGCATCGCAATACCGATCACGGCGTGCACATGGCGGCGCTGGCGGGCAGTTGGCTGGGCCTGACCGAAGGCTTCGCCGGTCTGCGCGTGCAGGATGGCGGATTGTCGTTCGCGCCGACCCTGCCGGAGGCGTGGCAGGGCTATGGTTTCAATCTGCGGTGGCGCGGTCGCGTGCTGCGCGTGGACGTGGCGGCGGATGGCGTGCGCTATCGCCTGGAAGAGGGCGATGAGCTGGCCATCGTCCACGCCGGCGAACCGCTGCTGCTGTCGCCGGGCGAGGCCGCCACGCAGCCGCTGGCGCGGCCGCTGGAAGCGGTGCGGGCGACGTTCCCGCGCCAGGCGCGCGCGCTGATTTTCGACCTGGATGGCGTGCTTACCGACACCGCGCACACCCACTACGAGGCCTGGCAGCGGCTGGCCGACGAAATCGGCGTGCCGTTCGATCGCCAGGTCAACGAGCGCCTGAAAGGCGTGGACCGGATGGCGTCGCTGGCGATCATCCTGGAACGCGCGTCGCGGACCTACACCGACGACGAGCGGCGCGCGCTGGCCGATCGCAAGAACGGGTACTACGTGCAGGCCATCCAGCAGTTCGGCCCGCAGGATCTGTTCGATGGCGTGACCCGGGCGCTGGAGGAGGCGCGCGTGGCGGGCCTGAAGATTGGATTGGCCTCGGCCAGCCGCAACGCGCCGCTGTTGCTGGACAAGCTGGGCATCGCCGATCGCTTCGATTACATCGCCGATTCGGGCCGCATCCGCCGGGCCAAGCCGGATCCGGAAATTTTCCTGGACGTGGCCGCCGCGCTCGGCGTGCCGCCAGCCCAGTGCATCGGCGTGGAGGACGCGGTGGCCGGTATCGAGGCCATCCACGCCGCCGGCATGGCCGCCATCGGCATCGGCAGCGCGGACAGCCTGCCGCAGGCCGACACGGTCCTGCCGGACATCGCCGCGTTCCGTGTGAGGGACTTTGTTTCTTCGTGACCGCACGTGGCCGTCAGAAGCCGCGGCGGATTATCTCAACCTGTTGAAAAAGTGGAGGGAACACATGCAACAGACCAACCTGATCCGCTACGCCCTGTCCGTAGCGATCGCCGCCGCACTGGCACCATCCGCCGTGCTGGCACAGGACACCGCGCCTGCCCAGCAACCCCAGCCGCAACCGCCGCCGGCCGAACAGCGCCAGAGCCAGGCGACCACCCTGGATACCGTGGTGGTGTCCGGCACCGCCACCGCGGGCGGCGTCAGGAAGCTGGAGGCGAGCTTCAACATCGTCACCGCCAACGCCGAGCAGATCAAACAGGCCAATCCCAAGAGCACGGCCGACCTGTTGAAGATCTCCCCCGGCATGTGGCCGGAGTCCACGGGTGGCCAGACCGGCGCCAACATCGAGATCGCCGGCTTCCCCGGTGGCGGCGACGCGCCATATTTCTCCACCCTGCTGATGGGCTCGCCGCTGTACGGCATGCCGACACTGTCGTTCTTCGAGACCACCTCGATGTTCCGCCTGGACGACACCATCGAGTCGGTGGAAATCCTGCAGGGCGGTCCGTCGGTGGTGTTCGCCGATGGCCAGATGGGCGCGAGCGCCAACTTCTTCCTCAAGACCGGCACCGAGGAACCTTCCGGCAGTGTCGGCCTGACCTACGGCAACGAGGGCCTGTGGCGACTGGATGGCTTCTACGGCTTCAAGGTGGCCGAAGGCTGGTACGGCAGCGTCGGTGGCTTTTGGCGCGAGTCCGACGGCGTGCGCGATCCGCAGTTCAAGGCGGACAAGGGCGGCCAGCTCACCGCCACCCTGTCGCATGACTTCGATGCGGGCCGGTTGACCCTGTATACCCGCTACCTCAACGACAAGAACCAGTTCATCACTCCGATTCCGCTGGTCCAGCGCGGCACCGACAACTTCAGCGCCTATCCCGGTTTCGATCCGCTGAAGGACACTTACTACAGCAAGTACATGCAGCACGTCTGGCTGCCGACCTATCCGGGCGGCGGCAAGAACGCGGACCTGGCCGACGGCCGTGGCGCCAAGCTGTTCATGTTCGGCGGCAACTTCGATTACTCCTTCGACAACGGCTGGGCGATCAGCGATCGCTTCCTGTTCAACGAAGGGGACATGGATACCAACGCGCTGTTCTCGGGCAACAATCCGGTCTCGTTGCAGGACATGCTGTTCACCGACGGCACGCCGGGTGGTTTCGAGTTGCCGGCGGGATCGGTGGCTACCGCGAACTACATCAACGGTGGTGCGGTGCCGCTCACCCAGAGCGTGATCCAGCAGGGCTGGTGGCACATCCACAAGCACCTGAAGAGCTTCAGCAACGACTTCCGCCTGAGCAAGGAACTGTTCGAGGGCAACACCCTGACGGTGGGCCTGTACGTGAACCACTACACGATGGATGACAAGTGGTCGCTGGGCAACCAGATGCTGATGGCCAACGAGCCCAATGCGCGTCCGATCGTGGTGAGCTACGTGAACGGCGGCGAGACCTTCTATCGCACCAATCCGCAGGGCTTCGCCGATTTCAGCGGCTTCCACATCGCCCAGAACGGCAAGGCCACCAACGTGGCGCTGTACCTGTCCGATTCCTGGAGGGTCGGCAAGTGGCTGTTCGACCTGTCCGGCCGCGTCGAGAACCAGGACGCCAAGAGCAACGTCTGCAACCGCAGTCCGGTCAATCCGGGTACCGGCGGCCTGGATGGTGACCTGAACACGATCTACGACAACAACGTGGAGCTGTGCAACGGCACCTACGCCCGCAACCGCTACGAGAAGACCCATCCGTCGTGGACGGCGGGTGCCAACTACTCGTTCACCAACAACATGTCCATGTATGGCCGCGTCAATACCGGTGGCCACTTCCTCGACTTCGACAACGGCATCCGCGGCACCACCAACAACAACTACCCGCCGATGCAGAAGATCCGCAACTACGAAATCGGCTTCAAGTACCAGTCGCCGCTGCTGTACGCCGACATCAGTGCTTACCGGCGCGTGTTCAGCGGCCTGCAGTACCAGCCCACCGATGGTCTGGGTACGCCGATCGGCAGTCCGCGCATCTATGGATCCGAGTCGCATGGCGTCAACTTCATCGGCGCGCTGACCCCGATCGAGAACCTGCGCCTGCAACTGGTGGCCAACTACCTGGATGGCGAATACACGGACTACGACGCCTGCCTGCCGTACCGCGACATCAATGGCAACGACAACTGCGCGCCGATCGAGGGCCAGCAGTTGCAGCGCCAGCCGAAGTTCCGCGCCATGTTCACGCCGAGCTACCGCTTCGAGATGGGTTGGGGCGACATCACCCCGTACGTGACCTACACCTACGTGGGTGATCACACCCAGGATCAGTCGGGCCTGCAGGAGCTGGGTTCCTACCACACGCTGGACTTCGGCATCACCTCCAACGTGGGCGAGAACTGGCAGTTCAACCTGCGCGGCACCAACATGACCAACGAGTTGGGCCTGACCGAGAGCAACTCGCGCATCTTCGGTTCGGCGACCACCGCCGGCGGCGTGTTGCTGGCGCGTCCGCTGGAGGGCCGCGAGGTCAACTTCCAGGCCAAGTACAGCTGGTGAGCCACGCCGGGGACGCCACCTGAACCTCCTCTCCCGGGAGGCGTCCCCGGACCTTTCCCCGACACAGCCGGCGGATGGCGGCCATCGCCGCGCGTGCCGGATTCCCTTGCCGCTCCGGCGGTGACACAGTGCAGCGGCCACCCCCATCCGGCGTGGCCCGGAGCAAGCAATGAATCGAACCCGCATGGTCCTCGGGTTGATCCTGACCTACATGATCTTCGCGATGCTGCTGAACTCGGTGGGCGCGGTGATCCTGCAGGTCATCCAGGGATTCGGGGTGAGCAAGGCGTCGGCAAGCACGTTGGAAGCGTTCAAGGATCTGCCGATCGCAATCGCTTCGTTCCTCGTCGCTTCGACCCTGCCGCGATTGGGTTACCGGCGGGCGATGATGCTCGGCCTGGCGCTGGTGGCGCTGGCCTGCGCCAGCATGCCGCTGTTGCATTCGTTCTGGGCCACCAAGCTGCTGTACGTGACGGTCGGCGTGTCGTTCGCGCTGGTGAAGGTGTCGGTCTACTCCAGCATCGGCCTGCTGACCGACAGCGAACGCGCGCACGCGGGACTGACCAGCACGGTGGAAGGCTGGTTCATGGTCGGCATCCTCGGCAGCGCCTGGCTGTTCGCCGCCTTCATCAATCCCGAGGCGCCGGGGGATCCGGTGTGGCTCAATGTCTACTGGGTGATCGCCGGCCTGTGCGTGGCGGTGATCCTGTTGCTGGCCGGAACGTCGATGGACGAATCGCAGGCGCGTGACGGCCACGCGGTGGGCGAATCCTTCGCCGACATGTTCCGCCTGCTGGCGCGCCCGCTGGTGATCGTGTTCCTGGCGTCCGCATTCCTCTACGTGCTGATGGAACAGGCCATCAACACCTGGCTACCGACCTTCAACCGGGAAATCCTGCACCTGCCGACCGCGTTGAGCGTGCAGGCGGCCGGCATCTTCGCCGGTTCGCTGGCGCTGGGACGGCTGGGCGGCGGCGTGCTGCTGCGCCGGCTGCCGTGGTTCTGGTTGCTGGCGGCCTGCGTGCTGGCGATGGCGGTGCTGGTACTGGTGGCATTGCCGCTGGCGGCCAACGTGCAGCCACGCGCCGGCGCGAGCTGGTGGGACGCGCCGCTGGCGGCCTATGTGTTCCCGTTGATCGGCCTGTTCATGGCGCCTATCTATCCGACCATCAATTCCGTGGTGCTGAGCGCGCTGCCCAAGGCGCGGCACGCGGCGATGACCGGGTTGATCGTGGTGTTCTCCGCGTTGGGCGGCACCACCGGTTCCTTCATCACCGGCCAGCTGTTCGCACATTTCGACGGCTCGCGGGCGTTCTACCTGTTGTTGCTGCCTATGGCGCTGCTGCTGTTGTCGCTGACCCTGCTTCACCGCGCCACGCGTCATCCCGTCGATACGCTGGCAATGCCGGCAGAAGGTCATTGAACCGATGCGCCACGTTGTCAGCGAGATGTTTTCCATGCGCCTGAAACATGCCGCCTCCCGCCTGCTCCTCGGGTTGCTGCTCACCGTGCCGGCGACCGGCGCGGCACTGGCCTACGACCGCACCGCGGCTTCCGCGCCGCTGCAATTCCGCATCACCGAGGGCCGGATCGAGAACGCCTTCCATCAGGAAGGCGACATCGCCGCGCATCTGCTGCTCAGTTCCGGCACCCGCCCGCGGGTGCTGGTGGCGTTTCCGGCGGGCAACAGCGGCGTGGGCGTGTGGTTCGAGGACACCACGACGCCGGTGCAGTGGACGCTGGGCGAGGTAAAGGGCGAGCGCCGCCGTGAAGCGAGCAAGCCCTGGAACGGCATCGTGGCGACCGCGCGCATTGACGCTCGACGGCTGGTGGTCAGGGATGCGGTGCTCGGCAGCGTCCGGGTGCTGCGCGACTATCAGCTCGGCCAGCCGTACCCGGCGGAGACCGCCGCGCGGCCGGAAGTGACGGACACCGCGATCCGCTGGAAGCGCGATCGCCTGGACGGGGCGCCGGGCTACGCCATCGCCCTGGAAGTCGAGAACGGCAGGTTCACGCGCGATGGCGGGAAAATCGTCTTGCTGGGCACGCCCGCCGGCGAACCGCTGCGACTGCGCATCCACGCCTCGACCGGCGAGACGCCGCTGACGCCGTTCGACACCGCCGGCCTGCTCAACGAACATGCCACGGCCGATACCCGCAGCCGACAGGCGTTGCAGTTCCTCAGTTACCACGAGAAGTTCCTCGCCGGCTCCTGGCGCTTCGACACCTACTTCGGCCGTGACACCCTGATGTCGGTGCGCCTGCTGATGCCGGTGCTGCAACCGGAAGCCGTGGAAGCCGGCATCGGCGCGGTGCTGGCGAGGCTGGCGCCCGATGGCGAAGTGGCGCACGAGGAAGACATCGGCGAGTTCGCCGTGCTGCGCCATCGCAAGGAACGGAACAACGCCTCGGCCACGCCGATCTACGACTACACGATGATCGACGACGACTACATGCTGCCACCGGTCGCCGCCGCCTGGTTGCTGGAGGACGAACGCGGGCACGAGCGGGCAAGGGCATTCCTTGCCGCAAGCGGAGAGGGCGGACGCCAGGGCGACGCGCTGGTGCGCAATCTTCTCTTCGTGGAGGGCCGGAGCCAGGCATTCGCGGACGAGCCGGTTTTCCGCAACCTGATCGCGCTCAAGCCGGACAAGCCGGTAGGCCAATGGCGCGACAGCAACGAAGGCCTGGGCCGTGGCCGCTATCCCTACGATGTCAACGTGGTGTGGATGCCGGCGGCGCTGCGCGCGATCGGTGGCTTCCTCGACAGTGGCCTGCTGGACGCCTACGCCAGCGCGGAACAGCGCATGCGCCTGCGTGCCGCCGCCGCCCGCGCCGATGCATGGGAACGGCGCGCGGCGGAACTGTTCACGGTGCGGTTGCCGCATGCGCGCGCGGCGGAGCAGGTACGCGCCTACGCCGCCGGAGCCGGCGTCGCCGATCGCGCGGCGCTGGAATCGCTGGGTGACGGCGAGCTGGCGTTCGCGGCGCTCGCGCTGGACGCGCAGGGCAGGCCGGTGCCGGTGCTGCATTCGGATGAAGGCTTCCGCCTGCTGTTCGGTCAACCCGATGCGCAGTCGCTGGCGCGTGATGTCGGCAACCTGATGCGGCCCTTCCCGGCCGGCCTGATGACCGACGCGGGCCTGCTGGTCGCCAATCCCGCCTATGCCGATCGCGAAGTCTGGCCGCGCCTGGGCAGCGCCGCGTATCACGGCACGGTGGTGTGGGCCTGGCAGCAGGCGGTGCTGGCGGCGGGGCTGCAACGACAATTGGCGCGCGATGACCTGCCGGCCGGGGTACGCGCGGCCCTCGGTGATGCGCGGGATCGGTTGTGGCGCGCGATCCGCGCCGCGGACGCGGTGCGCACGTCCGAACTGTGGTCGTGGTCGTACCGCGACGGTCGCTACCAGGTCGAACCGTTCGGCGCGCAGGGCGCGCACGAGGACGAATCCAACGCCGCCCAGTTGTGGAGCACGGTGTTCCTGGCCCTGCCACCGCCGGACGCGGCAAAGACGGCCAACCCCGGAAAGGAAAAATGATGAAGAAGACCTCGGCCTTCCTGCCGCACCCGCGGCCCGCGATGTTCCGTTCCGCCGCAGGCCTGCTGGCGCTGTCGATATCTTTCACCGCGGTCGCTCAGGAAAAGCCCGATGCGGCGGTCGCGAAGGCCGCGCCGGAAACCGTGGCGATGCCGGCGACATCGTTGCCATACAGTCGTTTCGCCAGCCCCGAGGCGCGCGCGCAGTTCGAACGGATGCTGGCCGAAACCCGGGAAGGCAAGGGACCGAATCCCGCGGACATCGCCGATCAGCGGCGCTTCTACCAGCGCTACAACGACGACCGCCTGGCCGAAGCCGAACGCCGCTATCCGGCGAAGGTGGAAGCCACCCGCATCGGTGGCGTGCCGGTGCACGTGGTCGATCCGAAAGCGGGCGCACAGGGCGACAACGCGCAGCGGGTGCTGATCAATCTACATGGAGGCGCCTTCATGTGGGGGTCGGGCAGTGGCGCGCTGGTGGAAGCGGTGCCGATTGCCGCGGTGGCCGGCATCCGCGTGGTGACGGTGGATTACCGGCTGGCGCCCGAACATCCCTATCCGGCCGCGGTGGACGACGTGGAGGCGGTCTATCGTGAACTGCTCAAGCAGTACCGCGCGGAGAACATCGGGATCTACGGCTGCTCGGCCGGCGGCATGCTGACCGCGCAGGCCACCGCGCGGATCCTGAAGAAGGATCTGCCGCGACCCGGTGCGATTGGCAACTTCTGCGGCACCGGGCTGCTGTTCGCCGGGGATTCGGCGACCTTGGGGCAATTGGCGGTCGGCGTGCCGCCGCTGCAGTCGGACGGCGGCGCGAGCCTGCCCTACCTGCGAACCGCACAGGCCGACGATCCGGTCGCCTATCCGGGCCAATCGCCGGAACTGCTTGCGAAGTTTCCACCCACCCTGTTCCTGGCCGGCGGACGCGATTTCGCGGTCAGCGCGGTGAGCACGATGCAGCGTCGGTTGCTGGCTGCGGGCGTGGACGCGGAACTGGTGCTGTTCGATGGCCTCTGGCATGCGTTCTTCGTATACCCGGATCTGCCGGAGTCGCAGGAAGCCTACGGCCTGATCGCGCGCTTCTTCGATCGCCGCCTGGGCCGCCAGCCGCGCTGAGGGCGTCGTTCCGGTGGCGCCACGCAGCGTCGTGCGCCCGGGCACGCCACGTGCCGTATCGTGTCCGGCTTCGAATCCGGGAAGACGGACATGAAAGCAATCGGAATGGGCCTGGCGGTGTTCATCGGCATGCTGTTGCCGCTGCAGGCGTTGATCAACGCTTCGCTCGGACGGCAGACCTTCGGTCCGCTGTTCGCCGCGCTGATGTCGTTCGCCGTCGGCACCGGGGTGCTGGCGCTGTGGTGGCTGGCGACACGGCCCACGTTCGACGCGGCGGCGCTGGCGCGGGTGCCGTGGTGGGCCTGGACCGGCGGTGCGATCGGCGCGATCTACGTCGCCGCGGCGACCCTGCTGATACCGCGCATGGGCGCCGCGCCGCTGATCTGCCTGGTGGTGTTCGGGCAACTGGTGGGCTCGCTGCTGCTGGATCATTTCGGCGTGCTGCACGCGCGTCAGCCCATCGACGGTACCCGGCTGATCGGCGCGTTGCTGGTCGTCGCCGGCGCGCTGCTGGTGGTGCGGCCCTGGCAGACGCCGGCCGGATGACCGAACCCATGACCGGAACGCTGCTGCGGGGCTTGCCGCCGCAGGCCGGCGACGATTGCCGGGTGCTGGTCCTGGGCTCGATGCCGGGCGCGGCGTCGCTGGCGGCGTCGCGCTACTACGCGCATCCGCGCAACCGTTTCTGGCCCTTGATGGCGAGCCTGTGCGGATTCGACGCCGGACTGGACTATCCCCTGCGGCTGGCTGCCCTGGGTGCGGCTGGCGTCGGGCTGTGGGACGTGATTGGAGCCTGCGAGCGCCGCGGCAGCCTGGACGCGGACATCGTCCATGGCAGCGAGGTCGCCAACCCGCTGGCGGACTGGTTGGCGGGGCGGCCGGGCGTGCGCGCGGTGGCATTCAACGGCGGCAAGGCGGCGCAGGCGTTCCAGCGCCATGTCACCCCGACCCTGCCGGCGGCGCTGGTCGCCCGCCTGACGTTCCACGCGCTGCCATCCACCAGTCCGGCCAACGCGGCCTTCGGTGTGGAACGCCTGACCGGACAGTGGAGCGTGCTGGCGCCGTATCTGGACGCTCCCGGTCAGGTCGCTCCTGGGCATCGCCCGCCCTGACGAAGGTCATGCCGCCGTCCGGCATGTGCGGGTCGCGCACCGTGCTGGCATCCTGTCGGCAAACAAGCTTCGGAGGCCGCCATGATTCGTTCCGCCCCGCGTCTTTCCCTGCTGTGCCTGGCCGCGCTGTCCGGGTTGGCCCTGTCCGCACAGGCCAAGGACGTCCGCTGCGAGATCGAAAGCGACTACGACATGACCGTCAACGAGCGCAGCGTGATCTTCACCCGCGAAAGCGGCGTGCCCAAGGCGATCGTGATGCGCCAGGGCCGGCTGTTCGTCGACGACCGCTGGGTCCGGATCAACAACGACGACCGCCAGCGCCTGCTCGACTTCGAGCGTGGCGCGCGCACCGCCATGCCGCTCGCGCACGAAATCGGCCGCGATGCCGCCGATATCGCGTTCACCGCGCTGGGCGAAGTCGCCGCCAGCATCAGCAATCATCCGGATCGCACCCGCAAGTCGCTGGACAAGGCACGCAAGGCCATCGACCAGGGCATCGCCCGCTCGATCAGCGCCAATCGTTTCAACAGCCAGGACCTGGACAAGGGTATCGAACGCGCGGTCGGGGAAGTGATGCCCAGCGTCATTGGCGATATCGTCGGTGGCGCACTCACCGCCGCGCTGACCGGCGACGCCGCTCGCCTGGAGCGCATGGACGGGCTGGACAAGGAGGTGGAGGCGCGGGTGGCGCCACGCGCCAAGGCACTGGAAGTGCGCGCGGAGAAACTGTGTTCGCAGATGCGTGAAATGGAGCGCATCGACAATGCGCTGGCGTATCGTCTCCCCGGCGGGCAGGCGCTGAACCTGCTGGAAGAAAAGCCCGACCAAAGCCATACCACCGGCGATTGAGCAAGGGGCGCATGCCCTCGCGCGAGTCGCAAGGGCTGATTCCAGCGGTCCCGGCCCGAAAATAATTGCGTTCAGAGGTTGGCGCACCGGGCGGGGATGGCCACAATAGGGGTTCCCCTATTGGCAAGTGATCGCTGGAGTTCCCCATGGCCGAAATCAAGGAAGCGCGTGTTCCCGACATCGGTGGCTACAGTGACGTTCCCGTCATTGAAGTGCTGGTCGCCGTTGGCGATACCGTCACCAAGGATCAAGGCCTGGTCACCCTGGAGTCGGACAAGGCGACGATGGAAGTGCCGTCGGCCTTCGCCGGCGTCGTCAAGGAACTGAAGGTCAAACTGGGCGACGAACTGGCCGAAGGCTCGGTGGTCGCCCTGATCGAGGTGGCCGAAGGCGCCGCCGCCCCGGTCTCCGCCGCACCGAAGGCGGAACCGGCCAAGGCCGAGCCGGTCAAGACCGCCGAGACCGGCGCGAAAGTCGAACCGGTCGCCGTCGCCCCGACGCCGGACAAGCTGACCCAGCGCGAGATCGCCCAGGAAGCCGCCGCGCCGACCGCGCCGCGCGCGTTGGAGGACAAGCCCGGCATCGACCCGGAAGCCGTGCCGCCGCGCACCCCGCCGGTGGAATTCAACGCCGACCGCGTGCTGCCGTCCAAGGTGGCCTACGCCAGCCCGACGGTGCGCCTGTTCGCCCGCGAGCTCGGTGTCGACCTGGATCAGGTCAAGGGCAGCGAGCGTGGCGGCCGCATCAGCAAGGAAGACGTGCAGCGCTACGTCAAGGCGGCCCTGTCCGGCGGCGTGCCCGCCGCGGCAGGCGCCGCGCCTGTCACCGGCGCGGGTGGCGGTCTGAACCTGCTGCCGTGGCCGAAGGTGGATTTCAGCAAGTTCGGCGAAGTCGAAGTGCAGCCGCTGTCGCGTATCAAGAAGATTTCCGGCGCCAACCTGGCGCGCAACTGGGCGATGATTCCGCACGTCACCCAGCACGATCACGCCGACATCACCGATCTGGAAGCGCTGCGGGTGGCGCTGAACAAGGAGAACGAGAAGGCCGGCATCAAGCTGACCATGCTCGCGTTCCTGATGAAGGCCAGCGTCGCCGCGCTGAAGAAGTATCCCGAGTTCAACGCCTCGCTGGACGCCAGCGGCGAAAACCTCACCCTCAAGAAGTACTTCCACATCGGCTTCGCCGCCGACACGCCGAACGGCCTGGTCGTGCCGGTCATCCGCGACGTCGACAAGAAGGGCGTCAACGAGCTGGCGGCCGAGACCGGCGAACTGGCGAAGAAGGCCCGCGACGGCAAGCTCGGCCCGGCCGACATGTCCGGCGGCTGCTTCTCGATTTCCTCGCTGGGCGGCATCGGCGGCACCGCGTTCACCCCGATCGTCAACGCGCCGGAAGTCGCCATCCTCGGCGTGTCCAAGTCTTCCATCCAGCCGGTATGGGACGGCAAGCAGTTCGCGCCGCGCCTGCTGCTGCCGCTGTCGCTCAGCTACGACCACCGCGTCATCGACGGTGCCTCCGCCGCGCGCTTCACCGCGTACCTGGCGCAACTGATGGGCGACCTGCGTCGCGTGCTGCTGTAAGCGGGGGCTGGAACCATGGCAAACACGATTGAAGTGAAAGTCCCCGACATCGGCGGTTACGACGATGTGCCGGTCATCGAGATCCTGGTCGCGGTCGGCGACACGGTGAAGAAGGATCAGGGCCTGGTCACCCTGGAGTCGGACAAGGCCACGATGGAAGTGCCGTCCTCGGCCGCCGGCGTGATCAAGGAATTGAAGGTCAAGCTCGGCGACACCCTGTCCGAAGGCAGCGTGGTGGCCGTGCTTGAAGCCGAAGGCGCCGCTGCGGCGCCGTCAGCGCCTGTCGCCGCGCCGGCCAAGGCGACCGCACCCGCCGCTCCGGCTGCTCCGGTCACCGCCGCACCGGCTCCGGCCGCGTCCTCCGCGCCTGCGGCATCGGCGGGCGGCACCCTGGAAGCCAGGGTGCCGGACATCGGCGGCTACAACGACGTGCCGGTCATCGAAATCCTGGTCGCCGTGGGCGACACGGTGAAGAAGGATCAAGGCCTGGTCACCCTGGAATCGGACAAGGCGACGATGGAAGTGCCGTCGCCGGCCGACGGCGTGATCAAGGAACTGAAGGTCAAGCTGGGCGACACCCTGTCGGAAGGCAGCGTGGTGGCCGTGCTGGAAAGCGGCGCGGCGCCCGCCGCCGCCGCGCCGGCCAGCAAGCCGCCGGTCACGCCCTCGCACCGCGCGCCCGCCGAACCCGCCGCGCCCAAGCCGGCGCTGGGCACCGGCAAGCCGGCCGACATCGAATGCCGGATGGTGGTGATCGGTTCCGGTCCCGGCGGCTACACCGCCGCGTTCCGCGCCGCCGATGTCGGCCTCGATACCGTGCTGGTGGAACGTTACGAATCGTTGGGCGGCGTCTGCCTCAATGTCGGTTGCATTCCGTCCAAGGCGTTGCTGCACGCCGCCGCGCTGATCGATGAGACCGCGCATTCGGCCGAGATCGGCATCGAGTTCGCCAAGCCGAAGATCGACCTCGACAAGCTGCGCGACTTCAAGCAGAACCGTGTGGTCGGCCAGTTCACCAAGGGCCTGGCCGGCATGGCCAGGCAGCGCAAGGTGCGCACCGTGCGGGGCGTGGCGAAGTTCGTCTCGCCGCACGAACTGGAAATCACCGGCGGCGACGGCAAGACCCAGCTGCTGCGTTTCGAGAACTGCATCATCGCCGCCGGCTCGCAGGCGGTGAAGCTGCCGAACTTCCCGTGGGACGATCCGCGGGTGATGGATTCCACCGACGCGCTGGCGCTGCAGGACGTGCCGAAGAAGCTGCTGGTGGTCGGCGGCGGCATCATCGGCCTGGAAATGGCGACGGTGTACCGCGCGCTGGGCAGTGAAGTGACCGTGGTCGAGTTCATGGACCAGCTGATGCCGGGCGCCGACAAGGACCTGGTCAAGCCGCTGGCCGATCGCCTGAAGAAGCAGGGCGTGGTCGTGCACCTGAAGACCAAGGCGGCCAAGGTCGAAGCCTCCAAGAAGGGCATCACCGTGTCGTTCGAGAGCGCCACCGAAGGCCAGAAACCCGAGCTGGAATCCGGCACCTGGGATCGCGTGCTGGTCGCGGTGGGCCGTTCGCCCAACGGCGGCAAGCTGGATGCCGACAAGGCCGGCGTGACCGTCACCGAGCACGGCTTCATCCCGGTGGACCCGCAGATGCGCACCAATGTGCCGCACATCTTCGCCATCGGCGATCTGGTCGGCCAGCCGATGCTCGCGCACAAGGCCACCCATGAAGGCAAGCTGGCGGCGGAAGTGGCCGCGGGCGAGAAGAAGGAATGGGTCGCGCGGGTGATTCCGTCGGTGGCCTACACCGATCCGGAAATCGCCTGGGTTGGCGTCACCGAGACCGAAGCCAAGGCCAGGGGCCTGAAGATCGGCGTGGGCAAATTCCCGTGGGTGGCTTCGGCGCGCGCGGTCGGCATCGGCCGCGGCGAGGGCTCCACCAAGCTGATCTTCGACGAGGAAACCCATCGCATCATCGGTGGCGGCATCGTCGGCGTGCATGCAGGTGATCTGATCAGCGAGGTCGCGCTGGCGATCGAGATGGGAGCGGAAGCCGGCGACATCGGCAACACCATCCATCCGCACCCGACGCTCAGCGAAACGGTGGCGATGGCGGCCGAAATCTACGAAGGCACCATCACCGATCTGTACATTCCGAAGAAGAAGTAAATCGTCTTCGCAGTGTGGATACGGAAACCGCCCCCTGTGGGCGGTTTCTTTTTTCTGGTGGCTTGTCTGCCCGGTGCGACTAGAATCAATGCCGCTGGCCATGCGGGCCGACAGGAAAGATCCGATGCTTCCTCGCTGTATCGCAATCACGATGCTGCTGGTGCTGATGCAGCCCGCCGGGGCGGAGGACGACCCGCAGGAAGCCGCCGCCTACGCGAAGTGCCCGGGTGCGGCGGCGTTCGTCCGCCTGCATCCCAAGCCGTCGCCACCGGATATCGCCGACCCCGCGGCGCGCCTGACGGATCTGCGGATCGAACTGTTGCGGATGCAGACCCGTGATCAGGAAGCACGCAGCGGCGATTGGTCGCAGGAGGACATCCGGCAGATGATGCAGGTCGACGCCGAACATCTGCCGCGGATCAAGCAGATCGTCGCCGAGCATGGGTTTCCCGCAGTGGAGCTGGTCGGCCGCGACGGCGTCGATGCGGCCTGGCTGCTGGTGCAGCACGCCGATGCCGATCCCGCATTCCAGGAACAGGTGCTGGCGGTGATCACACCGCGCGTGCGGAGCGGCGAGATTTCCCGCCACCAGTTCATTCTGTTGACCGATCGCGTGCTGGCCGGCCAGGGCAAACCGCAGCGCTATGGCAGCCAATTGCTGGCACAGGAGGGACGCTGGGTACCCAAGCCGATCGAGGCGCCGGAGTCGGAAGTCGATCAGCGCCGCGCGTCGATGGGCGACATGCCGTTGGCCGACTACATCTGCATGGCCACGCAGATGTTCCCGCCGCCGGAGACGGCGCCGACCCCGGCGCAGCCCTGAGCGAACCCGGTTCGCGCACCCGCCTGGAGGAAGGAAGCGGGCATGCCGGCGCGATCCCCGCGCACGGTCAGGCAGGAACCGCCGCGCTGGCGCGCTCCGCGCGGCGGCGTTCTATCCGCTTCCAGACCTTCTCGTGGAAGTGGAACACGACCGTGTTGCAAGCCGGTTCGACCAGCGCCAGCGCGCCACCGACCAGCCAGCTGCCGGTGAATGCCCAGCCCAGCAGGAAGGCGACCGTGAAGTGCAGGGAGGCGAAGGAAAGCGTCTTGGCCATGGGGCGACCTCAAGGCATCAAATGAGAGTGATTCTCATTATGGGGGTGCGACGCCCGAAGTCCAATGATTCGTCCCCGTCGTTTCGATAGACGTTATCTATATGGTCAGAATGCCAGTGTGATTCCGGCTATCGGACCCTTGAAGCGCTGATCCAGCCCCAGCAGTCCGTCGCTGCCCGTGCGTTCCACGTCCAGCTTGAACCAGTCATAGCCGGCGAAAAGCCCGAAATGCGGGGTGAAGCGGTACTCGACCAGCGCATTGGCGCGGGTGATGCTGCCGTCGTAGTCGCCGAAATCGCCCCAACCCGCGTCCAGGTACTGGCCTTGCAGGTTGAACAGCCACTTTTCATTGGGCTTGGCGGTCAGACGCAGGCCCACCACCGGTGCGTAGCCGTCGTCGCTGCTGCGGGTTTCATAGCTGTTTTCGCCCGCTTCCGCATACAGGCGACCCTCCAGCTTGGCCCACTCCGCGCCAATCTGCAGGCCGAGGTTGAACGTGGGCGTATCGACCACCGCGTAGTCGTACATCAGGCTGGCCAACTGGAACTTGGCCTTGCCCTTGGCGAAGCTGCCGGCGGGAATGGTGACGTCGTCGTACGACAGGTCCTGCCCCAGCGTCGCCCGGCGGTCCTTGTCGTACTGGAAGTAGTCGAAAATCAGCCGGTGCCGCTGGCCCAGCCGGAACACGCCATCGATGCGCGGGACCAGTTCCTTGCCGCCGAAGTCGAAATCCTGCGAGAACCGCAGGTCCTGGCCCTGGAAGGTGGTCCGCCCGCTGAGCACGCCGTCGGCGTCCACATCCATCGCGCCCAGCCGGAGGGTGAAGCGGTCCGGTTCCTGCGCATGCGCGGCCGGAAGACCCGCAACGCCGAAAACCAGAATCAGGGGAAAGGGAGCCCGAAATCTCATGCCTGTCTCTCCTGGACAGTGAACAGGCTTCCACCCTCGGCGCCCACTCGTGGACGTGAAGTGAAACCGCGGTTCTCGCGGCGTGAAAACGCCGATCCCGGAAAGGGCGAAGCCCCGGGCCAGGAGCCTCGGGGCTTCTAAAGGTCTGCTCGGAGCATCGGACGAGGAAGTTGGTCGCAGACCTTGCAAGGAGGACTGACCGGGTCCGTTCGTCAAAGTTCCGCAAAAATTGCGATAAAAATATGAACAGGGGAGGGCGCCTTCACGACCCGTCGGGCGGGGCTGGAAACGGTTACCGCCGGAATCCGCGGTCACGGCCATCCACAGCCGCATATAGACAGAACTTTGCGACCTTCGGCGGTTGTCCCGCAAAACGCGCCCCTGCTATACTTTTGCGGCTCGGCGAGGCGCTCCCAGGCCTTGTTCCCGCCACGAAACCCCGTAGGACCTACCGTGCTGAATTCCGTCGCTGCGGGCCGGCGGCTGGCATTGCGCGCAACGGCTTTCCAGCTGGGTGCGGTGCTGCTGGTCGCGATGGCCTTCCTGCTCTGGGGGAAATCCCAGGCGCTGGCGGTCGCGGTAGGGGGGCTGGCGATGGTGGCAGGGGGATGGTTCGCCGCCCGGCTCGCTTTCGGGGCCGGGGTGACCGGCGCGGGGACCGCGATGATGCGGTTGCTGGCCGGGATGTTGATCAAGTGGGTCACGGTTGTTGTGGTGCTGCTGCTGGGCATCGGAGTGTGGAAGCTTCCACCTCTGGCCCTGTTGGCCGGCACGCTGACCGGGATGGCGGCACAGGCGCTGGCGATGGCCAGGCTCCGATAAAGAATTCTTATTAGCAGGATCTAGGACACATGGCGGGCGAGGAAACACTGACACCCACCGGTTACATCCAGCACCACCTCCACAACCTGACGTTCCAGGTTCAGGAAGGCGGGTTCTGGGCCATCCATCTGGACACGATCATCACCTCGGTGCTGATGGGTCTGCTGATGGTGTTCATGTTCTGGCTGGCTACCCGCAAGGCGACCTCGGGCGTACCGGGCAAATGGCAGGCCTTCGTCGAAATCATGCTTGAGTTCGTCGACAAGCAGGCGCGCGATACCTACCACGGCACCAGCAAGCTGGTGACGCCGATCGCGATCACCCTGTTCTTCTGGATCCTGCTGATGAACCTGCTGAAGATGATTCCGGCGGACTTCATCGCGCTCCCGCTCGAGCTGATGGGCGTTCACTACTGGAAGCCGGTCCCGACCGCCGACGTCAACGCGACCCTCGGCATGTCGATCAGCGTGTTCTTCCTGATGCTGTTCTTCGCGCTGCGCTCCAAGGGCCCGATCGGGTTCACCAAGGAGTTCCTGACCGCGCCGTTCGGCAAATGGATGCTGCCGTTTAATCTCATCCTCAACATCGTCGAATGGCTGAGCAAGCCGATCTCGCTGGCCATGCGACTGTTCGGCAACATGTTCGGCGGCGAGATCGTGTTCCTGCTGATCTGGGTGCTCGGCGGCGCCGGTATCGTCGGCGCGCTCGCGGGCGGCGCCTTCGGCCTCGGCTGGATGCTGTTCCACCTGCTGGTCATTCCGCTGCAGGCCTTCATCTTCATGATGCTGTCGATCGTGTACCTGAGCCTGTCGGAAGACAGCCACTGATTTCGCTTCACCCTTTGCAACTTAAACATTCCACCCTTTAGCAATTTAGTTCCGGAGAAAACCATGGAAACCGTTCTGACCACCCTCGCTCAAGTTCAGGCCTCCACCGTCCTCGCCATCGGCATCATGATCGGCCTGGCCGCGCTTGGCGCGGGCCTGGGTCTGGCCATCATGGCCGGCAAGTTCCTGGAATCGGCCGCGCGCCAGCCGGAACTGATTCCGGTCCTGCAGGTCCGCATGTTCATCACCGCCGGCCTGATCGACGCCGCGTTCATCATCAGCGTCGCCGTGGGCCTGCTGTTCGCCTTCGCCAACCCGCTGGCCACCGCGTTCACCGATCAGCTGGCCAAGCTGGCCGGCGGCTGATCAGCGGTTTCTGAGTGCGGGCGCCGGCCCTCCGGACGCCCGCTACGAAGATAGAAGGGTGGGGGAACCCCGTGTTTCCCGCCCATCACCACTGGCAGAGCTAAACCCATGAACATCGGTCTGACCCTATTTGCCCAGGCGCTGGCGTTTGCCGGTTTGATCTGGATCATCGCGACCAAGATCTGGCCGCCGCTGCTGAACGCGATCGAAGAGCGTCAAAAGAAGATCGCCGAAGGCCTGGCTGCCGCGGATCGCAGCCAGCGCGAACTCGCGGTGGCCGAAGAGAAGGTCAACGAGGCCCTGAAGGAAGCCCGCGTCAAGGCGAACGAAATCATCGATCAGGCGCACGCCCGTGCCAACCAGATCGTCGATGCCGCCAAGAACGAGGCGATCGCCGAAGCCAACCGCCAGAAGGCGCTGGCCGAAGCCGAGATCGAGGCCGCCGCGACGCGCGCCCGCGAGGAACTGCGCAAGCAGGTCTCCACGCTGGCCGTGACCGGTGCCGAGAAGCTGCTGCGCCGCGAAATCGATGCCAACGCCCACAAGGCGCTGCTCGATGAACTGGCCGCGGAAATCTGACGGGACCGCTGAACGATGAGCCAGGCCCTAACCGTCGCCCGTCCCTACGCCCGCGCCGCCTTCGCGGCCGCGCGTGACGAAAGCGCACTCGTCGCGTGGTCCGGCGCGCTCGGCTTTGCCGCGCGCGTCGCCGCCGATCCGCAGGTCGCCGCGCTGCTGCCCAATCCGGAACTGCCGCAGGCCCAGGCGGTCGCGCTGCTGGCCCCGGACGGCGCCAGCGAGTCGTTCGCCCGCTTCCTGTCGCTGCTGGCCGAGGCACGCCGCCTGCCGCAGCTCCCGGAAGTCGCCGCGCTGTTCGAGGAACTGCGAGCCGAAGCCGAGCATGTCGTCCGCGCCAAGGTCACCTCGGCGGTGGCCTTGCCGGCCGGCGAACTGGACGCGATCAAGGTCGCGCTGAAGAAGCGCCTGGGTCGCGAGGTCGTGGTGGAAACCGCCATCGACGAATCGCTGATCGGCGGCGCGGTGATCGACGCGGGCGAAGTGGTCATCGACGGTTCGCTCAAGGGCAAACTGTCGCGCCTGCAGACCGCGCTCACGCACTGACAAGAAACGTAGGGTGGGCCTCGGCCCACCGAACATGATGGTGGGCCGAGGCCCACCCTACAGGAAACCAAAATGGCTACCACGCTCAACCCCTCTGAAATCAGCGATCTGATCAAGAACCGCATCGAGAAGGTCAAGCTGGCCGCGGAGTCGCGCAACGAAGGCACCGTCACCAGCGTGTCCGACGGCATCGTGCGCATCTTCGGCCTGGCCGACGTGATGCAGGGCGAAATGATCGAACTGCCGAACAACACCTTCGCGCTGGCGCTGAACCTGGAGCGTGACTCCGTGGGCGCCGTGGTGCTGGGTGACTACGAACATCTGCGCGAAGGCGACGTCGCCAAGACCACCGGCCGCATCCTGGAAGTGCCGGTGGGCCGCGAACTGCTCGGCCGCGTGGTCAACGCGCTGGGCGAGCCGATTGACGGCAAGGGCCCGATCGACGCCAAGCAGACCGCGCCGGTGGAGCGCGTCGCTCCGGGCGTGATCTGGCGCAAGTCGGTCGACCAGCCGGTGCAGACCGGTTACAAGTCGGTCGACGCGATGATCCCGATCGGCCGCGGCCAGCGCGAGCTGATCATCGGCGACCGCCAGACCGGCAAGACCGCGATGGCCATCGACGCCATCATCAACCAGAAGGGCACCGGCATTAAGTGCGTGTACGTGGCGATCGGCCAGAAGGCTTCGTCCGTCGCCAACGTCGTGCGCAAGCTGGAAGAGAACGGCGCGCTGGACCACACCATCGTCGTCGCCGCCACCGCTTCCGAGTCGGCCGCGATGCAGTACATCAGCGCCTACTCCGGCTGCACCATGGGCGAGTACTTCCTGGATCGCGGCGAAGACGCGCTGATCGTGTATGACGATCTGTCCAAGCAGGCCGTGGCCTACCGCCAGATCTCGCTGCTGCTGAAGCGCCCGCCGGGCCGCGAGGCCTACCCGGGTGACGTGTTCTATCTGCACAGCCGCCTGCTGGAGCGCGCCGCGCGCGTGTCCGAGGAGTACGTGGAGAAGTTCACCAACGGCGAAGTGAAGGGCAAGACCGGTTCGCTGACCGCGCTGCCGATCATCGAGACCCAGGCCGGCGACGTGTCCGCGTTCGTGCCAACCAACGTCATCTCGATCACCGACGGCCAGATCTTCCTGGAAACCGACCTGTTCAACGCCGGTATCCGTCCCGCCGTCAACGCCGGTATCTCGGTGTCGCGCGTCGGTGGCGCCGCCCAGACCAAGATCATCAAGAAGCTGTCCGGCGGCATCCGCATCTCGCTGGCGCAGTACCGCGAGCTGGCGGCATTCGCACAGTTCGCCTCGGACCTGGACGAAGCCACCCGCAAGCAGCTGGAGCGTGGCCAGCGCGTCACCGAGCTGATGAAGCAGAAGCAGTACGCGCCGATGCCCATCGCGCTGCAGGCGTTGTCGATCTACGCCGTCAACGAGGGTTACATCGACGACGTGCCGGTCAGCAAGATCCTGGCGTTCGAAGAAGCGCTGCACGCGCACTTCACCAACACCCAGGGCGAACTGGTCGAAACGATCAACAAGACCGGCAACTGGAACGACGACATCGAAGGTGCCTTCAAGAAGGGCATCTCCGAGTTCAAGCAGACCGGAACCTGGTAAGAGCCGGGATTTGGGAATCGGGATTAGGGAATCGTAAGAGCGCAGAAGCGGACGGCCTGGCCGATTCCCGATTCTCCATTCCCGATTCCCGCGAGCAGAGCGAGCAGAGATGGCAGGCGGACGCGAAATCAAAACCAAGATCAAGAGCGTGCAGAACACCCGCAAGGTGACGCGCGCGCTCGAGATGGTCTCGGCTTCCAAGATCCGGAAGGCGCAGGACCGCATGAAGACCTCGCGCCCGTACGCGCGTGCGATGAAGCAGGTCATCGGCCACCTGGCCCAGGCCAACACCGACTACCAGCATCCCTTCATGGTCGAGCGGCCGGAAGTGAAGCGGGTCGGTTACATCGTCATCTCGTCGGACCGCGGTCTGGCCGGTGGCCTCAACAACAACCTGTTCCGCAAGATGCTGGGCGAAGTGCGCGGCTGGCAGGACAAGGGTGCCGAGGTCGACGTGGTCACCATCGGCCAGAAGGCGTCGGTGTTCTTCCGCCGCATCAAGGTCAACCTGGTCGGCAGCGTCTCCCACCTGGGCGACAACCCGAAGCTGGACCAGCTGATCGGCGTGATCAAGGTGATGCTGGACGCCTACACCGAAGGCCGGCTGGATCGCGTGTTCGTGGTGTACAACGGTTTCGTCAACACGATGACCCAGCGCGCCTCGTTCGACCAGCTGTTGCCGCTGCCGGCGGCGGAGACGCAGGTGGCCCACCATGATTGGGACTACATCTACGAACCCGACGCGGCGACGGTGCTGGATCATGTGATCACCCGCTATATCGAGGCGCTGGTGTACCAGTCGGTGCTGGAGAACCTGGCGTCCGAACACGCCGCGCGCATGGTGGCGATGAAGGCCGCCAGCGACAACGCGACCAAGCTGATCGGCACCCTGAACCTGGTCTACAACAAGGCCCGCCAGGCGGCGATCACCCAGGAAATTTCCGAAATCGTCAGCGGTGCGGCGGCGGTGTAGGTAGGAATGGAGATTCGGGATTAGGGATTGGGGATTCGGAAGAGCAGCGCAGCGCGCCTTTCAGGAATCCGGAATCACGAAGCCCAAATCCCGAATCACTGAAGCGACCGGCCTGGCTGGTCGAACGAATTAAATAATCGGAGCAACGAAAATGAGTCAGGGCAAGATCGTTCAGATCATCGGTGCGGTGGTTGACGTCGAATTCCCGCGCAATGAAGTGCCGAAGGTGTACGACGCGCTGAAGGTCGACAACACCGCCATCACGCTGGAAGTCCAGCAGCAGCTCGGCGACGGCGTCGTGCGCACCATCGCCCTCGGTTCCACCGACGGCCTGAAGCGCAACCTGATTGCCGTCAACACCGGCCGCGCCATCTCGGTGCCGGTGGGCAACGGCACACTGGGCCGCATCATGGACGTGCTTGGCTCGCCCATCGACGAAGCCGGTCCGGTGCAGGCCAGCGACCACTGGGAAATCCATCGCGCGGCCCCGTCGTACGAAGACCAGTCCTCGGCCAACGACCTGCTGGAAACCGGCATCAAGGTCATCGACCTGATGTGTCCGTTCGCCAAGGGCGGCAAGGTCGGCCTGTTCGGCGGCGCCGGCGTCGGCAAGACCGTCAACATGATGGAACTGATCAACAACATCGCCAAGGCGCACAGCGGTCTGTCCGTGTTCGCAGGCGTGGGCGAGCGTACCCGCGAGGGCAACGACTTCTACCACGAGATGAAGGACTCCAACGTCCTCGACAAGGTGGCGATGGTGTACGGCCAGATGAACGAGCCGCCGGGCAACCGCCTGCGCGTCGCGCTGACCGGCCTGACCATGGCCGAGTACTTCCGCGACGAGAAGGACGCGTCGGGCAAGGGCAAGGACGTGCTGCTGTTCGTCGACAACATCTACCGCTACACCCTGGCCGGTACCGAAGTGTCGGCGCTGCTGGGCCGCATGCCGTCGGCGGTGGGTTACCAGCCGACCCTGGCCGAGGAAATGGGCGTCCTGCAGGAACGCATCACCTCGACCAAGACCGGTTCGATCACCTCGATCCAGGCCGTGTACGTGCCCGCGGACGACCTGACCGACCCGTCGCCGGCGACCACCTTCGCGCACTTGGACGCGACCGTCGTGCTGTCGCGCAACATCGCTTCGCTGGGTATCTACCCGGCCGTGGACCCGCTGGACTCCACCAGCCGCCA
This sequence comes from Pseudoxanthomonas sp. 134C1, assembly GCF_057773065.1. Classification (NCBI taxonomy): domain Bacteria; kingdom Pseudomonadati; phylum Pseudomonadota; class Gammaproteobacteria; order Lysobacterales; family Lysobacteraceae; genus Pseudoxanthomonas; species Pseudoxanthomonas sp. 134C1. Next base: position 802,343 of record NZ_JBYMTH010000001.1, read on the forward strand.
GCTCGATCCGAACGTGATCGGCCACGAGCACTACGACACCGCCCGTCGCGTCCAGGCCACCTTGCAGAAGTACAAGGAACTGAAGGACATCATCGCGATCCTGGGCATGGACGAACTGTCCGAAGAGGACAAGCAGGCCGTGTCGCGCGCGCGCAAGATCGAGCGCTTCTTCAGCCAGCCGTTCCACGTGGCCGAAGTGTTCACCGGCTCGCCGGGCAAGTACGTCGCGCTGAAGGACACCATCCGTGGCTTCAAGGCGATTGTCGATGGCGAGTACGACCACCTGCCGGAGCAGGCGTTCTACATGGTCGGCAGCATCGAGGAAGCGGTCGAGAAGGCCAAGAAGATGGGCGCGTAAGCGTCCTCTTCTCGGGATTAGGGATTCGGGATTAGAGATTCGCAAGAGCGGGATATGTGCTGGATCGGGTGTGGGCGAGGAGGCGCTTCGGTGCTTTCCGAATCCCGAATCCCGAATCCCCAATCCCGCCTCGCGCAGCGAGGAATACCATGAGCACCATCCGTTGCGACATCGTCAGCGCCGAGCAGGAAATCTTCCACGGTGAAGCCACCCTGGTCGTCGCCACCGGCGAACTGGGCGAGCTGGGTATCGCCCCCAAGCACGCGCCGCTGATCACCCGCCTGAAGCCGGGCAAGGTGGTGGTGACGCTGCCGAGCGGCGAGCACCTGGACTTCGCCATCTCCGGCGGCATCCTGGAAGTGCAGCCGCAGGTCGTCACCGTGCTGGCCGACACCGCGATCCGCGCGCAGGACATCGACGAAGCCTCGGTCCGCAAGGTCAAGGAAGAAGCCGAGCGCGTGCTGGCCAACAAGGATCCGAAGATGAGCGCCGAGGAAGCCCAGGCCCAGCTGGCCATGAGCATCGCCCAGCTCAGCGCGCTGGAACGCCTGCGCAAGAACCTGAAGCACTGAGCGGCTTGCGGGAATCTCCCGCGCCGTTCTCCGAAAAACGCCGGCCTAGCCGGCGTTTTTCTTTTCCGTCACAGGGAGCCGATGGCGGGCCCTTGCACGGCTGGATTGGGTATCGCCGCAGCCGGATGTCGGCGTAGTCAACGGTATACGACGTAGCGCCAGAGGAAGAAAGCGACCACCGCCAGTCCGCCTTCCACCAACGGCTTGGCCAGCCAGGCCTGCTTCAGGCCCAGGCTGGCGGCAATGGCCGCGACCAACCAGGTGCTGATCAGGGTCAGCGTCAACCAGACCACCATGAATCGCAGCAACCGGCGCCATCCCAGTTTCGGCCTGCCTTCCTGCGCGAACGTCCAGCGTCCGTTGATCCAGAAGCCGAGCAGAGCGCCGCTGACACGTCCGGCCAGGTTGGACGGGGCCGCCGGAACGCCTACCGAGGTCAGGGCCACGAACATCAGCCAGTCCAGCAGCAACTGCAGGATGCCGGCGGTGACGTAGCGGGGGGCTTGCTTCAACAGGCTCAAGATGCGTGGGCGGACTTCGGATGGCCGCCCATGCTACCCGCCATCGTGGCTTAGAATCGAGCCTCAAGGATTGTCTCCACAGGAACGCCAATGACCCATCCCCTGCACGTCATCATCCTCGCCGCCGGCGAAGGCAAGCGCATGAAATCGGCGCTGCCGAAGGTGTTGCAGCCCATCGCCGGGCGGCCGATGCTGGCCCAGGTCATCGAGGCCGCGCGGGCGCTGAATCCGGCCGGCATCCATGTGGTGTACGGGCATGGCGGCGATCAGGTGCAGGCGGCGTTCTCCGACCAGACCGATCTGCAATGGGCGCACCAGGCGCAGCAGCTCGGGACCGGGCATGCGGTGGCCCAGGCCATGCCGCAGGTGCCGGATGCCGCCAGCGTGCTGGTGCTGTACGGCGACGTGCCGCTGACCCGCGCCGAGACCCTGCAGCGCCTGCTGGCCGCGCCCGGCCGGGTCGCCGTGCTGGTGGCCGAGCCGGAAGACCCGAGCGGTTACGGGCGTATCGTGCGCGACGCCGAGGGCCGGGTCGCGGCCATCGTCGAGCACAAGGATGCCAGCGATGAACAGCGCCGCATCCGCACCATCAATACCGGCATCATCGCCGCGGAATCCACCGCGCTGCGCCGCTGGCTGTCAGCGCTGTCCAACCACAACGTCCAGGGCGAGTACTACCTGACCGACATCTTCGCTTCGGCCGCGGGTGAATTCAGTCCGGCGGAAATGGTGCTGGTCGCCGATCCCATCGAAGCCGAAGGCGCCAATGATCCCTGGCAGCTTTCGCAACTGGAACGCGCCTACCAGCTGCGCGCCGCGCGAGCGCTGTGCACGCAGGGCGCGCGCGTGCTGGACCCGTCGCGCTTCGATCAACGCGGCACCGTGAAGGTGGGCCGCGACGTCGAGATCGATGTGGACGTGATCCTGGAAGGCGAGGTCGAACTCGGGGACGGCGTTCGCATCGGCCCGTTCACCCGCCTGAAGGACGTCAGGCTCGGCGCCGGTACCGTGGTGCGCGCGCATTGCGATCTGGAAGGCGTGATCTGTGGCGATGCCGCCCAGATTGGTCCCTACGCACGCCTGCGGCCGGGCACCGTGCTGGCCGATGGCGTGCATGTCGGCAACTTCGTCGAGACCAAGAAGATCACCCTGGGCCTGGGCAGCAAGGCCAACCATCTGACCTATCTCGGCGATGCCGTCATCGGCGCGGGCGTCAACATCGGCGCGGGCACCATCACCTGCAACTACGACGGCGTCAACAAGTTCACCACCAGCATCGAGGACGGCGTGTTCGTCGGTTCCAATTCCTCGCTGGTGGCACCGGTGACGCTGGGGCGCAACGCGACCATCGGCGCGGGATCGGTGATCACCAAGAACGCACCGGCCGATCAGCTCACCGTGGCCCGTGGCCGCCAAGCCAGCATCGAGGGCTGGCAGCGCCCCAAGAAGAAATCCTGAGGGTGAGCCCCGGGCCTGCCCGGCTTGCGGGGTTTCAGGAAGCGGTGATGATTTCCGTGCAGCGGAGCAAGTTCAGCTCTACGGGAGTCCATGAACTGTCATGTGGGAGCGACGTAGGTCGCGAGCTTTTGCCGCCTGCATTCGTACCGCACAGCATGTCGGGTGTTCCGGATATCGCGACTTACGTCGCTCCCACAGGGAGAGATGGTGCGCGCGGATGCTTCAGGCGCTCGGATTGTCCGGCAACTGGATCGCCACGCATAGGCCGCCGCCTTCGCGGTTGTGCAGGGACAGGCGGCCGCCGTGGGCTTCGACGATCTCGCGGGTCAGCGCCAGGCCCAGGCCGGTGCCGTTGCGTTTGGTGGAATAAAACGGCACCAGTGCGTTCTGCAATACGGCATCATTCATGCCGCTGCCGCGATCCATCACTTCCACCCGGATCCAGTCCGGCAACCGGGTGACCTTCAGCGCCACGCCTTCCACCGCGGATCCGGATTCGTGCGCGTTCTTCAGCAGGTTGAGCAGCGCCTGCTCCAGCTGGGCCGGATCAATGCGGCTGCTCAGATCGTCGTCAGGTATCTCCAGCTGGAACGTGATCTGCCGGCGCAACCCTTCCAGCCAGGTGTTCCAGTGGATGGTCTGCAACTGCGGTTGCGGCAGCTTGGCGAAACGCGCGTAGCCCCGGATGAAGCCTTCCAGGTGGCGGGCGCGATCCTCGATGGTGGAGAAGATTTCCTCCAGTCGATCGTGGCGCCCGCGCCGGGTGAGCTCGTTGCCCGAATGCGCCAGCGAGGCGATCGGCGCGAGCGAGTTGTTGAGCTCGTGGCTGATCACGCGGATGACCTTCTTCCAGGTCATCACTTCCTGCCGGCGCAGCTCGCTGGTCAACAGGCGCAGCAACAGCAGTTCGTGGCGGCGACCGTTGAGGCGGAAGTACCGGCGTGCGAGGTGATAGACCTGTTCTTCCTCGTCGTTGTCCGCCTGGGCCACCGCGAACAGGCTGTCGCCGCCACGCGCCAGCGCCTCGCGCATTTCCACCGGTGCGGTGTCCAGCAGCGAATCGAAATTCTGTCCTTCCAGTTTCCAGCCACCATGCAGCAGCTTGCGCGCGGCGACGTTGGCGAACACCACCCGGCGCACGCCGTCGCCACCGGTAGCCAGCAGCAGCATCGCCACCGGCGTGTTCTGCACCATCGTGTCGAGCAGCAGCTCGCGCTGGACAAGACTCTGGCGCTGTTCGCGCAGCACGTCGCCCAGCTCGCCGTGCGAGGCCACCAGTCCGCCCAGTTCATCCGGGCTGTCCCAGTGGATGCCGAAGTTGTACTCGCCATCGCGATAGCTGTTCACGCTGCCGGAGAGTGCGCGGAACAGCGAGTTCATCGGCGCCAGGGCGCGCCGCACCGCCAGCATCACCAGCGGCAGGGCGATCAGGGCGGACAGCAGGAACGCCAGCCGATCATCGCCCAGCCAGCGATGCAGCAGCAGCGGCAGGCCGATGGCCACGGCCATCGAGGGCAGCAGCCACAGCAGCAGGCGACCGGCGAGTGAGCGGCGGATCATTCGCGCGGGATGCCGTAGCGGTCCATGCGCCGGTACAGCGCCTGCCGGCTCAGGCCCAGGTCGGCCGCGGCCTGGGCGATCACGCCGCCGGCCCGCGCCAGCGCGCTTTCCAGCGCCGCCTTGTCCGGTTCGTCGGCGGACGTGCTGCGCACCGGTGCGGGCCGGGGCAGGTTGAGATCGTCCGCTTCGATGCGCGAGCCCTGCGCGAGCAGGCCGGCACGCTGCATCACGTTGCGCAGTTCGCGCACGTTGCCTGGCCAGGCATGGCGCGCCAGCGCCGCACGCGCCGATTCGCCGATCGGCTTGTCGGCGGGGCGGAAGTGTTCGGCCAGGGGCAGGATGTCGCCCGGCCGCTCGGCCAGCGGCGGCAGGTTCAGTTCGATCGCGTTGAGCCGGTAGTACAGATCCTCGCGGAAGCCGCCTTCGCGGATCATCGTCGGCAGATCGGCATTGGTCGCGCTGATCACCCGCACCGTCACCCGGCGTTCGCGGTTGGAACCCAGGCGCTCGAAGCGGCCGGTCTCCAGCACGCGCAGCAGCTTCATCTGCCCGGCCAGCGGAAGGTTGCCGATTTCGTCGAGGAACAGGGTGCCGCCATCGGCCGCCTCGAACTTGCCTTCGCGCGCCTTGTTGGCGCCGGTATAGGCGCCGGCCTCGGCACCGAACAGCTCGGCTTCGATCAGCTCCGACGGCAGCGCGCCACAGTTGAGGGTCACGAACGCGCCGGCCTTCACGCTGGAATTGGCCTGGATGATCTCGGCGATCTTTTCCTTGCCGCTGCCATTGGGGCCGGTGATCAGCACCGGCAGATCCGAGCGCGCGACCTGGCAGGCCAGCGCGATCATGCGCTCGCTGGCCGGATCCTCGAACACCAGCCCGCGCAGATCGTAGCGGGCGGTCAGCTGATCGCGGCTGCGGCGTTCGCGATTGCGGCGGCGATCCAGTTCGCTGCGCGCTTCCGACAGCTCGACCAGGTTGTTGACCGTCGCCAGCAGCTTGCGGTCATCCCAGGGCTTGGCGATGTAGTCCACCGCGCCGGCCTTGATCAGGTTCACCGCCGCTTCCAGATGGGTCCACGCGGTCAGCAGGATCACCGGCAGATCCGGATGTTGCGCGCGGATCTCGGCGAACAGCGCTTCACCCTCCGCCCCCGAGGTGGTGTCGGCGGAGAAGTTCATGTCCTGGATGACCAGATCCACCGGCTCCCGCCGCAGCACGGCCAGGCCGGCCTCCGGTGATTCGGCGTGCAGGGTGGTGATGTCGTGCAGGGAAAACAGGACTTCCAGCGCGGTGCTGACGGCGCGGTTGTCGTCGATGACGAGAATGGTGGGCATGCCTATAGCCTAACCCACGGCTTGCGCGTCACGCGCTCCGGCGACACGTCGGCGGCGCGGCGCGCGGGCCAGGTGGCGGCGATTTGCGCCACCGCCATGATCGTCAGCGCCGCGCCGGCCAGCCACCACGGCGAGGCCGGTTCCGTGGTCCATGGCGCCGGCAGGCGATGGAACAGTTCGCGCGCCGCGATGGCGCCCAGGCCGACACCGGCCAGGGTGATCAGGAAATGCTCCCAGCGCACCGCGAACCGGATCTGCCGCGTGGTGGCGCCGACCGCGCGATGCAGGCTGATCCGCAGCGCACTCTGCTGCACCCACAAGTGACCGGCCACACCCAGGCTCAGCAGCGTCAGCAGCCACCAGCCGGTCGCGCAGGCGAGGGTGGTCCATCCCCAGCGGCGTTCCGCATGCAGGGTATCCAGCCGCATTCCGTCCATCCGCAGCGGCGCGGCGACCGGGTGTTCGGGATAGCGCGCGGCGAGGAAGGCATGGACCCGTCGCGCCACCGCTTCGCGTTGTTCCGGCGAGGTGCGGATCAGCAGGTGCGCCCAAGAAGCGTCGCCCGGACGCAGCGGCAGGAAGATCGCGGCGCCCGGCGTGGCGTGGCCACGGCTGCCCAGCGGCAGCGGGGCCCGTTCGACGATGCCGACGATGCGCACCGGCCGCTGCAAGCCGCTCACCGGGAGGCCCAGCGCCGACCGGCCCGGATACAGATCCTCGGCCAGCGCCCGGGTGATCACCGCGGGCAGCGCGCTGTCATCGGGGGAGCCGGGCGCCATCACCTGTTCTTCCGAATCAAGCAGGCCACGGCCGGCGCTCAGCCGCAGGCCGAGCGTGGCCGGCAGGCCGGCGCCGCCCATGTAGACGCTGGCGATCCGATCACGGCCGATCGGCGGGCGGTCGCCCACGGCGGCGTTCCAGGAGGTGCGCGCGTAGGGAACCTGGTTGGTCGCGATGGCGGCGTCCACGCCGGGCAGGGCGCGCAGCGCCTGCACCAACGCGGGCACGTCCACGATGGCTGCCGCGCGTCCCATCGGCGGCACCACCAGCAGCGAGGTTTCCTCGATTCCGCTCGGCGCGGTCCGCGCGCGCTGCCAGCTCGCCTGTGCCTGCCATGCCAGATAGAGCAGCAGGAAACCGACCGCGACTTCCAGCACGAGCAGCGTCGCCAGGCCGCGGTGCCGGCACAACAACAGGAGCGGGAGTCGACACAGGGAACGAATGTCCATGGTTCACCCGGCGGAAGAAGACTCCCCGCCGGCAGGCGGGGAGTCGAAGGGCTGGCAGGTAGGAGGGATCAGGCGCTGCGGGTGGCCACCGCCGGCGGCACCGAGGCCGCGCGCATGGCGGGACCCAGCACCGATATCTGGCCCAGCAACCACAGCAGCACCGCGCCCACCGGCAGGTAGTACAGCGGCAACCGCGCCAGCTCGTACTTGCCCATGAGCATCTGGTTGATGCCGTAGGCCAGCGCCATGCCGATGACGATGCCCAGCGAGGCCAGCAGGAAGTTCTCGGTCTGGAAGTAGCGCAGGATCTGCCGCCGGGTCGCGCCCAGCGCACGGCGCACGCCGATCTGCTTGGAACGCTGCTGCACCCAGAAGCTGGCCAGCCCAACGATGCCCAGCGCGGTCACGATCAGCAGTGCCACGCACACCGCCACCAGCAGCCAGGCCATCGAGCGATCCTGCCGGTAGAATCCCTCGCGCATTTCCTCGATGGTGTCCTGCTCCAGGATGATGCGGTTCGGATTGTTCTTCTGCAGCACGGCCACCGCCGCCTTCAGCACTTCGGCGCGGCGTTCCGGATCGGTGCGAATCAGGAAATGCCCACCCACGCTGTAGGGCACGCGGATCGGAAAGATCATCGAGTACTCGTATGCGGTCGGTCCACCCTGTTCGCTTGGGCGCACCAGATGTTCGACGATGCCGATGATCTTGATGGGCTCATCGCCCCAGCTGTAGAACGTCTTGCCCAGCGCGTCACCATTCGGATACAGGGCATTGGCCATGCTGCGGGTGATGATCACCGATGGGATGTTGCCCGGCGTATCGGGCTTGTTCAACGTTTCCCAGTCGATGAATTCGTCGTTGTTGAACTGGCGCCCGGCCACCAGGTTCAGGCCCAGCGTGTCAACCAACTGGTCATCGGCCATGTAGACCGTGGCATTGAGGTTCTGGTGCGTCTGTCCCTGGGTCAGGCGGACACTGCTGTTCCAGGAGCTGTTGTTGAACGCCACCTGGTTGGTCGCCGAAGCGGCCTTCACGCCAGGAATGGAACGCAGGGCGGCCAGGTCGGTCCTGGTCAGTGCCTGGGCATTGTCGTCGCGGCCGATACCGGTCAGCTGGACACGCACGATTTCCTTCTCGGCCAGGCCGCTGACGCGGTCCATGCGTTCGAGCCGTCCGTTGATCAGGAACAGGGCGTTGCAGATGATCGCGCAGCTGAGCGCGATCTCGATGACGATCAGCGCGGCGGCGGTCTTGTGCCGACGCAGCGCGGTGAAGATGGGGCGGATATCCATGAGGTGTGCTCCGGGAAAGTTGCCGTTCCGGCCGTGGCGCGCGGGAGAGAGAGCTACCGCGCGTCCATCGGCCGGAGCGGCCACTGGATCATTGGGATTTGAGCTGGATGGCCGGGGTCACCTGGCAGGCGCGCCAGGCGGGCAGCAGGCCCGCCAGCACGCTGGCCAGAATCGCCAGGCCGAACGTGGTCAGCAGCATCACCGGGTCCAGATGCGCCAGTTCGGCGTAGCTGGCCGGCTGTTGGCGCACCGCCCACAGGCCCAGCAGGGCAAGTCCCAATCCAAGCACGCCGCCGGCCAGGCCGATGGTGCCGGCCTCCACCAGCGCCTGGGTGAAGATCGCTCCCTTGGAGGCGCCCAGGGCGCGGCGCACGCCGATCTCACTGGAGCGACGCATGAACTTGGCCAACAGCAGGCCCACCGTGTTGATCAGGCACACCAGCAGGAAACCGAATGCCAGCCAGGTCTGCAGGCGCACATCGCTGGGTACGACCTTCTTGTAGTCCAGCCATTCCATCACGCTGCGCAGGCGCACATTGGTGGGCCGTTCGAAGCGACCGGCGCGGCGCTGCTGATCGGAGTAGTTCGTCAGGTACTGCCGGTAGGCATCCACCTTTTCCGGCGAATCCAACTGCACCCAGTACTGCATCCAGGTGCAAGGCGCGTTGACGCCGGTCTCGTCGCCCTGGCTGTCACCCCAGCAGTTCATCGAACCGTTGCGGCCCAGTTTCATGCTCACGGCGGTCGAGAACGGCAGGAATGCCTGTTCCACCTCGCCATAACGGTCGCTGTTCAAATCATAGAAGCGTGGAGTCGGGCGCCAGTCCTCCAGCACGCCGATCACCCGGAACTCGTTCTGATCGATGCGTACCGACTTGCCGACGCTGTTGCCGCCGTCAAACAACTTGTCGTTGAGCTTCTTGGAGATCACGGCCACGCGGGCGCGGGCATCGTCTTCCTTGCCGGTCCAGCCGTTGCCGAAGGCGAACGGGGCATCGAACATCGCGAAGAAGTCGGCCGAGGTGTAGCGCGCGTCCACCACGAATGGTGACAGGCCCTGTTTCTCCGGTTCGATGCTGATGCCGCCACCGGTCATCAATGCCTGGCGATCGCCTTTTTTCTCGCGCAGAAGCGCTTCCGCGTCGAAACGGGTGACTTGATCATCCGGTTCTTCGCCGGCGACGTAGCCATCCATGCCCTGCGGATCCATCTGTGGAAGGAACAGGGTCTGGCTGCGGCCCGGCATCGGGTCGCCGGACAGGATGTAGAACACGGTCAGGGTGGTCATGCTGGCGCCGATGCCCAGCGCGATGGCCAGCACCATCAGCGCGGTCAGCACCTTGTTGCGCCTGAAGCTGCGCAGGGCGAGCTGGAAGTAGTAACGGAACATGGTCAGTTCCTCAGGCCTGGGCGGGAGCGAGGTTGACGTCCAGGCCCACCGTGGAAATCAGGCGCGGCTCGGTGGTCAGATCGGTGGCGGCGCCATCGACGATGTGCACGTTGCGCTGCGCGCGCGCGGCCAGTTCCGGATCGTGGGTCACCATGATGATGGTGGTGCCCTGGCTGTTGATTTCCTCCAGCAGCTCCATTACCCCGCGCGCCATCTGCGAGTCCAGGTTGCCGGTCGGTTCGTCCGCCAGCAGCAGCTTGGGCGTGCCGGCCAGGGCGCGCGCGATGGCTGCGCGCTGCTGCTGGCCGCCGGACAGTTCGGACGGGTAGTGCTTCATGCGCGAGCCCAGGCCCACCCGGGTCAGCGCATCCTCGATGCGCTGCTTGCGCTCGGCGGCGCTCATGCCGCGGTAGCGCAGCGGAACGTCGACGTTGTCGAACAGGTTCAGGTCCGGAATCAGGTTGAAGCTCTGGAAGATGAAACCGATCTTCTGGTTGCGCAGCTTGCTGCGCGCGTCATCCGACAACCCGCTCACGTCCTGGCCGTCCAGGGTGTACTGGCCGCCGGTGAAGGTCTCCAGCAGGCCGGCGATGTTGAGGAACGTGGTCTTGCCCGAGCCCGACGGGCCGGTCACCGCGACGAACTCGCCCTCGCGGACGTGCAGGTCGAGGGAGCGCAGCGCGTGCGTCTCCACCTGGGAAGTGCGGTAGACCTTGGAAACCGAACGCATCTCGAGCATGGCGAAGTCCTTCTGGTGTGTGCGAAGCATGGAAGTCTGGGGATACGACGAATTGCGGGTACGAAAGCGGAAAAACGGAAGAAGCGATTCGGGAAATCAGTTGATCGAGACCCGCTCGGCGTCGCCGAACTGGTCGCTGCCGGAGACCACGACCTTGTCGCCCGGCTTCAGGCCACTGATGATCTCCACCGCGCTCAGGCTGCTCACGCCCATCTCCACCGGGCGGCGCACCGCCGAGTTGCCGTCCATCACGTAGGCGTAGCGGCCGCCGGACTGTTCGACGAACGGGCCGCGCTCGACCATCAACACATTGCGGCGGGTATCCATCAGGATGCGCGCGCTCATGCGTTGGCTCTGACGCAGGCCCGGCGGCTGCTTGTCGCTGAAGCGGATGCGCGCGTTGACCTCGCCGTTCACCACTTCCGGCGACACCGCCGAAATCTCGCCCGGATACGGCTGGCCGTTGCTGGTCAGCTGGGCGGGCATGCCAATCGCCAGATCGCGGGCGAAGCTTTCCGGCACCTTGATCTCCACTTCGAACTTGGACAGATCGACCACGCTCATCACCGGTGCGTTGATCGCCACGTTGGAGCGCTGCACCGCCTGCACCTGGCCGACCTGGCCATCGAACGGCGAGCGCAGGGTCAGCGCGTCGACCTGGCGCTGCACCTCGGCGACGATGGAACGCTGCCGGTCGGCCATCAGCTGCTTGTTGCGCGCATCCAGACTGGCGCCCTGGCCCTGCAGGTTGACGTCCTTGCGCGCGTGGTCCATTGCGATCTCGGTCTTGCGCAGATCGTCCTTGGCCTTGGCCACATCGATCTGCGGCACCGCGCCACCGTTGAAGCCGCGCTCGTAGCGTTCCAGGTCGCGCTGGGCGGCCTGGCGATCGATGTCGGCCTGATCCAGCGCCTTCTGCGCATTGGCGCGGGTCACCGCGGCATCCAGGGTGGCGCGGCTGGCCTCGGCCTCCAGGCCGGCCAGCGCCGCCTGTTCCTGCGCCAGCTTGCTGCGCAGTTCCGGGCTGTCGATTTCGGCCAGGACCTGGCCCTTGGTCACCTTGTCGCCGGCCACCACCTTCAGGGTCACCACGCCGCTGGCGATGGCGTACAGGGTCGGGCTGTTGGAGGCGATGAGGCGGCCGTCGGCGGAGATGTCCCGCACCAGGTCACCGCGCTTGACCTCGGCGATGCGCACCCGCGCGCCGTCGAAGGACCGGCTGCCACCGACCCAGCCGCGTACGGCGAATCCGATGACCAGCAGCAGGGCCAGACCACCGGCGGCCGGCAGCAGCCAGCGCTTCCACGGCGGCGCGGCGGTGGCGGTGGGGCTGCTGCCCAGGGGGCGGTCTTGCGCGGAGGTGTCCCGAATCATCGATGGCATGCGTTTATTGGGAAGACGCCCCATCAATGCAGAATGCGTGCCAATCGCAACTGTTTGATTTGAAAGGGGGATAGGGGCGTCGGAACGGTGTCCGGGTGTCCGCGGACACCGGCGCGGACACTGTCCGTTCTGTCCACCCCCGTTACAATCAGGACCCGTTTTGACTCAGGTGGACAAAACTCTATGTGCGGGATTGTGGGAGCGATCGCCGATCGCGACGTGGTACCGGTACTCATCGAGGGACTGAAGCGGCTGGAATACCGCGGCTATGACTCCGCCGGCATCGCCGTGGTCGAGCAGAAGGACGTGCGCCGGGTGCGTCGCACCGGCCGGGTGTCGGAGATGGAGAACGCCGCCGCCGCCGAAGGCTTCAACGCCAGCCTGGGCATCGGCCACACCCGCTGGGCGACCCACGGCGGGGTCACCGAGGCCAACGCCCACCCGCACATCAGCCACGGCGTGGCGCTGGTGCACAACGGCATCATCGAGAACCACGAGGAACAGCGCGAGAAGCTGCGCGCGCTGGGCTACGAATTCGAGTCGCAGACCGATACCGAAGTCATCGCCCACCTGATGCACCACCACCTCAAGGGCGGCGACGATCTGCTCACCGCGCTGCAGCGCACGGTCAAGGAACTCACCGGCGCCTACGCGCTGGCCGTGGTCAGCCGCAAGGAACCCGAGCGCATGGTCTGCGCCCGCATGGGCTGTCCGCTGCTGATCGGCCTGGGCGAGGGCGAGAACTTCATCGCCTCGGACGTGTCGGCGATCATCCAGGCCACCCGCCGCGTGATCTTCCTGGAAGAGGGCGACACCGCCGAAGTCACCCGCCAGGCCGTGCACGTGTTCGACGGCAACGACCAGCCGGTCGAGCGCGACGTGCACGTCTCCGACGTGTCGCTGGCCTCGCTGGAACTGGGCCCGTACCGCCACTTCATGCAGAAGGAAATCCACGAGCAGCCGCGCGCCATCGCCGACACCATCGAGGCGGTCATCGACGGCGGCTTCCTGCCCACCCTGTTCGGCGCCAACGCCGAGGCGGTGCTCAAGGACATCGAGGGCGTGCAGATCCTCGCGTGCGGCACCAGCTACTACGCCGGCATGACCGCGCGCTACTGGATCGAAGCCATCGCCGGCCTGCCGTGCAGCGTGGAAATCGCCAGCGAGTACCGCTACCGCGCCGCGTACGCCAATCCGAAACACCTGATCGTCACCATCTCCCAGTCCGGTGAAACGCTGGACACGATGGAAGCGCTGAAGTACGCCAAGTCGCTGGGCCACCGGCACAGCCTCTCCATCTGCAACGTGCCCGAGAGCGCCATCCCGCGCGCCAGCGAACTGGTCTGCTACACCCGCGCCGGCGCGGAAATCGGCGTGGCCTCCACCAAGGCCTTCACCACCCAGCTGGCCGCGCTGTTCCAGTTGACCGTCGTGCTGGGCAAGCTGCACGGCAAGGTCACCGCGGAACAGGAAGCCGACTATCTGGAACAGCTGCGTCACCTGCCCGGAAGCGTGCAGCACGCGCTCAACCTGGAACCGCAGATCGCCGCGTGGGCAGAACGCTTCGCGCCCAAGTCCGACGCGCTGTTCCTCGGCCGCGGCCTGCATTACCCCATCGCACTGGAAGGCGCGCTCAAGCTCAAGGAAATCTCCTACATCCACGCCGAGGCCTATCCGGCCGGCGAACTCAAGCACGGCCCGCTGGCACTGGTCGACGCCGACATGCCGGTCGTCGTCATCGCCCCCAACGACACCCTGCTGGAGAAGGTCAAATCCAACATGCAGGAAGTCCGCGCCCGTGGCGGCGAGCTGTTCGTTTTCGCCGATCAGGACAGCAACTTCACCGAATCCGAAGGCGTGCATGTCATCCGCACTCCGCGCCACACCGGCGTGCTGAGTCCGGTGGTGCACACCATCCCCGTCCAGTTGCTGGCGTACCACACCGCGCTGGCGCGAGGGACGGACGTGGACAAGCCACGGAACCTGGCGAAGTCGGTGACGGTGGAGTGAAAAAAAAAGGGCCGCGCAAGCGGCCCTTTTTTATGAGGTGCGCAAGAAGAAATGGGACGAAGCCCTTGCTCCTTCTTCAATTGCGCGAACAGCTTGGGTAGTTCCCACCATCAGGGCCGGTACCACTGCTCCCGAATCTCCCCGCTAAGATGCATGCCGGAGAGTGAAGTTACGGGAGGTCTTCGTGGATGGGATCCTGAAGTTCCTGTGGTTGGCCTTTGGCCAAGCGGTCGTCGTGCTGGCCGGCGTGGTGATGATCAGTGGATTGTTTGGCATCTGGGATCCACAGGGCGCCAAGCACGCGGATGATGCCGATCCTTTCGGCGTACCGCCCTCCATGGGAGAACCGTGGATTCGCATCAGTGTCGGCCTGCTCCTCATCGTTGCGGGACGTTGGTGGGTGATGCATATCCGTCGCGCATGGCGAGATGGAGCCGATCCTTATTTCCGGCGTGGTATCGCAGGCTGGCCGACGGCACCTGTCCAGCTACTGCAGCCGCACGCGCGAACCATCGGCGCCGACGCGCCATAGGACGCCATCCTCGTACAGCGCGGCCTGGGGTATCTGCCGGGCGTGATGGATGTCGAGCCTGAGCAGGAGATCGACCTGCTCCAGAGTGATGTTGTCCACCAGGGAATGGCCGATGGCCATTCGTCGCGCGCCGTATCGGGACAGAACCCGCCGCAGGTGCGCGGCGGGATCGATCTCGATTGTACTTTCGGGACCATCGGGAAGCGCCATGCCGCGATACCAGGTCAAGCCATGCTTTCCCAGCAGTGGCTTGACGATCTCCGGCAGGCTGTCGGGCGGCGTGTGCAGATGCGGGCGCGCCTGGGCATTGGCGGCGGGGATGTCCAGATCGCGTTCAAGAAATTCGCGGCTGATGCCGCCATGCGCCAGCAGGTGATCGCCCACGCGCGCGATGACCGGTTGCTCGGCGAGCCAGGCGCCCAGGACCGAAGACGATGAGAACAGGCGCTCGTCGCCGTCCTCGCCCAGCGCGCCGGCGAAGGCGACCAGCCCTTGCGGCCAGTACTTCTTGCGCCCGCTCATGGCCAGATGTTCGTGGTTTCCGAGCACGTAGTGAAGTTGTCCGCCGGCGGTGTCGGCCTCGCCATCGAGCCGGTAGATCAGCCAGAGCAGCGCGGTCATGTCCTTGCCGCGATCCACGAAATCGCCCACCAGGGCTACATGGCCGTCGCCGTAGGTCCAATGCAGATTTCCGTCGATGACCTGCTGCGACCGCAACAGGTCGACAAATTTGTCGAACTGTCCCTCCATGTCCGACAGCATCAACAGCCGCGAAGGATTGTGTTCGTACACGGCCAGCGCGGGTGATGCCACGCGACGCAGTGGCACCTTGAACGTGGTGCGCGCCGGATTGTCGACGTGGACGCCCAGGACGGGAAGTGGCGATGCCGGCAGCCGATGGTGCGCGAGGCGCCATGCATCGCCATCACGCTCCGTCGAGATGACCTCGTAGCCATCGACAGTGGCGAAAACGTGCGGTCCTTCCCGGCCAAGCCGTGGCTTCTCCAGGAACAGGAACCGCTTCTCCGTGGCATCCCAGCCGAATGCGACGTTGCCCTGGGGATCCTTCAGGCGAAAGCCGCCGAATACCACCAGGCCGAGGGCGGCCAGCAACAGAAACGCGGTCGCACAGGCAAGGTGCCTGATCCACTTTCTCACGGGAATCCCCGACTTCGGATGGCAACAGCCTAGGCAATCCACGCGGGTTGGTTCATGAGCGGAAAGTCATGGTGCGGAAAGTGCTCCGTCAGGGTGATGCGCCTGCCTCATGGAACTCACCCCCGACACCGTACTTCCGAGAACACGGACCATTCCGCGGCTGACGTGGCTGAAGGCGCTTTGTCCGCAAAGAGAAAATCCCGACGCCTGCTGCGTGGGCACCTGCCCTTTTTCGAAAGAGGGCCATGGGCCTGCTTTCTCAGATGACGCGTCGATGCATGAAGGCGTTTCCCCCTTTCGACGAAGGGGTACCGAGGGGGATTTTCCCTTCCCTCAAGAAGACGAAAGCGTATTGATTGCCGCGCTGGAAGCCGAGGTAGCAAGAGCAGCGTCGTCCTCCCGTGTCCGCCTCACGCGATCAGACGCCGCGTCACCTCATGCCGGCCGTGTGTCTCCCGGGGCGTCACCGCCCACGCCTTCGCCGCTTCCTTCACCGCGCGCACCAGGTCCTCCTCCGGCTTGGCATACGGAATCCGCAGCCAGCCGTCGGCGCCGCCTTCCACGCTGAAGACGGGGCCGGGCGCGAGGTGGACGCCGATGCGTTCCATGTCGGCGCACAGGCGGGTGGCACTGCCGCGGGGCAACCGTACCCAGAGGGTGAGGCCACCGGCGGGCACGCGGAAGCGCCAGTCCGGCAGGTGTTCGCGCAGCGCGGCCACCAGCGCGTCGCGTCGCTGGCGCAATTGTTCGCGGCGGCTGGCGAGGATGTCCGGCTGGGCGAGGAGTTCGGCGACGACCAGTTGATCAAACAGCGAGCTGCCCAGGTCGAACTGCACGCGCGCGGTGATCAGGCGGTTGACCAGATCGCGTGGCGCGCGTATCCAGCCCACGCGCAGGCCGCCCCAGAACATCTTGGAGGCGCTGCCGAGGGTGATGGCGTCCGGGGCATGCATCGCGAAAGGCGCCGGCATCGGCGCATCCGACAACGCGGTGGGCTGCAGGGTCTCGTCGACGATGGCGGTGGTGCGGGTTTCGCGCAGCGCGGCGGCGTAGCGGGCACGCTGCGCATCACGCATCAGGAAACCGGTGGGATTCTGGAAGTCGGGAATCAGGTAGGCCAGGTGGGGTGAGGTCTGCCGCAGGGTGGCTTCGATGCCATCGAGATCCCAGCCGTCCTCACCCAACGGATTGGCCAGCGGCGAACTGATCAGCTTGCCGCCGCCCAGTCGCAGCGCTTCGATGGCGTTGGAATAGACCGGCGATTCGAGCATCACGCGATCGCCGGGCCGCGACAGCGCGCGCGCGGCGATGGCCAGCGCCGACAGCGCGCCGGAGGTGACGATGATCTGTTCCGGTGCGGTGGGCAGGCCACGTCGCACGTAGGCGGTCGCAATCATCGCCTGCAGGTGTGGCAACCCCGAGGGCAGGTAGCCGTCGCTGCCCAGATACGCGGGCAGCGCGGCGAGCGCGCGCTCGTAGGCGGCGGCGACGCCGGGCGTGGCGGCGCCGGCCGCGCAGTTGAGGTCGAGCGCTCCTTCCTGCGTGGCGCCGCTGCCCAGGGAGTGCAGGGCGTGGTCGTGCGCGCGGCGGCGTTCCACCGGCACCGCCGCGTAGGTGCCCGAACCCTGGCGGGCGGTGGCGAAGCCCGCGCTGATCAGATCCGCATAGGCGCGGGTGACGGTATTGCGGGACACGCCGAGTGCCAGCGTGACCGCGCGCTCGCTGGGCAGGCGCGTGCCCAGCGGAATGCGGCCATCGCCGATCAGTTCCTGCAGGGCTTGGCGCAGGCCCCGATAAGCGGGTGAGCGGTTGAAGTCGCCGACCAGGGCGGCGAGGCGTTCGGGGGCAAGCGCGCGGTTCATGGGGCCACTATCGCATGATTGGCTCTATGTGGAAGGGCCAATTGCCTTCATGGTGGCCCCCATGGCGACCATCTCCCCCTCCTTGGGCCTGTCCAATCTCGGCCCCCTCGCGCAGCTCAAGGCCGGGCGCCTGCCCGAACGGCTGTTCCGTCTCCTGATTGGCCTGTGGCTGTATGGCCTGGCCATCGCCCTGATGGTGAAGGGCGCCATCGGCGCCTCGCCGTGGGATGTGTTCCATCTGGGCCTGTCGCTGCATCTGCCGGTCTCCTTTGGCGTGGTGATGATCATCACCGCGGTGGTGGTGCTGCTGGGCTGGATTCCGCTGAGGCAGATGCCGGGTCTGGGCACGGTCGCCAACAGCCTGCTGCTGGGCCCGTTCGCCGACATCAGCCTGGCGATGCTGGGCACGCCGGAAAGCCTGTGGCTGCGCATCGCCTACATGCTGGGTGGCGTGGTGACCTGTGCGTTCGCCACCGCGCTGTATGTCGGCGCGCAGCTGGGACCGGGGCCGCGTGATGGCCTGATGACCGGCGTGTCCCGCCGCACCGGTTGGTCGATCCGCAAGGTGCGCACGATCATCGAAGTCACCGTGCTCATCGCAGGCGTGTTGCTGGGTGGCGTCGTCGGCGTGGGCACGGTGATCTTCGCTCTGGGTGTGGGTCCGTTGACCCAGTTCTTCCTGCGCTATCTGGTGGTACGGCTGGACGAACCCGACGCGCGCGCGTTGCCGGAGGAAGCCCGATGAACACCGACGTGCTTCGCTACAGCGCGTTCACCACGGATCCGGCCGGCGGCAATCCCGCCGGGGTGGTGCTCGACGCGCGGAATCTGTCCGATGCCGACATGCAGCGTATCGCCGCCGATGTGGGGTATTCGGAAACCGCGTTCCTGTCGCCGCGCGCGGACGGCGCGTTCGACGTGCGCTACTTCAGTCCATTGGCGGAAGTGCCGTTCTGCGGGCACGCCACCATCGCGGCGACCGTCGCGCATGCGGAGATCCATGGCGCGGGCGAGAAAGTGCTGCATACACGCGCCGGTCGGGTACCGGTGCGGGTGGATCCGCAACTGAGCGCCACCCTGACCAGCGTCGAGCCGCGCGTGGCTGCGCTGGAAGATGCGGATCTCGATCGCATCCTGACCGCGCTGCGCTGGCCGCGCGACGAACTCGACCCCGCGCTTCCGCCCGCGGTCGGCTACGCCGGGGCCTGGCATCCCGTCATCGCGGTGACCACGCGCGATCGCCTGGCCCGCCTGGACTATGACTTCGATGCGCTGGCCGGCCTGATGGCACAGCGCGGCTGGACCACGCTGAACCTGATCTGGCGGGAGAACGCGGACACCTTCCATGCCCGCAATCCGTTCCCGCCAGGGGGCGTGGTCGAGGATCCCGCGACGGGAGCGGCGGCGGCCGCACTCGGCGCCTACCTGGCGACCCGCGACGCGTTGCCGCCGCAGCGGCGTTTCATCATCCGGCAGGGCAACGATCTCGGTCGTCCCAGCCGGATTGACGTCGCGGTGCCGATGGATCCGCGCGATGGCGTCCGGGTCAGCGGCCGCGCCGTGAAGATCGAAGGCGCATGGCGGCCCCTCCGGGGTTGAACCATCGCCGCCGCGACAAGCGGATGCGCGATGGCAAGTGGAAATACGGCATAAGCACATGCGGCCCGGCCATCACCGCGCGACGCCGCTTGCGACTATGGTGAACGTCCTGCCTGGGGAGTCCGCGTGTGTCCGCCCGCGCGACACGTCGCGGTGACGCAGGCCAGCGTTGCTTCCCGATCGTCGTGGCGCTGGCGCGAATTCACGGTGTGTCACATGCGATACCCGGCATGATTTTCCTTCTCTCGCCGGATACCACATGTCGACAATCCCTCTTTCCCGGTTTCCATGGGCCGTGCTGGCCGCTGCGCTGTCTCTCCCACCAGCGGCCAGCGCGGCCGACCCGGCGCCACGGCTGGTCGGCTACGACGCGACCGCCAGCGCGGCGCAGATCGCCGTGGAGCAGCGCTTCGATCAGCACGTGGATCAGGCGGACTATCGCGGCTGGCTGCAGCAGTGGTCGGCCGCGCCCAACCAGGTGGGGGCGCCCCACAATCTGGCCAATGCGCAGGACATCCAGCGCAGGTTCCAGAGCTACGGCTGGGACGCGCGCATCGAGGAGTACCAGGTGTACTGGCCCGCGCCACGTTCGGTGGAACTGGAACTGCTGGCGCCTGCGCCCTATCGCGCCCGACTGAGCGAACCCGCGCTGGCCGCCGATCGCACGTCGGCGCAGACCCGCGACGTGCTTCCGCCGTATGTGATCTACGGCGGCAGCGGCGAGGTCACCGCGGATCTGGTCTACGTCAACTATGGCCTGGCCGAGGATTACCGGCTGCTCGCGCAGCAGGGCGTCGATGTGAAGGGCAAGATCGTCATCGCCCGCTACGGCAAGGGGTGGCGGGGCCTGAAACCGCGCCTGGCGCAGGAACACGGCGCGGTGGGCACGCTGATTTATTCCGATCCGCGCGACGATGGCTACTTCCAGGACGTCGCCTATCCCGAGGGGCCGGCGCGCAGCGAGTGGAGCGTGCAACGCGGATCGGTCCTGAACTTCGCGCGCTATCCGGGCGACCCGCTGACGCCGGGCATGCCCTCGATACCCGGCACGTCCCGGTTGTCGCCCGATGAAGCGGCCAGCGTCCTGCGCATTCCCACCGTGCCGATCAGCTGGGGCGACGCCCGCCCGTTGCTGGCCGCGCTGGGCGGGCCGATCGCGCCGGAAGCGTGGCGCGGCGCGTTGCCGCTGACGTATCGGGTCGGCGGCGATGGCAAGGTCCGGCTGCGCCTGAAGGTGGACAACGAAGCGCAGACGCGCACGCTCTACAACGTGATCGCCACGCTGCCGGGCAGCACGCATCCGGATCAGTGGGTGGTGCGCGGCAATCATCGTGACGCCTGGGTGTTCGGCGCGGCGGATCCGCTGTCGGGCACGGCCGCGCTGCTGGCCGAGGCGCAGGCGATTGGTGAACTCGCCCGGCAGGGCGAACGTCCCAGGCGCACGCTGGTGTACGCCAGCTGGGACGGCGAGGAAGCCGGCCTGCTGGGTTCGACCGAATGGGTGGAGCAACATGCCGACGAACTGCGCGCCAAGGCGGTGCTGTACGTCAACACCGACGGCAACGGGCGCGGCTTCCTGGAGGCGGGCGGTTCGCACGCGTTGCAGGCGCTGGTCAACCAGATCGCCGCGCAGGTGGAGGATCCGGACAGTGGCGTGAGCGTGCAGCAACGCTGGCGGGCGAAGCTGCAGGTGGACGCGCTTGCCGGCGACGTCAGGCCGGCGCTGAAGGAAGCGGCGCAGCGTGCCGAGAGCGGTCAGGATCTGCCGCTGAAGGCGCTGGGTTCGGGTAGCGACTACAGTCCGTTCCTGCAGCATCTGGGCTTGCCGACACTGGACCTGGGTTATGGCGGACACGGTGGCGGCGGCGGCGTGTATCACTCGCTGTACGACTCCTACGATTACTTCGCCCGCTTCATCGATCCCGGATTCCGGTACCTGCCGCTGCTGGCCAAGACCGCCGGGCGCGCGGTGCTGCGCACGGCCAACGCGCCCGTCCTGCCACAGCGCTTCGAAGACCTCGCCACCGCCGTCGACGGATTCGCGCGGCAGCTGAAACAGCAGGCCGACGCCCAGCGCAGGACCGCGGCGACGGAAAAGCGGCTGGCCGGAAGCGGCGCGTATGCCGCCATCAGCAATCCCAATCGCCCGCTGGCCGCACCCGCGCTCGAGCCTGCCGTGCCGGCGCTGGATTTCGGCGCGCTGGACAAGGCGATTGTCCGGTTGACGGAAACCGCGAAGCGACTGGATCAACGTCTGGCCGACAAGGGGGCGTCGCTGCCACCGGCGCGCCTGTCCGCCGTCAACGCGGCGATCCAGCGGCTGGATCAGGCATTGCTGACGCCGGAAGGACTGCCCGGCAGGCCGTGGTATCGCAATCTCGTCTACGCGCCCGGTCTGGCGACCGGCTACGAGGTGAAGACGCTGCCGGGTATCCGTGAAGCCCTCGAAGACGGACGCTGGGACGATCTCGGCCGTTACCTCGACAAGACCGTCGCCGCCCTGGACGCGTATCGCGCCGGACTGGCTGCGCTGGAGGCGGACCTGGCGCATTGAGGCGGATGCCGACGGCGGGGCAGGCGCGTTTCCCACGCCGGACAGCGCGGAAAATCGCCCATGCCTGCATTTGACAGCCGACAAGGACAGGCTATCTTGGCGCTCCCACCGCGTACCGGCCGGCCCCGGCGGAACCCGCGCATGCCCACGTTTCCGCGGACAGGTGAGTGTTCCCCCGTCAGGTCGATCGCACCATGATCCAGTTCAAGAACATCGGCAAATCCTTCGCCACGCCCTCCGGCGAAACGGTGGCGCTGCGGCCGCTGGATCTGGAGATCCGGCAGGGCGAGATCTTCGGCATCATCGGCCAGTCCGGCGCGGGCAAGTCGACCCTGCTGCGTCTGATCAACGGCCTGGAGCGACCCACCCAGGGCCAGGTGTTCGTGGAAGGGCAGGACATCGCCGCACTGCCGGATCCGGAACTGCGCGCGGCGCGCCGCCGCATCGGCATGATCTTCCAGCACTTCAACCTGTTGTCGTCGCAGACCGTGGCGAACAACGTGGCGTTCCCGCTGCAACTGGCCGGCATGAAGCGTCCGGAGATCGAACAGCGGGTCGCGCAATTGCTGGCGCGTGTCGGCCTTCAGGCATTGGCGGATCGGTATCCGGCGCAGTTGTCCGGCGGGCAGAAGCAGCGTGTCGGCATCGCGCGCGCGCTGGCCACCCAGCCGCAGCTGCTGCTGTGTGACGAGGCGACCAGCGCGCTCGACCCGCAGACCACCCAGTCGATCCTGCGCCTGCTGGCGGATCTGAATCGTGAACTCGGGTTGACGATCGTGCTGATCACCCACGAGATGGAAGTGGTACGCAGCATCTGCCATCGGGTGGCGGTGCTGGACGCGGGGCAACTGGTGGAAGCCGGACCGGTGACGCAGGTGTTCCTGCATCCGGCCCATCCGACCACGCGCCAGTTCGTGGTGGACGCCGAGCACCTGGACGAAGACGAACAGCGCCGCGCGCTGGACGCCGTGCCCGGCCGCATCCTGCGGCTGACGTTCCTCGGCGGCGACACCTACCGGCCGCTGCTCGGCCAGGTCGCGCGCCAGACCGGCGTGGACTACACCATCCTGGGCGGCCGCATCGGCCGTATCCGGGATACGCCGTATGGCCAGCTCACCATTGCCATGACCGAAGGCGACGCGGATGCCGCCACCACCCGCCTGCAACAGGCCGGCGTCGATGTCGAGGTGCTGCGCGCATGAACCTGATGGCGACCGTGCTTGGACTGGAACCCGCGAAATGGGGCGAAGTGCTGGTGGCGAGCGGTGACACCCTGCTGATGCTGGCCGGCGCGCTGCCGCTGACCCTGCTGCTGGGTCTGTTGCTCGGCGTGCTGCTGTTCCTCAGTGATGCCCGCCAGCGGCTGGAGAATCGCTGGCTGCACGGCGCGCTGGCGCTGCTGGTCAACCTGGTCCGGTCGGCACCCTTCATCATCCTGATGATCGTGCTGATTCCGGTGACGACGGCGTTGGTGGGTACGTCGCTGGGCGTGCGCGGCGCCATCCTGCCGCTGGTGGTGGGCGCGGTGCCGTTCTATGCGCGCCTGGTCGAGACCGCGTTGCGCGAGGTGCATCCGGGCGTGATCGAAGCCAGCGAGGCGATGGGCACCACCACCTGGCAACTGGTTCGCCGGGTGCTGCTGCCGGAAGCGATGTCGGGGCTGCTGGCCGGCGCGACGGTGACGGCGGTGGCCCTGATCGGATTCACCGCGATGGGCGGCGCCATCGGCTCCGGCGGGCTGGGCGATCTGGCGTACCGGGACGGCTACCAGCGTTCGCAGACCGCGGTCGCGGTGATCACGGTGGCGTTGCTGCTGATCATCGTCCAGCTCCTGCAGTGGCTGGGTGACAGCCTGGTCCGTCGCTTCAACCGCCGCTGACTCTCTTTTTTTCTGTCCCCGGGATTCCCCATGAAGAAGTTGTTGCTCCCGTTGTCGCTGCTGCTGCTGGCCCTGGCCGCCTGCAAGCCGGCGGCGAAGTCCGACGATACCCTCACCATCGCCGCCACCGCCGTGCCGCACGCGGAAATCCTGGACGTGGTCAAGCCGCTGCTGGCCAAGGAAGGCGTGAAGCTGGAGGTGCGCGTGTTCAACGACTACGTGCAGCCCAACGATCAGGTCGTGCAGGGCCAGATCGACGTGAACTACTTCCAGACCGAGCCCTATCTGAAGGCCTACAACCAGGACCGCGGCACGAAGCTGGAAACCTACATCGGCGTGCACATCGAACCGTTCGGCGCATATTCGCGACGCTACAAGTCGCTGGACGCCCTGCCGACCGGCGCGGACGTGGTGATTCCCAATGATCCGAGCAACAACAGCCGCGCGTTGATCCTGCTGCACCGCGCCGGGGTCATCCAGCTCAAGGATCCCTCCAACCAGATGGCGACCCTGCGCGACATCGCCGCCAATCCGAAGCAACTGAAGTTCCGTGAACTGGACGCCGCCATGCTGCCGCGCGTGCTGGATCAGGTCGACCTGGCGCTGATCAACACCAACTACGCGCTGGACGCCGGCCTGAAGCCGACCCGCGACGCCCTCGCCATCGAGGACGCGAAATCGCCCTACGTGAATTTCCTGGTCGGTCGCCCGGAACTGCGCGACGACCCGCGGGTGAAGAAGCTGGAAGCGGCGCTGACCAGTCCGGCCGTGCGCGAGTTCATCCAGAAGAAGTACCAGGGCGCGGTGTTGCCGGCGTTCTGATCATGCGGTCCTGGCCGGTCCGTCTCTGACGGCAGTGACAATGGACACCACCGGCCAATGCGTTAGCGAGGGAGAGCAACTTGCAGGATGAAGACATCCCGCGTATGCAGGCAAGGGAGCCTTTGAACTGGGCGCGTATCACCCGCTACGCGGTCTTGATGTTTCTGATTCATTTCTCCATCGGCGTGCTAGAAGGCGCACTTGCGCCAAGTGCATCCGACACGGAGGCAGGGATACGGCAGATGGTGACAGGACTGGCCGTCGCCTTGCTGGTGAACGTACTGATGTTCGCCCGCCTGGTCTATCGCCAACGTGAGCGCCGCTTGCAGCACGTAGCACTCGTTTTTCTGCTCATGCTTGGCATCGCCCAGACATTCAATGCCGTGATCGGGCTGTGGCTATCGTCGGAACAGCCTGTAGCGCTGACCGTGCTGGAGTGGTCGGTGTCCGTGTCGGGAGTACTGCTTGGCACGTTGGCGGGATACGCTGCCAGTATCCGCCGGGGGATGGAAAGGTAGTTACATTGCGGCTCGGTTGCCACGGAAGATCCGTAACAACCGAGTCTTTCGCTTACACCCGACCGAACACCAGCGTCGCGTTGGTGCCGCCGAAGCCGAAGCTGTTGGACATCACCGTATCCAGCTTCGCGTCACGGCTTTCGCGCACGATCGGGAAGCCTTCGGCGCGCGGATCCGGGGTATCGATGTTGGCCGAGCCGGCGATGAAGCCGTCGCGCATCATCAGCAGGCAGTAGATCGCCTCGTGCACGCTGGCGGCGCCGAGCGAGTGGCCGGACAGGGCCTTGGTCGAGGACAGCGGCGGCATCGCGTCGCCGAACGTGCTGCGCACGGCTTCCAGTTCGACCATGTCGCCCAGTGGCGTGGAGGTGCCGTGGGTGTTGAGATAGTCGATCGGCGCGCTCACGCCTTCCATCGCCATCTGCATGCAGCGCACCGCGCCTTCGCCGGACGGGGCGACCATGTCGGCGCCGTCGGACGTGACACCGTAGCCGAGCAGTTCGGCATGGATGCGCGCGCCGCGCTTCACCGCGTGGTCGTAGTCTTCCAGCACCAGCATGCCGCCGCCGCCGGCGATGACGAAGCCGTCGCGATCGGCGTCATACGGACGCGAGGCGTGGGTCGGATCCTCGTTGCGCTGGCTGGACAGCGCGCCCATGGCGTCGAACATCATCGTCAGCGCCCAGTGCAGTTCCTCGCCGCCACCGGCGAACACGATGTCCTGGCGGCCGGCGCGGATCAGGTCCGCCGCCGCGCCGATGCAGTGCGCGGAGGTCGCGCAGGCGGCCGACAGCGAATAGCTCACGCCCTTGATCTTGAAGGCGGTGGCCAGCGTGGCCGAGACGGTCGAGCACATCGTGCGCGGCACCATGTACGGGCCAACCTTGCGGATGCCGCGCTGACGCAGCAGATCCGCCGCCTCGATCTGCCATTCGGCCGAACCGCCGCCCGAACCGGCGATCAGGCCCGTGCGCGGCTGGCTGACCAGCGCTTCGTCCAGGCCGGCGTCGGCGATCGCGTCGCGCATCGCGAGATACGCATATGCGGCGGCGTCGCCCATGAAACGCTTCTGCTTGCGATCGATCAGGGCCTCCAGATCCAGTTCCGGCGCGCCGCCGACCTGGCTGCGGAAACCGAGTTCGGCGTATTGCGGCAGATGACGGATGCCCGAGCGGCCTTCGCGCAGCGCGGCCGAAACGGTGTCGGAATCGTTGCCGAGGCAGGAAGTGATGCCCAGACCGGTGATGACGACGCGGCGCATGCTCAGAAACTCTCCGTGGAAGTGAACAGGCCGACGCGCAGATCGCGCGCGGTGTAGATCTCGCGGCCATCGACCAGCATGCGGCCGTCGGCCACCGCCAGCACCAGCTTGCGGTTGATCACGCGGCTGATGTCGACTTCATAGGTCACCCGCTTGGCGGTGGGCAGCACCTGGCCGGTGAACTTCACTTCGCCGGTGCCGAGCGCGCGGCCACGGCCGGGCGCGCCGATCCAGGTGAGATAGAAACCGGTGAGTTGCCACAGCGCGTCCAGGCCCAGGCAGCCGGGCATCACCGGGTCGCCGAGGAAGTGGCATTGGAAAAACCACAGGTCCGGATGGATATCCAGTTCCGCCCGCACCATGCCCTTGCCGTGCGTGCCCCCGTCTTCGCGGATCTCGGTGATGCGATCGAACATCAGCATCGGGTCGTTGGGGAGGCGGCCGGCCTCCGGGCCGAACAGTTCGCCGCGGGCGCTGGCCAGCAGCTGATCCCGGGTAAAGGAAGCGGGGGATTTCATGAGCGATCCGACAGGTCAGGAACCAGAATAATGCACAATTGTGCATACAGTTGTATTGACCCAGATCAGGCGCGCTTTTCCGTACGCCGGCGTAGGCGGGCGAAGAACAAGGCAGCGCTTGGATTTGCATGGTGCGCGACGGCGCGGCCGGATCCCGATGGGAAAGGCATGCGGCGGCGTACGGTGCGCAAACTGCGCGATCCGTGGCGTCGGCGACGCGGCGCGATAGGCTGGCGCCAGTCTGCGGAGGGTCGATGTCATCCGCGGAGTCACAACGCAGCGAAGGAAGTCCGTGAACGCGTCCGCCGATCTCCTCCTTTCCCGAACCGGTGTCGATTCCCTCCCTGCGCCGGATTGCGCGGCCGGAATCGGGCACGGGTTCGATCAGGCCGGCTTCGCCGTCATCGCGGACGTGTTGGCGGAGGAGGCGTGCGCGCGCATCGCGCGACTCGTCCCGTCCTCCGACGGACCCGGAAGCCGGCACTTGCTGGAACAGCCCTGGTGTGCCGACATCGCGCGGGGGATCCGGCGGCACCCGCGCGTGGCGGCGCTGATCCCGGCGGCGCATGCGGCGGTCCAGTGCATCCGTTTCGAGAAGTCCGCGTCCACCAACTGGCTGGTCGCCCTGCATCAGGACCTCGGCATCCCGGTCGCCGCGCGGGTGGAACATCCGGAACTCGCGGGCTGGTCGGAGAAGGACGGCGTGTTGCACGTGCAGCCGCCGGTGGCGCTGCTCCGGCAACTGATCGCGGTCCGCCTGCATCTGGATGATTGCGGCGTGGACGATGGACCGCTCCGTGTAGTGCCAGGTTCGCACCGGCTGGGTCGGCTTGATCCGGGAGCCGCATTGCGGTGCCGCGCCGAGCATGGCGAAGTGGCGTGCGTTGCGACGCGGGGTTCGGTCATGGCGATGCGGCCGCTGTTGTTGCACGCCTCTTCCCGGGCCACGGGGGGAAGCCGGCGCCGCGTGCTGCATTTCGTGTTCGGGCCACGCGTGCTTCCGCATGGATTGCGATGGCGATTCGGCGCTTGATGCCATGCGCAGGATGCCCGGCGCCACCCGATATGAATTACGGCAACCGCCCCCGGGAATGGCCATGAGAACCCTCTGTCTGTTGTCGGGAGTCCTGTCGATGGCGGCAGGCTTCGGCCTGATCATTTTCGTCGTATGGGCGGGAGAGGCCTCGCTGCATCTCGGTTCACCGCTGAGACTGCATGGCGACTTCTCGCACCTGGTCGAGGCGGGAGCGCCCGGACGCCGCGCGGCAAGTCTTCATCGCGTGGGACTGCAGGTGATCGACACCCTCGACACCAGCCTCGACGTGCACGTGGCCAGCGCGGCGCTCTTCGTTGCGTTGGGCCTGCTCCTGCTGCTGTTGTCCAGGACGTTCAGTCCTCGGGCTTCTCGCCTTCGCTCGACTGGCTGATCCGGAACACATGTCCATCCGGATGGCGGACATGCATCTCGCGCACGCCCCAGGGTTCGTCCGTGGGTGGCCAGGTCACTTCGATGCCGTTCGCCAGACAGGTCCGGTGGATGCTGTCCACGTCGTCGACCCAGATGGACATCCACACGCCACCGGTCTCAATCAACGGACCGCCGGCATCCTGCCGGTGTCCCTGTCCGTCCAGGCACATGAAGATCTCGCATTCGCCGGAACCGACCGCGCCGAAGGTCGGCGGGCTGCCCCAGTCCCAGCACTTCTCCCAGCCCAGCGCCTTGAACCAGGCGAAGCTCTTTTCCATGTCCGAGACGTTGAGAATGGGGGTGATGTGTTTGGCGTGCATGGCGGGGATTGGAAATTGGGGATTCGGGATTCGGGATTCGGGATGACCGGCCGTGTGGCCGTTGAAAACCGGGATCCGGGAAAAGCATGGCAGCTTTTGCCTCCCCTTGATCAGCCATCCGGCGGTTGCCTCCTTCTTTGCAAAAGGGGAACTGAGGGGGATTCGCTTCTATCGCGAAGAGCAAATCCCCCGTCACCTGCTTCGCAGGCGTCGCCCCCTTTTTCCAAAGGGAGCCAAGTCGGCTTCAATCGTGCCGCAGCGCCGCAATCGGATCCAGCTGCGCCGCCTGCCGCGCCGGATACACGCCGAAGGCCAGGCCGACCAGCGCGCAGAAGCCCGCCGAAAGCAGGATCGGCAGCGGGGCCCAGGCGACCTGCCAGCCGGCGAACATCGCGATCAGGTAGGCCAGCACGCCGCCGAACACCAGGCCCAGTACCGCGCCGGCGATGCAGATGACCGTGGCCTCGCGCAGGAACTGCGCGATCACGTCGCGCCGGCGCGCGCCGAGTGCGCGCAGCAGGCCGATCTCGCGGCGACGTTCCAGCACGTTGGCGAGCATGATGTTCATGATGCCGATGCCGCCAACCAGCAGGCTGACGCCGGCGATCGCGCCCATCACCACCTGGAAGATGCGCTGGGTCTGCTGGTGCTGCTGGAACAGTTGCTGCGGCACGATCAACTGGTAGTCCGCCATGCCGGCGTGGCGCTGGTCGAGCACCGCCGCCAGCACGCCGGCGCCGGCCGCCAGCCGGGTCGGATCATCCAGCCGCAGCAGGAACCGATCCACTTCGTCCTCCTGCGGCTGGAAGCGGAAACGCGCGCGCGCGCTCGCCAGCGGCACGTAGATGCGGTTGCTCTCCGAGCCCAGTTGCACGCCTTCGAAATTGTCCTGGCCCAGATCGCGGTCGGCGAGCACGCCGATCACTTCCAGCCATACATGGTTGACCTTGATCAGGCCGCCAACCGCGTCGCCCCCGGGAAACAGATCCGCGGCGGCCTGGTGGCCGAGCACGGCCACTGAGGACAGCATCGCCTCGTCCTCCGCGCCGAAGGCGCGGCCGTCGCGGACGCGCAGTGACGACAGGCCGAACCAGTCGGCGCTGACACCGCTGGCCTGCGCATCGCTGCGGCCGGCATCGCTGAACACGGTATGGGTGCGGATGATCTTCTCGGCGGCATGGCGCTCGGCGCCGGGTACGACGCTGCGCGCGGCCTCGGCATCGGCCACGGTCAGGCCGAGACTGCGCTCGCGTGTTTCCTTCAGCGTGTCCTCGTCCTGCTGCTTGGCCTCGGCGATCAGGTTGTGCAGACCCAGTCCCTCCACCAGCCGCAGCGCTTCGCGACGGCTGCCTTCGCCGACGGCCTGCATCGCCACGATCGCGCCCACGCCGAAAATCATTCCCAGCAGCGTCAACAGCGTGCGCAGGCGTCGCCGCCACAGTTCTTCCACGGCTTCGCGCCAGACAGTGGGCAGGCGGTTGAACAGTCCCTTCAGCGGAGCGCCACTCATGCTTTCTTTTCCTGCTTGTCGTCGGCGCTTTCGCCGACCGGCGCGGTGTCCTTGCCGGCCTCCTTCGCGTCATCCTTCGCATCGTCCCCGGGTGCGGGGACCTCGACCTGCGACAGCCGCACCTGGTCGCCGGGCTTCAGGCCGGACAGCACCTGCGAACGCGCGGTGCCACGCACGCCCAGCTTCACTTCGCGGGCGATGTAGTCGCCACCCTGTCGCAGTCGTACCCAATGGCGGCCATCGCGCTGTTCGATGGCGACGTTGGGCACCGCCATCGCGTCCTTCGCATCCAGCAACATCACGGTGGCCTCGAAGCGCTGGCCGGGCAGCAGGCGATGGCGCTCCACCGCGGCGGCGGGCACCGGCGCGCGCATGGACAGGAACTTCACCGGGCTCTCGCGATTGCGGACCTTGGCGGCGCTGGCGACCCACGACAGCTTGCTTTCGATGCGCTGATCCGGCCGGCCCAGCGGGTGCAGCACCACCGCATCGCCGACCTGCACGCCCTGCGCCTCGATCTGCGGCAGATCGATCTCCACTTCCATCGCGCCGGTGTCCGGCAGGTTGCCGAACTCGAAACCGGCGCGCAGGTTGGCGCCGACCATGGGCTTGTCGCCGGACCAGTTGGCCGACAGCACCAGCACGCCGTCGTTGGGCGCGCGCAGTTCCAGTGCGTCCAGATCCGCCTTGCGGCTCCTGGCATTGATGTCGAAGGTCGCGCGCTGCGCGTCGAGCACCGCCATTTCCGCATCGCCGCGCACGCCGGATTGATCGCGTTGCCATTGCAGCGTGCCCTGGCGGACCTGCAGGTATTCCTTGTCCTCGATGGCGTCCAGCACCTGGTTGCGCGCGACGGTGCTCAGATCCGCCTCGGCATAGCGCTGGGCGATGCCCAACTGCACGGCGACCTGCGACAGATCCACTTCCACCCGGCCCAATGCCGAGTCCAGATCGCCTTCCTTCGCGATCCGCGCCAGCGCGTTGCGCTGCAGATCGATCATCGCCTGCGCCAGCTGCTGCTCGCCATCGGGCGAGATGAAGCGCGCGAGCAGATCGCCTTTCTTCACCAGCGAACCTTCCGGCAGCATCCATTCCACCTGCCGCGCGGTCCAGTTCTCGCCCGGCACCATCAGCGGCGTCGGCTTGGCCGAGCGCAACTCGCCCTCGCCACGCACGGCGATGCGCAGGGCGCCCGGCGCGACGGTTTCGGTGGCGACCGGCGCCTCGGACTTGCCGCAGGCGGCCAGGGCGCAGGCGAGCGCCAGCATCAGGCCGGCTCGCCGACAGCGCTTCATTTGGCACCTCCGGCGACATCCGACACGGTCAACTCCACCCGAACCGCCTGGCCGGGGCGCAGCTTCGCCTTGGCGTCATCCAGGCGGATGTCCAGATCCAGAATCGGCACCGGCTGCACCTGCGACTTGCTGCGCACCGCGCGCCCGATGCCGGCGACCTGGCCGCGGTGGACACTGCCGCCGCCGCCTTCGATCACGATGCGCGCGGGCACGCCCATCTTCACACGCTGCAGATCGCGCTCGGGCAGCTGCGCGCGCACGGCCAGGGTGGTCGGGTCGGGAATCTCGGCCACGGTCTGGCCGCGCCAGACCTGTGAGCCGACATCGAACTTCTCTCCGTTCCAGCTGCTCTTGTGCATGATCACCCCGTCGCGCGGCGCCGGCAGGTTGAGCGCGGCGATCGAGGCCTGCAACCGGGTCACGTCGGCCTGGGCCTGCCGCAGTTCCGAATTCACCAGCCGCAGTTCCTGGCGGCGCTGTTCGGCGGCGGCGCGTTCGGCGATCCGGGCCAGTTCCGCGAGACGTTCGGTGCGGCGGCGTTCCTCGACCAGCTTGTCGTACTCCAGCGCGGCGATCAGTTCGCGCGGCTGCTCGGTCTTGCGACGCGCCTTGTCGCGCTTGGCCTCGGCCTCGGCGGTGGTCAGGCGCTGGCTGCGTTCGCGCTCGGCCAGATCCAGGGTGAGGTTCTCCAGCGTGCGCTGCTTCTCCTGCAGCAGGCTCTGCTTCTCGCTCAGCTGGCGAACCAGATCGCTGGTGTCGAAGGCCACCACGATGTCGCCTTTCTTCACCGCGCTGCCATCGGGCGCGAGCTGGGTGATGTTGAACTGCCACATGCGATCCACCGACGGTGGTATCAGCTGGGAGCTGCGCTGGGCGTAGACCTCGCCATCCACCCGCAGGGTGGCGGCCTGGACCGCCGGCGGCGCGGCGGCCAGCGCGAGGACGAACAGGGAAACGCGCAGGGAAGTGCGGGCGGATTTCATCGGGCCTTGCCTCCGGTCGCGGCGGGTGCCTGCGGTCGGGCGATCACGCGCACGCTCATGCCGGGCATCAGGGTCAGGGTGTGGGCGTCCAGGGTCACGTCGACGGTGAAGTAGCGGCCCTCGCCCCATTCGGGTTTGCGCTCGGGCGCGCCGGAAATGAATTCGATGCGGCCGGGCACGCGCTTGCCGGGCACGGCGTCGAAGCTCAGGTCCACCGGCTGGCCGATTTTCAGGCCGCGTCGATCCGGTTCCAGCGCCCATGCGCGCACGCTCATCCGCCCGCTGCTCACCACCTCGCCGGCCTTGCTGCCGGGCATGGTCGAGGAACCTTCGTCGATGCGGCCACCGATCCAGTTGTTGTTGAAACCGTGCACGACCACGCCGTCACGATCGGCCTTGACCTCGGAGGTCCGCACCATCGCGGTGTGGTAGTCGCGTTGCAGTTCCAGCTTCCGCACCTGCAATTGCCCGTCGCTGACGCTGCGCTGCACGGCGGCGCGCGCCGTATCGAGCTGCTTGCGCTTGAGCGCGGCCTCGCGGGTGGTGCGATCCAGATCGCCCTGATAGCGGTCGTAATCCAGCGCGGAAATCAGTTCGCGCGGAATGCGCGCGTCCAGCTTCGCGGTGGCCAGTTCGGCTTCGGCGTCGACCAGTTCGGTTTCCGCCTGCACCGCCTTGACCTGCAGTTCGGCCACGTCCTTGGCGTTCTTGGCCAGGGTCTGTTCGATCTCCGCGTCCAGATCGGGAATGCGGCTGGCGGACTGGCCCGGGTCGATGCGCAGCACCACGTCGCCCTTCTTCACCCGTTCGCCCTCGGGCACGTAGTAGCGGACCACCACCGGTGAGCTGTTCGACTGCGGGGTGAGGATCTGCTGCGCGTCGATCGCGCGCACCTCGCCGGTGAGCACCACCGCGTGCGCGGACGAGGCCAGCGCGGCCAGGCACAGGCCGGCGAGCACGGACTTATTGCAGCGCGTCATGCTCGACCCTCCCGTCGCGCAGTTTCACCTGGCGCGGCGCGCGCGCGGCGATGTCGTTGTCGTGGGTGACCAGCACGACGGTCTGGCCGCCGGCATGGACTTCATCGATCAGCGCCAGCACGTCGGCGGCGCTGCGCGAATCGAGGTTGCCGGTGGGCTCGTCGGCGAGCAGCAGCGCCGGCCGCAGCAGCAGGGCGCGGGCAATGGCGGCGCGCTGCATCTGGCCGCCGGACAGTTCGCTGGGCCGATGGTCGCGGCGTTCGGCCAGGCCGACCCGGTCCAGCAGGGTCATCGCGTGCTCGCGGGTTTCGGCCGGCGGCTGGCGATGGAAACGCAACGGCAGCAGCACGTTCTCCAGCACGGTCAGGCGCGGCAGCAGGTGGAAGCTCTGGAACACGAAGCCGATGCGCCGGTTGCGCAGGTCGCTGCTGGCCTCGTCGTCGAACGTGGCCACGTCGCGGCCCTCGAACAGGTAGCGTCCCGCATTGGGGTGGTCCAGGCAGCCGAGGATGTTCAGCAGGCTGGATTTGCCGGACCCGGACGGGCCGGTGATGGCTACGAATTCGCCGCTTTCGATGCGCAGGTCCACGCCTGCCAGCGCTTTCACGGTCTGCCCGCTCATGGCGTAGTGGCGCTGCACGCCATGCAGTTCAATCATTCCCGCTCCCCCGAGGTCCGACTGGCAACCGACCTCCGGCCGGGCGCGAAGGTTCCCCTTCGTCGCCTGCCCGCATCGGCGCCATCGGATGTTGTGTTCCAGCCCGCCATTTCAGCGGACCGGCCGGGAGCATCAAGTCCCTTTGGTCATGGTGCCCGGCGATTGGAGTGACCGGGCAGAAGAAACACGCCGTCCTGCGCCCGGTACGCGTGCAGGCGGGCCGGAAACGCAAGTGTCGCGGCGACGCCGCTTTCGGGATCAGGCCGCCGGACGCGCGGTGCGCGCCTGCGCGGTGAACGTCTGGATCCGGGCGCAGGCCCAGGACAGGCCCGCGCAGGCCAGGCCGAGCAGGACCCAGCCGGTGGCCGCGTCACCCAGCGCCTGCTGGAAGGCCGTCCAGACCGCCGCGCCGTAGCGGACGCCGACGATGCCCAGGACGATCACCAGCGCGACCGCCAGCCAGCGGGACAGCAGGCGCTCGATGCCGGCTTCGCGTTCGGCGGCCTGGCGGGCGACCACCGCCGCGAAATCCATCGGCGGTTCGCGGCGCGGGCGCGACTGTACGGCGCGGGCCACGACGCGGTAGTCGCGCGCGCGCGCGTCCAGCCCGTCGTCGTCGCCTTGACGGGCCGCCCGTCGGCCGCGCTCCTGCTGATCCCATTCGGTGGCGTCGAACGCCGGTTCGGAGGGCGCGCCCTCATGGAACGTGTTCTTGTCGCGGGTATTCATGCGGGAACTCCGATGCGGGCTTCCAGAATCTCGCGCAACCGCTTGCGGCTGCGGAACAGGTGGCTCTTGATGGTGCCTTCGGCCAGCCCGGTGGACCGGGCGATGTCGCCGATGGGCATTTCTTCCAGATGGTAGAGCGTGAGCAGCATGCGCTGGAGCGGCGGCAGGGCGTCGATGGCGGCATGCAGATGCGCCTGCATGTCCTCGTCGGCCGTCACCGCCTCCAGATCGAAACCGTCGCTGACGCGTTCGGCCGGGGCGAGGCCATCCTCGTCCTCGCGGATATCGGCCAGCGGCAGGCGCTTGCGTTCGATGTGCCGCAGCGCCACCGAGCA
Source organism: Pseudoxanthomonas sp. 134C1 (assembly GCF_057773065.1). NCBI lineage: Bacteria > Pseudomonadati > Pseudomonadota > Gammaproteobacteria > Lysobacterales > Lysobacteraceae > Pseudoxanthomonas > Pseudoxanthomonas sp. 134C1. The sequence goes on from NZ_JBYMTH010000001.1 coordinate 837,173, forward strand.
GGCCACCTGCGCCACCCACGACTTCAGCGCGCTGTCGCCGCGGTACTGGTGCAGCGAACGATGGATGCGCAGGAACACCTCCTGGCACAGCTCGCGGGTATCGTCCGGGTGCCGCACGATGTCGTCCACGATGCGCCAGCACAGGCCCTGATAGGTCCGCACCAGTTGCTCGAAGGCGCCGCGCCGGCCCGTCAGCACGGCCGCGACCAGATCGTGGTCGGCCTGCGGGGCGGTATCGGGCGAGGAGACAAGGGCGGGCATCCGCATAGGGATACGCCGGAGGGACGAACGGTTGCAACCGCCGGAAGTGCAACCGGTGCGCTCCCGGCCGTATCCCAATCGACAACCCATCCCTCCGGTACCGTCATGAACTTCGAACTGCTCATCCCGATCACCCTGATCATCGGCATCGTCTATTCCATCAAGACCGTGGTCGACGCCTACACGCGCCGCCGGGTCATCGAATCGCGCGGTTCCGAGGAACTGGTGCGCTCGCTGCTCGAAGGCGAGACCACCCGCCGCCGCCAGGCCTCGCTGCACTGGGGCTGCGTGATGCTGGCGCTGGCGCTCGGCTTCGCCGGAGTGGAACTGATCGGCGCCGAGGAAATCACGCCCGGCACCATCGCGCTGCTGCTCGGCGCCACCGGCCTGGGCAATGTCGCCTACTACCTGCTGGAACGCCGCGGCCGCTGACCCGGCCTACGCCGCCGCGGCTCCGCGGCGGCGTCTCCTTCCTTCATCGGAAAACGATCATGAAGCACTTGCTGGCGGCCATCGCCGTCTGGGTCGCGGCCGTCCCCGCGCCGGCGTCCGCCGCCGAACCGGATTTCGCGCCGCTGGCCCGCCTCATCCGGCAGACCAAGGACGCCACCGCGCATTCCTCCGGCACCGCGGTGGCGGTGGTGAAGGACGGGAAGGTGATCTACGAAGGCTACTTCGGCGACGCCGACATCGCGGCGCGCACGCCGGTGACACGCGAGAGCGTGTTCTACATCGCCTCGGCCACCAAACCGTTCTTCGCCCTCAACGCGCTGCTCAGGGAAGATGCCGGGCAACTGGACATGCGCATGTCGATGCGGGAGATGTTCCCGGATCTGCGCTTCGCCGGTTTCGATGCCGATGCGGTGACCCTGGGCGATCTGCTGGTCCATGGTTCCGGCGTGGACAATCCACCGCTGGTCTGGGCGACCGCGTTCAGCGGCGTGCACGACGCGGCGTCACGGCGCGCGCTGGTGGGGTTGTCGGCGGCCGATCCGGAAGCGGCGCACGGTACCTTCAAGTACACCAACGTGGGCTACAACATCGCCAGTGTCTGGATGGACGCGCGGTTCGGCGCGCCGTGGCAGGCGCAGTTGGAGCGCGCCATCTTCCAGCCGCTGGACATGCGGCACACGACCGCCTGGATCAGCCGCGCGCGGGCCGGCGGGTGGACCCTGGCCAAGCCCTACTCGTTCGCCTCCGAAGATCCGCGCGTGCCGCTGTACCTCGCCAAGTCCGACGACACCATGCAGGCGGCGGGCGGGCTGGTTTCGACCGCGCCCGATCTCGCGCGGTTCCTGCTGGCGCAGTTTCCGGATGCGCGCGCCGGCGGCCTGCCGGCGGCGACGATCCTGCGTTCGCACCAGACCCGGATCGGACTGGAGGCGAAGTACCAGGACTTCAAGCGCAGCGGCTACGCCTGGGGCTGGTACACCGGGCCCTACAAGGGCCGGACGATGCTGCACCACTTCGGCGGCTTCGCCGGCTTCCATGCGCACCTGTCATTCATGCCGGTGGAAGGCATCGGCCTGGTCGTGCTCAACAACGAGGACACGCTGGGCGCGCAGCTGACCAACCTGATCGCCGACCACGTGTACGGCCTGCTGCTCGGCGAAACGGACATCGCCACGACCTCCACGCGCCGGTTCTCGGAACTGCAGGAAAAGGCGCGGGCCTTCCGCCGGAACACGCTGGCGAAGCGGGAAGAAATCCGCGCGCGCGCCTGGCACCTGTCGGCGCCGCGCGAGCGCTACATCGGTACTTATCGACACGCCCTGCTGGGCGACATGGTGGTCACCCGCGAAGGTCCGGACGGCCTGCGGATCCGCTGGGGCCGGCTGGATGCGATGGCGACCGGTGCCGAGCAGCCGGACCACGTGCGCGTCGAATTCGCGCCCAACAGCGGCCAGCTGCTGGCCTTCACGGTGAAGGATGCCCGGGTCGAGTCGATTGCCTTCGACGGCATGGCGTTCCGGAAGCGGAGCGTGGCAGCGCTGCAAGAACCGTCGGTCGGATCCGTGTCGCCGTCTTTCTCGAAAACGTCGATATCAAACGGCGCGAGATGAATTTTCGTGAGGGGGGACGTCATGTCGTAGGCACATTCGCAGGTCCGCTTCCACGGCTTGATGACTAGATGCATTGCGAACGCTTGCGCATATTCTCAATCAGCATGTCAGCCTGTTCCGGTTTCAATTTCCCCAGTACATTGATTTTCATGCGCTCGCACGATATCGGCTGGTTTGCTTTTGCCCGGTTGTAGCTTTTGTAGATGTTCATGAGGGGAATTGACGAGGCAGCGCAGACACCCAGGAAGACGAGCAGGCCTAAACGACGGGGAGGGCTTGAAGCGAGGGCGGGTGCCTGGTAGCGAAGCGAGCCGTCAAAGGGCTCGTCCAGCGGCAATACGCTCTCGTGCGACTTGAGGATCACGGACATCCTGGCTAGGCCATGGTGTTTCTCGGCACGGGTCCATAGGTTGGCGGGTACCACCAGAAACTCCCAGGAATCGCTGGCACCGCCCTCGTAGAACACGCGAAGAACATAGGCGTCGCGCAACAGGGCTTCCAGGGCGGTGAGGTCTTCTCCGAAGGTTTCATGATGGAATCCCGGCCAATGGAACTCGCACGTGCGTCCGGCGAAACGGACCGTGGCGTGCTCGTCGTCATCGTCTGCCTCCACCTGGATTTCGCCGGGTGGAAGCCATTCTTCCAGGCATTCGAGCAGCGAGGACATGCCTTGCCGCCAATCAATGACGATCTCGAAGACGTGGCGGAAGAGATCCAGGTAGTCGTGCTCGTCGCCGTATCCGTCGAGTTCTTCGGGATAGTCGGCTTTCAGCGAAGCCCGCGCCTTGCGTACCGCGTCGCTTCCGGGATGCTCGAACAGTCCGCTGAACTGATCCCATGTGGGCAGGCGCATGAAGTGTCCTCGGCCGGATCGTTGTGTCTGTGGCGGTCGAGTATGGTGGGACGAGAATGACGCGTCCCTGGGAAAAATCCTAAAAATTCGCGCGAATGCTCGCAGCGGATCATCCTGGACGTGTCGCGACGACGCACAATGCCCGGAGCAGTGCATCGCACGATGGAACGTCTACTCGCGCCGCTTGCGCGGCTTGCGGGGACGCTTGGTCTCGACCGCGGTGCGTGGTGCTTCCTCGCTCGCCAGCACGCCGCCGTCGCTCATCTGCTCCAGCCAGGCCAGTGCGTCGAGGTAGGAGAGGAACGATTGCAGGTAGCCCGGCGACTGCTCGCGCATCAGGCTGATCGCGCGGTGCACCAGCCGGCCGGAGTTGAGCGGGCCGGCATCGGTCGGGGCGGTTTCCAGCGATTCGCGCAGCTGGCTTTCGGCGCGGATTTTCGACCAGAGCCGGCGAGCGCCTTCGAGTTGCGCCACTTCCGGAAAGGGCGGACGCGGTGGAGCACCGGCGGCCAACTGCTCGCTGTCGCGCACGGCGGCCTGTTCGGCGATGTGATCGAGCAGCGCGCCCAGTGCGGAATGAAGCGGTGTACCCGCTCCGGGTGCCGGCATCGCTTCCGGTTCCGCGCGGGTGGCACGCAGCGTCGCCAGCCGCGCGTCGAGCAGGCGTTGCACGCTTTCACCCTGGTCGGTGGCGCGGCGTGCCAGCGCCTCGGCGATCAGCTGGCGTACCGGAACCACGACCGGAGCGCGCCCGTCCGTGGCTTCGGTGCCGGCGGGAAGCGGCGCGCCGTTATCGCCCATGGGTATCGTCGGTGGTGGATGCGGCGGCCGCCTTCGGCCGCGGCATCGGCGCGATTTCCACGCGCCGGTTGCGCGCGCGTCCTTCCTCGCTGCCGTTGGAGCTGACCGGCTGTTCGGATCCGAACGCGGCGGCGAACACCGAGGATGCCGGCACGCCCTCGACGATCAGGGTGCGGGTCACGGTGAGCGCGCGGTTGGCCGAGAGGTCCCAGTTGTCGACGAACTGGCGATTGCCGTCGCGCACCTGGCGGTCGTCGGTGAAGCCGCTGACCATCAGGATCTCGTCGCGTGCGCGCAGGTAGTCGGCCAGTGGGCCCGCCAGGCTTTTCAGCAGGGCCTGGCCTTCCGGCTGCAGCTGATCGGAGTTCAATGCGAACAGCACGCTGCCGCGGATGCCGATGCGGCCGTCGACCAGGGTCACCCGACCTTCGGCCAGCGGCACCGCCAACGCCTGCTCCAGCGCCTTGCGCCGCTGCGCCTCGATCTGGCGCTGGCGGACTTCCTCGTCCAGCCGATGCGACAGCTGCATCTGCGCGCCGATCACGCCGACCAGGATCAGCACGAACACACCCAGCAGCACCGACATCAGATCGCCGAAGGCGGCCCAGATCGGCGTGCTCGATTCGACGTCGGCTTCGATGTCCGCGCTCATGCGGCTTCCGTTTCAGCGGGCACCTGTCGACCCGACAACTGTTGCAGATCCTCGATGATCTGGCGCTGCGCCAGCATGCTCAGGTCGATGACCTCGCGCGCCTGCGCCACGTAGTAGGCAAGCTGTTCGTCGCTGCGGGCGAGCGACTTGTCCAGCGCGTTCTCGACGCCCTGCAGGCGCTCGACCAGACGATCATTCCATTCGCCGAACTGCTGCACGGCCGCGCCGAAGGCATCGCCCAGCCCGGCCACTTCGACCGCGCCGGCGGTGACCTGGCTGGCGGCGTCGCCGAGCCGGCCGGTCTCGGCTTCGATGTGATCGGTGAAGCGGGTGCCGACGCGATCCAGCAGATCCGCCGACGTGGTGACCAGCGCGTCGATGGCGGTGCGCTGTTCGGTGGAGGCGTGATTGACCGCGTCCAGCAGGGTCTGCAGGGTTTCCAGCAGGCGGCTGCGTTCCTCCAGCATGGCGGTGTCGCGGACCATGCTGTCCGACAACTTCTGGCGCAGTTCGGCGATGACTTCGGCGGCGGCCTTGGGCGCTTCCGAAGCGGTCTGCACCAGTCGCGAAATCTCGGCGATGGTGTCGCGCGCGTGCGCCTGGGTCTGCGTGGAAATGTCCTGCGCGGTGGTGGCGAGGGTGTCGCAGATCGCCTGCTGCCGGCTGGCGGCCTGTTCGCCGGCCTGGTCCCAGCGCCGACCCAGCGCGTCGGTCATCGCGCCGAACGCGTCGCTCCAGGTGGACAGGCGCTGCTGATCGCGCGCCTCCAGCGCGGCCTGCAGATCCGCATGCGACTGCTGCACGTGGCCGACCAGGGAAGCGGCATGCTGTTCGAAGCGGGCGGTGGCGGCGTCCAGCGCCTGCTGGTTGCGCTCGGCCAGCGCCTCGTTGACCTCCGCCTGCCGGGACAGCGTGCCGTTCCAGGCGTCCGCGGCGTTGCCGGTGGCGGTGTCGAAGCGCGTGGAGACGCTCTCCAGCAGTTCCGACGAGCGCTGTTCGAAGGTGCCGGCAAACCCGGTCAGCGAACCGCGCAGATCCCGCACCAGCGCGCCGTTGGACTCACGCTGTTCCGCCAGCGCCTGGCGCCAGAGATCGGCGACCGTGGTGGTGGTGGTGGCGAAGCCGGACGACAGGCCGTCCAACTGCTGCTGCACCGCCTGGTGGAGGGTGCCATGCAGCGCGGACGTCTCGCGCGCGATGGCCGACATCGTGGTTTCCATGAGCGGCTGCAATGCCGCGCTGGCGGCGCGCGCGCTTTCGCCGACGCTTTCCTTCAGCGAGGTTTCCACCGAGGCGGCGAGTCGCGCATGCACGGCTTCGGTGCGCTCGTGGAACGCGTCCTGGCGGACCTGCAATTGATCGTTGGCGGTGCGGGCCTGCTGTTCCAGCGCGGCCATCATCGCTTCCAGGCGATCGACCAGGGCGGGCATGGCGTCGGTCTGTCGCTGCAACAGGTGGAATGCTTCCTCGCGCCGGTGCGCCTGCGAGTGGACGCGCAGAGTCGAAGTGATGGCGGCGTCCAGCGGTTGCAGCGCCCGCAGGCGTTCGCGGCGGCACAGCGCCGACAGCAGGCCCAGCATCGCCGAGGTGGCGACGCCGGCAATGGAAGTGCCGAAAGCGAAACCCAATCCCTTCACCGGCGCGGCCAGCGATTCGCGGATCGCCTGCAGATCCGCCGCGCTTTCCAGCGCCATGCCGGTGCCACTCAGCGTGGTCATCATGCCGAGCAGGGTGCCGAGCATGCCGAGCAGGACCAGCAGGCCGACCAGGTAGGGCGTCAGCGCCGGCGCCGGCAGCGCGACGCGTTCACCTTCGATGCGCAGGCGCACCGGATGGCGCAGGGAAGGATGCAGGCGCGCCAGCCAATCGGCCAGGCCGGCCGGCGGCGAGGACAGATCGGCGACGGCGCCGGTGAGCGTGGCGGTGGCCTGACGGTAGCGGTACAGCTCGAATCCGCCGGCGACATAACAGGCGCCGATCAGCAGGGTGACGGACAGGGCCAGCGGATTGGCGCCGACATAACCCGCGGCGATCCAGCAGACGGCGGCGAGGCCGGCAAGGAAGACGGCGGGATTGAGCAGGTTTCTGAGCATGTTATCCAGGCAGGTGAGTGCGAAGGGCCGCGAGCAGCCCCTCGGCCGGTTGCAGACGGACATCCAGTTCGGCGAGCAGCAGGTTCCGCATGTCCCGGCGGAATGTCTCCAGCCACGCATCCGGGGCGCGGAGAGCGGTGGCGTCCGGTTTCGGTGCGTTGGCCGGCGTGTCGGCGGTCGGGTCGGAGGATGTATCGATGGAGGTATCGGGAGAATCCGCCTGCGCGGCCAGGCGCAGGCGTTCGAAACGGGATCCGAGCAGGGTTGGCGCGGCGACCAGCAGGCGGCGTTCGCGCCGGCCCAGCGCGCGTTCCATCACCGCGTCGACGGCGGCGAGGCGGGCCAGTTCGACCGAGCGATCGGCCAACTGGTCGCGCAGGCGGCTGCGCAGGTGCCCGATGGCGGTGTCCATGCTCTGCTGCAGGGCCAGGTAGCGCTGGCGGAAGAACAGGAATCCGGGCGCTTCCCCGGTGCTCTCGGCTGCGCGCGCGGCACCCCGCGCCGTCGGGGCGAATGCGGGATCGTCGGCGATGGCGCGGGTCAGCGCGGCGCGCACGCGCGAACAATCCTCCTCCATCGCGGTGGCCGGCGCAGGCTCGGCGAACGGATCGGGCTCCGGCCGGCTGTCCAGCGCGGTGGACAGGGCCACGGCGTGCGTCCAGTCGATCCATTGGCTCAACCGGTCCGACAGCGATTGTCTGGGGGAGGGGACGTCCGCGTCCGTCAGACGGGCCAGCAGACGGATGAACGTCGGGCCACGGACCGCCGCCCGTTGGGGGGCTTCCAACATTCGGTGGGGCTGAAAAAACGCACATTTTACACGGTCGGGGCGGCCCGCCGCCCCCCGGATCTCCGTCCGCCCGCGGGAAGCGGCCTCGACCATGCGCGCGGCGGGGACCGCCCCGGCCACCCCGGCCCTGTGGAGCGGGGCGGAAGGCGGCCGGTCAGGCCGCCGGGGGCCCGCCCCGCAGGGCGCGCAGTGGCGGCAGCACCGCCCGGAGATAGACGGCCCGGGCCTGTTCGGGTTCGAAGTCCGCGTGGCGCCGCTTCCTGACCCCGTGCTCGGACAGGGTGACGTGCAGGTCCGCGCGCACCCCGGCGTTGGCCAGGCAGGCCTTCACGCAATGCAGGACACAGCCGTCCAGGGCAAGAACCGGTCGCCCGGCCTGCGCGGTCCGCACCAGGCCGGCCACCCCGCCACCGACGCCGGCGATGCAGGACATTTCGGCTTCGCCTTCGCGGTCCAGCCACAGCGCCATCTGGTTGGCCATCTGGGCGGCGCTGGAGCAGCCCGAACAGGAATAGACCAGCGGCAGGGTTCGGGTCATGGCGTCGCGCTCCCGGCCAGTGCGCGCAAATGCGTGGCCAGATAGTCGAAGTAGAGGTCGATGTAGCTGATGCCGTTCTCGCGATCGATGAGGTACGGATTCATCAGCGTGTGCCGCAGGATCACCAGGCGGTCGGTGTCGTCGGTGTCGCCGAGCGTCGCGGGATCGATGCCCAGTTCGGCGAGGATGCGCTGCATCTGCGCTTCGCCGACGACCGAACGCCGCAGCGTGGTCATCGAAGCGAAGAACTGCTTCACCTGCAGCGGTTGCCGGGTATCGCAGCGCAGCTGATCGTGCAGGCGGCGGACGAAGGCATTGGCGTACGCCAGATCGCGGTTGCCGTGCGGGTTGAGCGCCAGGCAGACCAGGTTGCTGTCCGGCGGAAACGGCACCACGGCGGTGACACGACCGGCCATGTCGTCGGCGAACCGCCGCGCGCGCGCCTGGAATGCCTCGGTGGCGAGCACCGTCTGGCGAGGCATCAGGCCGAAGTTCGCGTGATCCAGCGGCAACACGCGATGGGTGACGTAGACCGCGGCGGCGGCGGCGCCGGACTTGGACCCTTCCGGGATGAACTGGCCCAGTTGCCGGTAGCGCGAAAGATAGTCGTCCTGCGCGTCCGGATGGAATACGTAGTCTGCCTGTTCCGACAACAGTTCCATCGCGCGATGATCGCGGCAGATGAAAGCGCCCGCGCCATAAGGCAGGTAACCGAGCTTGTGCGGATCCACCGTGACCGAATCGGTCTCGGCGAGCGCCGCGAACGCGGCATGGACTTCCGGTTGCGGGAACGTCTCGTACTCGTGGCGCATGTCTTCCCACGTACGCAGGCCGCCGTCGGGCGCGCGGAACAGCGCGGTCAGGTAACCGCCCCAGGCGGCATCGACGTGGACGCTGAACCCCAGGCCGCCCGCGGTGGAACGATCACGCGCGGCGACCACCGCGTCGACCGGATCGATGGTGCCGTACTCGGTGCTGCCGAGCACGGCCACCGCCATCAGCACGGATTGGCCTTCGCGCCGACAGGTCTCCAGCGTTTCCTCCAGCGCGTCCGGGTCCAGCCGCATGTCGCGGGTGGGCAGCAGTTCCAGCTGCGCACGCCCCAGACCTAGCATCTTCAGGCCCTTGCTCCAGGAATAGTGCGCGGTGATCGGCGCGAGCACGCGCGGCACCCGCAGGGTCGGATGGCGACGGAAGAACTCGACCAGACCGAGTTGTTCGATGCGCGCCTGCGCGACCCGCTCGCGCCAGCGCGCCTGTTCGGAAACCGGCTGTTGGCGCAGCCACCGGCGCCAATGCTCCAGCAGGGCGATGCCGCCCGCGGGACCGAGGTTGAAGGCCTGCGCGTCGTCGGCCGGCAGATCGAGATCGGGCACGCCCGCGGCGAGCAGCGCGACCGGGAACGCCTTCAGCGCCAGCGCCAGCCGCAGGGCCTGGTAGTTGGCGAGCGTGCCGCCGGAGGTGAGGTGGCCGAACGCGCAGTCCGGGCGGGCCGGATCGTCGGGATAGCCCAGCATGCGCGCCAGTTGCAGGCCGACCTGCACCTCCAGTTGCACCGTCACCGGCGCGGCGTCCTCGCTGACGTTGTTGGGGTTGTAGGGCAGGGTGAGGACCTGCGCCGCCAGGCCGGGCAGCAGCAGATCCGAGGCCATGTGGCCGATGTAGCGCGGGCTGTGGAACGGTACCGACTGCTTGAGCGCCGCCGACAGCCGATGCAGCTCGCGCCGCATGCGCGCCTCGAACGCCTGGTATTGCGGATGCTGCGCCGCCCGGGTCGGGATCGCCGGCGGATCCTCCGGATGGAAATTGCGCCGCCAATGCACGTGATCGCGCAGGAACTCCACCACCAGCTTCTCCAGCAGGGTGTCGTTCTCGGCATAGGGTCCGAGGAAACAGGCATCGAGCACGCGGCGCTCGGCTTCGGCGCTGGCGTCGACGGAAAAGGGGACCGGGGCGGGATTCGTCATGGCGCGAGCCTAGGCCAAGGCGGCGCGATTGCCCCTGATCCAGATCAAACCGGGCGGGCTACCGAGGGACGCCTGTGACAATCAGCCCGGTCCGACCCGCAGTTCCAGGCAGCGGCCTTCTCGCCGGATCGTCGCCGCCCCGAACGAATGCCGAAGCAATCCATCGGAGCAGGCGCGCGCCATGGCATCGAGTTGAGCGACGTCCGGCGGTTCGAAAACCAGATGAAGCCTGCCCGCCGGCGCCAATAGCGGGCACAGGCGCTCCAGCGCGGCATCGGCTTGCCGCCAGAACAGGTTGACGTTGATCGCGAGGATGCGATCGAAACGGGCATCGGGATTGTCCAGTGACGTGGCGTCCATGCATTGGAAACTCGCCATGCCTCGCTCCGCCCAGGCCGCATTTCGGTCGCGGGCCGCGGCAATCATCTTGTCCGAACGATCGACCCCGAGATAGCGGCCGGCATCGATCCGTTCGCAAATCGGCATGCAGGACATGCCATTCCCGCAACCAATCTCGAGCACGCGCTGACCCGGAGACAGGTCCAGACCTTCGATGGCCCAGCGAATACGGTGTGGAAAGGGGCGGGTCATGCGGACCTCCGGCACCGGACTATATCGACACCCGGGGGATGCGGTGGCGCAGTCGCACATTGCTGCTTGCATCCATCCCGGTCCCCGGGAGAGGCTGCAACATTCGCAACCAGGCAAGGATGATGGAAGGATGAGGATATTCACCGGATGGCCGCTTCGTCATGCCTGCCTGATCCTGTTGGGAATGACCGTACTGACGGCTTGCCACCGGGTGGAAGATGTCCCTGCGAAGAAGTACGACTGGTCGGGGTCGGCACTGGAAGAATGTCCCCCCGCGCGAGGAACGGCCAAGACAGTGGAACTGGCGGATCTCGCAGCCCGACCCACCGCATATGAAGGGACATTCCTCCGTGTGGAAGGCTACTACTACGACTACTTCGAGCACGCCGCGCTGCATCCGGAGCCCGAGGCAGAGATCTACAGTGGTGATTTCGACAAGCAAATCTGGGTACGCGGTATCGATGCCGAGTACAGCCGACAACGTGTCCAACTGACGGGTATCTTTACTGCGAAGTCGCGGGGACACGGAGGCCAATGGCCGGGGACGCTGTGCGTGGTATCCGTGTTGAAGCTGCCAGGGGCTGGCGACTGAATGCGCTGACAGAGTGGCCCGCACGGAGCGAATTCGAGGGGCCTGATACCGCTTCACCGGGCAGGGCCGGGAAACCGCTAAAGATTTCGACAGCGCGTCCGGCAGGAAGCGGTTTCAATCGACCGTGGTGGCGCCAAGGGGCCGGGGCCTATCATCGGCGCATCGACCCGCCAGGATGAGGACATGCGAACCGTCTACGCGTTGTTGTGCCTGCTGGGAACGCTCTGGCCGCTCTCGTGGCTGTGGCCGTGGCTGGCCGAACATGGCTTCGACCTGCCCCTGCTGGCGCGACAGGCATTCGCCACCCCGATCGCCGGCTTCGCCTGGGCGGATGTGCTGGTGTCGGGCATCGCGGTGATCGTGCTGATGGCCGTCGAAGGGCGGCGACTGGGCATGCGCCGCTGGTGGCTGCCGCTGCTGGGCCTGTCGGTGGGCGTGTCACTGGCGTTGCCCTGGTTCCTGTGGCTGCGCGAGCGTCACCTGGCGATGCGGCTGCCGTTGGCGACACGTTGATCGAGCATGTCCGAATTCACCGTCCATCCGCTGCTGGATACCGGTCCCGTCACGGTCAGCGATGTGCTGTGCCGGGGCGAGTGCCGCCATCGCAGCGCGGAGGAGTGCGCGGGCGTCACCCATCTGGTGTTCCCGTATCGCGGGCTGTACCTGCGCCACGTCGGCGGCGATCAATCGGTGGCCGATGCCAATCATGTGCTGTTCTTCAATGCCGGCGAGGGCTATCAGGTCAGCCATCCGGTGAGCGGCGGCGACGCCAGCCTGGTGCTTTCGGTGAGACCGGAGCTGTTGCGCGAACTGGCCCCGGCCGATCGGTTGCATCGGCGCGACGCGCCCGGTTTCAACACGCAGTCGCTGCGCATCGACCCACGCGCGCAGGCGCTGGTGGCGCTGCTGCGCCACAGCCTACGCCATCGCGCGATCGAGATGCTGGAAGCCGAGAGCCTGGGATTGACCCTGCTGTGCCGCAGCCTGGGGCCGCGCACCCGCCATGCCCCCGGCGCCACCCATGCACGTCGCCGGCTGGTGGATCGGGTGAAGGTGCTGCTGGCAAGCGAGTTGGGCCGGCGTTGGAGCCTGGCCGACATCGCCGCGGAAATCGGGGGTTCGCCGGTGTATCTCACCCAGGTTTTCCAGCAGGTCGAGGGCATGCCGCTGCACCGCTATCACCTGCGCCTGCGGCTGGCGCGCGCGCTGGATCTGGTCGTCACCCGCGAGGACATTTCGGCATTGGCGCAGGATCTGGGCTTTTCCAGCCACAGCCACTTCGCCGCGGCGTTCAAGCAGGTGCATGGCCGGACGCCATCGGCGTTCCGGCGCGCGGCGCTGGCCAAAAGCGCGTGAACGCGCGCGCTTGAATCGCTAAAGAATCCGACAGCGCCGCCATCATCGCGATGGTCTCCTGTGCATGCCCGGATTGGCCGGGCATCCACAGGAGCGTGTCATGAGCGAGAAGACCTGCGCCGTCTGCGATTACCCGCTGGACGGCAACGCCATCGAAGTCAGCATCGGCGGCCATACCGTCGAGGTGTGCTGCGAGGAATGCGCGCAGAAGCTGCGCGAGGCCGAGGCGCGCCGCTGAACGCCGGCGGCCCGTCGGGTGGCGCGCAGCGGAAGCGCGCCAGCCGTCGGCCGTGGATCAGTTCAGCACGCCGTGCGGCTGGATCCAGCCGCTGGCGATGCCGATCATCACGATCACGATCAGCGCCACCGAGAACCCGATGCGCCGGGTCAGCGCGTTGACGGTGCGCTTGCTGCCGCCGGTGTCGACGAGCATGTAGTACAGGCCGGCGCCGAGGTTGTAGATGATGATGCCGAGGAAGCCGAGGATGAGCAGGAGTTTCATGGACGTGGTCCGGTGAAGTGGGCGCGCGTCAGCGGGCGCGCGCGGGAATGGCGGGCATGCACCATGCCCGCACGGCGATGGCGAGGGTCATCACCATCAGGAACAGGCCGTAGGCGACCGAGGTGGCGAGCACCTGCTTCCAGATCGCGCCGGCATCGGGATCGGCATTGAGGAAACCCCAATGCATGCCCCAGGCCGACAGCGCGGTGGCCAGCACCAGCGCGGCGGTGTCGAACAGGCGCCGGCCGGTGCCGCGCGGTTGGCGCGGGTAGATCCAGTACAGCGCCGCCAGGATGGCGAACCAGGGCAGGAACAGGATCAGGGCCAGATTGAGTTCGACCTGCGCGTTCATGGATTCGGGGCCGCGGAGAGGGGAGAAGTCTGGATGGGATCCTAGGGATTGCGGTGCAGTTCTCCAAGAATCAGAATCCTTTTCGAAAAACCGGATCAGATCCGGCATTCAGACAGTAACTGATTGATTGGAAAGGCTGAAATGAAGCGCTACGAATCCCTGGCCGAGGACATCGCGCGCTCGATCCGCGAGGGCCTGCTGCGGTCGGGCCAGCGGCTGCCGTCGGTGCGCCAGACCAGCGCCCGCCGCAAGGTCAGTCCCGCCACGGTGTTCCAGGCCTACTACCTGCTGGAGGCGCGCGGCCTGATCCGCTCGCGCCCGCGCTCGGGCTATTACGTGGCCGACGACGCGCGACCGCTGCCGCCGGAGCCGGAGCGCGCCTCGCAGCCGGCCGACGGCGCGCGTCCGGTGGACGTGAGCGAACTGGTGTTCGAAGTGCTGGAATCGGCGATGGCGCACGACGTCGTGCCGTTGGGATCGGCGTTCCCCAGTCCCTTGCTGTATCCGCTGGACAAACTCGGGCGGGCGATGGCCGCCGCCGCGCAATCGCTGGACCCGTGGAGCACGGTGGACGATCTGACCCCGGGAAAGATCCAGCTGCGCCGGCAGATCGCGTTGCGCTATCTGATCGCCGGCATGCAGGTGTCGGCCGAGGAGATCGTCATCACCAACGGCGCGCTGGAAGCCTTGAACCTGTGCCTGCAGGCGGTCACCCGGCCGGGCGATACGGTGGTGGTGGAGTCGCCGTGCTTCTATGCCGCCCTGCAGGCGCTGGAACGGCACGGCCTGCATGCGCTCGAAGTCCCCACGCACCCGCGCGAGGGCATCGATCTGGACGCGCTGGCCCAGGCCATCGGGCGCCACCGCCCGGCGGCGTGCTGGCTGATGACCAGTTTCCAGAATCCGCTGGGTTGCACCGTGCCGGAGGAGAAGAAGCGCGCGCTGGTCGAATTGCTGGAACGCCACGGCATCCCGCTGATCGAGGACGATGTGTACGCCGAGTTGTACTTCGGCGAACGTCGTCCGTTGCCGGCCAAGGCTTTCGATCGCGCAGGGGGCGTACTGCATTGCGGCTCGTTTTCCAAGAGCCTGGCGCCGGGTTATCGGGTGGGCTGGGTGGCGCCGGGCCGCTACACGCGCGAGATCGCCCATCACAAGCTGACGTTCTCGCTGGCGACCTCGGCACCCGGCCAGCTCGGGCTGGCCACGTACCTGGAAAAGGGGGGCTACGAGCGCCATCTGCGACGGCTGCGCAAGATCCTGGAACAGCAACAGCAGGAATACATGGGCGCGATCGCGCGGCATTTCCCGGAAGGCACGCGGGTGACCCGGCCGCAGGGGGGCTATTTTCTGTGGCTGGAGTTGCCGGCTGGGGTGGACGCGCTCGCGCTGCATCGCCAGGCGCTGGCGCAGGGCATCAGTCTGGCGCCCGGTCCGATGTTCTCCGCCAGCCGCGCGTTCCGCCACTGCATCCGTCTCAACCACGGGCATCCGCTGGACGCGCGCGCGGAAAACGCCATCGCCACGCTGGGCCGCCTGGTCACCGCCTCCCTGTAGGAGCGACGTGAGTCGCGAGCTTTTCCCTCGGGAATGATTCCCACCATCGCGACTGACGTCGCTCCCACAAGGAAAAATCCTCCAGTCCCCGGCCTGGGTTCCCATGAACCCCGGCGGTGGGAGCGACGTGAGTCGCGAGCTCTTCCTCTCGGGAAACGATTCCCGCCATCGCGACGGGCGTCGCTCCCACAGGAAAGAGGGCGGCGGGACTCTTACAATAGCCGCGGCATGCGCAAGATCATCCACATCGACATGGACGCGTTCTACGCGTCGGTTGAGCAGCGCGACGATCCGTCGTTGCGCGGCAAGCCGGTGATCGTGGCCTGGCGCGGCAGCCGTTCCGTGGTGTGCGCGGCTTCCTACGAGGCGCGCAAGTTCGGCGTGCGTTCGGCGATGCCGGCGGTGCGTGCCGAACGGCTGTGTCCGGAGGGTGTCTTCGTGCCGCCGGATTTCGTGCGCTACAAGGCGGTCTCGCGGCAGGTGCGCGAAATCTTCCTGCGCCAGACCGATCTGGTCGAGCCGCTGTCGCTGGACGAAGCCTATCTGGATGTCACCGAGGCGAGGACCGGCTTGCCTTCGGCGACCGCCATCGCCGAAACCATCCGCGCGCAGATCCGCGAGGAGACCGCGCTGACCGCCTCCGCCGGCGTGGCGCCGAACAAGTTCCTCGCCAAGATCGCCTCGGACTGGCGCAAGCCCGACGGCCTGTTCGTGGTCAAGCCGGGACAGGTGGAGGCGTTCCTCACCCCGTTGCCGGTGGAGCGGATTCCCGGTGTCGGCAAGGTGATGCTGGGCAAGCTGCATGCCGTGGGCATCCGTACCGTGGGCGAGCTGCGCGAGTGGCCGCAGGCGGAACTGGAGCAGCGCTTCGGCAGTTTCGGCGGCAGCCTGTTCCGGCGCGCGCGCGGCATCGACGAACGCCCGGTGGAACCGGACCAGCCGGTGCAGTCGATTTCCTCCGAGGACACCTTCGAACGCGACGTGCCGCTGTCGGCCATCGACGAGCAGGTGCGCCGGCTGGCCGGCAAGACCTGGGAAGCGACTCGCAAGACCGATCGTGTCGGCCGCACCGTGGTGCTGAAACTGAAGACCGCCCAGTTCCGCATCCTCACCCGCAGTTTCACCCCCGAGGTGCCGCCGGGCAGCGCCGAGGAATTCACCGCGATCGCGCTGGCCCTGCGTGACCGCGTGGCGCTGCCGGCCGAAACGCTGTACAGGCTGGTCGGCGTGGGCGTGTCCGGTTTCCGCGAGCGAGGCGAGGTGGCGGAACAACCGGACCTGTTCGCGTTCGTGGAAGTCGCACCCGAAGATGACGAGGGCATCCTGCGAGACTGAGCTGCTAGAGGGGGCTATTCCAAGGACATGACGAACACGGTTTTGATGGCGAGAACTTATCCAGGACGAGGCGGAACTGACGTGCCTTAAACTTGTCATTCGTGTCGCATATAGCGTGTCACTTCCGTTTTCAATGTGCGTTGCATGTGGGAGGGGCAGACACTAGGGTCGTCCGGCACGCAGTTCCGGAATCCTCTTTCATGGCACGACGCCTCTCATCCCGCATCGTTTCCACCGCGTTGCTCGTTCTCACCCTGACCGGATGCCAGAGCATGTCTCCCACCTCTTCGCCGGAGGGCTTTCCCTCCCGCCTGCCGGACGGCTGGTACACCAATGTCGGCGCCGAGTGGCCGCTGAGGTTTCATGCGCACTATTTTGGCGTGCACTGCTTCGACACGCAGTCTTGCAGGGTGGTCTATGGAGGCTTCCCGCATGGAGGAGGGGACATACCTTCGCCTTCTGTAGCCTCGTATGGGCGTCCACACGAGTCATTGCTGACCGCAGGACGTGGACCCATCCGCAACTTCCCGCCGCCGGCGAAAGTGACCTGGCGGTCCCGGGATGGTCAGGCACATGAAGCCGACATCGACATCGGCCAGATATTCCAGGACCAGTTGATTCGCCATCACGTCGCTCGCGAAGACGCCAGTGACCCGGCGAACAGCCCTATCACCGAGATCATCCTGGAGGTCAACGACCGCACTATCAATGTTTACACGCGAACGACCATCTGGCTGAAGAAGCCCAGATTTCCGGATAGACCGCTCAGCAACATGCAAAGAGACCTCATCCAGGTCTTCAGCCAGACCTACTGAGCCAGGAGGCACGCCATGGGGTCTGTCCCCCGTTCGCCCCGCGATGGGGGCGTGAGCTATTACCCGGCCGACGCGCAGGACCTGGACAGCTACCGCCAGGCCGAAGCGGACGCGCCCGCACCTGTCATTCGTGTCGCATATAGCGCGTCACTTCCGGTTTTCAATGTGCGTTGCATGCAAGCGTCAGAGGTACTAGCGTCATCCGGCACGCAGTTCCGGAATCCTCTTTCATGGCACGACGCCTTTCCCGTTGCATCGCCCGCATCGCGCTGCTCGTTCTCACCCTGACCGGATGCCAGAGCATGTCTTCCTCCTCTTCCCCGGAGGGCTTTCCCTCCCGCCTGCCGGACGGCTGGTACACCAATGTCGGCGCCGAGTGGCCGCTGAAGTTTCATGCGCACTACTTCGATGCCTACAGTTTCAATACCTATGGGTGCAAGGTTCTTTACCACGAGCGATGGCGCCTCCTGGATGACGAGGCGCAGCTCAAGTCGGACTCTGCGATGTTGGGCTCGAAGTATCCAGAAATACTGACTGCTGGCATGGGACCCATCCGCAACTTCCCCCCACCGGCGAAAGTGACCTGGCGGTCCCGGGACGGTCAGGCACATGAAGCCGACATCGACATCGGCCAGATATTCCAGGACCAGTTGATTCGCCACAACCTCAGGCGCGAAGACATCGCCGAAGACGGCATCGGTCCCGGAGCGCTGCCGGGCATCATCCTGGAGGTCAACGACCGCACCATCAACGTCTACATGCGGGCGCACATCTCAACCCGGGAACTGCAAATTCCGGGCAATCGCTACAGCGATTTCCGGGACGACCTCATCCAGGTCTTCAGTCAAACGTACTAGGCCAGGAGGCACGCCATGGGGTCTGTCCCCCGTTCGCCCCGCGATGGCGGCGTGAGCTATTACCCGGCCGATGCGCGGGACCTGGACAGCTACCGCCAGGCCGAAGCGTACGCGCCTGCACCTGTCATTCGTGTCGCATATAGCGCGTCACTTCCGGTTTTCAATGTGCGTTGCATGCAAGCGTCAGAGGTACTAGCGTCGTCCGGCACGCAGTTCCGGAATCCTCTTCCATGGCACGACGCCTTTCCCGTTGCATCGCCCGCATCGCGCTGCTAATTCTCACCCTGACCGGATGCCAGAGCATGTCTTCCTCCTCTTCCCCGGAGGGCTTTCCCTCCCGCCTGCCGGACGGCTGGCACACCAATGTCGGCGCCGAGTGGCCGCTGAAGTTTCATGCGCACTACTTCAGCGTCTCGACCTACAGCACCTACGGATGTCGCGTCTTCTACGCAGGCATGCAGCGCGTGGATGACGCTGAAGACGAACTCCAGGGTTCATCCGAACGGCTGGGAGACAAGTACCCCCACAACATGTCCGCCACGATGGGTCCCATTCCCAACTTCCCGCCGCCGGCAAAAGTGACCTGGCGGTCCCGGGACGGTCAGGCACATGAAGCCGATATCGACATCGGCCAGATATTCCAGGACCAGTTGATTCGCCACAACCTCAGGCGCGAAGACATCGCCGAAGAAGGCATCGGTCCCGGAGCGCTGCCGGGCATCATCCTGGAGGTCAACGACCGCACCATCAACATTTACATGCGGGCGCACATCTCAACCCGGGAACTGCAAATTCCGGGCAATCGCTACAGCGATTTCCGGGACGACCTCATCCAGGTCTTCAGTCAAACGTACTAGGCCAGGAGGCACGCCATGGGGTCTGTCCCCCGTTCGCCCCGCGATGGCGGCGTGAGCTATTACCCGGCCGATGCGCAGGACCTGGACAGCTACCGCCAGGCCGAAGCCGACCTGGCGCGGATGCGTGTTCCGCTCCTGCTGCGAACCGGCGACCCGCACCAGCGGCTGTTCATCGCCGCCCTGGACGGCACCGGCAACAGCCTGTTCAAGGACAAGCCCGAGCATTGGAGCGTCGTGGCAAACACCTACCAACAGGTGAAAGACCTTAAGAACCAGGG
Source organism: Pseudoxanthomonas sp. 134C1 (assembly GCF_057773065.1). Lineage (NCBI taxonomy): Bacteria > Pseudomonadati > Pseudomonadota > Gammaproteobacteria > Lysobacterales > Lysobacteraceae > Pseudoxanthomonas > Pseudoxanthomonas sp. 134C1. Next base: position 856,283 of record NZ_JBYMTH010000001.1, read on the forward strand.
CATCACCCACATCGCCGGTGGCTATGTCGAAGGCACCTTCACCCAGACCGGCCTGTGGAAGACCCCGACCCGGCTCCTGGATGGCCGCTTCGGCCACACCTTCGACGAACGGGTGGAGACGGCTTATTTTCAACTTTGCACACAAGCCAAAGCCTGGCTGCAGGAAGACCCGCAGGCGCAGATTCGGGTGGTCGGGGTGGGTTTCAGCCGCGGCGCCGAACAGGTCGCCGCCTTGCAGCGGCTGGTGCACGAGCGCGGCATCCGCGACGCCGATGGCGCGCGCCATTCGGTGAACCGCGAGAACCTGGTGACCCACATCCGCTATGCCGACCGTCCGCTGCTGGTCCAACCCGGCCTGACCGCGCAGGCCGCGCTGCTGTTCGACCCGGTGTCCACCGGCGTGCGCGAACA